>NZ_CP084472.1:0-684858 GCF_020405225.1 Natrinema sp. DC36
TCGCTTCGTTTCCGATACTCGCGGTCCCAGGGTGATACACCGAGGCTCCCCACCCGTCGTCGAGTTCGTGACGGAGGGATCGACAACGCGGCGATAATCTGCCGATTCAGGCCTGTACACGCGGTGTACCGGCAGTTTCCACGCGTGTACCAGCGACGCGAATTTTCCTCCGATAAATGGTATACTGCGATACCGAATCAGGGCCAGTTTCGGAAGTTTCGGAACCGGCCCGGCGTCGTTTAATATCCTCGAGACCCAACCGATTCGGTGTGATCGTCGACGGCCGCGTCCTGCGCGAGGATTTCGTGCCCAGCGAGGTGGTCCACCGCCACGACGAGGTGAACCTCCTCTCGGAGACCCTCGAGCCGCTGCTGTCCGACGGTCGACCGGATCCGGCCTTTCTCTTCGGGCCGACGGGCGTCGGCAAGACCTGTATCGCTCGCTACACGCTGGCCCAGTTGTGCAAACAGGAGCCGGCGGTGCGGGTCGCCTACGTCAACTGCTGGCAGGAGTACACGCGGTTTCGGGTCCTCTACCGGATCCTCGAGGGGGTCGACCGAGCCGTCGACGTCCACCGCTCGACGCCGAAAGACGAGCTGTTCGAGCGGCTCTCTCAGACCGACGACGAGCCGATCGTCGTCATTCTGGACGAGGTCGACCAGTTAGAGGAGACGGCCGCATTGTACGACCTCCACCGATTGGGCCACGTTTCGCCCGTGTTGATCGCCAACCGCGAGGAAGAGCTGTTCGCGAGCTTCGACGATCGGGTGCGCTCGCGGTTTCACGCCGGTACTCGGGTCCGGTTCGACCGGTATGGCACCGACGAACTCGCGGCAATCCTCGCCGAACGAGCCGAGAAAGCCCTCGAGCCGGGCGTGGTGACAGATTCCCAGCTACGGACGGTCGCCGACGCCGCCTCGGGCGACGCCCGCGTCGGAATCGGCGTGTTGCGGTCGGCCGCCCGCCGCGCGGAGCGCCAGGGGTTGGCGACGATCACCGACGACGCGCTCGAGGCGGCGATTCCGGACGCGCGGACGGCGATCCGGCGAAAGACCGTCGAGGGGCTGATCGAACACCAGCGGGTGCTCTACGACGTGATCGACGACGCGGGCGAGATCGAACCCGGCGAGCTCTACGAGGAGTACGAGCGTCGGGTCGAGGAGCCGAAGACGAACCGCACCCTGCGGAACTACCTGACGAAGATGGTCCACTACGATCTGATCGAGGCCGTCGGCAAGCGTCGCGGCCGAACCTATCGGCTTGTCGACGAGGACGACGAAACCGAGGAATGACCGAATTCGGATGACCGACGGCAAGTGGACGCAGTGGATGCACAACGGCGAGTGGACGGCAGCGAGCGACGACTGCAGGATGAAGGCGGCCGACCGGTGTTACCGGCCGAAAGAGCCACTTGCGGGGGCCACCCCCGTACGACATACATGAGCACTTCATCGGCGCTCCCGGCCGACACGCGCCTCGGTCGAGCCGCACTTCGCGTCGCCGACCGCGCGGCGACGGTCGAGTTCTATCGCGACGTAGTCGGCCTCGCCGTTCTCGAGCGGGATCGCGACGAGACGAGAGTATCGCTCGGCGTCGACGGAACGCCGCTGCTCGTCGTCCGCGAGGACCCGACCGCGGAGCCGCGCGACGAGCGGGGAACGGGGCTCTATCACAACGCGTTCAGGGTCCCCTCGCGCGCGGCGCTTGGGGCCGCGCTGAACCGCATTCGAGATCGGTGGACGCTCGAGGGGGCCTCCGATCACGGGATCAGCGAGGCGCTATACTGTACCGATCCCGAGGGGAACGGCGTCGAGATATACTGCGACCGGCCGCGGGACGCGTGGCCGCGAGCCGACGACGGGACCCTCCGGGCGACCGGCGGGCCCCTGGATCTCGAGACGCTGGCGTCCGCGGCGGACGATGCGACGGAGTCGACCGACGACGACGCCGCGGAGCCGACCGATCGACGCGCTGCGCCCGCGGGGACGACCCTCGGCCACGTTCATCTCGAGGTCTCCTCGCTCGAGGCGGCCCGTGAATTCTACGCGGAGACGCTGGGATTCGACGTGTCGATGGAGTTCGCACCGGGTGCGCTCTTTTTCGCGGCGGGCGGCTACCACCACCACGTCGGCGCGAACGTCTGGAACCGGCGGTCGACGCCGGTCGACGGGCTGGGGATGGCGTGGTTCGAACTGCTCGTTCCGGACGCCGAGGCGTTCGACGCGGTCCGGAAGCGAGCGACGGCCGACGACGACGCGACGGTCGCCGAAATCGACGACGGTATCGAAATCGCGGATGCGGACGGGATCAGCGTCCGAGTTCGGCACGCGGAGTGATGGATTCGGCGCGCGGAACGATGTGCCTGGCAGACAGAACGACGCGCTCGGAAGACAGAGTGACGCGTTCGGCGTCCCGGCGTCGCCGTCGCCCGTTTCGGAATCCGTAACGGAAACCGTCCGTCTTCTCGAGCGGCCCGAACGCCGCCGATTAGAGCAGTCGGTGCGGTATCGGAACTATCGGAAACGGTGTTCCGTCGCTTATGGGGCGCTCGCTCGAGGCTGCACGTATGCACCGACTCGAACTCGAGCCCGGCGTAACGCTGTTACAGGTTCCGTCGTCCCGGTCGGGTATCGTCCACCGACTGGTCTGCGATCGGCTGGCAGACAGTGCGACCGGCGATGACCGCCCCGGGCGAGCCTACTGGATCGACGCGCGGAACGCGGCCTCGACCCACGCGCTGTACGATGCCGCGTCGAGTCCGCGCGTCCTCGAGGGGCTGCGGGTCGCGCGGGCGTTTACCGCTTACCAGCACCACTCGCTGGTGCGGACCGTCGCGCGGCGGGCGGTGCCGGCGACCGAGTTGCTCGTCGCGCCGAACGTGGCCGCCCTCTACCGGGACGACGACCTCGCGGCGTGGGAGCGCGAGGACCTGCTGACCGCGAGCCTCGAGATCCTCTCCGAACTGGGGGCCGTTCTCGACTGTCCGGTACTCCTGACGAGCGCCGGCGACGGGAGCGACTCTGACGCTGCCACCGCCTCGGAGACGGTCGCCGACTACGCCGAGACGGAAATCGAGTGTACGCGCACGCGAGAAGGGCTCCGACTCGAGGCCGCGGGCGACGGTTCGAACGCGGCGAGCGCGACGGCGGGCTACTGGCACGGCGACGTCTGGCAGACGACGATCCCCTACTGGGTCGAACTCTGTGGTGCCGTCGACGCGGTCGATCCCGCCGTCGCCGCCCACGACCGGGGGCTGCTCGAGGTGGGTCCCTGATGGGGCGGACGAACCCGACCTACCGCGACGCGCTCCGGCGACTCGAGTCGGAGTGGGAGCCGATGGGCCGCGCGCTGCGCCGGGAGCACCAGGAGGACTTCGACCGGCTGTTCGACCGGGCCCGGGCGTTCGCCGACGCGGCGGGGTACGCCAACCCGCCCGAGCCCGAGCGGGCGTTCGTCCTGTCGCTGTTGCTCGCCCACGAGGCCGAACTACGTCGGTTGCGCGAGGCGCTCGCGGCGCTCGAGGACGAGTCGGATCGCGACCCTCGCGAGTCACGAGAGCGCGACCCCACCGGAGAGTCCGACGAATGAGCCCCTACACCGTCGAGTTCGAGGACGGCACCGTTCGCGAGTGGACCCTGACCGAATCGGGTGCCGAGCCCGCGGTCGTCGAGGATTACACCCCGTCGGTGTTCGTCTCCGGCCCGAACGACGCGCTCGCGGACCTGCGAGAGCGCCTCGAGGCGGATCCCAAAGTCGTCACGACTCGTTCCGAGCGGCGGCCGACGAGCCTCCACGAGGCCCACGCGGGCGAGCGAAGTCGAGTCCTGTGTGCCGACCTCGAGCGCGTCGGCGAGGTCCGGACGCTGGCCCGCGAGATTCGGGGCGTCCACGCACGCCGGACGCACGCCCCCGGAACCGTTCGACTGTTCGACGTGGACCTCGCGCCGGGGTTTCGCTACTGTCTCGACCGCGGGCTCGATCCGACGCCGACGCGCGACCTGCGGACGCTCCGGCTCGCCCTCGACGAGGCCGCGCTGGCCAACGATGACGTGTCGGCGCTGGAAGTCGGGGGTGAGCCCGTCGACGGCGATGCGACGCGCGCGCTTCGGACGTGCCAACGCCGCCTCGAGCGGGCGGACCCTGACATCCTCGTCGTGAGCCACGCCGCGTTGATCCCGCTCCTCGAGCGCCGTGCCGAGGCACTGGGGCTCGCGGACTTTCATCTCGGACGGCTGCCGGGGTGGACCGCGCTCGCGGGCGAGAATACGTACGCGAGTTACGGGCGGGTGGGCCACTCGCCCGCGCGGTACCGGATTCCGGGGCGGGCGATCGTCGATACGTCGAACAGCTTCCTCTGGCACCAGTCGGGGCTGGCGGGGATCCGCTACATGGTCGAGCGGACGGGTCGCCCGCTACAGGAGGCCGCGTGGGGAAGTATCGGCACGTTATTGACCTCGAGACAGATCCGGCTGGCCCGCGAAAAACGGGGCGTGCTCGCGCCGTGGAACAAGTGGGAACCCGAGCGCTTCACCGACGTCGAGACGCTGCACGCGGCCGACCGCGGCGGCTTCACGTTCGCCCCCGAGGTCGGCTTTCACGAGGACGTCCACGAGATCGACTTCGCGTCGCTGTATCCGCGGATCATCTGCGAGCGAAACGTCAGTCCGGAAACGGTCGGCTGTGACTGCGGGGCCGGCGACGGGGCGGCTGCGACCGACGAGTCCGCCGCCGACGGGACGGCTGCGACCGACGAATCCGACGCCGGGACGCACCGCGTCCCCGAACTCGAGTACGAGATCTGCGAGACCGACGGTTTTCTCCCCGCCGTCCTCGAGCCTCTGATTGCCGACCGGGCCGAGATCAAGGGGCGACTCGAGGCCGATCTCCCCGAGGAGGAGGCCGCTCGGCTCCGGGCCGAGTCGGGCGCGATCAAGTGGGTCCTCGTCTCCTGTTTCGGCTATCAGGGCTACCGAAACGCCAAGTTCGGTCGGATCGAGTGCCACGAGGCGATCAACGCCTACGCTCGGGAGATCGCTCTGACCGCCAAACGCCGGCTCGAGGACGCGGGCTGGCGGATCGTCCACGGCATCGTCGACAGCCTCTGGGTGACGCCGCGAGTCGCCGAGCCGGAGCCGCTCGAGGCCGTGATCGGCGCGATTTCCGAAACGAGCGGGATTCCCCTCGAGCACGACGGCAGTTACGAGTGGGTGTGTTTCGTGCCGCTGCGCGACTCGATCGGGAGTGTCGGCTCCGTCGAGGAAACCGGTGCCGACTCGACGCGTGCGAGCGGGGCGTCCGCGGGTGCGTTGACGAAATACTTCGGCAAGCGAACGAGCGGCGAGTACAAATTCCGCGGGATCGAACTGCGCCAGCGGAGCACGCCGGCGTTCGTCGCGGACGGTCAGCGGGCGTTCGTCGAGGCGCTCGACCGCGAGCGCGATCCCGGAGCAGTCTGTGATGTGCTCGGCCGACGATTGAACGAACTCCGGGAGGGACGCGTCGATCCGGCGGCGCTCGCGATCACGAAACGCGTCTCGAAGTCCCTCGCCGACTACGGCCGGCGGACCCACACCGTGGCCGCGCTCCAGCGGTACGACCGCCGCGGGATCGATCGCCATCCCGATCAGTCCGTCGAGTACGTCGTCACGGACGACGATTCGCGCGGCCCCGAGCGCGTCCGACTCGCGCTCGAGGATCCCTCGGAGTACGACGCCGACTACTACGCGACGCTGCTCGTGCGGGCCTGCGAGAGCGTCGTCTCGCCGCTGGGCTGGGATCGCGCCCGGATCCGGCGGTCGTTGCGCGACGGCCGGGCGGTGCGGCTGTCGACGTTCGTCGACTGACCGCGGGAACCGGCGATCACCGATTATCCGTTGAGGCTCTCACTAAAACGTGAATTACCGGCTCGAAAAGGGTTCAGCGCTAGGCTTACACCCTCTGCCCGTGTGGTGATCGTACATGGCTGTCTCCGATTCTACGGCAGGTGTTCTCCGTTCCCGCGTCCGCCGGCAGGCCCCCCTCGCGGAACTCGGTCAGCGGGCCCTCGAGTCGACCGATCTCGACGGGCTGCTGGCCGCCGATCTCGAGGTGCGGATCGACGAGACCGATGCCGAGATCAGCGTCGACTCGCTGCCGCGGGTCTACGGCGATCCCGGACAGCTCCGCCAGCTGTTCCAGAACCTGCTCGATATCGCGATTACCTATTCGGGCGATGGAACCCCACGTATATCCGTATTCGCCGAGAACAATGGGGCAACATGGCAGGTCTCAGTTCGCGATCGGGGGATCGGGATCGACTCGAGCGACACGGATCGCATCTTTCAGGTGTTCGATCGGCTTCACAGTCACGAGGAGTACGACGGCACTGGTATCGGACTCGCGCTCTGTCAGCGAATCGCCGAGCGCCACGGCAGCCAGATCAGCGTCGATTCCCAGCCCGGAAAGGGGTCGACGTTTCCGATCGAGCTACCGACGGTGCCCGAGGCGGACGACGCGATGGAACGCGCGCCGGCCAGCGAAGCCGACACCGAGACCGATTCGACGACGGACCCAGTGACCGATGAGTAAGCCAGAGCGACTCCGGTCCGAGCCGGCACAGATCCTGTTAGTAGAGGACAATCCCGGCGACGTCCGCCTGACCAAGGAGGCGTTCAAACGGGGTCGGATCGAGAACGACCTCCACGTCGTCTCCGACGGCATCGAGGCGCTGGCGTTTCTCTCCCAACAGGGCGAGTACGCCGACGTACCGCGGCCGGACCTCATCCTTCTGGATCTCAATCTGCCCGGCAAGGACGGCGAAGAGGTCCTGGAGGAACTCAAGGACGATCCGGCGCTGCGATCGATCCCGGTGATCGTGCTGACGAGTTCGCGCGCGGAAGAGGACGTCGTCAAGTCCTACGAACTCCACGCCAACGCCTACCTCACGAAGCCGGTCGATCCGGACGAGTTCATCGAGACGGTCCGCGCCTTCGAGAAGTTCTGGTTCTCGGTCGTCCGACTCCCGCCGGAGGGCGACAACTGATGAGCGAGACGAACACCCAGACCATCGATGTGGAGGGCGCGGATACCGAGGACGCACTTCACATCCTCCTGATCGAGGACAACCCCGGCGACGCCCGTCTCATACAGGAGATGCTCCGCGGAACCGAAGAGCTCGCCCAGCGGGTCAGCCCCTCCGAGACAGCGGGCCAGACGCCCGAAATCACCCGCGAAACCCGCCTCGAGGAGGGGCTCGAGACGATCGAATCGGCGCCCACAGATATCGTCCTGCTCGACCTGAACCTCCCCGATAGCGAGGGGCTCGACACCCTCGAGACGGTCCACGAAGCGGCGGGAGAGACGCCGATCGTCGTCCTGACCGGCGTCCGCGATCAGCAGGTCGGCGTCGAGGCGATCCAGCGCGGTGCCCAGGACTTCCTCGTCAAAGACGAGGTGACCAGTGAACTCCTGGTGCGAACGATCCACCACGCGATCGAGCGCGCCCGCCAGCAGCGCGAACGCCGCCAGCAGCGCGAGCAACTCGAGGCGCTCAACCGGCTCAACCGGATCGGCCACGACATCACCCACGCGGTGATCACGACCGAGACGCGCGCGGAACTCGAACAGGAGGTCTGTGACCGACTCGCCGAGTCCGACGCCTACCGGTTCGCGTGGATCGGCAGCGTCAACCCCGGCAGCGACCGCGTCGTCTCGAAGGCGGCGGCCGGCGTCGAGGACGGATATCTCGAGGAAATCGACGTCACCGTCGACGAGGACGACGAGAGCGGACGGGGGCCGGCGGGAACGGCGATTCGAACCGGGGAGGTTCAGGTGATGAACGACGCCGGCACGGATCCCGAGTTCGGACCGTGGCGGGAGGCGGCACGCGCCCGCGACTACCGATCGTCGGTCTCGATCCCGATCACCCACGAGGATCTCGTCTACGGCGTGTTGAACGTCTACTCGTCGTCACCGCGGTCGTTCGAGGGCCCCGAAACCGACGTTCTCGGCCGGATCGGCGACGTCATCGCCCACGCGATCACCGCGATCGAACGCCGGGACGCACTCGTCAGCGACGCCGTCATCGAACTCGAGTTCCGCGTCGAGGCGATGGCCGAGGAACTGGTCGAACTCTCGACGACCGAGTCGTGTACGATCGAGTTCGAGCAACTGGTCGGCAGCGACGAGACGCTTCTGGCCTACGGCTCGGCACACGGCGTCTCGCAGGAGACGTTCACCGAAGCCGTCGACCGAACCGACGGCATCACTGACGTTCGGTTGCTCACGGCCCGACGCGACGAGTTCGAGTTCGAACTCGTCGCACCCGCCGCCGTCAGCCTGTTCGAGACGATCGCCACCCACGGCGGCCGCGTCGCTGAGGCGACGATCGCCGACGGGGAGTTCCGGTTCGTCGTCGAACTCCCGCGCGGCCGGGACACCCGCCAGATGATCGAACTCATCAGGACCCAGCGCGACGACGTCACCTACCTCGCACAGCGGACCACCGAACGCAGCGAGCGCAGCGACAGCGGCTCGTCGTCCGTCCTCGAGGACGACCTGACCGAGAAACAGCGGGCCGCCCTCGAGACGGCCTACTTCGCGGGCTACTTCGACTGGCCGCGGGGCAGCACCGGCGAGGAGATCGCCGAGCGCCTCGGTATCGCGCCCGCCACCTTCAACCAGCACCTCCGGACGGCAGAACGGAAGTTCTTCAACTCGGTATTCGGAGAGTAGGAGTCGCTTCCGGCTCGAACACGTCTGTTCCCTCTTAGAGATCGAACCCGTCTGCGAGGAGTTCGTGCGAACGTAGTACGTCGTCGTGATCGGCGGTGATATTCTGGCCGATCACGTCGTCGACTCGGTCCGTCAGTTGCACGAGCAGACCAGCCACCGTTGTCGCGGTGTTCTCGAAGAGGAAGTCGGCGTCTCGTTCGATTGATAGGGTATCAGAGACGGCGCAGTGATTTTGTAGGGAACCACTGTATTGCTCAGTAGAGGCGAAGGCGTTACTGCGACGTTGCGAACGGAGTGAGCAGTTTGCTACGAGAGAGCATCGCTCTCTCGGCATCACGAAAGCGCGCTGAGCGCTTTCGAACGACACCGTCGAAGCGGGCGAAGCCCGCGGAGGCGGCCTTTTTAGCGTGGTTTTTTGCGCCAGCGCGGGACCTCCGGTCCCGCGGGTCATGCGAACGGGCGCTACGAACCCGAGGCGGAAAAGGTACGTATGCATACGGACGACTCGGCCGATCTGCAGAGACTCGAGTGAAACCGATTCCTGAATTCGACTCTACCCAGCCCGTTCGAACGGGCAAAAAGGATCACGCGCCGCGAGGTTCGGTCGCGGGCGGGGTCACGTCGTCCATCGGACGCCGAGCGGCCATCGCGACGGCCACCATCGAGAGCCCGGTCACGAGGAGGTTCGCGCCCACGAGCAGGCCGATAGCCCACGCCGCGGTGGCCGGAAAACCGACCCAGAGGAATCCGGCCAGGACGAGCGCGATGACGCCGCTGACGGCAATCGAGGTTCGACCGCGAGATCCGGGCATCCGCACGGCCATCGCGAGTTGTGCGATCCCGTCGATGGCCAGGTACGCTACGAGCGCGATCGTCAGCGTGACGAGGGCGATCGCGGGGGCCGCGAGGACGGCCAGTCCGGCGAGCACCGAGACGGCCGCGAGCGTCGTCTGCCAGACCGAGCCGCGCCAGCCGCGCGCCGTGAACGCGTGGACGCCGTGGACGATGCCGCCGACGACGAGCAATGCGCCGAGCGCGATCGACACCGAGAGCCCGGTGACGGCCGGGGCGGCCATCGCGAGGATCCCGATCAGTCCGACGATCCCGCCCGCGATCGCGAGGGGTCGCCAGTCGTTCTCGAGGGCGTAGCCCTCGTCGTCTCCGGTGGTTGCTGTGATACTGTTCATCTGCGTCACCGGTACTACGTACGTCGTGTAAGTATATAATACAAATATACGATTTGACAGTCGGTCGCGGAAACGGACCGGTCCGAAACCGGGACGAACGGCGTTTCGGGGTCTCTCGGGGCCGTATCGGACGCCGCTCAGACGACGGAAATACGGGCGAAGCACGGCAGTTATTTCGATGGGAATGACATCACGGGTCGTGACCGACGATCGCGACGGCGACGTCCGCGAGTGTGATCTCTGCGGGGAACGGGTCCCGGCGGCCGTCTATCACGAGCACCTGCTCAAGTCGTGTCCCAGCCGTTCCGGGGAGTGATCCGCCTCGAGCGACTCGGCTTTCCGGACTGTTCCGGGCCGAAGGCGAACGATAGCGACGTTTCCGGGAGACCGATCTCAGACGCCGGCGTTCGAGGACGATTCCGTGTCGCGCTCGAGACGTTCGTAGAGATAGTACGAGTACGCGGTAGTGATCGCGGCCGTCCGTCGCTACCGACGACTCCGGCGTCGGGTCGGTTTTCTCGAGCCGAGACGGTGGGAAACACCTTTCCGTCCCGTCGGAATCAGGGCGTGACAGTGACGGGAACGCAGAATTCAACCATCTGGGACTGTCCGAAGTGTGGCCGTTCCGTCAACCGATTTGTGAACGGCTGTCGGTGTCCGTCCTGTCGAGAGAACGTCTCCGAGCGCTGTGACTGCTGGTCCGACGCGACGAGCCGGTAACCCGGCCGCCGACTGAGAGGGTGTATCGGAGACGATCAGGGAGTCGGAAGACAGGACCGAGAGACACGACCGAGTCGAGAATCACGAACCGTCCCGGTCGCGACGGATACACCCTCTCACTTCTCCTCGACGTGGCGGATCTCGGAGGCGACGCCGCGCGTGCTCTCGGCCATTTCGCGGCCGAACATCTCGGCGCGGCCGACGGCGAACGCCTTCGGTCCCTCGACGACCACCTCGTCGCCGACGCGGATGTCCTCGTCGGCGTCGACGACGCCCGGCGCGAGCACGCTGCCGTGGGGGACGAAACCGTCGATCTCGACGCGCTTCGTCGGCGCATCGCTCTCGAGCCACCGCCTCGCCCCCGCGAGCGTGAAGGAGAGGGTGCCGTACTGGGGAACCATCGTCGCGAGCTGGGTGTCCTCGTTATCGCGGACCTGGATCTTGGGGTACCGACTCGTGGTCTGGATGTCCTCGAAGAGGTCGTCGCCGGCTCCGTCGCCCAGCAGGTAGTCCGCGATCGCGCGGACGGTGTTGTGCTCGCGCTCGCGCTTGGAGTACTTCAGTTCGCCCGACAGCGCTTGCGAGAGGGTCGCGAGCGACTCGTCGTCGGTCGGATGCCGGTCGACTGTATAGGTAATATCGAGCTCGAGTCGGTCCTCGACGCGTTCGACGATGTCGCGGTAGCCCTCGTCGGGGACGTGGGCGATGATCTCCGGATAGTCGTTGCGCTCGAGGTAGCGCTGCAGGACGTCGGCGACGAACTGCTTTTCGTCTTCGGACCAGCGGCCGGTCACGACAGTGTCGTAGTGTTGGGCGGGGTAGGTCGTCTCGAGTTCCTGCGGGACGACGCCGATTGGGCTGGTCATCGAGACGAGGTGGGCGCGCCACTGAATCGCGTCGTGGAACTGGCGGTGGCTCTGCGACTCGCTGTAGGGCTTTGCGGCCGAACACGGAACGAGCACGAGCGGATTCTCGAACCGGTTGCGGTACCGCGTCGTCACCCGGTCTGCGAAGCGCTGGATCTCCACCCGGCGAAGGGTGTCCGCGGACGCGGCGTCGATCTGGGCGTCCCGAAGGATAGGCGTGCGCTCCTCGAGGTAGCCCCACTGCGAATCCAGTTCGCGCATCGCGGCGGTGAGCCACTGGTCGTGGCGGGCCTGTCCCTCGACGTAATCCCGGAGGCGGCCGTCCCGGATCCGACGGCGGACGATCGCCAGTTCTGACTCGAGGGCGTTGACGTTGTGTTCCGCACAGTCCTCGCGGGTGAACTCCTCGCGGGGCCGTTGGCAGGCGGGACACGAGCAGGGGAGCTCCTCGAGATCCTCGAGGAAGTACGCCTCGTCGGTCGTCAGATAGCGGCCCTCGGTGCCCTTCACGACAGCGGCGGTCTCGTCGAACAGATCGACGCCGGCGTAGGCCAGCAGGGCGACGTTCCGCGGCGTCGCGACGCCGGAAAACAGCAGGGCGGTGTCGGCGGGAATCGCCTCCCGGACGGTCACGACGGCCTCGACCAGCGCAGCGCCGTGGCCCATCACCGACTGGACGTTCGAGAGGGCGTAGGCGTCCGTCCCCTGGGATTCGACGCTCTCGCTCGAGACGACCGCGACGCTGGGATACTCGACGTCGGGGGAGTCGACGGCGAACGACTCCTGAACTTCCTCGGCGGTGCCGCCGGGGAACGCCCGGTGGGGGAGCACCGTGAGCCGCGACTCGTCGCCCGCGGGAATCCCGCGATCCTCGCTCCAGAGCGAGCCCGCGTCCTCGAGGACGTCGTCGACGAGTGCGGGCGTCGTCACCGGCGAAGAGAGGCGGAGTTCGCCCACGCGCGCGGCCCCGTCGCGCTCGTGTACTTCGAAATACTCGGTCATACTCGATATGACCGCGGCGAGCGAAAGAGGTTGTCGATAGCGAGCGGTCCCGCGGCCGGACTCCGAGCGTGCTCGAGCTGCCGGTGAACGTCTCGAGGCGAGCGAATCTGGAGACTCCTACGGGCGATTCACGAGCTGCATACCCGTCGTTTATCGTGAATATTTCGGCGTGGATTACTGAGTATCAAAACTGAATCCATTGCAGGATAGTTGGGAAAATTAATCTTTATGCTCTTGCAGTTGGAGGTCACCCTATATGTCATCGGAAACAAAACTGCGATCGACGGACGGGTTCAGAGCGTTTCTGGCCGTGTTCCTGGTCGCAGTCGTTGGGGTAGCGACGATCGGACTGCCGATCGTCTTCGGGGGAATGACGACGACCGTCGAAGCGACCGAGCCGGAGCCAGAGTTCGAATCGTACGACTCGATCTCGCAAGCCGAATCGCAACTCGGTTCGGCCGACGAGATCTATCTCGGGGAGAACGGCAGCGCCGTCCTTCGCTATGACGATGAAACGAACGTCGACACGCTCGAGGTGGGGATGGACGTCAGCGAAGGACTGGTCCACGTGCTGGTGGTCGACGACGTCGAGAACCCCGACGACGAACTCGAGTCGGCGAATTTCTCGACGATCCTCGATAAGCAGGGGCTCTCCGGGAGCGGTTCGATGGTCATGCAGCAACCCGACGACCTCGAGAACTTCGAACTCGACGTCTCCGGCGAAGTCTCCGAAGAGACGAACGAGTTCGAGGGCTCCGCGTCCGGCACGTTCGACAGCGAAGCAACGACGACCGGAGCGGTCAGTACGAACGGTCACGTCACTGCAACTGCAGACCGACTCGAGACGAGCGGGAGCGTCTCGGTCGACTCGTCCGAAGCGTCGGGTGCCGACGGGGCCGACGAGTATCTCGACGTCTCGCTGCAGGAGACGAGCGACGGCTACGAGGTCGACGTCGCACGGGAGATAACCGTCGACGCCACGTCGGCCGATCAGTGGTCGACACAGGAACAGGCCGAACGGACGCTCTGGCGGAACTATGGCGTCTACGCCGCGTTGTTGGGCGGGTCCAGTGAGATCGACGTCACGAAACACGATTTCGAGGAGAGATCGAACGGCGAACACCGGCTCGACATCGAATTCACCGTCGAGTACACGGGTGTCGACGGCGGCATCGAAGAGCGACTCACGGATCAGCTGGCGAGCGATCCGACGATGGATCTGAGTCGATCGGAGGCGCAGGCGATCGCGACCAGCGTCACCGACGTCGATATCGAGACGCTCGAGTTCATGATCGACGAACGCGGTAGCTCGACGGCCGTCGAATGGGATGTCGCGATCGCAAACTACGACGAGCTGACGGTCGAACTGCTCGATCTGGCGGAAGCGACCAGCACGAACGACCAGCTCCCGGCGGAGGACCTCGAGAACGCACGGACGGCCTTCGAAGCCCAGCAAGCGGCTGCTCTCGAGATGAATCTCGACTGGGACGGCTCGATCGAACAGACGTCGTCCGACGAGATGACGCTCGACGCCTCACTGACGAGCGACACCGAAAACTGGGACGCTTACATCGACGAACTCGAGTCTCGAGGCGTCGAACCCCCGAACGACGTTACGTTCGACCTGTCGGCCGAAACCGACGGCGACCAGCTCGCGATCGACGGCGAGTTCGAACTCGGGGCCGAGGATCTGGCCAGTCAGGCGGTCAAAAACTGGGCGCAATCGGCCCAGACCGGACCGATGTCGCCGACGTCCCCGGAAGCCGATCAGTTCGTTTCGGCGCTGGCAGAATCCGAACTCGAGGTCCTCCGCGTCGACGCGGGTATCGACGACGGCACGGTGCGCGTCGAAGGCGGGGCGCGGTTCGACGACATGAGCACGCTCACCGAGACGGTCAGCGAGAGCATGGCTATCAGCGGGATCGCGACCGAACAGGACGGAGAGACGGCGTCGATGTACGTCTACGTCGACGACATGGGCGAGGTCGACACCGCGTCGGCGACGAAATCCGATCTCGAGCAGTTCAGTGTGGTCGATTCCGAGACCACCGTCCACCGAGCCGGCGAGTGGGACGACGACCTCCCCGCGATCGAGACCGAGGAAATGAGCGAGTTCCTCGAGACCCAGGACGACGAAAACACGGCGGAAAGCGGTGACGAGGACGAAGACGACGGTTCCGATAGCGTTCCCGGCTTCGGAATCGGAATCGGACTCGCGTCGATCGCCGGGCTGCTAACGGCGCTCGTGCTCCGACGGCGAGCGTAACGCATCGGCGATCGGTGCGACCGTTCTTTTGGCGACGTCGGTACCAGCACCCGACAGCAGCGCCGGGTGTGCGATCGGACGATCGTTCGGACGGCGAGACGCGGCTAAACGGTCTCGAGGAACGTCGCGGTCGCCGACGTGTGCCCGCGGTTGAACGAGAGGATCTTGATCCGGATCACGTCGGTCGGCTCGCAGCCGCCGGGGACGTCCTCGACGAAGACGACGAACCCTTCTATTTTGCCGACCGCCTGTCGCTCGCCGGAGTGGTGGTCGGTAAATTCGCTGATAGCGACGCTCTCGACGTCGCCGATCTCAACCGGTGGGTCGCGCTTCTGGGCCGCTCTGTGACGGTCCCGGGATCGCCGCTCGTCCGCGGAGCCACCGCGGATCCGTTTGAATACCCACGAGCCGAACACGAGGACGACGAGCAGGCCGATACCGAGCACCGCTTGATCGAGCATACTGAAACGGGCCGGCGCGTGGGGCTTCCGTGTTCCGATTCCGACGGCGCGTCGGTGACCGGGATCGATCACCGCGGGTCGGAAACGCTTTTCGCCGACGGTGCGACGGTCGAGTACGGCTCTCGAATCGCCGCTGCCCTTTTACCTCCCCGTCCGTTCGAATACGTCGTGACCTTCTCATTCAGCGGATCGACCGGTGACGGCAGCAGCGAGCCATTACATATCGCCGTCATTCGCGCGGTTGCAGCGCACCGGAAGGTAGATCCGATCGAGTTGCCACCCCTCTACGAGTGGATCGACCCCGATTCGCTGGACGCCCTCTTCGAGCCGACGCGACGCAACGGCCCCCGACGTGGTCGTCTCGAGTTCACATACGATGGCCACGCGATCACCGTGGACTGCACCGACGACGTCACGATTTCGGTCGATGGCTCGCCGGCCGCCGAATCAATCACGGCCGGATCCGACCGCGGGACCCCCACCGGCGCGTAACTCGAGTTGTCGGTCACCCCGCGTCCGACTGCCGGACGACGATTTCACTTCGTACTGGAATCCGCCCGACTGGAATACATTCGACCCGCAGCGTGATTCGATTCGAGCGGTGCGCTCGGCTCGAGTGACCGACCGAACGGTAGCGAAAACGAATCCGAAACCGATCCGAGCGGAAACGAATCGGCTACCGGAGCGGACGAAGCGCCGAATCCGGTGCCTTCAGTACCCTTGTCGGCACGGCCGGCGGTGCGGTTCTCGCTGCTCGTCGGCTCGCCTCGAGCGATGCCGATCAACCGAACGACGACTGACGCTGCGCGCGTCGGCCGTGGCGACGCGAGTTCGGCAGTGGGAAACCGTCGTCACCGGCCGTCGTTACCCCGGAGATCGACGAAATCGACAGAGTCGGGAACGCGCTCGAGGACGCCCGCGGGCCATCCCCGATGCGCGAGCGTGACCGCAGCGTCCGGATTCACCTCGACGAGCCGAGCGACGCCGTCGGCCGCGGCCTCGAGCGCCGCCCGATCGGTCCGCTCGGGGACTTCCGCGGTGAGCGGGTAGCTCCTCGAGAGCGCCCGCGGGAAGGGACCGAACGGCGGCTCGACGCGCCAGGCATCGTCGAACTCGTCGCTTCGCGGGGAATCCCCCTCCGTGAGCAACAGGGAGTCGGGGACGGACAGCCGCTCGAGGCGCTCGTGGTGGCGGACGACCTCGGGCCGGCGCGCGCTCTCGTGGGAGGTGTAGAAAAACGACCCCTTCGAGACGGGATCCGAGCGCTCGAGCTGGGCGGCGTGATCGAGCAGCGTGCGATAGCCGTCGAGCATCGTCGGGTGGGCGCGGGCGCGCTGCTCGACGAGTTCGAGCAGGTTTCCGGCGCGGATCGCCTCCTTGATCCGGCGGATCTCGGCGAAGGTGACGTGGAGGTTGTGCGCGGCCAGTTCCGACTCGCGTTCGTCGTCGGGGAGCGCGCGGAGTTCGTCGGGCGAGTACTCGGTACAGACGGCACAGGAACAGGGGAGGTACTCGAGGTCCGCGAGGTGACGGGTTCCCCGAACCGTCAGATAGCGGTCGTCGCGGGCGTAGAGCGCGTAGGCCGCCGAGTCGAACAGGTCACAGCCCATCGCGACGGCGAGCGCGAACATCATGGGGTGACCGGCACCGAAGAGGTGGACCGGCGCGTCGGCTCCCAGCCCGCGTTTGGCGGCGGCGACGACGTCGATCATGTCGTCGTAGCGGTAGTCGTTCATAAGGGGGACGACCGCGCCGACCGGGAACACGTCGAGATCGGTCCCGTCGGCGTGTCGACCGGCACGCTCGCGGAGGTCCGGATAGGTCGACCCCTGGACCGGCGCGCTGACGAGCATCTCGCCCGTGTCGGCGGCCTCGGCGATCTCGAGTCGCTCCTGCGTCGTCTCGAGGTCTGCGTCGGCCCGTTCGTGGGGGACGTCCGGCGGAGTCGGGATGTCGACCGGCGTGGCGATATCGGAGCCGATCTCGCGCTGAAAGGCGAGGATTTCCTCGGTCGTCACGTCGATCTCGCCGTATTCCGACAGCTGAAAGGAGCCGGAGTCAGTCATGATCGCGCCCGGGAAGTCCAGAAGTTCGTGCAGGCCCTTCTCGAGGGCGCGTTCGTGAAGGGTATCGTCGCCGTGGATGATGTATGAGTTCGTGATCAGGATTTCCGCGCCGAACTCCGTGGCGAGCCGGCGAGGGCTGATCGTATCCAGATTCGGATTGATCACCGGCAGCAGCGCCGGGGTTTCGACGGTGACGTCGGCACGGGGGACGGTGAGTTCCCCGATACGACCGCCGGCGTCGGTATCCCGGACTTCGAAGCACTCGCGCATTGACCCTGGGTTGGACCGTCGGACGTAAGTCGTGACGGTTTTCACCTGGCTGACCGGAGCGGCACGACTCGTTCCGAACCGTTTGCGCGAGGCTTTCGAGACGAAGATAGCCGAGAACGATCCCGTGATCAGTGAGGAGGGGAGACGAAGGCGCTTTACGCTGCGGGCCGCTTTCGTCCCCTAATGAGTAAACCCACGCCCGAAGTCTACGAGCAGGGCAAGGGCATGGACGCCCACAATCAGGCGATGCGGGAGATCCGCTCTCGCAAGGAGGCCAGCTACGATCCCCACGAGCCCACGCGCGTCTGGCTCGACGAGGACAACACTCCCGACGGCGTCAAGACGAGTCTGACGATCATTCTCAACACCGGCGGCTGCCGGTGGGCCCGCGCCGGCGGCTGTACGATGTGTGGCTACGTCGCCGAGAGCGTCGACGGCGGCTCCGTGAGACACGACGCCCTGATGGATCAGATCGATATCTGTCTGGAACACGAGGAAGACAACGCCGAGGAGCCGGCCGACCTGATCAAAATCTACACCTCCGGGTCCTTCCTCGACGAGCGCGAGGTCGGCGCGGAGAGCCGCCGAGCGATCGCCGACACCTTCGCCGACCGCGAGCGCATCGTCCTCGAGTCCCTGCCCGATTTCGTCGACCGCGAGAAGATCGGCGACTTCACCCGGCACGGCATCGATACGGACATCGCGATCGGCCTCGAGACGGCCACCGACCGCGTGCGCCACGACTGCGTGAACAAGTATTTCGACTTCGCGGACTTCGAGGACGCCTGTGCGGAAGCCGCCGTTGCAGACGAGAACGCTGGCGGCGACACGGCGGCCGGGATCAAGGCCTACCTCCTGATGAAGCCGCCCTTCCTCACCGAGTCCGAAGCGGTGGCGGACATGATCTCCTCGATCGAACGCTGTGCGGACGTCGACGGCTGTCACACCGTCTCGATGAACCCGTGTAACGTCCAGCGCTACACGATGGTCGACGACCTCTACTTCAACGACGGGTACCGCCCGCCGTGGCTCTGGTCGGTGGCACACGTACTTGAGGAAACGGCTGATGTCGACGCCATCGTCGTCTCCGACCCCGTGGGCCACGGCTCCGATCGCGGCCCGCACAACTGCACGGAGTGCGACGACCGCGTCCAGAAGGCGATCAAGGACTTCGACCTGCGGCAGGATCCGTCGGTCTTCGAGCAGGTCTCCTGCGAGTGCGAACTGACCTGGGAGACCGTCATCGAGCGCGAACGGAGCTTCAATCAGCCGCTGACTCGATAGCGAAACCACCGATAGCTGCCGACTCGATGGCTTCTGGTTGTAGAAGCCGGCCGCACTTATTTGACCGCAGTCCCGGTACCGTTCCGCATGGCACTCCCGTCGTTTTCTGACTACTGGAACGAACTCGAGCCCGCGCTGTTGATACTCGTCGGATTCCTCCTGTTCGTCTTTCCCGAGCCCGCGACCTCCGCGCTGGGCGCGGGGCTCATGCTACTCGGTGTTAGCTGGTGGTTCTACGAATGGGGGCGCTGAGCTCTAATCGCCGGTCGCCGGTTCGTCCACTGACGCTCGAACTGCTTCCGTGTCGGCGCGGGGCACCTCGAGCGTGACGACGGTGCCGCGGGGGTCGTTGTCCGCGAAGGAGAGCCGCCCGCCGGCCTGTCTGACGATCCAGTTGACCAGCCAGAGCCCGAGGCCGCTCCCGTGGCGAAGCTGCGTAATCTCCCGGTCGCCCTCGAGCAGTTCTCGCTCCTCGTCCGGCATGCCAGGACCGTCGTCGGCGATGGACACGGTCACGATCTCGTCGTCCGATCGATCCCGGAGCGTTACGTCGATCGTCGGCCGCGCCCGATCGCTGTGCTCGACGGCGTTTTCCAGGATCTGGAAGACGGCCGTCTGAAGGTACTCGTCGGCTCGGGCGAACGTTCGGTCCGGCAGCGAGCAGTCGATATCCACTTCGTGGGCGCGCTCGAGGCGGTCGGCCGCTCGTTCGACGGCCGCGGAGAGGTCGATCGGTCCGGCCGGGACCTCCTCGCGGTCGAGTACCCGTTCGACGGCGCGAGTCTTCTCCGCGAGGCCAGTGAGTTCGCTCGCACGATTTCGGATGGTCTCGACGTACTCGCGGTTCCCGTCGGCGATGGTGTCGGGGAGCATCTCGGCGCAGCCGTTGATGATGTTCATCCCGTTGCGCAGGTCGTGGCGGAGAACGCGATTGAGGATCTCGAGGCGTTTCTCCCGCTGTTTCTGGGCGGTAATGTCGGTGTAGAGTCCGAAGGCGCGATCCGACGACCCGTCCATCTCCATCGGAACGACGCGAAGCCGGAAGTCACGTAGCCCGTTCGCGGTCCGCCGTTTAACCTCGGCGTCGCCGATCTCACCCCGGCTTCCGCGGCGATTGAGCGTGTCGGCGTCGGCCGTTCTATCGGTCGGAACGACGTACTGATCGAGCGGATTCCCGACGAGGTCATCCTCGTCGTAGCCGAAGATCCGCTCGAACGACGGATTGACTTCCTCGACCACGGGGCCGTCCTCGAGCTGTGTAACGCTGACGACGCCGTCGGGGACGTTTTCGAACAGCGCCGCGAATCGGTCGCGCTCCGCCCGGAGACGCTCCTCGAACGCGATTCGATCGAGCGCGTCGGTGACGTGGGAGAGTAACAGTTCCGCCAGTTCCTCGTCGGCCGGCGTGAACGCGTCGGGTTCCGTCGAACCGGCCAGAAACACGCCGCGGTCACCGATCGGAACGCTCAGGGCGGACTGGCAGTCGTCGCCGTTCCGGATCGAGTCGTGATCCGCGTCGATCCTCTCGACTCGAACGGGCTGTCGCGTCCGATAGCACCGCCCTGCGAGGTCGTCGTCGATCGGTATCGTCGCGTCGAGGTCGATCTCGAGGGTCGACGAAACCGCCTCCGGAACGAGGGACTCCCCTCGAGCCAGCGCGACGCAGCAGGCGTCGAAGTCGAGGACGTCTTCGGCCGCTTCGACGGTCAGGTCGTATATCTGCGCGTGGCTCTCGCAGTCGTCGAGCCGGGAGGCGACGCCGTGGAGGCCCTCGATCTTCGCCTTGCGATCGACGAGTTTCCGTTCCATGCGTTTGCGGTCGCTGATATCGCGTGCGATCCCGACCGTCCCCTCGATCTCGCCGTCGGAGCGCAACAGCGCCATGTTAACCTCGCTCGGGATCCGCTCGTCGTCGGGGCCAGTCAGCGTGACCTCGTAGGTCGCGACGCGTCGGGAATCGTCGGACAGGAGCGCCCGAGCGTGTCGTCTGCCGCGCTCGATACTCGCGTCCGTGAGGATCATCGAGACGTGTTCGCCGATCAGTTCGTCGCGGTCGTAGCCGGTCACGCCCATCATCGTCTCGTTGACGGTGACCAGATACCCCTCGCTATCGAGCTGGTAGACGCAGTCGCCGACCGTCTCGACGACCGTCTTCGTCCGCTCGAGTTCTCGTTGGCGCGCCGCCCGATCGAGCGTCGCTTCGGCGGTCGTGGCGAGGACCTGAATGAGGTGTCTCTCCGCGTCGTCGAGTTCGTCGTCGCCCGACGACGCGACGGTCAATAGCCCGTGCTCGCCGAGCGGCTGGATGACCGCGTTTCCGACGCTGGCCTCGATGTCGTACGGGATGCGGCCCGTCGAGACGGTGTCGACGACAACCGGCTCGCCGTCGGTGTAGGCGTCCCAGAGGGTGGTATACTCCGGGCCGATCGTCGAGATGTCGTCGGTGGACTCGTCGAGCGCCGCCGTCGTCCCGGCGAGTTCGAGCGTCTCCGTCTCCTCGTCGTAGAACCTGATCGCGGCCAGGGACCGATCGATCACGTCCTCGGTCGCCGTTATCACGATGTCGGCTATTTCGTCGGTTGACTCCGCTCGCAGCAGCTCGTGAGTGGTCTCCTGAAGCGACTCGAGCGCGTTCGCGCGCTTGCGCTCCGCGGTAATGTCCTGTCCGAAGGAGAGGACGCCGACGATTTCCCCGTTCTCGACGAGCGGCGTATTGACCCACTCGCAGGTTATCGGCGTCCCGTCCCTGTCGACGTTGCGATTCACTCGTCGGGACGGCAGTCCGTCGGCGTCGCCGCTGGTGAGGGCGTCCCAGTACTCGAGTACCTCTTGACGTTCGTCGTCCCGAACGAGCAGATCCATTGCCGATTCGCCCCTCGCCTCGTCGGCGGTGTAGCCGAATAGTTCGGTCGCCGCGGGGTTCCAGCTGCGGACTTCGAACGCGAGATTCCACTCGACGATCGCGAGCGGCGACTGCTCGACGAGTAGTTCGAGGCGGCTCGAGGGGTCCTCCGCCGGCTCCGGCGTGTGGGTATCGACCGCGTCGGTGGCCGACGACCGGTCGTCGAGCACCGCTTCCAGTCGCGTCACGAGCGTGTCGACGCCCTGATCGCGAGGGACGTAGCCGTCGGCTCCCGCGGCGACGACCGCGCCCGCGAGCGCTTCGCTGCCGTCGGCGGGAAAAACGACGATCGGCACGTCGGACCGCTCTCGGATCGCCCGACAGCACTCGACGGGGTCAGCGTCGCGGGCCGATCCGGCGATCACGACGCAGTCGACGCTCTCGAGGCGCGCCAGACGCGCGTCGGCCGACCGAACAGTTTCGGTCGCGACGCCGCGCTCCTCGAGGGCGCGGTCGACGGCGGCTCCCGCATCGGCAGTAGCGCCGATAATGCGGGCGCTCGGTCGGCTATCCTGTCCCATTCCCTGTATTCCAGTCGACTCTAACGAACGCCGACACTATTACTGTTCGACTCGACTCAGATTCTGAGTCGTCGGCCGCTATCTTCGGTGTAGCTCTCGAAAAGAGATGCCTCAGTGGATCTCTACCGTGTTAGGGAGATTCGAAACCGCGAAGGACTCCCTGCCCGTCGGTCGGACCGACGTCGGGAAGGGTCGCGCGCTCGGGGTGGGGCATCAACACCGCGACGGACTCGCGCTCGCCGAGGATGCCGGCGACGTTGTGCTTGGACCCGTTCGGGTTCACGTCGGGGCCCGTTTCGCCGTTTTCGTCGCAGTACCGGAAGAGAATCCGTCTCTCGTCCTCGAGTTCGGCCAGCCGATCGTCGTCGATTTCGTAGCGCCCCTCGCCGTGGGCGATGGGAACCTCGATGACCTCGCCCTCGTCGTAGGCGGCGGTCCAGGGCGTGTCGTCGCGCTCGACGCGTAGGTAGACGTGCTCGCACTGGAAGCGGGCGCTCTCGTTGGTCGTAAACGCACCTTCGGTCAGACCGGTCTCGCACCCGATCTGTGCGCCGTTGCAGACGCCGAGCACGGGAACCCCCTCGGCCGCGGCCTCGCGGACCTCGGCCATGATCGGCGAGCGGGCCGCCATCGCCCCCGCGCGGAGGTAGTCGCCGTAGGAGAACCCGCCCGGAAGGACGATCCCCGTCGCGTCCTCGGGGAGCCCGTCCTCGTGCCAGACGATTTCGGCGTCGATCTCGAGGTGTGCGAGGGCGCGTTCGGCGTCGCGGTCGCAGTTCGAGCCGCCGAAGCGGACGATCGAGACCGTCACAGGCGACACCCCCCGGTGTTTCGGCCGACGGACTCGGTCGTCGTGATCGAAACCGTCACAGTCGCCACCCCGTGGGGTTGCGACAGACGGTTTCGATCAGTGTATATGCGACGGTCATCTACCGCTCGTCGACCTCCACGTCGTAATCGTGGATCGTCGGGTTCGCAAGCAGCCGTTCGGCCATCTCGTCCGCTCGGTCGCGCGCGCCGTCCGCCGAATCGGCCTCGAGGTCGACCTCGAACCGGTCGGCCGCCCGCAGCTCCTCGAGTTCGAAGCCCAGCCGCTCGAGGGCTCGCTTCGTGGTCTCGGCCTCGGGATCGAGAACGCCCCGTTTGAGTCGAACCGTTACCGTCGCGGTGTAGGCGGTCATTATCTGATACCCCGTAACCGTGCTCAAAAACGCTTTCGCCTTGGCCCCGTAATGCACGTTCGTGGATACCGGTGAACCGATGAGGGCGGACGGGCCGCGTCGCCGGTTTCCGGTCGGCAGTCGCCCGGCGGCCGATGGTAGTCGCCCGACGGCCGAGTTACGTTATTCGCGCGACGACGATGTCTCCCGTCGCGTGAACGGTGACCGTGTACGCGTCCAACTGGAACGATACCTGTCCGGTGTTGCGACCCGCGGTTCCGTTCGTCGGCTGGAAGAGCGTCTCGAGGCTTTCCGGGTTGATCCGGTCGTAGAGTCGTTCGACCTCCGTCGGGTCGATTTCCGAGAGCTCCGCGACCGTCGAGACGATCGTGTTGGTAAGCGAGTCGGTTCCCGTCCAGTCGTGTGAGACGAACGCCGTCTCCCGGTCGCGATCGATACGTGATTGGCCGTGATCGTGTGGTGTTACCGTCATTGTGTTCACCCTTCGGCTGGCGACTGTCACTGTGAGTGACTGGAAAATCGTTCCACAGTAACCGGCATAAAACCCTGTCAGACATGTTACAGGGAGTTGTACGACAAAATAAACGAATTCAGGAGACGGGTGAGGGACTGACAGTGACCGTCCGTCATACGTCTGACGAACGCGGTCTCGTGACCGAAAACTGTGCCTCCCGCGGCGAGTCGTCCGTCGATGAACCGGTGCGATGACCGGCCGCTGATACGCGTTGAGCAGCCGTTTTAGCTCTCGAGCGGGCGGAATCAGTTGTTGACGTGCTGATGACATGACGATCGGGGCCTGCTGTCGACACTTCGCTACCACACTGTCCGCAATCGAATCGACCGTCAGCTTCACGGACTCTCCGCATCATTCCAGAAACGATCGTGCCATCCGAAGCCCGCCTCGCGGGCGATTCTCACGGACCTCCACGGAAAGCAGGACTTTTAGCCGCTCGTGGACTGAGTTTCGTCGTGATGACGCGACACTCGCTCGAGCGGAGGTGGCAGCGGTGACGACCGACGTAACTGAGATCACGGTGATCGGAGACGACGACACCGGGCTTATCGCCCGGGTGACCAGCCTCCTGTTCGAGCGCGGGATCAACATCGAGGACCTCGATCAGGCGGTTCGCGACGACGTCTTCCGGATGTATCTCGCCGTCGACACCGCCGACATGGTCTGTACGGAGGAGACGCTTCGGGACGACCTCCACGACCTCGGCGACGACCTCGGACTCGACGTGCAGGTCCGATTCCCCGCCGACCGCGAGAACCAGCAGATCGCCGTCCTCGTCACGAAGGAGAGCCACTGCCTCGAGGCGCTGTTCGAGGCGTGGGCCAACGACGAACTCGGTGCGGACATCGGCGTCGTCATCGGCAACCACGACGACCTTCAGCCGCTGGCCGAGCACTACGACGTGCCGTTCCACGATATCGGCGACGAGGGCGGCCAGCAAAACGAAGACCAGTTGCTCGAACTCCTCGCTGAGTACGACGTCGATCTGATCGTGCTCGCGCGATACATGCGGATTCTCAGCCCGAACGTCGTCTTCCGCTACGAGGATCGAATCATCAACGTCCACCCCTCGCTGCTGCCGGCGTTCCCCGGCGCGGAAGCCTACCGACAGGCCGTCGAGGAGGGCGTCCGCGTCGCGGGCGTCACCGGCCACTACGTGACGACCGACCTCGATCAGGGGCCGATCATCACCCAGCGCGCGTTCGACGTCCCCGACGACGCCGACCTCGAGGAGATGAAACGCCGCGGCCAGCCCCTCGAGGCCGACGCCCTGCTCGAGGCCGTCCAGCTTCACCTGAACGGCGACGTCTCGGTCCACCGCGGCCGAACGTCGGTTCGAGAGAACGGTACCGACTACCAGCTCGGTCTCCCCGACGAGATCGAGGAGTTCACGCCCGACCGACCGGTCGACGGGATCGGTAGCGTGGTCGCGAAGGATCAGTAGTTGAACGAACGGCATACCCGCCGGCCGTCCGTCAGTGCGTCGAACTTCCAGACGGCTCTCGGTGACTGGTACCTAAATTGCGGTGCTACTGCCTCTTCCTCACCGAGACGACTCCCAGATATCCCGGCAGTCGTCGCTGCAGAAGTGTTTGTAGACGGTCGTCCCGTCTTCGACCGTCGTTATCACGCGCTGTTCGGCGGACGATCCAACGGAATCGCCGCAGTGTCGACATTCGGGTGTGTCCTCGTCCGTCGAGTCAGTCATCGGTTGACAGGTGGGACGTGACACACTTTAACGAATCCATTTCGGCCGTATCGGCCACGGGCGGCCAAATTTGCCGGTGCAGGTCCCGGGGCGGACCCCCGTCCGATCGCGCGGTTCGCTTTCGGCGTCGCTACGCGTTCTCTCGATCGATCGTTACGCCTTCGAATAGCGGATCGAGGTCGCTGTCGAGCTGGGACTTCGGATCCCGGAGTTCGCCGTCCGTCAGCGCGACTGCCAGCGCGTCAGTGACGGCGTCGGCGAACTGCGCCGCGTCGTCGGACTCGACGTGGAGGGCCCGAAGCGAATCGACGGGACGCCCCTCGAGGACGAGCCGAAAACGGACGCGGAGTCGTGGAACGCGTCACTGACGGTCGGCGCCCTGCTCGAGTTCGAACCGCGAACCGCGATCGTCGCGACGACGAGAAAATGCAGGGAATTCGGCTACGCAGCGGTTACGCGCCCGTCGCGCCCGACGTCTGGTCCGATCGTGACGTCTGCAAAATCCCGTACGCGCTGACGAGAGACAGGCTCATGATAAGGACGCCGGCCGCGGCGTTGATCTGTATCACGAGGGCCCGATTGACCCCGAGGACGAACGGCGCCGCAGTCGTCCACGCGCCGAGCAGCGCCAACACGCCGGCGAGGACGATGATCGGCTTGTCCTGACTGATCCGAAGCGCGTGGACCGACGCGAGTACGGCCATCGTCGCCCCCAGTAGAACGTTGTGGATCCCCATCAAGTCGGTGATGGTGAATACGGCCGTCGAAGCCATGACGAACGCGCTGATGGCCGCTGCGAGTCCCACCGCCCGTTCTGCTAGTACTAGCGTGTCGTCGCCGTTGGTCATGCTCAGTACACCAGTCCGATCGAGGAGTCCCATCCGATTTTGCTCGTCGTTCGATTGATCCGTTTTGTGCCGTCTCGAGGAGTCGGCGGACGAGGACCGCGCAGGCTGTGCGGGCCCCCAGTCGTCCGACCCCTGCGAGAGGACGGTGAGTCCGAGGATGACGAGGATAAACAGCGTCAGCATCCCGCTCGCCACGGCCGCGATCCCGCTGGTGAGGCTGAACGCGACGATACTCGCTACGATTGCGCTGGCGGTGAAACTCATTGACGCTCGGTCGAATGTGTTTCGTCCCCCGATATGAGGGTTACTTATCTGTTTCGAGCGTGCCACACGGTAGCATCTACCGCATTCTGCGATGGACGACGACGGTCAAGCCGACGCCAGCGTCCGAGGCGACGGAGCGAGGACCGGCGCGATCGCGTCAGGTTACAGCCGCCGGACCGCACCGATCGCGCTCGAAAGCGGCGGCGCGTCGAAGAACTCCTGACCGGTGTAGGCGTTGGCACCGGCGCAGTACAGGTTGCTGGCGGTCTCGAGGACGTCCGCCTCGAGCGGCTCGGGGTCCTCGTCACAGAGGGACTTCCAGTCGGCGACGTCCTCTTGCTTCGCCTGCGCCTTGGCGGCGTCGACGGCACGGACCCACTCGGGCTGGGTGCGCTTGTGATACTGGCGGAGCACCTCCTTCGAGAGCTGGGTGCCCTCGTAGCTAAAGCGGTTCTCGTCGAAGGTGCCGACGACGTCGGCGACGCGGATCTCGTCCCGATAGAAGCAACACTCGATCTTGCCGTCCTCGTGGACCAGCCCGGCCGAGTCGGCCTGCTCGGTGACGATCCGGTTGACCTCGCGGGCGAGCGACTCGAGGTCCTCGATCGACGCCGTCCCGGCGATCGAATCGGCCTCCTCGCGCTCGAGGTGGCGGTCGCCCTCCTCGTACTTCGTGGTGAACTCGACGATGGGCTCGTCGAGGTCGACGGCCTCGTCGGGCCAGCTATCGAGCGCGAGGCCGTGATCGGCGGGCACGGTCCGATCGCGCAGGCTCGAGCCGACGGGAACCCGGTTGCGGAAGACGATCTCGAGGGGGATCAGGTAGTTCTCGCCGGCCGCGTCGTGGTAGCGCTCGTAGTCGTACTCCCGGCCCTCGTTGGGGAGGTCGGGCACCTGCGTGAGGTCGATGGCCATCTCCCAGGGCGGGTGAGTCGCGTCCTCGAGGCCGACGACGTCGCCGTTTTCGACGACACCGCGGTAGTGGGTGGGGACGCCTTCGGCCTCGAGCAGTTCGAAGTTGAACGCGCCCATGGTACAGAGGCTCGCACCCTTCCGGGGAATCTGGTCGGGCATCTTCCCCCAGTCGAACACCGAGTAGTCGTCGGTGAAGACGAACGAGCCGCGGCCGAGCTCCTCGTCGGTCGCGTCTTCCTCGATGCGGAACTCTTTGACGCTCGTCACGCGAGACACCTCAGGACGTGTTCGCCGCCGTCGATCATACTCCAGTTGCTGTGTCCGGACCGTAAGAAGGTTTCAGTATCCGGTCGGCACCTCGAGATCGGTGACGCGCTCGCTCGTTCGGACCGCTACTCTCGCACGATCTCAGTCGTCTTCGACGGTCGCGAGCAGTTCTTCCGCCTCCTGCTTCAGCGGCCCCTCGAGGGGCTCGTCGTGAACGAGTTCCCGGAGCGTCGAATCGCACTGCGGGGTCGCTAACTCCTCGAGGGCTTGGCGACGATACCGCTCGTCGATGCGCTCCGTTCGGACGAGCGCCTCGAGTTCGTCGCACTCGTTGGCGGTTCTCAGTTCCCGAATCGCGCCCGCTCGCTTTTCCTCGGTGGCCCCCTCGTCGAGGGCGAGGTCGACGCATTCCTCCGGCGTCCGTGAACTCATGCGTGATCGTTTGCGGTCCACACCGATAATTCCGAGACCTGCGTTCGACGGAGGGGTGACCGGGACCGAAGCGGCGGTTCGACGGCAGGGAGCAGCCGGTCGGAGTGTTTTCCAGCTCGAGACCGAACGCGATAGCGTGCACACACCGATTTCGGACCGGTACGTCGCGCGTCCAACCGCTGCTCGCCTGCGGGCCGACGACCGCGACGAATCGACGACTCGTTCGGTCTCGAGGTGGCGATGAGATGGATCCGATTCCGTTCGGTCTCGGGATACTCCTGCTCGCCGTCGTCGTCGTGGATCTCCTGTGGACGACGCTCTGGGTCGAGGGCGGTGCCGGGCCGCTCACCTCGTGGCTGATGGCGGCGACGTGGAGCGGGTTCCGGCGGGTTGGCGATCGGGGCTCTCGCCTACTCACCCTCTCAGGCCCGTCGGTCCTCGTCGTCGGACTCGTCACCTGGCTCGCCCTCCTCTGGGCTGGCTGGACGCTCGTCTTCGCGGGCGCCGACTATGCCCTCGTCGATACGGTCAACGGGAGCACGACCTCCTGGTCGGACCGGATTTACTACACCGGTTACACGATATTCACCCTGGGAATCGGCGACCTCGTTCCGCGCGAGGGACCGTGGCAGATCGCGACGACGCTCGCGGCGGCCAGCGGGATGCTCTTCGTCACCCTGAGCGTCACCTACGTCCTCTCCGTTCTCGACGCCGTCACGCAAAAGCGGTCGTTCGCGAGCAGCGTGAGCGGTCTCGGGTCGCAAAGCGACGGGATCCTCCGGACGAGTTGGAACGGCGAGGAGTTCGACGGACTGGCGCTGTCCCTGAACGAACTTACGTCGCAGTTAAACACGCTCACGGCGAACCACAAGGCGTATCCGGTTCTCCACTACTTCCACAGCGGGAAGACCGAACGAGCGCCGGTGACGAGCGTCGCCCTCCTCGACGAAACGCTCACGCTGTTGCGGTTCGGCGTTCCCGAACGGGACCGGCCCAGTGACACGATCGTCAAAAACGCGCGGGCGAGCGTCAATAGCTATCTCGGAACGCTCGACGACGCGTTCATCGAACCCGCAGATCGGTCCCCGCCGGCCCCGTCGCTCGAGGCGCTGCGCGATGCGGACGTGCCGACCGTTTCCGACGGGGCGTTCGACGCGTCCGTCGCGGACCTGCGCGAGCGGCGCCGACTGCTGCTCGCGCTCGTCGAATCGGACGTCCGACAGTGGCCGACCGCGGAATCGGCGTGACCGTCGTCTCGCCTCGAGATCAGTTCGGACAGTTCGGCGGGTCCGCTCGATGGCTGACCGGGCGGCGCGCCTCGATCGGCGCCGGCTTCGAGCGACGGCTGGGTCGGCGTCCCCGCGATTCCACATCCACCATGCTTTTCTCGCTGTACGGGTATCGTTCCCTCGATGGAGCGACCGGTGACCGAGGCCGACCTCACGTTTGATCACGTTCCCGAGACCGACCAGTCATTCGAGAACGCACTGACAAAGGCACGCGACGGCGACCGTCTCACGGTCGACGACGCAATCGAGTTACTCACGACGGGAACCGAGAGCGAGGGGATCGACCGGAAACGCAAGGAGCGCGTGCTCGAGGCGGCGGACCGACGCCGCGCCGAGCAGGTCGGCGAGGAGGTCACCTTCATCGCGAACCTGAACAACAACGTCACGACGGCCTGTAACGTGGGCTGTCTCTTCTGCAATTTCAAGGACGCCGCCCACACCTTCGAGCGCGAGACGGAGATCGAGACCGCCGGGTTCACGAAGACGCCCGCGGAGTCCCGCGAAGTCGTCGCCGACGCCGTTGATCGCGGTATTTACGAGGTCACGTCGGTCTCCGGGCTTCACCCCGCGTTCGCCCTCGACGAGGAACATCGGGAGATTCTCGACGATCACCCGAACCCGAAGGCGGTCAACTACAAGCCACCCGAACTGTACGACACCAGTCCCGGCACCTACGCGGACCAGCTGTCCGCGATGAGCGTCGACGAGGTGCACGTTCACTCGATGACGCCCGAAGAGGCCTACCACGCCCGGCGGGGCACCGACTGGTCCTACGAGGAGGTCTACCGACGGCTGAAGGAGTCTGGGCTCGATACTGTGCCCGGAACCGCAGCGGAGATCCTCGTCGAGGAGGTCCGCGAAGTGATCTGTCCCGGCAAGATCAGTACCGACGGCTGGCTCGAGGCCATGGAGGCCGCCGCGAACGTCGGCCTCGGGATGACGGCGACGATCATGTACGGCCACGTCGAGAACGAGGCCCACCGCGCGATGCACCTGAAGCGGATCCGGGAGCTGCAGGATCGAACCGGGAACATCACCGAGTTCGTCCCGCTCTCCTTTATCCACCAGAACACGCCGCTGTTCGAACACGACGTCGTCTCGGGCGGCGCGAGCATCGACGAGGACGAACTGATGATCGCCGTCTCGAGGCTGTTCCTCGATAACATCGACCACATCCAGTCCTCGTGGGTCAAGTACGGCGACGAACAGGGGCTGAAGCTGCTCTCGTGTGGGGCCGACGACTACATGGGAACGATCCTTTCCGAGGAGATCACCACTCGTGCCGGCGGCGAGCACGGTGAATTCCGCTCCTTTGCGGACTACGTCGAGATGGTCGCTTCGATCGGCCGCGTCCCGGTCGAGCGCTCGACCGACTACGAGAAACGCCGCGTCATCGACCCCGACGACCCGCCCTTCGGCCCCCGACTCGGGCCGAAGGCCGACGGGACCGCGCTGCTGACTCGCGAAGAACAGGACGAACGCGATACCGTCCCCGCCGACGACTGATCGGTCGACCTGTATCACTCAGTCCCGAACTAATTCCTGATAGTCCAGAGACGGTGGGACGTATCCCTCGAGACTGAGCAACCGTCATGCGGTGGCGCACGCTGTCGGCCGTCCGAACGACAGTGAGGGCGGGCGTCGATGTCGTGCGAGGGATGAACGAGTGACCGAAGGGAACGAGCGTTAGCGCGGAACCGGGGGTTCCGCGAACCATCCGAACGGGCGCTTCGCGCCCGTGAGGAGAAATCGGTTGGGGAGGGCGTGGCGATTCCCTGTTGCCACGATTGCAGGGTACACCTCTCTTCACAGTCACCCTCGACTCGTTCGTGATCTACCTGAGTCTACGAGTCACTCGAGGACACGCTATTCGTTCACGACGCCGACGGCCCGAACCGGTGCACCGTCCCCCTCGAGCGCCAGCGGATACGCCCGGAGCTCGAACCGATCCCCGACCGCCCCGAGGTTCGTCAGGTTCTCGAGGATCAACCGATCGTCGCCCAGCAGCGCACGGTGGGCCTGAAACCCCTCCGGCTCGTCCGCACTCGCGTCTTCCGTCGGTGTCGGATCGGGGTTGAGCGCGTCCACCGCGACATCGAATCCCCGATCGATGCACACCTCGGCTGCGGCCGGTGAGAGATAGGGGTGCTCGAGGTACCGCTCGGTCCCCCAGTGGGCGTCCCAGCCGGTCCAGCACGCGACCAGATCGGCGTCGCTGTCGGGCACTCGCGATGCGGGAATCGGCTCGCGGGCCTCGAGGTCGCGACAATCGATCCGGACGGCGTCGAAGACGAACCGCTCGAGCGGGTACGCCTCGAGGGTCTTCCCGTCGGCTTCGGTGTGGGCGGGCGCGTCGACGTGGGTCCCGGTGTGGCTGCCACACTCGAGGGCCGTGACGCGAACGCCGTGTTCATCGTGGGTCGCGTGGGGGCAGACGACGACCGCGGGATCGTCGGGATACGTCTGCATCCCCGTCTCGATCGGCTGAGTGAGATCGACGTGCATACGGGATTGCCGTCGCCGGACGGACATAACGCTGTGCGAACGCGTTCGCGGAGCGACGACCATTCCGTACCCCGAACGGCCGAACGCGGGTCGCCGGATCATATATCATGATTTATGCCACCGCTCGACAACGTATGGGCATGCGACTCAAAGGCAAGACGGCATTTATTACGGGTGCAGGGTCCGGCCTCGGCCGGGAAGCAGCGCAGTTGTTCGCCGAGGAGGGCGCGACGATCGTCGCGGCCGATATCGACCTCGAGGGGGCCGAGGAGACGATTGACTTGGTCGAAAGCGCGGGGCAAGAGGGGACCGCACTCGAGTTGGACGTTCGGGACGCCGACGCGGTCCACGCGGCCGTCGACGAGGCGGTCTCGGAGTTCGGCCTCGATATCATGGTGAACAACGCGGGCGTGAGCCACGAGCGCGCGAAGGTCGAGGAGATCGCCGAGGGCGAGCGCGATCGGGTGATCGATATCAACGTCAAGGGCGTCTGGAACGGCTGTCACGCCGCGATTCCACACTTCAGGGAACAGGGATCGGGAGCCATCGTCAACACGGCGTCGCTGGCGGGCGTCATCGGCGCGCCGCAGTTGGGAGCCTACTCGCTGTCGAAGGGCGCAGTCGTCAACTTCACGCGGACCGTCGCGGCGGAGGTCGGCCCCGCCGGCGTCCGGGCGAACGCGGTCTGCCCGGGCGTGACGGACACCGCGATGCCCCGGAAGAACCACACCGAGGAGGAGTGGGAGGCGACCAAAGAGGAGATGTCCCGCTACTATCCGCTGAAGCGTCTCGGGGAGCCCGAAGATATCGCGAACGCGATGTTGTTCTTGGCGAGCGACGAAGCCGACTGGATCACCGGCCAGGCGCTGGTCGTCGACGGCGGCTTCTCATGTACGTAACGGTCTACCCCGTTTCCGGAGGGGAAGCGTTTCGGGACCGGCGGCCGAACGCCCGCTATGGCCACCGACGAGTCCTACGTGCGGCGGGCGATCGACCTCGCGGAATCGGCGGTCGCGAACGGCAACACGCCATTCGGCTCCCTGCTCGTCGTCGACGACGCGGTCGTTCGGACGGCCGAGAACACCACGCTCACTGACGACGACATTGCGGCTCATCCCGAGTTCAAACTGGCTCGGTGGGCCGCGAGCGAACTCGAGCCTGACGAACTCGAGTCCTGTACCATGTACACGAGCACCGAGCCGTGTCCGATGTGTGCGAGCGCGATTATCTACGCGGGACTCGAGCGGGTCGTCTACAGCGTTTCCGTCGATTCGCTCGTGGACGTTCGGGATGACGGCGTGATCGAGATCCCCTGCGAGGAAGTCGTCGATCGGGCCGACAGGTCGACGATCGTGGAGGGACCGGTGCTCGAGCGCGAGGGGCTCGCGGTCCACGAGAACTACTTTTCGTCGACATCATAGAACAGTCTGCAGAAGTCGACTGCATGCTAATTTCGATGTCTCTGTTGGTAGTACTGCCAGTGAATGGGACGGTGTATTTCGACTGAATCAAGTGAGACGAAGCGTCCTGCTATCGTGGCAACAGGGAATCGCCACGCCCTCCCCGGCCGATTGCTACTCACGGGCCGAAGGCCCGTTCACCTTGCGGTTCTCGCTCCCGACGATCGCTCCGAACCGCGCACCGTTCGTATGGTCCGCGGAACCTCCGGTTCCGCGCTAACGCTCGCTCCTATCGTCGCTCACTCATCCACTGGAAGACGCAAAGCGTCTTCCAAGCAGTCACTCGCTACACTCGTGACGACCTCGCACGGCTTCGGGCCGCGGCTCACTCGTTAGTTCGCGGTTCCCTCCGGTCACCGCTCACACTACCGAGGCCGTCACTCCGTTCAGGCCTCGCAGTTCGCCGCGGCACAGCGCGTGCCACCGCACGCCAGTTGACCAATCCGAGGTGATACGTTGTTCGCCTGTTCCGATCGATTATCGGACCAAATCGAGGGTTACACCGCGCGCCGACGCCCGGTCTAGTCCGCCGTGGGTATCGTCTCGTCTCGAAGCACCGACCGATAGCGCTCGCCGGCCGAGTCCTCGGCCTCGAGCGCGTCCCGGATCGTCGGCGAGATCCACTCGCGACCCCCGTCCGACCCGTCGGCCAGTCGACCGTCGAACCCGTCCGTTCGCAGGGCTGGCGGCAGGAACCGCTCGTAGACGGGGAGGCGCTCTCCCAGTGGAACGCCCGCGTGGGCCGCGATCTCTTCGAGTTCGCGCAGCGCGGGCCACGTGTAGTCCGGATTGATGTGGTCGTCAGTAACTGGCGAGACGCCGCCGAGGTCGTCGACCCCGCAGTCGATCAGGTCTCTGGCGGGGGCGAGGTTCGGCGGTACCTGTACCGAGATTTCCTCGGGCAGGGCGACGCGGGCCATCGCAGTCACCTGTCGCAGCGTCGCGAGGTCGGGCGAGCCCCCCGACCAGCGTTCGTTCTCCACCACCGGCTGGACGATCAGCTCCTGGATGTGGTCGTATCGGTCGTGCAGTTCGCGGATCGCGAGCAGGCTCTCCGCGCGATCCCGCCAGTTCTCGCCGATTCCTACCAGAATCCCGGTCGTGAAGGCCACGTCCAGTTCGCCGGCGTTTTTCAGGGTCCGCAGCCGCTGGCCGGGCACCTTGCGCCGCGGACCGGCGTGGGCCCCGACTTCCGCGGTCGTCTCGAGCATCACGCCCATGCTGGCGTTGACGTCGGCGACTTCGGCCATCTGCTCGCGGGTCTGATCGCCCGGATTGGCGTGCGGGAGCAGCCCCTCCTCGAGTGCCACTTCACAGGCCTCGCGCAGATAGGTATGAATCGAGTCGTGGCCCCACTCCGCGAGCTGGTCGTGAATCTCCGTGTAGCGGTCGTCGGGATCGTCGCCGAACGTGAACAGCGCTTCCGTACAGCCCGCGTCGGCCCCGCGCCGGCAGATATCGCGGATCTCCTCGAGCGAGAGCAGGGAAGCCTGTCCCGGCGGATCGAAGTAGGTACAGTACGTACAGGTGTAGCGACAGGCCGTGGTGAGCGGGATGAACACGTTTCGCGAAAACGTCAGCGCCGGCGGTGCCTCGACGTCGTTCGGGCTGACCTGCAGGAGCTCCTCGACGGCCCCGTCGTCGACCGCGATATCGACGCCGTACTCGCTCGCCCCGGGAAACATTACCTCTGGATGTCTTCCCTCGGCACATAAGGGCTGCCTTCCTGCGTGGCGGGCTAACGGGCAGCCACCGGGTTACTTCGTCGGGACGCTCTCGTCGCGAACGATGTCGACGCGACCGTCCCGATCGTCGAGTTCGAACCCGAACGCCCGGAGACGAGCGGGGGCGCGATTCGTCTCGAGCCCGTGGACGAGCACCTCGACGAGATCCGTCGGTTCGTCGATGTCGGTCGCCAGTCGGAACGAGTCGACCGTCTCGAGACCGGCACCGACGTTGCGAGCGATCTCGCGATGGTCGAGATAGGAGGCTCCGTGGTAGTCCACGCGGAAGTCGGGATGTCGAACGACGAGCGCGTTCGTCCCGCCGCCGCGCCCCGGCGCGATCGCGATATCGGCCGACGTCGTCAGAAGCCGCTCGAGCGCATCGGGGGTCGCCAGCGCGAGGTCGGCCATGACGACGGCGACGGCGTCGGGAACGTCGTCCGCACGGCCGCGGCACTCGCTTCCCGGGAGTCGCGCGTTGACCGCGTCCGTCAGCGGCCGATCGTCGACCGTCCCTGATACCGACGCGGCGACCTCGCCCGGGAGATCGAACTCCTCGAGATCGAGTGGCACAGTCGAGACGATCCTCGGCTCGTGTCCCGCGCCGACGATCGCACAGAGGACGTCTGCGAGCATGGCGCGGGAAAGTACCTCGCGCTCGGCCGGCGTGAGCACGGACTCGAGGCGAGTCTTCGGCGTCTCGGCGGCGAACGGGACCAGGACGCGCATCTGAATCTGGTTGCGGTAGTTCGGGCGCGCTCAAAAACACGTCGGAGTGCGCCCGTTCGCCGTCGCGAAATACACGTCGCGAAATACGCGCTGCGAGCAGTCCACGCCGGGAACGCGAGTGTGTTCCCGGCCTCGTGCCCCCCGACACGAGTCCGGTCGCTCGCGATTGTCGAACGAACGACGGCCTAGAACAGCGGCTCGAGTTCGTCCTCGTCGTCCTCGACGAGTTCCTCGAGGTTCTCGCTGCTGTCTTGCTGGATATCGTCGATATTGTCCTGGGCCTCGATGGCAACCTGTTGCAGTCGCTTGATCCGCGGGACGTTCGTCACGCCGGAGAGCAAGATGGCTGCAGCCACTTCGGGCTCTCCGCGCGGGAAGTCGCCGCCGCGAACTTCCATGCTTCCCGTTTCCTCCTCGAGCCACTTCCGCCCGCGCTCGATGCCTTTCCGGTTCAGATACTCCGAGGGTCCGGAGAGCACGAGCAGGGCGCGCTCGGTCCCTTCGATCTCACACGGGAGCGTGAGTCGGCCGAGTGCGGCCTTGCGGACGAGGCTCGTGATGCGGTTCGTCGTGTTCGCGGCGTCGAGACTGTCGTCGCCGCCGCCGTCGCCGGTGAACCGGGAGAGCAGGCCGCCACTCGAGTTCACCTCGACGTCCTCCGAGGCGAAGCCGACGGTGGAGACACCACCGCCGGAGAGCGTGTTGATGATCTCGGAGGAGTCGACGACGCTCTCGGCGACTTCCTGGCCCTCTCCGACCTCGCCGGCGCCGAAGAGGATGCCGAAGCGGCGGACGATCTCCTCGTTGATCTGGTCGTAGCCGCCTTCCATGGACTCGCCGGTCTGTCGCCACGAGTCGTTGTCGAAGACGAGCAGGTTGTCGACCTCGCGGACGAACGTCTGAAACGATCTGGCCGCGTTGAGCGTGTAGATCCCGCCTTCGTCCGTCCCCGGCAGGACGCCGAGGCCGTAGACCGGGATCGTGTAGATCCTCTTGAGGTGTTTGGCGAGGACGGGCGCGCCACCGGAACCGGTGCCGCCGCCCATGCCGGCGACGATCAGAAAGGCGTCGACCTCGTGGGTCGGGATCGAGTCGATGGCGTTCTGTACCTCGTCGATGTCCTCCTCGGCGACTTCCGCGCCGAGTTCGTTGTCAGCACCCACGCCGTGGCCCTTGACGCGGGCCTGGCCGATGAGTACGCGATTCTCCTGTGGTATATTATCGAGACCGATGAGGTCCGCCTTCGCGGAGTTGACGGCAATCGCCGCGCGGACGATTCCGCTACCCGTCCGATCGTCGTAATCGAGGAATCGATCGACGATTTTGCCACCGGCCTGTCCGAATCCGATCATCGCCAGCTTCATTGTTTGTTTGGGGGCTCCGTTGAATTGGTACCAGTGCAATGGAGGATATAAGTCTTGTGCTGAACTGAATTTCACGTTTTCTTTACTATTCCTCCGTATCGGGTGACTGGAGTGGTATTTGCGCCGATTCTCCGAACTCGAAAACGCCGTGTACCCCGTCCCGTACTGTTTTTTAAGTTAGGTTTTCTCTCGACCCGATCGCGACATAATCGGTCGCTGTGAGCGACGACGACACCGATCTACTCGTCAGACCGTTTTCGCCGATCGTTCCTGACGGTCCGTCCCGTTGCGGCCGAGATACGCGCTGAGTGTCGTCATCGACACCGGGTCCCGGCCGAAGACGGTCACGTCGTTATCGTCGACGGTGTTGTCGAACTCGAGCGACCGAGCCTGATCGGGGCCGAACGGAACGAACGGTAGCGGACCGATCACCCAGAGCCCGAGTTTGGCCAGTCCCATCGGGATCGTTCCGATCCTGACGTCTTTTCCCTCGGCGCCGTAAGCGAGCTTTGTCACGTCCGCGAGCGTGACGACCTGCGGGCCGGCGAGCTCGTAGGTCTCGCCGATATGGGCGTCGTCTTCGAGCGCGTCGGCCAGCACGGGGACGAGATCACCGACCCAGATGGGTTGAAATCGCGTCCGTCCCCCGGCGGGCAACGCCGTCAGGTACGGCGTCGTCAGCGTCTTCGTGAACCCGACGAACTCGTCGCCGTCGCCGAAAACGACCGACGGCCGAACGATCGTCCACTCGAGCCCGGAGTCGCGGACCACCGCCTCCGCCTCGCCCTTGGCGCGAATGAACGCGGTCGCGCCGTTCGGATCGGCCCCGAGCCCGCTCATCTGTAGGAACCGGTCGACGCCGCCGGCTTCGGCGGCGCGAACGAGGTTCTCCGTGCCCCGGAGGTGGACTTCCCGGTGGCTCGTCCCGCGGGGCGGGTCGAACAGCGGCGAGAGCGAGACGAGGTTGACGACGGCGTCGTGGCCCGCGACGGTGTCGACGATCGAGTCGTAGGCGCCGACGTCGCCCATCACTGACTCGACGCCGTCGGGAAACTCGTTATCGTCATCTGGAGACCGGGAGAGCGCCGTCACCTCGTGGCCGCGCTCGGCCAGTTCTGCACACAGGTTCGTGCCGATGAAGCCGGTGCCACCGGCGACGAGGATCTTCATGGCCGAAACGTGACTTCGCAGCGATAAATAACTGGGCGGCGACGCTGCGTGGCCCGTTCGAGGCTCTCGACAGATTGTAGTAGCCGTCCCCACGAGTGGGACCATGCTCGTCACGCTCGAGGGACTGGACGGCAGCGGCAAGACGACGGTCTGGGAGGCCTTGGGCGAGCGCTACCCCGAGGCCACGTTCACGCGCGAACCCACGGACGATTCCTGGTACGGTGAGGCCGTCTACCGCTCGATCGAGGACGACGACGCCGATCCGCTGGCGGAACTGTTCCTCTACACCGCCGATCACGCCGATCACCTCTCGCGGGTGATCGGGCCCGCCCTCGAGCGCGGCGACCTCGTGGTCTCCGATCGCTACTCCGACTCGCGCTTTGCCTATCAGGGCGCGACGCTCGCAGCGGCCGAGGGCTACGACCTCGAGGACCCGCTCGAGTACGTCGTCGACGTCCATCGGCCGTTCTCGATCGATCCCGATCTGACGATCTACCTCGATATCGATCCCGAAACCGCCGCGGCTCGCGCGGGGACGACCAACAAGTTCGAACGCGCCGAGTACCTCGCATCGGTTCGGGACAACTACGAGCGACTGCTCGAGCGCGACCCCGATCGGTTCGTCCGCGTCGACGCGACGCAGTCGCCCGAAGCGGTGCTCGAGGCGGCGACGGATGCGCTGGCCGAAGCGGTCGGCGAGTCGCGCTGACCTCGTCCATCGATTCCTCCGTCCGCCGTTCCACCGCGGCAATTCCCGTCGGAGACGGCGACTTCGGGCAAAGGCTTTAGTCGTGCCAGGGTGTACCACACCTCCGATGGTCCACGCGTTCATCATGGTGAAGACCGCCGCCGGAAAGTCCGAGGGCCTGCTCGCGGAGATCGGCGACCTGGAGTCGGTCGCCGACGCCCACATCGTCGCGGGCAACTACGACATCATCGCGGAGGTCGACGCGTCCGAGGTCTACGAGGTGCTCCAGACCGTCTCCTCGAGCATGCAGGGACTCGACGGCGTCACCGAGACGAGGACGTACATCGCGATGGGCTAGCGGTACCGGATCAGTCGCGCGTTTTCTCGCAATCGCCGTCGGTTCGCGTGTTCTCGCGGACCCTAGCTGTCGGACGCGACCGTCGTGGGAATTCCCTCTCAGTCTCCGAACTCGAGCGTCACGCCGAACTCGCGCGTCGGTCGACTCTCGGTCGAACGAATACCGTGCTAGTCGGGGGCAAACTTATTCACCGGGGCGAGCGTACCCCTGTCCATGCGGTTCGTCATCATCGGGGCCGGACGGGTCGGGCTGCGGACGGCGCGCGTCCTGCGCGACGAGGACCACGAGGTAACGGTGGTCGAACGCGACGAGCCGACGCTCAGGCGCGCTCGCGATCAAGGGTTTACCACCGTCGAGGGCGACGGCTCTCGCGAGGATATCCTCGAGGAGGCCGGTATCGCGGCGGCCGACGCCGTCGGTGCGCTGACCGGCGACCTCAACGTCAACTTCACCGCCTGCATGATCGCGAACCACTACGGCTGTCGAACCGTCATGCGGATCGACGAGGCCTATCGCGAGGGAATCTACCGGAAGTACGCCGATCAGGTCGACGAGATCATCTACCCCGAGCGGCTGGGCGCGATCGGCGCGAAAAACGCCCTCCTCGGCGGGACGATCCGCGCTATCGCCGACATCGCGCCGCACCTGCAGGTCGTCGAACTCACGATCACCGACGCGGCCCCCGTCAACGGATACACGATCAGCGAACTGCAACTGCCCGCGGACGCGACCGTCCTCGCCTTCGGCAAGCGCGATCAGGCTCTCGGCATCCCCGACGAGGACCTCTCGCTCGAGGACGGCGACCGACTCGTCGTCCTCGCGGACTTCGACGTCCTGAGCGAGGTCCGCCAGCTCCTGGTCGGCGAGACGCCGAGCCGGGCGGCCGCTAACGCCGACGGGGGCTCGAGTTCGGCGGCAACGAAACTCCAGCGCGAAACGGATTCGGGAGGTGTCAACTGATGGTTACAGCATTCGTCATGATCAAAGCGAACACGGGCGAGGCGGATCGACTCAGAGACAGCATCGAATCGATCGATGGCGTTCGATCGGCCCATATCGTCGCCGGCGACGTCGACCTCATCGCGAAAGCGCAGGTCGACTCGCCGGCCGCGGTCAAGGAGATCGCGGCGACCCACATTCAGGCTATCGAGGGCGTCGAAGACACGCAGACGTACATCGCGATGGACTAGAGACGAAGTTTTGCGCTGCGGGCGCGGCGAAGCCGCGCCCTCGGCAAAAATTCGATTAAAAGCACTCCTCCTTCCCCGCCAGCCGCGCGAGCGCGGCTTCCGGGTCAGTCGTCGGCCCGCTCGCTCACCCCGTCTCACGGCCTTCGGCCGTTCGACTGTTCGCGGCGCTACGCGCCGCGCACGGCTTCGCTCGCGGTCGGTATCGGGTAGCGGCCTGCCCTCCCCCGAATCGCGTGGCTCTCGCGTCTGCTCGAGCCACGCTCTCGGCCATACCGGTCGTTCCCAGGCGAAACGACGATCTAGAGTGGCATCCCGCCGCTGTCGCCGTCGGCGGCCTGCTGGCCCCTGCTCTGGGCGTTCTCGAGCAGCGTCGCCGCTTCGCCGCGATAGTCGTAGCCGGGGATGATCCCCTGGGCGAAGGTGCCTTCGACGAACTCGATCAGCGCCTTGGCGTCGTCGGCACCGTCGCTAGCGTCCCACGCGGTGTACTCGAGGCGAACCCGGACCTCGTCGGCGTCGCGTTCGACGACGGGCTCGTCGTGCGTGCTCGTGCGGGCGACCGTGAAGACGTCCTCGAGGCGGCGCTCGAGGGTCTCGAACCAGCCGTTTTCGACGGGGGGCGCGACGACCTCGTCGGCGACGGCGGCGTCGAGCGTGGGGAGGACGACGGTGACCAGAAATCGGCCGTCGCGCTTTCCCTCGGCGTCGTCGGCCGCGACGGTCGTCTCGAAGACGGTCGTCGTGAGGTCGTAGCCGTCGTCGGTCCGGGCGAAGGCGTCGTGGGACTCGAGTTCGCGTTCGACGGGAGTCGGGAGATCAGTCATTATCCGTCTCACGGGCGTGGCGGAAAAGGATGTTACGTTATGGTGACCGCCCTGGGCGGGACGCTGGCCGAACGAGAAGTCACTGTGGCAGTACTCGGCGTCGGCGGCTCCAGTAGTAGTCGCTGGAACCGTTTCACGGGGAAGTAATCCGTTGTTATCGAAAACGAACTGCATAACTACAGGGGAAACAGGATACTGTCCGGGGTATGAGTCTGGATAAACACGCGGCAGAACGTCGTCGCTTCGCTCATCTCCTCGGAACGGACGGCGACCGCGGCTCCGGCCTGCCGATCGGTGGCCGAGACGCCGACGACGAGCCCGAGGCGGACGACGATGACGGCCGCGATCTCGAGCGCTCGAGCGACGGCGACGCTACGAAATCTCGCGCTCGCTGAGGAAGGAATCGAGCGCCGTCGCGACCTCCTCGAAGTCTTTGACCGTCAGTCCGTCGGTGGTGACGAAGACGCCCTCGCTGTCGTTCGTCACGCGGATCAGGAAGCCGTTCTCGAACACGCGGATGGTGTAGTCGTACGCACCGAGCTCCGACCCCTCGTAGGCGGTCTGGGTGGTCTTGAACCCGCGCCACTCGTGGCCGATGAACGTCGAGAGGTCGGCGTCGCGTTCGAGGTCCTCGCGGAGGTATACCTGCTCGTAGTCGTCGCGCGTGAAGTAGGTGACCGAACGGAGGCTGTCGCCGATGGCCGTTCGACAGGTCGCGACGATCTGCTCCGACGCCTCTGACGTGAGTATTCCGGTCGGCATAGCTGACCAGTCGATCCCCGCGACCTTAACGACGAGGGATAGTCACGACGAGGTGAAACCGCCGGCGGCGACGGCCGGAGTCGGCGGCCCGGATCGGAGTCGTCATTGGTCTCAGACGTCATCCGTCACAGTCGTCGTCTCTCGCAGTCATTGCTGTCCGCTACCGCGGTCGTAGCCGGCTCCGTCTACACCTGTTCGATCGCCCGATCGAGGTCCGCGATCACGTCGTCGACGTCCTCGATCCCGACCGAGAGGCGCACGAGGTCGTCGGTGACGCCGCCGGCCAGCTTCTCCTCCTCGGTGAGCTGCTGATGGGTCGTGCTCGCGGGGTGGATGATCAGCGTCTTCGCGTCGCCGACGTTCGCCAGCAGGCTCGCGAGGTCGACCTCGTTACAGACCGTCTCGGCGGCGTCGTAGCCACCCTCGAGGCCGAACGTGATCATGCCGCCGTAACCCCCCTCGAGGTACTCGCTGGCTTCCTCGTGTGTCTCGTGGCTCTCGAGGCCGGGGTAGTTGACCCAGTCGACCGCCGAGTGCTCCTCGAGGTACTCCGCGACGGCCATCGCGTTGTCGCAGTGCTTTTCCATTCGGAGGGGCAGCGACTCGAGTTTCTGCAGGGTCGTCCAGGCGTCGAAAGGGGACTGCTGATTGCCCAGATCCCGCAGCCCGCGGGTCCGGGCGACGACCGAGAAGGCCATGTCGCCGAACGTCTCGCGGAAGTTGACGCCGTGGTAGGCCGGGTTCGGCTCGGTGATCTCGGGGTAGTCGCCCTCCTCCCAGGGGAACGAGCCGCCGTCGACGAGGATCCCGCCGACGGTCGAGCCCGCGCCGTGGATCCACTTCGTCGTCGAGTTCCAGACGAGGTCCGCGCCGTGCTCGAGCGGCCGGCACAGATACGGCGTCGCGAACGTGTTGTCGACGAACAGCGGCACGTCGTGCTCGTGGGCGATATCGGCGATGCGCTCGATGTCCGGCGTGATGAGCGCGGGGTTGCCGATCGTCTCGAGGTGGACGAACGCGGTGTCGTCGTCGATGGCCTCTGCGTAGGCGTCGTAGTCGAGCGTGTCGACGAACTTCGTCTCGATGCCGCGCTTGGCGACGGTGTGGGTGAGGTAGGTGTAGGTGCCGCCGTACAGCGCCGACGAGGAGACGATGTTATCGCCAACATCCGCGAGGATGAAGGTTGCGAGGTCGAACGCGGCCATCCCCGACGAGGTGGCGAGCGCGCCGACGCCGCCCTCGAGCGTCGCGATGCGCTCCTCGAGCATCGCGTTCGTCGGGTTCATGATCCGCGAGTAGATGTTGCCCATCTCCTCGAGGCCGAACAGCGCGGCGGCGTGGTCCGTGTCGTCGAAGACGTAGGACGTGGTCTGATAGATCGGCGGTGCGCGGGCCCCCGTGGCCGAGTCCGGTTCCTGGCCGGCGTGGACGCTGTTCGTGGCGAAGCGGTGCGCTTCCGAGTCGGAATCGTCGCTCATACCGGGTATAGAAACCGGTATACGGTAAAGTTACTGGACGATCTTGTTCGGCGTCTCGAACGGCGTCCAGCAAAAGAACCGATCGAGAGGCGTCAGCGGGGCCGCGCGAGCAGGACGGCCGCGAGAACGGCCACCGCACCGATCGCCGATCCGGCGGCGAAGCCGGGAACCGGTTCCGACGAATCCGATCTATCGGAGTCGTCTGGTCCATCGGATGCAGTCTCGTCCGCCGATTCGGTCCCCTCGTCCTGCGACGACGCGGCTGCCGGTCCGTTCTCGTCGACGGTGAGCGTCCCGGCCTCGAGCGCCGGCTCGATGCGGCCGCCGTCGTCGGCGTCGACCTGGGAATCCGTCACTCGCAGCGTCGTCGAACCGGTCGCAGTCTCGGTGGCGTTCACCTCGACGGTCGCGAGGGTGACGTCGGTCGCACCCGGCGTCACTTCGTCGGTGAGGTCCGCGGCCTCGACGGTCACCGATCGGCCGTCGGCGCTCGTGATCGGCTCGGTTGTCAGCCCGTACGCGTCGGGATAGCTGGCGTTCGAGACCGTCGCGGCGTTGCCGGACAGCTCGAGCGTGAACTCGAAGCCGGCGAGGCCGTCCGGCGCGTCGGTGAGCGCGATCCGGTGTGTCGCGGTGGTCCCGGGCTCGACGGTCGAATCGGTGACGACGAGCGTGCTCTCGGTCGCTGGCGTCGCTGCGGTGTCCACACCGGAGACGGACGGCGGCACCTCGCTCGCGGCCGCGATCGGAGCCGGAAGGGGCGCCAGACAGACCGCGAGCCCGACGACGAGCGCCGCTACTGTCCGTCGCCACGATTTCAGCCACCCGATCGAATCCGACTCGTCAGCTCGGACCCGCCGTGCGGTCGTGGCCGAATCGGCGTCCGGTCGTTCCATCCGCCTCACAGCTCGTCGTACAGTTCGTCGATGTCGTCGTAGTCGATGCGGCCGTTCTCGTTGAAGTCGTAGGCGTCGGCGTTGAGCGTCACCGAGTCGTCCTCGATGTGATCGAACAGCAAGACGACGTCGTCGTAGTCGAGTCGACCGTTGCCGTTGGTGTCCTCGAATCGACCGTCGCCGTCCGGATCGGTCGGTGCCCTGCCGGAACCGCCCGGCCCGCCACCGATCGGCGGTGGGCCGGTAACCACGACGCCGGGACGGCGCTGGGGTTCGATAGCGGCCCCGTCGTCGTCGTCCAGCGCCTGCACGTCGACCGTGATATCCGTCGTTCCGGTCCCGACACCCTCGAGTTCGACGCTCGCCAGCGTCACGTTCATCGCGCCGGGCTCGATCTCCTCGTCGAGATCGGCGAACTTGAACGCGACCGTCGACCCGTCATCGCTGATCGTTGGGCCGGCGGTGAGTTCGAGCGCGTCGTGGTACGTTGCACCCGTGATTTCGGCGACGTCGGTGTGCTCGAGGCAGACGGTGACGCGACCGCCGGCGAGGCCGTCCGGAACCGACGAGAGCGTCAGATCGACTTCTCCCGTCACCCCCTGACCGACGGCGACGGAGTCGACGTGCAGCGACGTCGGCGGCTCGTAGACCCACATCGCGTCGTTGGGATACGAGCGGCCGAAGCTTCCCTTATCCTCACAGAGGAGGACGCGGCCGTCGTCCATCACCATGACGTTGTCGACGTTGATGAGCGAGACGTCTTTCAGGGATTCGGGGTCGCTCCCGTTCGGACCGACGACGACGGGCTCGAGCCGGGAGACGTCGTACCCGTCCTCGAGTTCGGCGCGATAGAGGACGCCGCTTTCGACCTCGTCGAATCGGAGCTCGCCTTGATCGTCGGTCATGTAGCCGCCGAGCGAGGAGATGCCGAAGTAGATGAAGTCGCCGGGCTCGGCCTCGTCGTGGGAGTCGATCCCTTCGGCCTTGTTGAACTCGATGCTCGCGCCGATCTCCTTGGCGGCCGCTCGGGTCTCGAGGAAAGGGACGCGGCGAAGGTCATCGTCGACGCCGTCGGGGCCGTGTGCCTCGTACTGAGCTGCCCACTCGACGATCTCCTCGTCGGTGATGTAGTCCCGGTTGCCGTTGATCGCGACTTCCTCATCGGCTTCCGCGAGCGCGGTCTCGAGATCGGCTTCCCAGTCGGTTTCGGCGTGGGTCTCGAGGTAATCGACCTGCGTGATATCGTCGTAGTCGGCGATCCAGGACTCGACCTCGGCGTTGCTCGCGGTACCGAGTTCGAGCCACTCGACCTCGAGATCCGTCTCGGCGACCGGCCCCTCGCCGATCTCGCTCGCTTGCAGGGCGTACAGCGTCCCGCGAACGTCCATTCGACTGTCGTACTCGGGAATCGGCTCGTCGGCGACGAATTTGTAGATCCCCTTCGCGCCGCCGTCGGAGGCGAGGTAGACGGTTCGCTCGTCGGGCAGGACCTCGGGACACTCCCAGGCGGCCCGACCGAAGACGTGGTGTTTGACCGGCGTCGGCTCTTCGGCGGTCGGGTCGGCGATCTCGACGATCTTGCCGTAGCGATAGCGGTTGGGGAACTCGTCGTCGATGGGCGTTCGCGTGTTGCCCGCTTCAGTCCGGTCGACGGGCTCGGCACCGAGATAGTAGGCGAGCTTCTCGACGCCGCTGTTCGCCCAGAGCCCCATCGGCGACCAGGCGTCGTCGGCGAAGATGTCCTCGAGGGAGTTCCCGACCTCGGTGATGTTGGGACGGTTGTAGAACTCGCTGCCCCCGCGCAGGCCGACGCCGCTGCCCTGTTCGACGATGTCGCTTACCGTCGCGAGCCCGTTGACGCGCGGATGACCGTAGTCTTCCTCAGCGGAGAGGGGCGTCTCCCACGGACTCAGATCGCCGTAGCAGTTGATCTTCGTGCCGCCGATGTCGCGGAACGCCGCCTGGTTCTCGATCTCGGCCGCGTTCTCGAGATCGGCGTCCCAGCTGCCGTTCGTCCGGCTAATCGGTGTCCGCGTGATGGCTCCGGGTGTGGTCTCGTTGTTCGTGAAGAGGTAGCCCTCGGTGCCGTCCTCGGTCGTCGAGACGAAGAAGTTCATGTCGGGGTTGTGGCCGACGCCCTCGTAGCTTTCGCCGACGACGTCGGCGATATCGGTCCCGTCGGGCGTCTCGGGATGGCCCCACCTCTCGGTGCCGCCGTTGATCGGGTCTCCCTCCTGGACGAGGTATGCGTACTCGCCACCCGCCGAGAGCACCCGCCCCTGTTCGCTCTCGGTGCGCGGCGGCTCGAGTTCGGCGAAGTCGTCGTTACTCCCGTTGAAAGTGAACTGGAACCCCTCGAAGACGCCGATCCCGGCCTGGTCGAACGGTTCCGGGTTGTCCCGACTCGGATGCTGGACGCTGTAGAGGAGTTCGCCCGTCTCGAAGACGAACGGGCCCGTGACCTCCGCGCCTCGAGCCGTCGTCGAGAACCGCTTGATGCTCCCCTCGATGTACGGTGCGTCCAGCGTCTCGTGCTCGTCTCTCCCGTCCTGTGCGCCGGCGACGCCGACCGCTCCGGTGCTGATGGCTGCCGCGACTGACGATGCCATCAAGTTCCGCCTGGTAAATTCGACCATGCAAGCGGAGCAACCCCCGATTAATTAATGAGATTTTATAATAGATGCACGTAGGACGGTATAGAATCTACTAGTCTACTGCTGATACTATAGTCGATCGAGCGCTCTAACGACTATTGGTCGATATATAGGCAAACGGTGAGCAGTGTTCCGGTGAGCAGTGTTCAGACGATGATTCCGGACGTCGTCCAAACCGATGGTAGTTGCTCCAATAACCGATCGGTGAATCAATCGAATCGAGTGTAACGGTGGTGCGGAAAAGGAGTCGTTCGTGACTGCGGACCGTCGCGGGCCTACTCGAGGCCTCGTTCGGCCGCTTCGGATCGGATCTCGGCAGCACGCTCGCGGACCCACGAGAGGTAGCGCTCGATCTCGGTCGGCGTGGCACCGTAAAACGAGGCGACCCAGTTGACATCCGACCAGGGACACGTGACGAGGTACGCGGCGAGGGTGTCCTTGCCGGCCTGGACGACCTCCGGCGGGACGCCGCGCTCACCGGTTCCCTCCTCGACGAAGCCGTTGACGTCGAAGTAGACGTCGGCGTAGAGGCGGGCCGTCTCGAGGTCGTCGAACGCGATCTCGGTGTGATCGGGCGCGTCGAACCGGTAGCGCAGGTCATCGCCGTCGGCGGTGCCGGTTTCGACGATACGAACGCCCAGAATGTACTCCTCGACGATAGTGTCGTCGGGTACGGGGACGGTGTCGGGTGTAGCCATGTGAGGATTCCTTGCTCTCACTCGCTCCCGTAACGGTATTGAACGTTGATATGAGCACTACTGTGTGCTCGTGAGCGTTTCATACCGGTACTGTTTCGATCGGACCGTCGTTGACGAGCGCCAGCACGGAGTACAGTCGAATTCGACCAAGCACACCGTGTTCGGGGGAAACGAGTTGCATCCGCCGACGGACGGCTGAGGGCTCAACCGACTCCCACGGTCGAATCACTCACAACTGAACGCTGAAGTTGCTCACTCTCACGTCAAACCGGATCGCAAAAAACTGAATCGTCGCAGCCCCGCGATTACTCGAGCAGCGACTGGCCGGTCATCTCGGGGGGCTGGGCGAGGTCGATAACCTCGAGCATCGTCGGCGCGATGTCGGCGAGGGTGCCGTCCTCGCGGATCGTCCGCCCCCCTGCAGTGCCGTCGGGTGCGACGTAAACGAGCGGAACGAGGTTGTACGTGTGTGCAGTGTGAGGATCTTCCTCGGTTCCCATGTCGTCGGCGTTCCCGTGATCGGCGGTGACGAGGACGTGTGCGCCGGCGGCCTCGAGCGTCTCCACCAGGCGACCCAGCTGTTCGTCGACGGCTTCGACGGCCGCGATCGCGGCCTCGTAGTCCCCAGTGTGGCCGACCATGTCGGGATTGGCGTAGTTGAGCACGAGGACGTCCGGGTCGTCGCTCTGCTCGCGGGTCGTCCCTCCCCGCTCGCTTTCTCGAGGCGCTCGCTCCGATCGCGCCTCGCCCTCGATCGTCTCGATCGCCGTGTCCGTCACTTCCGGCGCGCTCATCTCCGGCTGCAGGTCGTAGGTCGGCACGTCGGGACTCTCGACGATCTTCCGGATTTCGCCGTCGAACTCGACCTCGCGGCCGCCGTTGAGGAAGTAGGTGACGTGGGCGTACTTCTCGGATTCGGCGATCCGGAGCTGGGTTCGGCCCGCGTCGGCCAGCACTTCGCCCAGCACCTGTTCGGGCTGGTTCGGCGGGTAGGCTACGGGAAGGTCGAACGTCTCGTCGTACTGGGTCAGCATGACGACTTCCGCGTCCGGCGGTTTCGTCTCGACCTCTTCGGCCCAGTCTTCGGGCCGAATGTCCGCCAGCATCCGAGTCAATTGTCGCGCCCGATCGGAGCGGAAGTTGAACCAGACGACCGCATCGCCGTCCTCGAGCGCCGGCCCGCCCTGCTCACGGCTTCGCCGTTCGCTCTCCGAGGCGCGTAGCGCCTCGCTCTCTATCACGGTGGGTTCGACGAACTCGTCGGTCTCGCCGCGGTCGTACGATTCCTCGACGGCGTCGACGGCCGATTCGGCGGTCCACTCGGCCTCGTGAGACACGATGGCGTCGTAGGCTCGCTTCGTCCGCTCCCAGTTCTGGTCGCGGTCCATCGCGTAGTAGCGGCCGGAGACCGTCGCCACGTCGCCCGTGCCGTGGTCCGAAACGACGTCCTCGAGCGTCTCGAGATACTCGCGACCGCCGGTCGGCGAGGTGTCCCGCCCGTCGGTGATGGCGTGGGTGACGGCCTCGACGTCGCGGTCGGCCGCCAGTTCGATCAGCGCGTGGAGGTGCTCGTGGTCGGAGTGGACCCCGCCGTCGCTGACGAGTCCGACGAAGTGGACGCGCCCGTCGTTCTCGCGAGCCTGGTCAAAGGCGCTGTTGATCGCGTCGTTCTCCCGAAAGGAGCCGTCCGCGATCGAGTCCGAAATCCGGGTGTACTCCTGATAGACGACGCGCCCCGCGCCGATGTTGAGGTGCCCGACTTCGCTGTTGCCCATCTGGCCGTCCGGCAGACCGACGCGTCGGCCCGCGACCTCGAGCCGCCCGTACGCGCCCGATTTCGACAGTCGATCGAAGACCGGCGTCTCGGCCGCGGCGACCGCGTCTCTGCCGCCGGTACCGAGCCCCCAGCCGTCGAGGACGATCAGCGCAGCTTCCATGTCTGTTCGGATTCCGGCGCGGCCTAACTAGCTGTCGTTGTCAGCCGAGATGGGGGTCATACGGACTCCTGTAAGCCATTGCCGGCGCAACCCCTGAGCGGTCGGGGGTTGCGCCGGTAAATCGTTCCAGTAATCCGTCTCAGTCGCGCTGGATGAACTCGCCCGAACAGTCGTACTCGAGCAGTTCGTACTTGGCAATGTCCGGGTCTTCGGACGGGCCGGCCCGATCGGTCAGTCCGTAGACGGTGAGCCGATCGACGCCGGTCTCGTGGGTGGCGTTCCAGCGCCCGCACAGGTGGTTGGCGAAGTACGAGCGGTGGTTCTCGTTGTCGGTGTAGCGCATCGTCGCGATATACTTGCGCCACCGCGAGGTCTCGTAGGTCTCGTCGACCGACGGCGGTCTGTCCCAGTCGACAGCGGACCCGTGGAGGACGTCGGTTTCCGTCCCGTCCTCGAGTTCGCCCGGCACGACGAGCCACCGGGCGTTGGAAATCGGGTTGGGGGCGAACATCCGCCAGCTCTGCTCGGCGTGGGTCGTCTCGAGGACCTGTTCGGCGGGGTCCGGGACCTCGGTGTAGTCGACCGCCTGTGCGTTGGCGAGGACGACGAGGACGAGGAAGAGCCACGGCACGACCGTCGAGAACAGGACCCGACCGCGAGACGTGATCGCCGCGGGTGAGGGCGAGGGCACGGCCTGCCGAACCGACGGGAGCAGTGGGAGCGAGAACTGCGGGAAATCTCGCTGGAGCCGGATCAGGCCGCCGTGGAGTCGGGGTGCGATCCCAACTCGAGTCGCGAGCGCGGTCAGGTCGTCCCAGACGGCGGACGGATAGAACAGGAGGAGCCCGGCGACGGAGATCAGTGGGAAGAGGCCGACCTGGATCGTGACGAACATGCCCAGGTGCATGCTGACGAAGAGCGACGCGAACACCGCCCGCCGGTAGCCGACCAGTACGATGAGCAAGGGTGAGAGCAGGATGAGCACCATCCAGAGGTGGGTGAACGCGCGCAACAGCGGCACCTGATCCGCGATGGCGTTGCCGAGCAAGATCGTGAACTGATCGGCCTGAAAGATTTCGACGACCGCGTTCCCCGACATCCACGCGTCGCTTCTGCTCTTGTGGATGGCGTTGGTCGCGTACATGAGCAACACCTGCGTGAGGACGGCCATCGTTCCGACGGAAGATACCGTCGCCCGATTCCGCTCGATCCGGCGGGCGTCGATCGACCACCGTTCTCCGAGCGGGAGGAAAATTCCCCAGAGGAGGAGCATTCGCAACATGATGTCGCCGCCGTTGAGGATCATCGGATTCCGGACGTGCAGCGAGATCAACAGGAGCCACGAGACGATCGTCGCGAGCCTGGTCCGATAGCCGACGAGCATCGCGAGCGCGAACGCGCCCGCGACGAAAAATAGGAGAACCTGTGCCCACGCCTCACCGGAGATCGCGTGGAGGGAGTAGACCGACGAGTAATCGGAGAACAGCGCCTCTCGAGGAAGGACGCCGTCGTCGGTATAGAACGCCGTGAGGTTCCGCGAGCGCAACAATAAATCGACGATCAGCAGCGTTCCGACCGCGATACGGAACGCGGCCAGCGCTCGGAGATCGATCTCGAACCGCCGCTCGATCGCTCCCGCGGCTCGATCCAGCGTAGTCGTCACCCGGTCCCGCGCGTTCGCAGAGGAGGCCTGAGACATCGTCTACTCCTGACCGTTCGCTCTCGGGTCTCGTATCGACCGGCATAAGTTTGTTGTTAACTGAAACGTCGATTCTCGTCGCCGTCACGCTCGCCGCTGTCGGTCGAAGACCGAAAATAGTCCGGCCGCCGTGCTCCGTCACTGCGACGACCGGGTCGCGTCCTCGTCGTGTTCGAACGTCGCACCGCAGTCGCCACAGGTCGTTCCGTTTCCGGGCTTTACTCGCTGTGCGAACACGCCACCGCACTCGTCACAGATCATGAACAGGCGGTGTTCCGGCGCGACGCCGGCTTCGAAGTCGGCGCGGATCCAGGCGTCGCGATTCCCCTCCTCGTAAAGAGTGACGCCGGAACTGTCCTGTCGCCAGTTGGTCGCGCGATCGTCGCAGGTGACGGCTGCCGGTTCTCGCTCGGACATCGAGATAGTTCCGGACTCGACGCGCCCATACATACGTTTTCTGATAGTAATTTACTCGGCCTCGAGTTCCCGTTCGCTCGAGTGGCGACCACTGGCTTTTTGCAGGTCGGGTGGGAGCCACCTGTCATGACGCTCGATCCGGTCCACTTCGACGGCATCGCGCGGCTCGCAGGGCGGATCGATCACGGGACCGACGAGCGCGACCGCCGCGCATTCGCCGAGACGGTCTGGGCCGAGTTCCTCGACCCGCTAGTTTACGACGGACGGACGGTCCTGGAGCCGGTCGACGAGCGGGCGCGACGGCTGGTCGACTGCGAGGCGGTCGCGTTGCGCGATCGCGAGTTCCCGACCGAACACGGCCTCGACGCCGGAACGATCAACCCGACGACGTTCAAAAACGGGCTCGTCATCGACATCGCACAGGCGGCGATGAGCGCGACCCCGAGCGATCTCGACCGCCACCGGTCGCGGACGACCGTGATGACGGTCCACTCCAACGACGAGACGATGACCGTCGACGAGACGTGGGGAACGTTCGACGAGGGGTACAGCCGGAGTCGCGCGGTCAAGATCCCGCCGCTGCCCCGCTTCGCCGAGGGGGTCGTCCACGCGCTCGCGCTCTACCTCGCCGAGAGCACGCACGCTCGCGACCACGCCGACGCGGTCTCGGACCTGCTCGTCCTCGACGGCCCGTTGTACCCGCGGGGCCTGCTGCGCTGGGCCGACCAGCATCCCGACCTCGCCGATTTCCTGCTCGACGATCCGCGACCGACGACGGTCCTCGAGAACTACGTCCGGCTGGTCGAGGACTTCGTCGAACGCGACGTCCCGCTCGTCGGCTTCGTCAAGAACCCCGCGACGCGCGTCCTCACGCGGACTCTGAAGTCGAAGCGCGATATCGATATCAGCGTCCCGTGGAGCGACGACTCGGCGCTCTTCACCCGCCTGCTCGAGCGCGGCGAGTACGTCGACGACGTCGAGGGAGATCGCTGGGAGCGGGATACCTCGGCGCTCACCTACACGAACTGGTTCCGGTCTCGAGGCGGCGTCGATTTCCCCCTCTCGGCCGAGGGCGATGCGCTCGGCGTCGAGCGACGCCTCGAGCCCGAGGCCTACGAGGTCACCTTTTTCGTCCTCTACGATCCGCGCGACGACCTCTGCTATCGGATCGAGGCTCCCTACGCGTTCACGAAGGATCCGGAGACGCGCGAGCGGCTGACGATGCAACTGTTACAGAACGTTGCCGTCGCCCACGGGCCGCCGACGATCGTCGCGAAAGCCGACGAACTCGCCCGGATCAGCAACGCCGAGAAGGCGTCGCTCCGCGAGACGCTCGAGGATCGCTTCGACGCGGCGCAGGACCGGACCTACGACGACCATCGGTGGGACGACCAGCCCTATTAAGGGGCACGTAACTGCGATCATCGAAAAATAACTCCGGGCCACTAGGCCTCAGTGTTCTCGTCGGTTTCCGCCAGCCGGGGTTCGGATCGGACTCCGCTGAAGGCGAGGACGGCTCCCGCCACGAACACGATCGTCGCGAGGTAGATCGGCCCGAGGTGCGTCACCCAGTTGTGTGCGAAGAGATCGGCGTAGTGCATCGGAAGCGCGATGGCCAGCCCGATCACGGCGGCGACGATCGCCGTCGCCCACGCCCATAACTGCCCGCTTCGGACGCCGTACCACGCGAGCGCCGCGATGGCGATCCCGGTGGCGATGATGAACGCCGCAGTCGCGACGTGGAGATGGTTGATGTAGTGCATGATCGCCGGATCGATCGCATCGAGTTGCGCCGGCGTAACGCCGTTCAGGGTCGCGACGCCGAGTTCGAATCCGGTGCCGAAGAACGTTCTCGCGAGGAAGACGACCCCGTACCCGACGAAGGCGACGCCCGCGAGCGCCATCATGAGGGAGCCGATCCGCAGCCCCCGTCCGGGCTCGTAGTCGGTCCCGTGTCGCTCAGCCGTTGCCCGTTTTAGACTCATTGCTCTCCCCCGTCTCGATTTCGACCTCGACTTCCTCCACGTGTTGTTCGTCGATCTCCTCGAGCGAGTACGTCTTCCCGTGCTGTTCTTTCACGTGCTCTCGCGTGATTTCGAGCAAGCGTTCCCTGTCGTCCGCCTCGGTACGCATGCGGAAGACACAGCCCGAAACCGCCGTGTCACACGCTACTTGTAGTGCTGTCGTCCTATCTTCCGTTTGCAGATCGTTCGCCATAGTCTCGTTTCGCCTCCCGGCGAGAGGGGCTACGATGCGGAGGGTCGTGTAGGCATCCGATGAGTTTTGCGCAGCCGGTGACTTCCGCGCGGACGATGACCGGCGGTCACTGGTCACTCCGTGGTCGGTTCGGAAACGAGTGGCCGGGACTCGCGCCGATAGGACTCGTACGTCGATTCAGCCCAGTCGCGCGTGTCCGGTGCGTCGGTATCGATCAACGCCCGAACCGTCCCGCTGTCGGGACTATGGCCACTGATCCCGACTCGCTGATCGAAGAGAGCGATTCCGTACGGCGGCACGTCGTCGTGGACTCGGACCGCGAGATTCCCGCTCTCGAGCGGCTCGGAACAGTGCTCCGGGTAGGTCGAGAGGATGTGTCTGGCGGCGCGCGGCGGATCGATGATCTCCGTTCGCATCCCGTCGACGATTTGCCGAGCGAGTTCGTCCTTACACGGCTCGAGCAACCCCAGGTCGAATCCGACGAACCGAAACTGGTCCGTCTCCCGAAGCAACGACGCGAATCGATTCACCGGGCGGTACGGATCGTCGGTCCGGGCGGCCGTCACGACCGCATCGGACCCCATCTCGATCGAGAAGCCGCTCGCCTCGACCGGCAGCCACTGCCAGACGTCGCGGAGCTTCCGCTCGGTCTCGAGTCGATCGATCAGTTCCCGCAGTCCCGACGCGACGAACCCGCCCAGCTGTGTCGCCTCGTACTGATGTCCCTCTCTCCTGATCCAGCGTCGCGCTTCGAACTCGCGGAGCGTTCGCCCGACCGTGGACCGCGAGACCCCGGTCAGCTCCCGGAGGTCTGTCCGGCTCTGTGGACGCGTGGCCAGTGCGTCGAGTGCGGCGACGCGGTGGTCCGAGCGCGCGAGGAACTCGATATCGTCGAGCGGCGAGTGTTCGCCTCTGCTTATCATGGTACTCATACGCACGCGAGTAGCATAGCTATGGCCCTCGATACGCAAGCGACGGTATCACTCTGGAACGCCACGCATCGCTCGAGGACGCCGATGTGGGTGGCGAAAACCGGACTCCGCGGGCCGGGGCCGGGTATCAGCCGTCGTTTTTCTCGACCTCGAGGGCGACGTCGTCGGGGTCGATTCCGATTCGGGCGAACTGCGTCCGGACGTGTTCCTTGGCCCCCTCGACGGCACGTTCGCGGGTGTCGAAGCCGCGGGGCATGGGTGACTCGAAGGCGAGATTCACCTCCCGGCCGTCGACCAGCTGGGTCGACCCACCACTGTCGACCTCGTAGAATTCGTCGCAGACCCAGACGTACGCGGCGTCTTCGTCGGGTGCGCCGCGGAACGAGGGGGATCGTTCGCCCCGTTCGTACAGCGTGCCGGTGAGTTCCGTCCCGCCGGCACGACCGCGTACCAGAAGCATACGAGATGGTACGCCTCGCGGACGCAAAAGTACCGTGCTATCCACCGAACGATGAGAATTATCGCGGCGGCCGGCCGGAAGTTTCAGTCGTTATTCGTTGCGATCGGTGTCTCCAGCCAATAGCGAGGGTTCTCCGGACCACCCGACCCGTGATCGGTCACTCGTTTCGGTCGAGGACGCTCTCGGAACCAGTTCTCGAGTACCCGTCTACGCGCTCGGGTTTCCGACGCCGGTCGACGCCGAGGTGGTCGGTATACTGATCGTACTCCGCGGTACAAGACGACGGGAGCGGTATTTGGAACGTATGTGTATTCCTAGTAGGAATGCGACTTATAGAATTACTATTATGTAACTAACGGCAATTTCCGTTATTTGCCGTTTACGGGCTGTTCACTGGGTTACCCAGTTGTTAAGCGAGTAACGATCGATCTTCCGACCCAAATCGTTTTGGAAATGACCTTATCCCTATTGCAAGGGTGGATATGCGTAATGAGTTCGGACGCACACCTCGGCGGCGACACCTTGCCCGATCCACTCTCTGACGTTCCGACGGAGTGTTACGAGATTCTTCGCCATCCCCGCCGACTTCGGATCCTCGAGGTACTCGGGATCCGGGGAGCGCGGCTTTCCCTACCGGAACTGACGACGGAACTGATCGACCGGACGGAACTGTCTCCCTCGAACGGGCGGGCGCGACACGACGTTCGTATTACCCTCGTTCACAATCACTTGCCGCGACTCGCGGACTACGAGATCGTAGACTGGGACGAAAACGGCGTCGCGCTCGTAGACGACTCCCCGGTCCACCCCGCAGACCTTGCCGCTCTCCTCGAACTGTGCGAGGCGGACCACGCCGAGGGGCTGCTCGAGGCGATCGTCGATCCCGTCCGGATGCGCCTGCTCGCCGCCCTCGAGGACGACGACCGCCCGCTCTCGCTCGAGCAACTCGCGGCTCGTCTCAGCGCACACGACGGGGGGCCGTTTTCCGATCCCGATCGGGCGGCGGTCGCGCTGCACCACTCCCACCTCCCCGCGCTGTCGGACGCCGGCGTCGTCAACTACGACTCCGAGTCGAAGCTGGTCACTCGGTCCGACGGCGTCGTCTCGATCGTTCAGTAGCCGTCGACGGTTCGGGCACCTCGACCGTTCGATCTTCTCTCTTCGACTCGAGCCGCCAGTCTGCACGCTCTTCGCGTTTCAGGCCGTCGGAACGATACAGTGTTCCCGTTCCCCCGCGTAGGACCAACGCAAAATGCCTCCCGAACGCGAGGACGGTGGCCGCGATGTCCCGACGAGCGTCGCTCGCATCGCTGTCAGTATCGGTCTCGCCGTCCTGCTCGTTCTCTCGATGACGGGCGTCGCGGGAACGGCCGCCGCGATCGATCAGGTTGCGATCCTCTCGCCGGAGCAGCGGACGGTCGAAGCCGCACCCGGCGAGACGATCGAGATCGACGTCGTCCTCCGGAGTCAGGGCGGCCACGGTGGCGAGGGCGTTTCGGGAGTCGCGCTGGTCGCTCAGTACCATCCCGACTACGTCGAGATCACCGACGTCGAACGGGGGCCGTGGCTCGAGGGCGACGGGACCGAAATCCGGACGACGGAACGGATCGCCCCCGAGCGGGGGACGGCGGTCCTTGACCAGCGCCGCGAGCCAGCCGCGGGCGGGACGACCGGAGCGGGGACGATCGCGACCCTGTCCGTCCGGGTCGCCGACGACGCACCCGCCGGCGCGACGACGATTTCGTTCGACGGGACAGACGTGGATCTCACCGGCGACTGGCCGATCGCCGTCGTCGACGAATCCGTGACCGTCGCGATCGACGGCGGCGACGAACCGCTCGAGACGTTCGCCCACCCCGATCCGGACGGACTGGACCTCGAGGCCGAGGGGGGTGGGAGTGAGAAGGACTCGAGCGACGCTGACGGACGGGCGGCCGATAGCGGGGACGATCTGCCTGTTCCTGGCTTTACGATCGGGGCCACGTTGGTGGCCGTTGTGCTCGCGGTGCTCCGGTTGACAGCCGCTCGTGACGGTCCTCCCAGATAAACACTCCGTCCAGCTGGAGGGAAACGCGTTTTAGGGATGGGCCGGATGGGGTTGGTATGAGCGATCTGGGAGACTTCGGCGATTTCAACGTCGACGCCGATACCGAAGACGGCGTATCGGCCGACGCGGGCGGCTCGTCGCCGTCGTCCTCGGGTGAGGAAGAACCGGCAACCACAGGTTCGACGGCCAACGGAACGAGCGCCGAGTTCGAACCGACGACCGTCGAACCGAGCGGCGACGACGTCGGTATCGGCGCGATCTGCGTCTCCCAGGGACTGCGCGTCGACGAGGACGGCGAGGAGACGACGCTACGGGCCTACGTTACCCGCGGCAATCGATCGTCGATTCGTATCGGAAGCTACCTGCTCGCACCCTACCCCGACGGGGAAACGCTGTTCTGTCGCATAACTGGACTGGAGTATTCCCAACAGTACCACGCCGACGACGCGACGGAGATCCACGCCCGACGGGCGATGCGAACCGACGAAATCGACGAGTCCGATTACAAGTTCGTCGCGGGCCTCGAGCCCGTCGCCGTCCTCTACGACGATGATGGCGAACTCAAACGGCGGATGACCGACCGCGTGCCGAAACCGAAGACGGTGATCCGCCAGGCCGACGACACCGAGGAGATCAAAACGGGGCTGAAGATGCCCGACGACGGCGTCTTCCTCGGCCACCTCTCGGTCGGCGGCGAGAAGGTGCGGACAGCGGCCACCCCGCCGACCATCGATTACCGGCTGAAAGACGATTACGACGCGGGCGATCCGCTCGTCTTTCGGCACTCCCTGATCGCCGGCGGGACCGGCTCGGGGAAGACCCACGGCGCGAAGAACATTCTCCGTCAGTACCTCGACGACGAGCGGACCTATCCGATGGACGACGGCCGCGAGGTCACCCCCGCCGTCGTCCAGTTCGACCCGCAGGACGAGTACGCCCAGATGCACGACGACAACCCCGATCTGGACGACGAGTTCGCGCGCCGGCTCGAGCGCGAGGACATCGCCTACGGCGGTCACGACGACACGACCGCCTTCGTTCCGAAAGTGGGGTCGGCGTCGTACGCCGCGGGCCACCACCGCGCCCAGCAGGTCGAGTTCACGATTCCGTTCGCGATGGTCCACGACAATCCGTGGCTGGTCGCGGGCAGCGGACTGAACGACAACCAGTACGGCGCGCTGGTCAGCGTGCTCCTGCCGCGATTCCGGAAGCAGTACGGCAACGGTGGCACCTACGAGGAGTTCACGACGTTCCTCGACGACCCCGCGCTCAGGGAGGAACTCGACGAGTCCGGCCGGGTCCACGAAGCGACCTTCGACGCGGTCCGGCGGCGGGTGCTCGGCTTCGGCCACGTCTTCGATCAGGACGCCCGGCCGATCACCGACCTCGTCCACGAGTTCGTCCGCCCCGGCGGACTCACCGTGGTCCCGACCTACCACATCAACGACACTCGAGCGACGGAGGCCATCGTCCTCGCGGTCTCCTCGCTCATCATCGACCAGAAGCTCTCGAACGACCCGGACTACGACCGGATCAAGGAGACGCCGCTCGTCCTCGGGATGGACGAGGCCCACAACTTCCTGACCGACGCCGACTCGGTGCAGGCGGGAAAGGTTATTAACAAGTTCACCGAGGCCGCCAAACAGGGCCGGAAAGAGCGACTCGGCCTCTTTCTTATCACGCAGGACCCGCAGGATATCCACGATGCGGTCTTCAAACAGATCAACACCACCGTCGTGTTGAATCTCGGCGACAAGGAGGCCATCAAGAGCGTGAACATTCCCAGTAACCTCGAGTCCAAGGTCCCCTACATGGAGAAGGGCCAGATGGTCGTCTACTCGCCCGATAATTCGGAACCGGTCGAACTGATCGGGCTTCCGAAGTGTCTGACCCGGCACGGCCGGGACTGAGTTTGTCGGCGCTGTCGAGAGGTCCTTCGGACGAATACTCCCCAAACAGCCGCTCACAACGCCCTTTCGTTGATAACCCAGCTTCTGCCCGATCCGAGACGTGTTCTCGGAGTTGCGAATACGTCGTGCGTCTCTCGTGCACGCTTCCGTTTCACTGGTCGATCAATATATGAATGTCGTCAGAATGCTTTTCGCTTGGTGAATTGTATACGCGAATATGGGTCAGGAAACGAACCTCTCGTCGTCGTCCAGAACGCCCTCCGACAGAGATATCGCGCTATCGGGGGCGGTAGCGCTCGTCCTGTCGCTGCTCATCAACTGGCTCATCGTGTTCGGGGCGAACACCGGCGGTATCGCCCCGGATTTGATGGCACTGAATTACGGCCCCGTCTCGCTGTTTACTACCCTCGGCGTCGTCGGTGCGATCGTGACCTACGGTGTCCTCACTCGAGTCGCCGCCAACCCCGATCGACTGTTCGCAGCCGTCGCGGCGATCGTCCTCCTCATCTCGTTGGTTCCCGATTTCACCGTCATCCCCGGTGAGCCCGGCGGCAGCCTCGTCGCCGGTGCTATCCTCGGCGCGATGCACGTCGCGACGGCGGTCGTTTGCGTGGGAGCGCTAACCGATCTCCGGAACTGACGCTACTCTCACCGTTCACCCGCTCGAGTCACTCCCCGACTGCGGCTGATAGTACTGCTTGAGCCACGTCGCCAGTCCCTCGAGGCCGGGGAACAGCGTCCGGTGGTTGACGTTCAACTGATCGAGCTTGTCCCGGAACTCGAGTTTTCGATCACCCGGAATGATGATTTTCCGATAGCAGTCGGGGCGATCCTCGAGCCACTGACCGAGGACTATTCGCGGATCCGACTGGAAGGAGAAGACGGCCGACTGGTCGACGATGCGGTCGTCGATCGCGGGCGGCCGGAAGAACATGACGTACTCCTCGTCGGACTCGCCGGCGTCGGGTGCCCACAGCTCCTGCCACAGTTCGTGTATCCGAGAGACGTCGTCGAGATCGCGTGCCGGCGCGGGTCCGTCGCCATCGGCACGGTCCTCGCTCATCTCGTATTCGAGGATCGCGTTCGAGAGGAGGTGCGTGTCGAGCATGTTCGTCTCCGTCATCTCGAGGACGGACTGGTAGTAGTCGGGCAGGTCGGCGTGGAGTTTCCGGTAGTCGACGGCCCAGATCGCACCGTCGTGGTCAGTGTTGCCGGTGCGAGTGGCGAAGTACGCCGCGACGAGCGGCGAGAACGACCAGTCGAGCAGCCGAGTCGGCAATCCGTAGTGCTGGGCGATCGCCAGCAGGTGCCAGACCGACTGGGGTTCTTCCATCTCGCTCGCCGCGTACTGGGCGAAGTTGCGTAGCAACAACGGCTCGAGGGGCCACTTCCGGGAGTCGCCGACGAACCGGGTGATCGAGGTCTCGAGGCTGAACGACTGGTTCGGGACGCCGCGGAAGACGTAGGGGGAACGGTGCCGGCCGATGTCGGACATCCACATCTCCTGGGTGATCAGTTCCTGGAGCTCGGTCCACGTGTCGGCCCGCTGGACCGAGTCGGGACGGTCTGCCGTCATCGGTGCGCACGGCCGTGTCGGCCTCGGTCGAGCATCGGTTCCACAGTGTCCGGCCTACTCGCGGCGCGGAGAAAACGATTACTCGAGTTCGACGGTGACTGTCTTCCCCTCGAGAGTCCCGTCGATTCCGACTGATCGTCGCACCATCACACCGACTCGAGTAGCGTCCGCTCGAAAAACCCGCCGACTGCGCCCGCGATCTCGTCGTGCTCGCCGCCGAAGAAGTGATCGCCCGATAGCGCGGTGACCGCGTCGCCGCGTTCGCGTGCACGTTCGACGATCGGTTCCCAGTCGACGGTCGTATCTCGCTCGCCGGAGAGCACGTGAACGGGCACCTCGAGGACAGAAAGCGCCGCGAGTGCGTCGAGGTCCTCACCCAGTTCCACTGTCGGTGCGAGGACGGCGACGGCGTCGGGATCGGCGTCGGCAGACGCGAGCAGGGCGAGCGTTGCGCCGAAGCTGTAGCCGAAGACGCCGACCGGGAGCCTCTCGTCGCTGCCCCACTCGCGAGCCCACCGGACGGCGTTTCGAACGTCTTCTCGCTCGCCGCGACCCTCGTCCCACGGGCCGTAATCGAAGCGCAGACAGGCGATTTCGGCGTCGACCAGCACGCCGCTGACGGCGACGAGTCGCCGATCGCTTCGCGAACCCCCCTGTTGTGGATGTGGCGGACAGGCGACGACGATCGCCCGCGGGTCGTCGGCCGGCTCCTCGAGCGTCCCGCGAACGTCGCGACCGCCGGGGATCAGGACGTCGGTCATGGACGGTCGTTGTGAGCGACCGATAATCAAGCCTTCTCCGGGATACTCACTCCAGGGGGTACTCGAGGTGGCCGGAACGCGCTCCGCTCAGGAGAGATGCGTGCCGATGCGGTCGCGGAACGTTCGGCGCATGCGAACTCCGTCGTACTCGCCGAGCCCAACGTAGCTCACGAGCCCGGCCAGGACGGCCGATGTGTCGAGAGCCAGCAGTCCGGTCCAGTGACCGATACCGTCCACCTCGAGCGCGACGTGAGCCGCCAGCGCCTCGAGGTCCCTCGGAGACGTGACTGGACCGGGACGGCGTCGGTCTCTCACTGCAGGGTTCGTTCCGTTCGTCGCGGACTGTTACCGAAGTGATGTTTTTAAGGCCGGGGAACGATACGTTGCGAGTATGGGCATCCTCTCTCGGACTTCCTACGTCATCCGGTCGAAGCTCAACTCGGTGCTCAACCGGGCGGAGGATCCGACCGAAACGCTCGACTACTCCTACGAGCAGATGCGCGACCAGCTCCAGCAGGTCAAACGGGGCATCGCCGATCTGACCACGCAGAAAAAGCGCCTCGAGATGCAGAAACGCCGCCTCGAGGAAAACGTCGAGAAACACAACGGGCAGGCCCGAACGGCGGTCCAGCAGGACCGGGAAGATCTGGCGCGAAAGGCCCTCGAGAAGAAGAAGACGAAGATGAACCAGATCGAGGACCTGGAGCGGCAGATCTCGGACCTGCAGAACCAGCAAGACCGGTTGATCGAACAGAAAGACGAACTCCAGAGCCGCATCGAGGAGTTCCGGACCAAGAAAGAGACCATGAAGGCCCGTCACGAGGCCGCGAAGGCCAGTTCAACGGTTTCGGAGGCGATGACGGCCACCGGCGAGGAGTTCGAGGACGTCGGCCGCGCCATCGAGCGCGCCGAGGAGCAGACCGAGGACATGGAGGCCCGCGCTGCCGCGATGGACGAACTCCACGAGTCCGGCGCGTTCGAGGACGTCCTCTCCGACAAGGACAACATCGACCGCGAACTCGAGCAGCTCTCGACCGACAGCGGCGTCGAAGCCGAACTCGAGACGCTCAAATCCGAGGTCGGAGCGGGCGAATCCGAAGCCGCCGGCGAGACCGACGCGGCGGTCGACTCCGAGACCGAGTCCGACGCCGCTGCCGACTCCGATGCCGACGGCGAGGTCGACGAGGAGGAACTCACGGAGCTCGAGGGCGAGGATCAGGAAGAGGTCGAGGCCGAACTCGCGGAGTTACAGGACGAAGAGAACGCTTAACCGGGACCGGTTGACGATGTCGGGCCGTAGAAGGGGCGAGGCGTCGATACGCCGGTGAGCGGGGCGTCTATGCGTTCCTGGCGAGGAACTGCGATTCTGTCTCTCTGGGAGGGAGAGAAACGGTTACCATCGTTCATGATCAAGTGTGTCCTATGAGCAACGAGTCGCCGTTCGAATCCATCTCGCTGACCAATCAGGTGATCCTGCTCGCGGTCACCGAACTCGCCAGCGAGGACGAGACGCCGGTCCAGACGCACGAACTGCGACGGCACTGCCAGCGACACCTCCCCGAGGTCGACACGGAGGTCGTCGGGACGATCACCGAGGCAGACGTGATCCGATCGCTGTACCGACTCGAGGACGAGGGTCTCGTCGACGAAGTCAGCCCGGCGGAAACGTCGCCGACGGGGAAGGGGCGACCGGCGTACACGCTCGCCGTCAGCGCCGAGACGGTCTACGAGGAAGTCGCCGACGAACTACTGAACGGATCGCCCGACTGATCGCAGGTTGATACCGTCTCGCTGGGGCAGCCTGAACGCCCAGAATCAGGACGTTCAGGAGGGCGTACCCAGAACGGTGATATCGTAGCTTGCGACGTCCGACGGCGCCTCGAGGACGATCACCTGAAACTCCCAGGTCGAGCCGCCGTTGAGGTCGCCGGTGCTGGCGAGATAGCGGCCGAGCATGTTTCCGCCGTCGTCGTAGACGCGCGTTCGTACTTCGACGGTCTGGATCCGATCGGTTCCCGTGTTTTCGACGGTTCCCTGAATCGTCGAGCCGAGATAGCCGCTCTCGACGACGAACTCGTGGCTACGCAGCGAGATCGGGTTGAGCGGCGTCACCGCGTTGCTGGGCTGCTGTTGGGCGAGCGACGCTGCCGTGGACATCTCGCTCGTCGACCGATCGGAGACGTTGCTTTCGTTGATCCCGCTAACGGTGCCGTCCTCGTAGGTCGGTTGGCCGCCGAGACCGCCGTTACCGCCGAGACAGCCCGCGGCTGCGGCCGCGATACCCGACCCCAGTGTCGCGAGTACTCGCCGCCTGCTCGTCGGTTCTGCCCCGGTCATCGCCGCCGAGCGCTCGTCCGCGAGTTCGTTCCGTCACCGTGCATGTATCGGTTCGACACCGCGGACGCATTTCAGTGTAGGCCTTGAAGCGCTCGTTCTCGAGTCACCACGTCGACAGCGAGCCGGTCGGTCCCGCGGATGCCGCTCTCCGCCGCGTCGGGCCGACGGCGGCAGGTGTCCTGACCGTTGTCTGCAACGACGGCTCTTATTGTCGGGTCGGTGGAACGTATCGCTATGGGGTCCTCCGAGACCGACGAGGCGCTCGAGTCCTACGGGGCCGATATTGGGACGGAATCGGGGTCCGTGACGCGGTTCCGCGAGTGGTTTCTGGTCGAGGGCAATCGGTTGACCGTCGCGGCGACGGTTTTGATCGCCATCTTCGTTCTCCTCGTCGGGCTGTACGAACTCGGCGTCATCACCTTCGTCAACCCGAACTCCGTGACGCGCGTCGCCAGCGGGATGATCGCGGGCACGTTCTCGCTCGTGACGCTGGTCGTCTCGGTCAACCAGCTCATCCTCTCTCAGGAGTTCAGCGCGGCGGGCAAGGCCCGCAAGCGACTCGACGGGGTCATCGAGTTCCGGCAGGCCGTTGCGGACGACGCGGCCGTTCCCGCGACCCCGGCGTCGCCCACGCGGGTGCTCGAGTTGATCGTCGAATCGATCCACCACGACGCTGTCGGGCTCGCCGACGCCGTCGCGACGCACGACGACGAGGAGCTGCGCGAAACGGTCGTTCGGTACACGAACAGCGTTCAGGAACGGACGGATCGGATCGAGGACCGAATAGGGGACTCCAAATTCGACACGTTCTCGGCCGTTTCGGCGGCGATCACGTACGACGAATCCTGGCATCTGTACGTCGGAACGCACCTGCGCGGCGAGTACACGGACTCGCTGTCGCCGGCCGCGATGGAGCAACTCGACGATCTGATCGAGTCCCTGGAGCTGTTCCACGTGGCTCGAGAGCAGTTCAAAACGACCTACCTGCAACAGGAGCTCACCCGGTTCTCGCAGCTCACGGTGTACTGTGGCGTGCCGTCGATCCTGTCGGCGATCCTGATCGGCTTCCTCTACGCCGACGTGACCGGACCGAGCGTCAGCGCCGTCGTGCTCCCCTACGTCGTGAGCGCGTTGATTCTCATCACGCTCTCGCCGCTCGCCCTGCTCGTCTCCTACATCCTCCGGACGGCGACCATCACGCGCCGGACCGCGTCGGTCGGCCCGATGGTCCCCCAGAAGGATCCCGATGAGGGGCCGTTCAACGTGAGTCACGGTGACCAGCGATAGCCGCTTTTCGGCCCGTCGCCGCTCGTGCGACACGCTTTTGTCCACCGTTGTGGTCGATTCCGATCGCCGGATGGATACTTCGGATTCGAACGTCGACGAGGGCGGCGGATCGAGCGAACACGATCAGTTGAACGGTCCGCGCCTCTATCTTCTATTGCGTCTGAACCGCTGGCTGTTCACGGGGATCGTGCTCGCGATCGTCTACGGCGTCCTCGTCGGACTCAGCCAGATCGGTCTCACACCGCTGCGCGTGATCGTCGCGTCCAGCAACGGCACCTTCTGGATCTTCTCGGCGTTCATCGGCGCGATCATCACCGGCACGTCGATCGTCGTCACGATCAATCAGCTGGTGCTCTCCCAGGAACTCGGCGCGGTCGGCGACCAGCGCGAGCGCATGGAGGAGGCGATGAACTTCCGCCGAGATACCGAGGACAAGCTCAAGGGTGACGTGACGCCACCGGAGCCCGCGGGGTTCCTCTACGAACTCGTCGACGGAATCGAGGACGAGGCGGCCGACTTCGAGTCGGCGGTGGCAGGAGACACTGACCTCAGCGACGATCTTCAGGAACGGATCCGCGACTACGCCGACGACGTAATCGGCAACGCCCGGACGGTCAAGGGCAACCTCGAGGACGCCCAGTTCGGCACCTTCGAGGTGATCTGGAACGCGCTCGCGTTCAACTACTCCCGGAAGATCTACGATGCCCGCCGGATCCGTGCCGATCACGGCGAGGAGCTTTCGGACGAAGCCGACGAGGAGATCGACGAGATGATCACCGTGCTCAAGCTCTTCGGCCCGGCCCGCGAGCACTTCAAGACGCTGTACTTCCAGTGGGAGCTGATCAACCTCTCGCGAGCGCTGCTGTACGTGGCGGTGCCGGCGCTGACGGTGATGGGACTCATGTTGATGTACGTCGACGCCAACGCGCTCCCGGGGACGACGCTGGGGGTCGACAACCTCGTCTGGCTGACCAGCGCGGGCTTCGTCGTCGGTATCGCTCCCTTCGTGATCTTCATCGTCTACATCCTCCGGATCGCGACCGTCGCCAAGCGGACGCTCGCGATGGGGCCGTTCATCCTCCGGGAGTCCGCGCGCGACGATGATCTCGGGTGAGGCCGACGATCCTCGTCGAGCACGCTTGCACACGGTAGCCCAGCGGCTATTCCTCTCCAGCCCCAATCGACGGGTATGTCGACCTCGTCCGAACAGACGGAGCGACAGCGGTGTTCGGTCTGCGGGACCGAAAACGACCCCTTCTACTCGTACTGTCGGCAGTGTCTCGCGAACCTCGAGGCCAAAACCACGGGTTCGTCGATCGTCTGAAGGGGCTCCTCGCGATCTCTCGTCGCGAATTCCACGACCGATATAGCCCCGGCCGCTACCGGCGTGCGTGATCGTCGTCATCTGCGGGCCACCGGGTGCCGGAAAGACCACCATCGCGACCCGCGTTCGCCGCCGACTCGAGGAACGGGACCGCCCGGTTCGGCTGTTCCACTCCGACGACTTTTCGAGTCGCACCTACGAGCAACTGGCCGAGCGAGTCGCCGAGACTCCCGCGGACGGGATTACGATCGTCGACGGCACGTTCTACCGCCGGGAGTGGCAGACCGGGTTTCGGACACTCGGTGACGTTCGGTTCGTCCTCGTAACTGCGAGTCTCGAGACCTGCCTCGAGCGCAATCGGGAGCGAGCGGATGCGATCTCCGAACAGGGCGTTCACGTCGTTTTTCGGGAGTTCGAAGCGCCGGACGCCGACCTCGAGATAGATACCGACGAGTTTGGTCCGACCGAGGTGGTCGATCGGATCGTTACCGCGCTCGAGGCCTGGCTCGACTGACGGCGCATCGCGGTCAAGCGCGCTACCGCCTGCGTGAGGGAGTACGACGGCTCGCTACGGTTCTCGACCGCGGATCACAGCCCGAGATCGATGCCGAAGGGATCGGGCAGGGAGAATTCGTTGGGCGTCCGTTCGGGAACGAGTTCGTTCGGAAGCACGTCCCAGCCGAGTTCGTCCGCCCCGGGGACGGCGTCGGTATCGAACTCGGGATCGTCGGCGGGCGACAGATCGCGATCTTCCTGCGGGGGCGCGTCGTGTGCGTAGACGCTCTCGGGGTGGTCGACGGTCCAGACGTGGAGCATACAGGGCGTTCGACAGGGGAACTCGAGGTCGCCGTCCGCGAACTCGCGCTCGTAGGCCTGCCGGTAGTACCACCAACCGAATCGCCCCGGGAGGCCGGTGTGGGCGTGCCACGGCGAACACCGCTCTGTGGACTCGTCTGCACCGTACACTGCCGGTGGCTCGACCGGTTCCCCGCCGCTCGTCGCGATGAACATGACGCCCATCGATCGCCATGATTCGTTGTCGACGAGGACCGATTCGGGGCGTTCCGGGTTCAGAATCTCGTCATCACCGATGAAATCCGGACTGAGCCAGTGCGACCAGCTGTCGTCCCCCGTCTCGAGCGTGTCGAAGTACGGCTTGAACCCCGCGTCGATCAACGCACTGACGTCGGGAAACCGGGTCTCGAGACTCTCCGCGACGCCCGATCGGAGTTCGGTCGTCGCCGGATGGTCGTCAGCACACCCCTCCATACTCGTCCCCTCGCAGTGTGCCATTCCGGGCTCGAGGGTCGCGTCCGAGCAATCCCGATCGAACCGCGGTTCGACCGATGGCTCGCCGCCACCATTTCCACCGGCTCGCGCGCTGCCGACCGCCGAGAGCGCGACCGTCCCGGCCGACGCCCGTAATAGCGCCCGACGGGACACGAGTCGATCGTCGTCACTGTCGTCCATACCAGCACGTCCCACGCCGACGACCGCAATGAAACCCCGTTGGCGCTCGCGCTGACAGTCGTCGTCGGTGACTCCTCGATCGGTCTCGGACGCGGACGCTCGAACCCCCCACTCAGTCGAATTCGGACTCGAGGACGGCACCCGTCCCCGGCCGCTCGAGGCCGGCGAGGTCGATCCGGCCGTCGGGCATCGGGACGCCGTCGGCGGGGTCGTCGGCCAGCAACAGCGAGCCGTCGAGGTCGGCGTAGTCCAGCAGCGGCGCGAGGTGACAGGCCGCCGCGATCGAGGCGTCGGATTCGGTCATACAGCCGCACATGACCTCGAGGCCGTGAGCGCGGGCGGCGTGAATCATCCGCTTGGCTTCCCCTAGCCCGCCGCATTTCATCAGTTTCAGGTTCGCGATGTCACAGCGGTCGGCGATCCGCGGAATATCCGCGAGCGTCACGCAGGACTCGTCGGCGGCGATCGGCAGCGCCGAGTGCTCGGAGACGAACCGGAGCCCCTCGGGGTCTTCCGCGGGGACCGGCTGTTCGACGAACGCGAGGTCGAACTCGGCGAGCCGTTCGATCTTCGCGACCGCCTCGCGGGGCGTCCAGGCCTCGTTCGCGTCGACGAACAACCGAACGTCCGGCGCGACCGACCGAATCGTTCGGATGATCTCGAGATCGCGCTCGGTGCCGAGTTTGACCTTCAGCGTGCCGTACCCGCGTTCGAGCGCCGTCTCGGTCTTCTCGCGCATCGTCTCGAGGTCGTCGAGGCCGATGGTGTACGACGTCTCGAGCGTCTCCGCCGGATCGAGTCCCCAGTAGCGATACAGTGGGACCTCGAGTCGTTTCGCAACGAGGTCGTGAAGCGCGATGCTCACCGCGGTACGGGCCGACGGGTTCCGCCGAACGGTCTCGCGCAGCCGCCGTTCGATTCGCTCGAGTTGGTGAGGATCGCCGATGTCCTCGACGACCGCCAGCAAGTCGGGCAGGACGGCTTCGACCGTGGCGGCGGTCTCGCCGTAGTGAGCGGACGGTGCGGCAGCGCCGATACCAGTTGGGCCGTCGTCGGCCGCGTCTCCGATCCGGACGAAAACGACCGGTGTCTCGGTCGTCGTCCCGCGGGCGATTCCGAAGGGGTACTCGAGGGGCAGCGAGCGCCGTTCGAACGAGGTCTCGAGGGCCATCTCAGCAGAGCTCCTCGAGCAACTCGTCGGTCTCGAAGCGGATCACGTCGGTCGCGGGCGCGCCGAGCGCGTCGGCATACGCCGCAACTGCTTCGCGGGCGTCCTCGTCGTCCTCGAGAGCGGCGGTGTTTATCGCACCGGCGACGACCCGACTCCCCGCGACCGGTTCGGCGACGCTCTCGTAGAGATCGACGTAGGTGGGGACCGACGGCAGCGAGAACGACTCGTAGCCGTGGATCGACTCCCGGCCGGCCTCGTGACAGAGCACGAGCGTATCGGCCATCGACCCGTGGAGGATTCCGAGGGTGACCGGCGAGTACGCCGGGTGGACGATGCTTCCCTGGCCCTCGACGAAGAGGTAGTCGTGCTCGTCGCCCTTTTCGAGGATCATCTCCTCGACCGCGCCCGCGGTGAAGTCGCTGACGACGCGGTCGATCGGGGTGCCCCAGCCCTCGATCATGATTCCGGTCTGGCCCGTCGGGATCACGGCTGCGTCGTGGCCGGCCGCGCGGGCGTCGCGGGCTAGTTCCATCGTGGTCGTCATCTTGCCGACCGAGCAGTCGGTGCCGACGGTGAGGATCACCTCGGCGGCGACCTCGCTCGCGACGCCCTGGCTGACCGTGAGATCCGCCGGCGGCTTCCGAACGTCTCGAATCTCGCAGTCGTTTTCGGCCGCCAACCGGGCGAACTCCTCGTCGTCGGCGAGGAACGTGTGTAGTCCCGAGATCACGTCACAGCCGTCCTCGAGGGCCGTCCGAACGTCTTCGCGCCAGCTCTCGTCGAAGCCGCCGCCGATCGGGGCGATGCCGATCAGCAGGGCGTCGACGGCGGCCGGTTCGATGTCGGCCATCCCGGCGACGATCGGTGCGTCCTGCACGTCCGGGACGAAGTCGGAGACGCGTCGACCGCCGTTCTTCCGGTCGAGGACGGCGACGACGTCGTGGTCGGCGTACCGGAGGACGCCGAGGGCGGTCTTGGCCCGGTCGGGGAACCTCTCGTGGGCGAGGATCGCGATTCGCATACCCGGAAATGGACGAGGGAGTACTTGAACTTCCGGCTGACGGCTCCGAAAACGGTGGGTCGAATCGACGTTGGACGGGATCGACGATCGCCACAACTTACCTGTTCGCGTCCAAGGGACGCGTCATGGCGGATCGCTGGCTCGGCGCGTGGGGACTCGGCTCGGTCGCGTTCGGCGGCGCGTCCCTTCTGGTCCCGCTCTACATCGTGGAACTCGGTGCATCGCCGGTCCAGCTGGGCGTGCTGGCGGCGACGGCCGCTGGCGTCGCCGCACCCGGGGCGATCGCGTTCGGCCGCCTCGCGAACCGGGTCGCCCACCGCCGATTGCTGGTGCTCGCGACCCTGATCGGCGTCGCGGTTTCGCTGGCCGCGATCCCCTTTCTCACCTCAATTTCGGCGGTTATCGCCGCGAACGCGGTCCTCTGGTTGTTCGTCTCGTCGATCGGGCCGGTCCTGACAATGCTCGTCGTCGACGACGCCCCGGAATCCCAGTGGAGCGAACGGATCGGGCTCGTAAACAAGTATCAGGGCTACGGCTGGGCCGGCGGCCTCGTCATCGGCACGGTCTGGCCGGCCGTCGGGAGTCGACTGCTCGCGGCCGACGAGATCACGCGGACGCTGTGCTGGGTGCTCGCGGCCTGCGCCGGTATGAGTGCGATCCTGGCGGCGCGAACACTCCCACGGCCAGAACCGTCGGCTCACGTCACGGACGAGCGCGCTGCTCGTCGGATCGGTCGGCTCCTCGCGAGCTCCAGCCGGGGCGTCAGAGGGGCCACGGTCTCGTTCTCGCCGACCCGACTCTACTGGTCGACGCGCGGAATCGATCCCCGACGACTCGCGACCCACCTCGAGCCGCCGATGGCCACGTACTTCGTCGCCGGGGCGTTCTTCTTTACCGGCTCGGCCGCCTTCTGGGCACCGCTCCCGCTGTTCCTGACCGACGCCGGCTTCGATTCGGGACAGGTATTCGCGCTCTATCTGGCCTCGAGCCTCGGCTCCGCGGTCTGTTACGAGGCTGCCGGACGGCTTTCGGGGCGGTACGACGTTCGGCTCCTGCAGACCGGCGTCCTCGCCGCGAGAGGAGTGTTGTTCCCGGTAACCGTCGGTGTGGCGGGGCTGGCTGCGACCGTCGCCTTCGGAACCGCCGGTATCGTCCTCGCCCTTATCGGAATCACGTGGGCGGGGATCGCCGTCATCGGGACGGCGATCGTTACCCGGCTCGCGCCGCCGGGCCTCCGCGGGGAGGTACTCGGGGCCTACGTCGCGCTGGGGGCACTGGGCGGCGCGCTCGGCGGCGTCCTCGGCGGGTGGATTGCCACTCTCGGCTACACCGTGGCGTTCGGCGTCGCAGGTGGACTCGTCCTCCTCGGTGCGGCCCTGGTCGTCTCGCTCGAGGCGCTTTCGGGCGGCGGTCGCGCCGTAACAGCACCGCCGGAACCCGAAGGCGGGGTCGAGACGGTCGGCGACGAGATCGCGATGCAGGCAGCAAACCGCGAGGAGTAGCGGGCCGCTCTCGGGCGATTGTTTCGCCCTCGCGATCTATTGGCAGTACTATTTCACTGCCCGCAACGACTACCGGTAGCCGACCGACCCGATAAACCGAAATCAACGGTCGGTGGGCTTATGTTGCTGAACTGTGTTAACTTGCACCATGAATGGCGTCCTGAACGAGACGACGAACAAGATCCACCGGCACGAATCCGGCCGTTCCGACTTCCAGACGACCTGCGGAGCGACCTCCCACGTCGCTCACGACGATCTCCGACTGGTTCCCGTCGAGCGGGCGGTCAGTGACGCGGACGCGAACAGATGCGGTCGCTGTTTCGACGACGGCGGCGGCTACTGACGGTCCGATATCGTCCGAAGCGCGGACTCACAGCACCCGAAGCTCCGTCGTCCAGAACGACCGGACGGCATCCGCGAGCGCCGGCTTCGGATCGCCGGTCGCGTCGACGGCGGCCGTCGCGGTCGGCTCGAGTCCCGATTCGTCGACGAGCGCGTCGACGGTGCCTCGCTGCCCGACGAGATAGAGCGGCGTGTCGGCCCGTTCGCCCCCCGGTTCGTACGCCGCCAGCGCGTCGCGACAGCGCTCGAGGTGGTCGTCGATCTGCCCGTCGCGAATCCGCTCGAACCGGGCCTGCGAGAACCCGCCCTTCGAGTGACTCCCCTTGACGTCGCTCTCGAAGCCCCGGTAGTCGACGCGCTCGTCGTCCTCGTAGACGCCGAGGGCGAACAGATCGGTCCGGACCAGCGCGACCGCGTGTCGGCCGGTCGGCAGGAACCACTCCCGCTCGAGGGCGAACCGATCGCGCCAGGCCGCGCCGACGCCGGGGGTGATCGGCGGCTCGAGCGTCACGGCGAGCAATCCGGCGTCGTCGACGCAGCACAGACACGGCGCGGCGTCGTCGACGAGCGCAACTCGATCGCCGAGCACGTCGTCCAGATCCGCACGGACCGATTCGGGCACCGCGTCGTCCACGCCGGCAGTCAGCGCGCCTTCGGGACCCGTTCGGAGGGACGCCAGCAGGTCGAGGACCGCCTCGAGCCGGGGGCCGCGAAGCTGGTCGCGGCGTCGGACGGTCAGTTCGGTCTCGTTCGCGTCCACTCGCTCGAGTTCGCCCTCGAGTTGGGCGATCCGATCCTCGAGCCGGTTGATCCGCTCTTCGGCGTCCTGTCGTGCGGTGGCGGCCTCGGCCCGCCGTTCGGATTCGGCCTCGTAGCGCTTTCGCAACCGCTCGTTTTTCTCTTCGAGTTCGTCGATGCGAGCGTTGAGAGAGGTGCGGCCGAGTAACCTATCGAGCATCCGACCGAAATCGGGAAGCGTGGCTACTTCTAGGTTCCGGCGCTCGGCGGCTCGTCACCGGTCGGCCCCACGTTGTCGGCTCGCAAGCCGCCGGCGAACGAGAGCAGCTGACGGGCGCGCTCGCGCCGGGCCAGAAACACCTCCCGGAGTGAGGGAGGGTTCCGGACGTCGGTCCCCTCGAGCATCGACTCCGGCAACGCGAGCGTGTTCGCCGGGACGGCGTCCGCTCCGTGAACCGGGAAGTGACTGGTCTCGAGTTTCATCACCAGCGGCGCGTCGAGTCGCTCGAGGCCGTCGCCGGTAGCGTACACTTCCTCGTTGATGCGTTCGTGCTGGTCGCTGTGCATGAGTGCGTGTTCCCCGTCCGTCGGGGTCACGTAGAGACGTCCGAGATAATAGCTTCGCGAGAACACCTCGAACATGGTAATAGATACCATGGCCCGAAGTGATATAACTGTTGGCGGGTAGGTTTATCCCGACGCGCTATCAGTGCGTTCTCCGTTCGGCGGTCGCTCGGGCAATGTTCGGAAGGATCGGTCGCGGATCGATCCTATTAGATTTCAGATAGTGTCCGGTCAGCGGCCGCTTCGCTTGGGTCCTCACCCACCGGGGGAGATGTCACGATCACCCCCGTTGCAGTAGCGCTGACTGTGGCGTCTCTCCGATCACGGTATCGGCGTTCACGGCGCCTCGCCGGACGCAGTAGCGACCAATCGTGATGCAACTCCGACCGGAGTAGCAAGTGATTGATGCCTCGCTCTCCGAGTGAAACGATTTGAACCATCCGCTAAACACCGGTGAACCGGGCCCGCAAACCGTCGGCTGATCGAATCCGCTGACGGATACTCCACCCGCCTTGAACGCTCAAAACGAATCTCAGCGCTCGGTCGGTGCGATTAAACGGTTCGAACGAAGCTCCGTCTTTTTAGTACATTCATGCGAAAAAGAAAGACGATGAGACGCACGCGATCGGTCGCTCTCCTGGTGACCCTCACCGTCGTCGGTCTGACTGTCGCGCTGCTCGCGAGCGGTGCCGTCGCGAACACGTTCGCGGCCGCCGACGCCGGCGGTTCACAGTCCGACTCGACGAACGCGTCCGTCGGGACGGTCATGCAGGCGAGCGCAGCCGATACGACAAACGGGGTGGAGTCGGGGATGTTCGATGCGGCCTACGAGCGCGCCGACAACGAAAGCCGAGCAGCGGTGGTCAGCGAGCGGACTGACGCCCTCGAGGCGAAAGTAACTGCACTCGAGAACGAACGCGTCGCTCTCGAGTCTCGACGCGGGGAGCTCTCCACAGGGGCTTACCGATCGCAAATGGCCCGGCTGACGGTTCAGATCGCCAGCCTCGAGCGGACGATCGAACGAACGGAGTCCCGGGCCGACGAGGCCGGCATCGGCAGGGATCGGCTCGCTGAACTCCGAGGGAACGCGACCGCGATCCGCCAGGCCGCTTCGGAGCAGGCCGGACCGGACGTCGCGGCGGTCGCTCGGGGAGTGGCCGGCGGCGGACCTCCCGTTAATGACGCAGGGCCACCGGCCGATCGCGGCGGCCCCACCAACGACGGGTCGCCGGGAGCCGGTCCCGATACCGGCTCGCCGGGATCCGCACCCGGTGAGACGGCGCCAGGAAACGGTTCGGGTGCGGGAACCGATCCTACCGGTCGATCGTCGGGAAACGGCGCTGAGAAACAGTCGCCCGGCGCGCCGCCGACCGATCCTGGCGAACCGGACGGCGAATCGAGCGATGGGTCCGATACCGACTCAGGGACGCCCAGCGGAGCCGACGCCGACGACTGATCTACTCTCACTCGGGTTCGAACCGCGTCGATCTGTCGCATACTGCGAGCAGACACGCTTTTCAGCGCCGATCACTAACGCTGTCTCGATGGATTCCGCCGCGCTGTTGGATTTGCTCGGGAACGAAAACCGGAGGCGAATTCTCCAGTTACTCGCCCGGAAGCCGTGTTACGTCACTGAAATTTCTGAATACCTCGGCGTGAGTCCCAAGGCGGTCATCGAGCACCTGCGAAAACTCGAGGAGGCGGGGCTGATCGAGAGCCGCGTCGACGACCAGCGGCGGAAGTACTTCCACATCGCCCGGAACGTCCGACTCGAGGTGAACGTCTCGCCGTACGGCTTCGCGAGCAAGAGCGCCTACCCGGCCAACAGTAGTTTCGATATCACGACCTGTCGACATCTCTCCCTCGATATCTCGTGGGACGAAACCGAGGATCTCGACGAGCTACTCGCCGTGTTGGAAGATCTGGAACGGCTCGAAAACGAACTGTCGCTGGCCCAGCGATGGGTCCAGGGGCAGCTCTACGACGTGCTCGAGAACATCTCCGAGACCGTCGGTGCTGGCCCGGAGAGTCGGATCTACGCCGACCTGCTCGCCAGCGTCCGTTCGGAACCGAAATCGGTCGGTGAACTCAGCGAAGATATCGACGCTCCCCGCGAAGTCGTCGCCGACTTACTCGAGGTGATGGCCGACAACGGGGTCGTTCGCCGGACGGAACGCGGCTGGGAACTGACGACCAACGGCTAATCAGCCGATATCCTGCGAGAGTCCGTCGCGGAGGTCGCGACCGAAGTAGTAGCCCACGACGGACGCGAGGAGCCCGACGGTCGCGCCGACGGCGATGAGCGGCTGTCCGGAGCCGACGGCGATGAGGACGGTGTTGCTGATGACCGCCGCGACGCCGCCGACCGAGACGCCGGCGGCGCTCATCTCGAGATAGCGCCGTTTCGACGCGAGGAGCCCGATTATGAAGGCGACGGCGAACATGCCGATCATGCGGCCGGCAAACGGCAGGACGGTCGCCCCGGCCAGGACGCCGGCGCTGAGCACGCCGACGAGCGCGAGATACTCCTTCGGCGAGAAGTATCGCCCGAGCGAGAGTCGCGACGTGATCGGTGAGAGCCACGATCGCGACGAGCCGGGCTCGGACCCGGAGTCGACCGTACCGTCGGCCTCGAGACCTCCGTCTTGCGTGCGATCGAACTCACTGAGCGGATCGACGCCGCTGTCGCCGCCCGCCGTGCTCCTCGCGGACTCGGATGGCCCGTCGTCGACGGTGGGACCCGACCCCGAGAGCAGGCGATCCGTCTCCTCGAGGAGATCGTCGGTCGCGGGGGCGTCCGGCTCCCGACTCTCGGTCACCTCGTCCGAACGGTCGCTCATGCTCGAAACCAGGCCGGCCTCCAACATGGACCTTTCCCCCTCCGGCCGCAGGTTATACGGTGGCGGCCATCCCACCGATCCTATGACCTGGGCCGCGACGGCCGCGTTCGGACTGCTCTCCGTCGGGACCGGAGCGTTCATTTACGTGCTCGTGGCGAACCTCGAGTCCCAGCCGGAGTATCCGGAACTGATGACGGACCTGCTTCGACTGCTCGGGATCGCAATCGCGGTTGTGGCACTCGGGATCGGGCTGGTCTTTCTCGTCGCCGCTGGCTATGCATATACGTGGTGACTGTGTGTGTACATGTAGCGACAGTATATGCACATGTGGCGACAGCAAGCGTACACGTGGCGACAGCGTCGAACGCTGCTCGTCCGAAAAATCGGTGAACGCGACCGTTAGCGAACCGAGTCGAGCAGGAGCTTCTGTTCGACCCGCTTGACCTCGTGTTGGACGTCGCGGACGGCGTCGATGTTCGCCGAGATCGAGCTGATCCCTTCGTTGACGAGGAACCGGGCCATCTCGGGTTTGGAGCCGGCCTGTCCGCAGATGCTCGTCTCGACGTCGTGTTCGCGACACGTCTCGATGACGTTACCGATGAGTCGCAGGATTGCGGGGTGGAGTTCGTCGAAGCGGTCGGCGACGTGCTCGTTGTTGCGGTCGACCGCGAGCGTGTACTGGGTCAGGTCGTTGGTTCCGAAGGAGGCGAAGTCGATGCCCGCTTCGGCCATCCCCTCGACGGACAGCGCCGCGGCCGGCGTCTCGATCATCGCCCCCCACTTTCGCTTCTCGGGGTCGATGCCCGCCTCTTTCATGCACTCTTTGGCCTGATAGATGTCCTCGGCGTCGTTGACCAGCGGGAGCATGATCTCGACGTTGTCGTACCCCAGCTCGTAGAGGCGACGGAACGCCTCGAGTTCGTGGCCGAAGACGTCCGGCCGATCGAGCGAGCGCCTGATGCCCCGGTATCCGAGCATCGGGTTGTGCTCGTCGGGCTCGTCCTCGCCGCCCTCGAGCTGACGGAACTCGTCCGTCGGGGCGTCGAGCGTGCGAACGCGGACGGGACGCGGATAGAACTCGTCTGCGACGCCGCGAATCCCCTCGACGAGCTCCGTGATATAGGCGTCCTCGCCGTTTTCTTCGATGAACTTCTCGGGCGTCTGGTTCAACGAGAGGATCATGTGTTCCGTCCGCAGGAGGCCGACGCCGTCGGCTCCGGTTGCGGCGGCTCGCTCTGCGGCTTCGGGGATGGAGACGTTGACCTTCACCTCCGTCGCGGTCATCGGCTTGACCGGCGACTGCGGGCGGACTTCCTCGACGGGTTCGGTTTCTTCTTCCGGATCGACTGCCGACCCCTCCAGCACCGAACCCTTGTCGCCGTCGAGCGTGACGACCTGGCCGTCCTCGAGGACGGTCGTCGCGTTGGTCGTCCCGACGATGGCGGGAACGCCGAGTTCGCGGGAGACGATCGCGGCGTGGCTGGTCATGCCGCCCTCGTCGGTGATGATGCCCGAGGCCCGCTTCATCGCGGGCACCATGTCGGGCATCGTCATTTCGGTGACGATAACGTCCCCCTCGCCGACCTTGGCCAGGTCGTCGAGCTTTTTGACGATCCGCGCGGGGCCGCTGACCGTCCCCGGACTCGAGCCGAGCCCGTCGACGAGCACGTCGCCGGTACCGCTCGAGTCGGTCCCGTCAGTACTACCGCCCTCGGCGGCCTGTACGCTCCCGCTGCCGTCGGTCAGTCCCTTCGCGGCGTCGACGCTTCCGGTCGGATCCACGGCGTCCCTCCCGTCCTCGTCGATCGTCGTGATCGGGCGCGACTGGAGCATGTAGACATCGCCGTCGACGATCGCCCACTCGACGTCCTGGGGTTCGCCGTAGTGATCCTCGACGCGCTCGCCGAGGTCCATGAGATCGTCGATCTCGTCGTCGGAGACGACTCGCTGGGTCCGCCTGTCCTCGGGCACCTCGCGCTCGACGGTCTGGCCGGTCGCCTCGTCTTTCTCGTGCATCACCTTCTTTTCGGCGATGGTGATGTCCATGGACCGGTCCTCGCGATCGATAACGTAGTTATCCGGCGAGACGGCACCGGAGACGACGGCCTCGCCTAGCCCCCACGCGGCCTCGATGATCATCGTCGCGTCGCCCGTCGAGGGGTGGCTCGTGAACATCACGCCCGACTTCTCGGCGTCGACCATCTGCTGGACGACGACCGCGATGTTCACCGCGGAGTGATCGAACCCCTGCTCCTGGCGGTAGTAGATCGCTCGCTGGGTGAACAGCGAGGCCCAACACTCCCGAACGCGGTCCAGCAGGGCTTCCTCGGTCACGTTGAGGAACGTCTCCTGTTGGCCCGCAAACGAGGCGTCCGGCAGGTCCTCGGCCGTCGCCGACGACCGAACGGCGACGAACGCCTCGCCGTTGCCGACCTCGTGGTAGCTCTCGAGGATCTCCGTCTGCAACTCGTCGGGGAACGGCGTCTCGAGGATGAGTTCCTGCGCGCGGTCGGCAGCGTCGGCCAGCGCGGCCGAGTCGTCGACGTCGACGTCGACGGCCGCGAACAGCTCCTCGTCGATTTCGGCCTCTTCGATAAACGATCGATAGGTCCCGGCGGTCACGACGAATCCCGGTGGAACGGGCAGCCCCGCGCCCGTGAGCTCGCCCAGGGAGGCACCTTTACCGCCGACCGTCTCGAGGTCGCCGGCACTGATCTCGTCCAGCCAGAGTACAGCCATCTCTAGTGAGGTGGTCACTGGAACGAATAAAGAAGGTTGCGAACGGTCGCCATCAATCCCAACTCGCAACCGAATGAATTCCACCCGTCTCCGTCGTCAGACGGGCCGTTCGGATCGGAACTGACTGCCCGAGAACCGCTGCATCTCGTAAGATAGCAGCGCCGCGACTCGAGATTCGGGAAGTACTCCTCGGCACCGCCGACCGACCTGTTTCTCGCGGTGAGAAAACGACCTCGGACGCAGTCACCGATAGCTGTCTCTCTGCATATCTGTTCGCTCGCTCGTTTCAGTGTAAACCCCATCCACGAAAATAGTGGCCGCTTTGAGTACTGGCCGCTTCGTCGACTCCCCCACACGCTCGAGGTGGCCGATATCAGGCCTCGAGAATCTCGTCCTCGTCGTCTTCGGGGACGGCGATCGAGCCGTCGAGCACCGTCACGCCGCGGCCGCCGACTTGCACCCCGTCGTCGAGGCGGACGCGGACCAGACCCGGCCGGTCGACGTAGTGGCCCTGCTCGAGTCGAAGCTCCTCGGGCAGGTCGTCGTCGAACGCGCCGAAGTGATCGAGGTACGCGCAGACGGCCCCGCTGGCGGTGCCGGTCACGGGGTCCTCCGGGACGCCGGCTCCCGGCGCGAACATGCGACCGTGGAGCGTCGACTCGGGTTCGAGCGCGTCGAACGAAAAGAGGTAGACGCCCGCGGCGTCGACCGCGTCGGTGAGCGCCTCGATCGCGGTCATATCGGGCTCGGCGCTGCCGACGTCCGAGAGGTACGTGATCGGCGCGATCAGGAACGGCAGGCCGGTCGAGGACACCGCGAGCGGAATGTCGGCGCTCGCGCCCTCGAGTGCGGCCGCATCGACGCCCAGCGCGTCCGCGACGCGGTCGTAGCCGACATCGACCTCGCGGATCGACGGGTCGTCCTGCGTCATCCAGACCGTACCGTCCTCGGCGACCTCGATCTCGAGGACGCCGACGTTCGTCTCGAGGGTCGTCGATCCGGCCTCGAGCCCCTCGTCGTGAAGGTGGGCGAAGCTACCGATCGTCGCGTGACCACAGAGATCGACCTCCTGTGTGGGGGTAAAGTACCGAACGCGACGGTCGGCGTTCTCGCTCGAGCGGAGGAACGCCGTCTCGCTGACGGCCATTTCGGCGGCGATCGCTTGCATCTGGTCGTCCGAGAGGCCGTCCGCGCTCGGAACGACGCCCGCCGGGTTCCCGGTGAGCGGTTCGTCGGTGAAGGCGTCGACCTGCAAGATCCGAATCGTCTCCATACGACGTGGGTGGTGCGACCGGCGTATGAATCCTCGGTCCCGCCGTCGGCGGACGGCGCAGTCACCGCTCGCCGATCCACGCGGCGATGTCGTCGACGACCTCCTCGGCCACGTTGTTCCGAACGGCGTACGCGAACGCCAGCGACTCGCCCTCGCCCGGCATGAACAGGTGGTTGAGTCCCTCGTACGTCTCGAACGTCGTCGCCGACTTCCCCTCGAGTTCGCGCTCCCACCGCTCGAGGTCGTCGGCCACGGTCACCTGAAAGTCGCGCTCGCCCTGCAGGAATCGGAACGGAACGTCGACCTCGGCCGCAGTCTGGACGTGGTCGTACGCCGCGATACTGTCCCAGAAGGCACCCGGTTTCCCGAGCAGCCGTTCGTCGGGGTCGTACTCGCCCTCTCGGAGCCGGTCGCTCTCGTCGACCCAGGTCTCGTACGTGGCGCGCAGATCTTCCCACTCGTGGCTCCCGACCGTCGCCTTGTGCTCGAGTTGCTCGAGGGTCAGTTCGCGATACGGCCGTGCCGGCGCGGCCAGCCCGACGACGCCGGCGAGATCGCCGTCTCGAGCGGCGATCCTTGGCGCGGCTCGGCCGCCGAGTCCGTGCCCGACGACGACGATCCGGTCCGGGTCGACGCCGTCGACGGCCCGGAGCCGCTCGATCGCGACCGCGGCGTCGTCGACGGTGACGCGATCGAGCGTGTACTCGTCGAGCGCGACCTCGCAGGCAGTATTGCGTTTGTCGTATCTGAGAGACGCGACGCCCCGCGTGGCGAGCCCCTCTGCGAGGTCCGCAAACGTCCTCGTGGCGCCTCGGGGAGTGTCCGCGGTCATCGGACCGTCGTCGTGAACGAGGACGGCCCCGGGAACCCCGTCGCCGTCCGCGGGCGTCGCGACGGTCCCCGACAGCGAGCAGTCCGGAACCGAGAGCGAGACATCCCGCTCGCCGAACGCGTTCGGATCGACGTACGCCGGTCGTTCGTACTCGTCGGCGATGCCACAGTTGCGGATCCGCGACTCGGTATCGACGATGACGCCGCAGTCGTGATCGCCGCGGTCGAACGACAGCGTCACGGTGACCAGATTACCCTGGTTGCCAGCAGTCACGCTCGCGTCGACGACTTTCTCGAACGCGCCGCCGACCGTCGCGAAGGCCAGCCAGACTCGTTCGAGTCGACCGGGATCGCCGTACCGGTCCCGTTCGTTCTCCACGAATCGTTCACTGGCCCGTTCGAACCGTCCGTTTGCGAGGTCGTCGACGAACGCCGTCGCTACCTCGTCGGCCGACCTTGAGCCGTCGGTTTCGTCGTCAGCGCCGATCCCGAGCAGATCGGTACAGCCGGCCGCTGCCGTCGCTGTCGCCGTTGATACCGCCGCCAGAACGGTCCGTCGTCGAGGTGCCATCGATACCGAACCGACCACGGTTTGTCAGATAAAGACGAGGTCGATTCTCTGTGACTGTGTTTGGGTTTGATATTCGAAGGTGTCCACGACTCACGGCCAGTTGCGGATCAATCGTCTCCTGCTTCCTCGAGCGGATCACCGTGCTCGTGGTCCGCCATCGGCGGCAGATTGCCGGACCGGTGAGTCCCGACGGGCGGCCGATTTACGTCCGCAGCGGGCGAGGACTCGAGGTCCGTCCGTTTCTTGCCCTCGATCGCTTTCATCTCGCCGTCCTCGCGTGCATCCTGGTCGATCCGCATCGAACAGAACTCCGCGCCACACATCGAGCAGAATCGGGCCTCTTTGTAGTTGTCTTCGGGGAGCGTCTGATCGTGGAACGACCGGGCGCGGTCGGGATCGAGCGCGAGGTCGAACTGCTCGCGCCACTCGAACTCGTAGCGGGCCTCCGAGAGGGCATCGTCCCAGTCTCGAGCACCGGGCCGTTCGTTTCCGACGTCGCCGGCGTGGGCGGCGATCCGATAGGCCGCGAGGCCGTCCCGGACGTCTTCCTCCTCGGGGAGGCCGAGGTGTTCTTTCGGGGTAACGTAACACAACATTGCGGCACCGGCCTGGGCGGCCATCGCCGCACCGATCGCGCTCGTGATGTGGTCGTAGCCCGGTGCGATGTCGGTCACCAGCGGACCGAGCACGTAAAAGGGCGCGCCGTCGCAGACCTCCTGCTGTCGCTCGACGTTCTCCACAACTTTGTGCATCGGAACGTGGCCCGGCCCTTCGACCATCACCTGGACGCCGCGGTCCCAGCCGACGCGAGTGAGTTCGCCCAGCGTGTCGAGTTCGGCGTACTGAGCCTCGTCGCAGGCGTCCGCCAGACAGCCCGGTCGCAGACTGTCGCCCAGACTGAACGTCACGTCGTGCTCGGCGAAAATCTCACAGATTTCGGGAAAGATCTGATACAGCGGGTTCTGCTCGCCGTGTTCCTCCATCCACTTGGCCATAATCGAGCCGCCTCGAGAGACGATTCCCGTCTTCCGGCCGTCGGTCAGCGGCAGGTGCTCCGCGAGGATCCCCGCGTGGATCGTCATGTAGTCGACGCCCTGCTCGGCCTGCTTTGCGATGATCTCGAGCAGCAGGTCTTTCGTCACGTCTTCGGGGCTCCCGGCCTGCTTGACCGCCTCGTACAGCGGCACCGTCCCGAGCGGTATCGGCGAGTGTTCGATATGGGCTTCCCGAATCTCGTCCAGATCGCTCCCGGTTCCCAGATCCATCACCGTGTCCGCGCCGTAGTGGACCGCAGTGTGGAGTTTCTCGAGTTCCGTCTCGAGGTCGCTGGTCGTCTCGCTGTTGCCGATGTTGGCGTTGACTTTCGTCGCGAACTCGCGGCCGATGATCATCGCGTCGAGCGCGTCGTGGTTGACGTTCGCCGGAATCACGGCCCGCCCCTCGGCGACCTGCTCGCGGACGAACGCCGGATCGCGGTTCTCTCGTTCGGCGACGCGTTCCATCTCGGGCGTCACCGTCCCCTCGCGGGCGGCCTGAATCTGTGTCTGCGGCATCGATAACTAGATTATACTACTTGGTTATAAATTGCCGGATGCCGGTCCCCCGCAGTGACGGGAAGTTCGCTGGATGAGGACTCGCTGCCCTCGCTCGAGACGAGCGGATCGTTTCAGCCGACTTAAGGGGGCCGCGCTCGAGAGACCGGGTAGGTGGCCATCAGATGTCCGACCTACCGGACGATTTCGACTGCACGATAACCAACTGGGAGTATATTTACGGCCTGTGTCGGGACGTCGCCGACGACGTGCGTGACGACGAGTTCGAGCCGGACGTCGTCGTCGCGCTGGCCCGCGGCGGCTGGTTCGCGGGGCGGTGTCTCTGTGACTTCCTCGGGCTGAACGACCTGACGAGCCTGAAGATGGAACACTACGTCGGCGCCGCCGAGAAGTCCGGCGAGCCGACCGTCCGCTACCCGATGCCGGAGGGCAGCGTCGAGGGCAAGGACGTCCTTATCATCGACGATATCGCCGACACCGGCGGCTCGATCGAGCGCGCATACGAGTACGTCGACGACCGCGACGCCGGCGAGGTCCGCACCGCGACCCTGCAGCTGCTCGGTACCAGCGAGTTCCAGCCCGACTACGTCGGCGAACGGCTCGAGGAGTGGACCTGGGTCGTCTACCCGTGGAACTTCATCGAGGACATGGTGGACCTGATCACCAGTGCGATGGAGAAGGCCGACCAGGAGAGCTTCACGAACGACGAGGTCCGTTACTTCCTCACCGAACACCACGGTATCGAGCGCATCGAGATGGAGATCGCCCAGCCCGACCGGCTATCGGAAGTCCTGAGCGAGATGGAACGCCGCGAGGTGCTCGAATCGGTCGGGACGGGAGAGTGGGCGCTCGTCGAGAACTGACTGTCGACCCGTTTTCCGCTCGAGGTAGCTCCCCGTCCACCCGTCCGCTCGTCACTCCGACGTCGACTCGGTATCCACCGTTTTCGCCGCCCCCTCAGTCGGTCCCTCGACTTCTTCGTCTCGGTCAACCAGCGCCCCCTTCCACGTGCCGCGCGAAAACCACGCGACGGCGGCGATCGCACCGACGATATCGCCGATCACGACGCCCGTCCAGATACCGGTCGGTCCCCAGTCGGCGACGAAGACCAGATAGGCGGTGACGGGGACGCGCACGATCCAGAGCCCGAGCACCGCGAACGCGAGCGCCGTCTTCGTGTTGCCGGCTCCGCGGAACGCGCCCTGGACGACCTGCAAGACGCCCATGAAGGCGAAGCCGACCGCGGCGAAGCGGAGATAAGTCACGCCGTAATCGATCGTCGCCGCTTTCCCAGCCGCGTCGGCGGTGACGAACACCGAAACGAACGGCTCCGGAAAGAGAAGCGCGAATACACTGGCCGTGAACATGACCGCACCGATCACGCTCGCGGCGATCCGGACCGCTCTCGCCGCCCGGTCGGGGTTGCCCGCACCGAGATTCTGGCCGACGATCGAATCCGTCGCTTGCCCCAATCCCATCGCCGGCAGGAAGGCCAACGAGATCAGTCGATTGCCGAGTCCGTAGGCCGCGACGACCGCCGGCGGGAAGGTCACAACGATGGCCGTCATCGCGACGAGGGCGAGGGCCGTCATCGACTGCTCGAGCGCCGTCGGGACCCCCAACCGGGTGATCTTCGCGACGTACTCTCGTCGCGGCCGGAGGTGGCTGGGCTGGATATCAGGACCCACATTGGTGTAGTACAGCAAGTAAAAGCCGATCGCCGTCGCGAGCCCCCGCGAGATGAGGGTCGCGACGGCGGCCCCCTCGACCTCGAGGCGGGGGAACGGGCCGACGCCGAAGATGAACAACGGATCGAGCGCGAGATTGAGGACGACGCTGACGAGCATCACGCGCATCGGCGCGCGAGTGGTTCCGTAGCCGCGCATGAGCGCGACGAAGACGAAAAAGCCGAAGAGGAAGGGGAGCCCGAGGAAGAAGATCCGGAGGTAGCCGGCCGCGAGCGGGATGATCTCGGCCTGCGTCGCGGCGTCGGCGGGCAGGGCGGCGAGCAGCGGCCCGGTGGCGAAAAAGCCCAGCGTACTCAGTCCGACGGCGACCAGCGAGACGAACGACAGCGTCTGGCCGGCGATCAGTCCGGCGTCGCCGCTTTTCGCGCCGGTGTGCTGGGCGATCAGGATCGCGCCGGCCGTGGTGAAGCCGCCGCCGATCGCGATCAGCAAGAAGAGGATCGGAAACGCGAGGCTCACGGCTCCCACCGCATCGGGTGAGAGCGCCCCCAGCCAGAAGGTGTCGCCCACGTTGTAGGCGACCTGTAGCAGCTGGATGACCACGAGCGGCCACGCGAGTCGAATCATCGGTCGAACGAGAGGGCCGTCCGTGAGCGTTCCATCGGCCGATTCCGCACCCATAGCCGAAACAAGACGGCGGCGCTACTTGGATTCTCGTGAGCCATGGTAGCGACGGCCATCGGTTTCGACTGCCGGTGCGGACCACCGCTTCGCGACGAGCCCGGGACGGGAACCAGTCCGTTTACGGTCCTGCTCGGCCCATCTTTCGCCATGACGATCGGCGTAATCGGCGGCAGCGGTATCTACGACGCACTGCCACTCGAGAACACTCGCAAAACGGAGATTTCGACACCGTACGGCGAGCCAAGCGAGGCGGTCACCCGCGGCGAACTCGCCGGGCGAGACGTCGCGTTCCTCCCGCGTCACGGCGAGAACCATCAGCATCCGCCGACCGACGCGGCCTACCGGGCGAACATCTACGCGCTCAAATCGGTCGGCGTCGACCGAGTCATCGCCACGAACGCCGTCGGCAGCCTGCGAGAGGAGCTGCCGCCGCGGACGCTGGTCATTCCCGACCAGATTTTCGACCGAACCAAACACCGCACGCCGACTTTCTTCGGCGACGGCATGGTCGTCCACATGGGCTTCGCCGATCCCTACTGTCCGGAAATGGTCTCTCATCTCGCGGAATCGGCACGGGAAGCGACCGACGACGGAACGAAAACCCAGGAAGACGGCACGTACGTCTGCATCGAAGGGCCACAGTACTCCACCCGGGCCGAAAGCGAGTTCTACCGCGACCAGGGCTGGGACATCGTCGGTATGACCGCCATCCCGGAGGCCAAACTCGCCCGCGAGGCAGAGCTGAGCTACGCCACCGTCGCCGGCGTCACCGATTACGACGTCTGGAAGCAAGACAGCGAGGTCACCCTCGAGGAGGTCCTCGAGAACGCCGCGGCCAATCAGGACGCGATCAACGCGGTCGTCGAACGCGCCATCCGAACGATGCCCGAGGACTTCGAGAGCGAGGCCTGGAGCGCGCTCGAGGGGACGATCAACACGCCACAGGAGGCGATCCCCGAAGAGACGCTCGAGCGCGTCGATCTGCTGGCCGGCGACTACCTCGAGTGAGTCTAGTCGAACGCGCGCCTGAGCTCCAGCGCGGTCGTCTCGTCGCTTCGGTCGATACGCCGGGCCCGCTCGAGGCGCGGCGGTTCGCCGTCCGATCGCATCTCGCCGCCTGACGGCGATCCCGTTGCCCGTTCTCGTTCCCGTTCCTGTTTCACATCTCGACTTCGGTCCGGTTCCCGCGCCGTCGATTGTGTCGGCGTCGGATCCGGCACCGCGGTGCGCTCGTCCATGGGACGCGAGTCGACGGCGTCCCCGAGCGCCACGCAGTCGCCACAGAAGTCGTTGCTCCCCCACTCGAGGGTGTGAAGTGGCACGCCGAGGACGACGATCTGTCTGGCGTAGCGGCGGTGCGTGCCGGATTCGGCCAACACGCTGCAGCGGACGCACTGTCGCCGACCGGTGTCGAACGGCTCCTCCTCGAACCGGTACTCGATCCCGAACGTGTGGGCCGGATACAGCGGGAGGCGGCTCACGAGGAGGAGACCGACGAGGATCACCAGGAAGCTCACGGCAGAGATCCACATCGCGACCGTCGGCTCGAACCGGTACAGCGGCCCGACCATGGCCCCCGCGAGGAGGGCGATTGGCAGCAGCTTCCGAACCAGCGCGAACGTCTCGACGCGAGCGCGAAAGAGGACATCGTCCGGCCTCGTCATCGACTCGAGGTTTCGCCGGTGCGGGCTAAACGCTTGTGGGCGTTCGAGGAGGTCGGATCGGGAGCCAGTACGACTGTCGGTCGATTCACGAACTGACGCTCATTCACTCACTCGAGCCAGAAGCTTCGTTGCCGGTCTTCGATTTCTGCGAGTACCATCGAGAGGATATCACGCCAATCTGGCGGGTGTGGCGAGTCGGTCCCCGGTGTCGGTGCGTCGGGACCGGGATGTACGTGATCACGTGCGTTGTGGTCAGACGGATGCCGATCCCACCGATGATCGAACGTCCCCCCGTCATGCGTTTCGTGGTAATGAAGCGAACAGTCGCCGTTCTCGAACCACACGATCTCCAGGCGGGCCGTGCGAACGCTGCGCGGGTAGAAACTGGAATCGTATACGCACACCACCCGATCCGGTGCGAACGACGGCTGCTCGTCGATCTGATCGAATCGGTCGTCAGTAGACAACCGTTCCGTAATGACCTCGAGCCGGTCGAAATCGACCGGTGCTCCGCTGATGTCTTCAGGTGTTCCTGTCCCGTCGTCTCGGTCGGTCATACGGCGGTTCGCTGCGCTGTCGAATCGCCCGAATCAGTCCGCAACGCCCGTTCGAGGAGGCTGATCCGACGACGAGTCGTCTTCCAGGCGGAAACGTCTTCCCAGACCTCCTCGACCGAGCGCCCGGTCTCCGAGGCGCGAGCGACGATCGAAACCGCGTTCGGGGAGCCAGCCTCGAATACTTCACTGTACTCCTCGTCGCGCTCCGTCTCCGCGGTCAGGTAGTCGAGGAGTTCATCGGTCGTGTGTCGGTCCCGGAGTCGCTGGACGCGACGCCAGTTCAGGTACTCCTGATTCCGCTTATACGTCGCCGGCGACTCGGTGACCCGTGTGACGATCCCCATCCGGTTGAACCACTCCAAGTACTCCCGTGCCGCGTCTACCCCGTGACCGGCGTACTCGGCGACATCACCGACCGTCGCTGGACTATCCAGTCCGAGAACCGCATCGAAGAAGTCGTCGCGCGTGCGATCACCGTGAACGACTTCCGCAGGCGGCGTCAGCGACTCGAACTCCGGCGATTCTGCGCGTTCCTCAGCACTCGCCGTCAGTTCCGAGTTCGGTTCGTCCATAGCTAATACGTCGAGCCGAAGCGGAATAAATCTTTTCTCGACGGAATATCCCTCGACCTTCACGGTCGGTGAACGGACGCACGGTATCATCATACCTGCGGAACAGCCGATCGGTTCCGACGGTCGCTCGTGGACGGCGCGCTCGTGATTCAGCTAAACTGGTATCGCCTGCACGAACGGCGTCTGCAGACGCGACGACCGTATCGGACCGTTCCCGACTATCCCAGTCCCCGATCATCGTCCCGATTCATCGAGCGGACGGTTGAGCGGCCGGTGGACGTGGCGCTGTGACAGCCGTCACGTAGCGCCACTCGAGCCGAACAACGAACCGGTTCAGAACACTCAGTCGGCGATCGCTTCGCTCGGCTCCGCCTCCACTGTAGCCTCCTTGACCCAGAGGTCGCCGAACAGTTCGTCCTGCTCGAGCGTGACCCGGCCCCGATGGGCCAGAAAGAGCAGGGCGAGGTAGGTCATCACGCGCGTGCCGCCAATCTCGTCGATCTCGGTGTACAGCACCTCATCGCGGCCTTGCTCGTAGTGCTTTTCGAGTTCCGTCTCGACGTCGTCGATGACAGCCTCGATGTCCTCCTCGTGAGTCGTGTGGGTCACGTCGTCGCTGGTCGGCTCGTCGTCGACCCGGAAGTCGTCGCCGGAGTGGTAGTTCAGCTCCTGCACGCCGCGGTCGTACCCCTTCGGAGAGTCGCTCGTATCGTAACTTCGCGACTCCTTCCACCAGGTGTCGCGCTCGGCGGTCCGAAGCTCGCGGACCAGTTCGTCCAGCGTTTCCGGCTTCCCGCGGGCGTGCTTGCGCTCGAGGCGGCGTTCCATTTCTTCCTCGAGGTTCTCCACGGGGTCGAATCCCGGCGGGTACTCCCGGCCGTCGTCGTCCTCCGGATCCATCGGCCCGTCATCGGCGAAGGGCGCTTCCCACGGCGGGAGCTCCTCCTCGTCGGGCTCGTCGGTGGCGAACAGTTCGTCGCTTTTCATCCGCAGGAGGACGCTCGCGTAGAACAGCGCCCGGCCGGAGGTTCGCAGGTCGACCTCGTCGATCGCCTCGAGGAACTTGTCGGTGACCGCGACGATGTCGATATCCCAGGGGTCGATTTCGCCGTCCTTCGCGAGCTGGACGAGCAGTTCGACGGGCTCGACCGTCTCCTCGTCTTCGTCGTCTTCGGCCGTCTCCGTGGCCGTTTCGACGTCCGCAAACTCGAGGACGGAACCGTCGGACCCGGCCGGCGGGCTCTCGGCGTCGGAATCACCGTCCGTCCTCGAGTCCGCGTCCCCGGGGCGCTCGCGGTCCTCGTGGCCCGCGATGTCGAGGGGAATCTCGTCCCCTCCATCAGTATACAATTCGTCGTGATTAGTCACTGACCGGCACCTCCTCCCCGCTCCCGTCGCCGCCGTCGCTCAGATCGATCCCGGTCACCGCGCTCACGTTATCCTGTTGCATCGTCACGCCGATCGCCCGCTCGGAGCGATCGAGCATCGCCGACCGGTGAGAGACGACGACGAACTGCGCCTTCTCGGAGAGTTCGTCGACCATCTCGCCGATCCGATCGGCGTTGACGGCGTCGAGGAAGGCGTCGACCTCGTCGAGCGCGTAGAACGGAGCCGGGTTGTGTCGCTGGATCGCGAAGATAAAGGCGAGTGCGGTCAGCGACTTCTCGCCGCCGGACATCGCGTCCAGGCGCTGAATCGGCTTGTCGCCCGGCTGTGCCTTCATCGTCAGCCCGCCGTCGAACGGATCCGCCTCGTTCTCGAGGTGCAGCGTCCCCGTCCCCTCCGAAAGCTTCTCGAATATTTCGGTGAAGTGTGCGGCGATCGCGTCGTAGGCGTCCATGAACGTCTGTTTCTTCTGGGTCTCGTACTGCTCGATCCGCTCGCGGATCCCGTCGGCCTCTTCGACCAGCGTTTCCCTGCCCTCCTCGAGCGTCTCGAGATCGCTCTTGACCTCGTCGTACTCGTCGATCGCGAGCATGTTCACCGGCTCCATCGCCTCCATATCCGCCTGCAGGTACTCGATCATCTCGAGGACGGTGTCGTGGTCCGGCACGTTCTCGGGGTCGTAGTCGCCGACCTCCGATTCGAGGGACTCGATCTCCCACTCGAGGCTGCTCGCGCGCTCGCCGGCGTCCTCGAGTTTGCTTTCGACGGCGTTGACCCGATCCTGCTGTTTGTCGCGGTCCGTCCGAGCCTCGGACAACTCCTCCTTGAGGTCGCTGCGCTCGGCTTTCAGTTCCGTGAGCTCTTCTTCGAGTTCCGCGACGGCCTCGTGTTTCGCCTCGAGCGTCTCGCGTTTCCCGTCGATTTCCGTCTCGTACTCGTCGATCCTGTCTTCGTGCTCGGCCGTCCGATTTTGCGCGGCCTCGATGTCGTCGTGGAGGTCCTCGATGGCGTCCTCGGCGTACTCCTTCTCGAGGCTCAGCTCGTTGAGTTCGTTGTCGAGCTCCTGCGTCCGGTCCTCGCGCTCGTCGATCTCGGCCTCGAGCGTCTCGATCTGGTCGGTCAGCTCGGGGATCTTCGAGTCCGCGAGCTCGCGCTCGAGATCGGCGATGTCCGCCTCGAGTTCCTCGACCGTCGCCGTCTTCGCGTCGATCTCCTCGGAGATCTCGTTCATCCGCTCGTCGACCGATTCGCGCTCCTCGCGAAGCTCCTCGAGGTCCGACTCGAGATCCTCGATCTCGGCCTCGATCTCCTCGCGTTTCTCGTCGAGCCCCTCGAGTTCGGACTCGATCGACCGAACCTCGTCGGCCGCGTCGCTCTTGCGGTCGCGAGCGTCGTCGAGTCGCTCCTCGACGCCGCGGGCGTCCTCGCGGAGCGACTGCCGTTCCTCCTGCAGTTCCGTGATCTGTTTCGCGACGCGCTCGAGTTGGCCCTCGCCGCCGCCGGTAAAAGAGTAGCGCGAGCCGCCGCCGGAGCCGCCGGTCATCGCGCCGCTCTTCTCGACTAAGTCGCCGTCGAGCGTAACCATCCGATAGTCGCCCATGTACGAGCGGGCGGTCTCGATGTCCTCGACGACCAGCGTGTCACCGAGGACGTAGGAGAAGACTCCGGCGTATTCGCTATCGAAGTCGACGAGATTGTACGCGAAGTCGACGATCCCCGGATCGCTCGGCGCGTTGGGGAGCCGACGCTGGCTCATGTCCGTCAGCGGCAGGAAGGTCGCTCTCCCCGCGTTTCGGGACTTGAGGTGCTCGATACACTGCTGACCGATGACGTCGTCGTCGACGATCACGTTCGCCAGCCGACCGCCGGCCGCGGTCTCGCAGGCGACCGCGTACTCGCCGGGAACGGTCCCCAGCTGGGCGACAGCGCCGTGAACGCCGTCGATCCCCGAGTTGAGGATCGTCGTCACCGCGCGACCGAACGAGGAATCGCCGCTCTCGCCCGCGTTGGCCTCGAGTTCGGCGTATTCCTGTTGTTTCGCCTGGATCTCGTCGTCGAGATCGTCGATATCGGACTGCAGCCGTCGCTTCTCGCTTTTCAGGTCGTCGACGACCTCCGCGATGTTCGCGCGGTTCCGCTTTGCCTTCTCGAGTTCCCGCTCGAGGTCGCCGCGCTGGCTCTCGAGTTCGGGGAGCTCCTCGCGTCTCTCCTCGATCGTCGCTTCTTTCTCGCTGATCGCGTTCGAGCGGCGGCGGGCTTCGTCGAGTAGGCGATCCTGTTCGCGCTGGAGGTCGTTCCGCTCCGTCTTCGCGTCCTCTAGCTGCTCTTTACGCTCGGCCAGATCGGTCTTGAGTTCGTCGAACTCGGTGTCGACGGCGTCGATTTCGGCCTCGAGTTCGTCGCGCTCGTTCTCGCGTTCCTGAATCTCGGATTTGATCGAGGCCTTCTCGAGTTTGTGCTCGCGCATCTCGTCCGTGAGGTCGTCGATCGTCTCCTGCTTGCGATCGATCTGGACGAACGCCTCGCGGCGCTTGGATTCGGCCTCCTCGATCGCCTCCTCGCTGGCCTCGATCTTGTCCTCGAGCCGCGAGATGTCGCCTTTGATCTCCTCGATCTCGCTTTTGATCCTGAGCTGTTCGTCCTCGCCCTTGCGTTCGATGTCCGCGTTCAGGTCCTCGAGGTCTTCCTGGAGGCGGATGACCGTCCCCTCGCGCTCGTCGAGTTCGCGCTGGAGCTCTCGGAGTTCGTCCTCGAGGTCGTCGACCTCGCGCTCGACCGACGCGAGTTCGGCGCGTTTCTCCTCGAGTTCGCTGGCTTTCTTGTAGCCCTCGTACTCCTCCTTTTCGCGGCGGAGCCGGCGGTAGCGCATGGCCTCCCGGCGTTCGTCCGCGAGCTGGTCGAGGCGGTCGCGTTTCTCCTCGATGCGGAGTTCGGCCTCGTCGATCCGTTCCTGGACCGTCTCGAGTTCGCCGAAGGCGTCTTCTTTCTTGGCGTCGAACTCCGCGACGCCCGCGATTTCATCGATGATCTCCCGGCGGGCGTGGGGCGTCATGTTGATGATCTCGGTGACGTCGCCCTGCATGACGACGTTGTACCCCTCCGGCGTGATCCCGGCCTGTGCGAGCAGATCCTGAATGTCCGAGAGGTTGACCGAGCGGTCGTTGAGATAGTAGTAGGAGTAGTAGTTGTCCTCGGTCTCTTTCACTCGCCGTCGAATGCGAATTTCGTCGACGTCGCCGACATCGTCGCTGCCCGCGGCGTTGACGACCTGCGATCGATCGAGAGCGCCCTCGGAGTTGTCGAGGATGACCTCGACGGTGGCCTCGCGGGGACCGCTCGCGGTCTCCTCGCCCTCGTGACCGGGGTTGTAGATGAGATCCGTCAGCTTCTCGGCGCGAATCCCGCGGGTACGGGCCAATCCGAGCGCGAAGAGGACGGCGTCGATGATGTTCGACTTCCCGGAGCCGTTCGGGCCCGTAACGACGGTGAAATCCTCGTAGAACGGGATCTTCGTCTTTCTACCGAAACTCTTGAAATTGTCGAGGACGATCGCTTTGATATACATTCTCTTTGCGCGACCTCCATACCGTCAGTAGCTGCCGAAACGAGAGGTATCAATCCCTCCGCGGCATCCCCTTCCGTTGTGTCGGCCGCAGTTATGCGACGATAATGTCGTCGCTACCTGAGTCTTCCGTTTCGTCACCGGTCGCTTCATCCTCGACTTTCCCCTCAGCGTCCGCCGCCGCCTCGGCGACCTCGTCGGGTTCGGCTTCGGGCGTTTCGTCCGCCGTCGCTTCAGTCTCCTCGCTGCGACGTTCGGGGACGCGCGTCGGCGTGTCGGCGTCCAGTTCGGCCTCAAGGACGCGAATCCGCTCTTTCGCCTCGATGAGTTCGTCCGTCAGGCCCTCTACCGTCGACTCGAGTTCCGCAACCGTCGATTCGAGCGTCTCGACGCGGTTGTTCGACATATCAACTAGGGGTCCGTCCGGCCACATAAACGTACGTCAGACGTGTATAAGTTATTTTATATTTCTCGGCCGTGCCGCGTTTGCACTGGCTGCAGATTCGGTACCGGCCGTCCGCTGAATGGGGTGACTGACTGGAGGACTGTGGTGGCCTGTATGTGGTCGGATGTGGAGACTGTAATGGCCTGTCTGAGGAGTAGAGGGACTGTGACGGCAACGGTGATGTAGCGGCGGGAAGGGACGTGACGAATCGTGAGTGGAAACGAGACGATCGGTGGACTTATTCCGCGAAATCGTCCGCCGCGGGAAGCACGAAAGAGAACGTCGCGCCCGCACCCGATTCGGAGTCGACCCAGATCTCGCCACCGTGGCGTTCGATGATCCGCTGACAGAGCGCGAGGCCGATCCCCGTTCCGGAGTACTTCTCGCGACTGTGGAGGCGCTGGAAGACCTCGAACACGCGCTCTTGATCGTCGGGATCGATCCCGATGCCCTCGTCGTGCACCGAGATTACCCACTCTCGTCCCCGACGTTCGGCGTCGACGGAAACCTGCGGCGGCTCGTCGCCGCTGTACTCGAGCGCGTTACTCAGGAGGTTCTGGAGCACCTGACGCAACTGGCTGGCGTCCCCTTTGACGCGGGGGAGGGTGTCGGTCTCGATCTCGGCGTCCGTCTCCTCGATCTGGAGCTGGAGATCAGCGAGCACGCTCTCGAGGACCGAATCGAAGTCGACGGGTTCGAGCGGGTCCCCCTGCGTCTCGACTCGAGAGTACGCCAGCAGTCCATCGATCATGTCGCGCATTCGGTCGGCACCGTCGACCGCGAACGCGAGGAACTCCTCGCCGTCCTCGTCGAGTTCGTCGGCGTAGCGGCTCTCGATGAGCTGGAGGTAACTCGAGACCATCCGCAGGGGCTCTTGCAGGTCGTGGGAGGCCGCGTACGCGAACTGTTCCAATCGACGGTTGGACTCCTCGAGCCGGTCGATCGTCTCCTCGAGTCTGCGCTGGTACTCCTTGCGTTCGGTGATGTCGTGGGCCATCGACACGCCGGCGAAGACGTCGCCACGGTTGTCGGTGATCGGGGCCGTATAGAGCACCCACTCCCGGCCGGCGTACTCGAGCTCGACCGTTCGCTCTTCGCCCTCGAGCGCGGCCCGAAGCGCGGGCTCGAGCGTGTCGCTCGTCTCTTCGGGCCAGACGTCGTCGAACTGTTCCCCCTCGGCTTCCGCCGGGTCCACCGGTATCTTGTCGAAGCCCTGCCCCGCGACCAGCGTGTACTCGAGGTCGTGGTCGAACAGCGTGACGACGCCGTTCGGGAAGTGCTCCGCGAGGGTCCGGTAGCGCTGCTCGGACTCCTCGAGTTCGCGTTCGCGCTCTCTGCGCTCGGTGACGTCGCGGAAGTACACCGAGATCCCGGTCTCGGAGGGGTAGAGGTTCGCCTCGACGCGGAAGTCGAGCGTGTCGTAGTAGAGTTCGTAACTGGTCGGCTCCTGCGTTTCCAGCGCCGTGTGGAAGGCGTCCCAGACCACGTCGAGGTCGCGGAGATCCGGGAACACGTCCCAGAGCTGTTCGCCGAGAAGTTCCTCCTCGGAGTGCTGGAGGAGTTCGGCGGCGCGCTCGTTGACGTGTGTGAATCGGAACTCGTCGTCGACGGCGTAGAAGGCGTCCGAAATCCGCCCGAGAATGCGCTGGAGTTCGCTCTCGAGTTCCTGTTCGCGCTCCCAGCGGTCCGTCATATCGCGAGTTACCTTCAGATAGCCCCGATGGGTGCCGTCGTCGTCTCGAACCGGCGTTATCGTCACGTTCGCCCAGAACCGCGTCCCGTCCTCTCGGACGCGCCACCCTTCGTCCTCGGCGGAGCCGGTCTCGAGCGCTCGCTTGAGGTTCCGTTCGGGAACGTTCGCCGCTCGACCCGCATCGGTGTAAAACGTCGAGAAGTGCTCGCCGACGATCTCTTCGCGGTCGTAGCCCTTGAGGTTCTGCGCTCCTCTGTTCCAGGTGAGGACGTGACCGTCCGCGTCCAGCCGGAAGATCGCGTACTCCTCGACGGCGTCGACTAACGATTGAAACGCTTCCCTGTTCTCTTCCAGATCCTCTTCGGACCGCTTCTGATCGGTGATATCGTAGTAAAACTCGACCCTACCGCCGGCGAACTCCCCCGATTCGATTAGTTTACTCTGGTACCGGAGCCACCGATCCTCGAGGTCGGTCCCGTCGCCCGTGACCCGACACTCGAGGCGGTTGACGTAGCGATCGTCGTCGTACGACGAGAGGATGGTCTCGGCGAACGAATCGGGATCGGCGAACCTGTGTTTGAGGGTCTCGTCGATGACCGTCCGGTTGTCCCGCCCGACGAGACGCTCGTGATCGAGAGCGAAATACTGTTCGATGGTCTCGTCGGCCCACGTGATCTCGCAGTTCTCGTCGAGGATACAGACGCCGATATCGGCTTTGTCGATGATGCTCGTGATCGAATCGTACGATTTCACCGCCGATGCGAGCGACTCCTGCCGGCGCTGTTCCTCGGTGCGGTTGCGAGCGACGCCGATGGAGCCTCGAAATTCGCCGTCTTTCACCAGGAGGTTGATCCGCAGTTCGTAGGGGATCGCGTCGCCGTCGGCGGTTCGGACGACGATATCGAACGTCGCGATGTCGTCCTCGCCGGAGGCGCGGATCTGGCTCGCGATTTCGCGTTTGATGCGCTCGACATCGTCATCGCCGAGCACGAGCGAGACGTGCTCGCCGAGGAGTTCGTCGCGCGTATAGCCGGTCGCCTCGACGATAATGTCGTTGACCGCGACGAAGCGTCCGTCGGTATCGAGTTGGTAAATGCCGTCGTCGATCGTGTTGACGAGGGTCCGATATCGGTGGAGCGCAACGTCGTCGTCGGCATCCCCCCAGAATGCCCCGTCGTCCGCGCCCGCTCGAGTACTCATGGATCCCCGATAGCCGTCGAGTGGGCAAAAAACCCCCGGCGCGTTGCAGGTTTCCCCCGGTATCGTCCAGTTCGGCGAGGCCATCAGTGACAAAGGCAAACAAGGGGGAACGCGCTCGAGGAGGTTCCAAAGCGGAGAATCGGCTCTCGACGTCGTCGTTCAGCTGGGTCCTCGAGATTTCTCGAGTACGCCCTCGAGCGATCGCTACCGCCGCCGCAGATCGCCGCCGGTGACTGGACGGGGTCGTCTGCTGGCCACTTTTATCGTGGTCTGCGGAGACGGTAGCGTACGCAAAATGCCCCAGAATCAGGTTCATGCTCGGCCAGTCTCGAGTGAACGAGATGATGGAACCGATCGACGTCGCCACCCTCTTCCTGCTGGGCTTTTCCGACCTCGGGCGACACCTCGACGGCGGTGACCTGTTGTTTGATGATGGTCTGACCCTTACCTACGAGTAACAATGGCCGGAAACACCAGCCCGAGTCTCGAGGATATCGACGAGATCGCTCACGAACCGAGCCGGGAGTTCGTCGAGTCCACGAACGTCTTCGAGTTCATGCAGGCGTACGGAATCGACGACTACGACGAACTGATCGAGCGGACGACGACCGAGATCGAGGGCGAACCCGAAAGCGGCGTCGACTGGTTCTGGGACGAACTGGTCGACTACCTCGGGATCGAGTTCTACGAGGAGTACGACGAGATTCGCGACGATAGTGACGGCCCGCAGTTCACCGACTGGTACCCCGGCGGCGAGCTCAACGTTGCCCACAACGTCGTGGATCGCCACGCGGCCGTCGACGAGGAGCGCCGGAACAAAGTCGCAACCATCTGGGAGGGCGAGCACGGCGAGGTCCGGGAGGTGACCTACCACGAACTCCACCGACAAGCGAACCGGGTCGCGAACGCGCTCGAGGAACGCGGCATCGGAACGGGCGACACCGTCGGCCTCTACATGCCGATGGTCCCCGAAGTCGTCTCGATCCTCTACGGCTGTTTCAAGGTCGGTGCGATCGCCGTGCCGATTTTCTCCGGATTCGGCGTCGACGCGGCCGCTACCCGGATCGCGGATTCAGAGTGTTCCGTGCTCTTTACCGGCGACGGTTTCTACCGTCGCGGCGACCCGGTCTTCCTCAAGTCCGCCGCCGACGAGGCGATCGAGGAGGCCGGGCACGTCGAACACACGATCGTCTTCGACAGATTGGGGGCCGGTTCCGCGACCAGCGAACACGAAATTCCCTGGATCGACGATCGCGACGAGTGGTGGGCCGACGCCGTCGAAACGCAGGACGACGAGTACGAGACGAAATCGCTCGACTCGAGTCAGGAGTCGATGCTCCTCTATTCGTCGGGCACGACGGGTAAGCCGAAAGGAATTGTTCATACGCACGCGGGAGTTCAGGTCCAGTGCCCCAAGGAGGTCTACTTCGGGATGGACCTCAAACCCGCCGACCGCTTCTTCTGGGTGTCCGATATCGGCTGGATGATGGGGCCCTGGAGCCTGATCGGGACACACACCTTCGGCGGCACCGTCTTCATGTACGAGGGCGCGCCGGACTACCCCGAACCGGATCGCTTCTGGGAGATGATCGACCGTCACAAGCTCACCCAGTTCGGCATCTCACCGACCGCCATTCGGGCGCTGCGCAAGCACGGGGACGACTGGCTCTCCGGCCACGATCTCTCTTCGCTCCGGATCCTCGGCTCGACGGGCGAGCCCTGGGACCCAGAGTCCTGGCACTGGTTCTACGAGAACGTGGGCGGTGGCGAGTCGCCGATCATCAACATTTCCGGCGGCACCGAGATCTGTGGCTGTTTCCTGACGCCGCTGCCGACCGAACCGCTGAAACCCTGCACGCTCGGTGGCCCCGGCCTCGGCATGGACATCGATATCGTCGACCGCGAGGGGAACTCCGTGCGGGAGGACAACGAGCGGGGCTACCTCGTCGCTCGCGACTCCTGTCCGTCGATGACCAGATCGCTCTGGTCGGGCGACGAGCGCTACCTCGAGGAGTACTGGTCGACGTTCCGGGACCCGCCCATGTGGGACCACGGCGACTGGGCCCAGAAGGACGACGACGGCTTCTGGTTCCTCCACGGTCGCGCCGACGACGCCCTCAACGTGGCCGGCCGCAAGGTCGGTCCGGCGGAGGTCGAAGGCGCGCTCATCGACCACGAGGCAGTCAATCAGGCCGCCGCGATCGGCGCGCCCGACGACACCACCGGAACCGCCGTCGTCGCCTACGTCGTCCTCGAGGCGGGAATCGAGGAGACGGACGACCTCCGGGAGGAACTGCGCGCGCAGGTCGGCGAGGAGCTGGGCAAACCGTTCCGCCCGCGCGAGGTGCTGTTCGTCGACGAGTTCCCCAAAACGCAGTCGGGCAAGATCATCCGGCGGGCCATTCAGGCGGCCTACACCGGTGAGGATCTGGGCGATATGAGCAGCATCGAGAACCCCAGCGCGCTCGAGGAACTCGAGGACGCGCGGTAGTCAGTGCGGATCGTACGGATTCGTCGCCGTCTCGAGCCGAGTGATGTCGTCGATGCGATCGAAATCGTCGTCGAACGCGTACAGATATTCGACGTCGTCGGCTTGCATATACGCGACGATGCACGCGTCGACGAACGAAAGGCCTCTGTGCCGGCGAAACAGCGATTTTGCCGTCGCCAACGTATCCGCTGCGAGCGAGACGATGTGGAATCTGTCGTTTTCTTCTATGCGGTCGAGAAAATCGACGGACGGACCGTGACCAGCGTGCGTCGTCAGTCCGTTGAGCGTCTCTGCGAGAACGAAATCGAGTACGATGGCTTCGGGCACGGACTGATCATCTATCCCGCGAAGAATCGGAAGCGCGTCTTCGTGTGCCACGTCCCGGCGGTAACTCGCAGCGAACAGCACCGACGTATCGACGACTGCACGCGGCATTTACTCGATTCCCCAGGCGTCGTGGTCCGTCGTCGCGTCAGTCTCCTCGTCACCGTCGTATCCCGTGAAATCCGCGAACGAACCGCCACGACGGTGAACGACCTCTACCCGGACCGTTCCATCGTCCTCGACGTTCCATCGAAGTCGGTCGCCGTCATCGATGTCGAGCTGCCGCCGGATTCGCGCGGGAATATTGGCCTGATTTCCGGAGACCTTGCTTTCGGCGTCGATCCGATCGCTACTCATACCCGACGGTAGGTATCGAAGAGACAAATATAGTGTGGTGGCACACTACCCGATTGGAGACCAAACGAGCGCGTCCCGTTACGTTTTACCCCCGTGGGGCCGAATCGCCTCCAATGACTGCCCAGACCGTCCAGCAGGGCGACCTCGTGACCGTCATCGGCCTCGAGGTCCACGTCCAGCTGGAGACCGACACGAAGATCTTCTGTGGCTGTTCGACCGAGCCGAGCGACGAACCCAACGACAACGTCTGTCCGGTCTGTCTCGGCCTGCCGGGGGCGCTGCCGGTGCTCAACGAGGCCGCCGTCGAGGCCGCAGTCAAGATCGGCAAGGCGATCGACGCCGAGATCCCCGAGGAGACCCGCTTCCACCGGAAGAACTACTACTACCCCGACCTGCCCAAGAACTTCCAGATCACCCAGTACGACGAGCCGATCTGTCAGGAGGGAGAGCTCGAGATTTCCGTTGAGGGCCAACGACGCAGCGTCGCGATCGAGCGCGCGCACCTCGAGGAGGACCCCGGAAGTCTCCAGCACGTCGGCGGCGGTGGCGGCATCGATTCCGCGGAGTACACGCTCGTCGATTACAATCGCGCCGGGACGCCGCTGATGGAGATCGTCACCGCGCCGGACTTCCGCAGTCCCGGCGAGGTGCGCGCGTTTCTGGCCGAACTCGAGGAGGTCCTCGAGTACCTGGGCGTCTTCGACGCCGAACGCGACGGCAGCCTGCGGATCGACGCGAACCTCTCGATCATCCCCGACGAAGCGATCGACGGTGACGATACCGATGAGATCGGGACGGAGGCGCTCGAGGCGGCCAACCGGACCGAGGTCAAGAACATCTCGAGTCACAAGGGCGCGGAGAAGGCCCTGGCCTACGAAGAGACCCGACAGAAGAACGCGATCCAGCGCGGGCGCGCGGTCGAACAGGAGACCCGCCACTGGGACGAGTCGCGGGGAATCACCGTCTCGATGCGCTCGAAGGAAGAAGAGAAGGACTACCGCTACTTCGAGGAGGCGGACCTGCCGCCGCTGCGCGTCTCCCACTGGAAGGACGAAATTTCGATTCCGGAACTCCCCTCGGCCCGCCGCGAGCGGTTTCAGGCGGAGTACGGTCTGAGCGAGGAGGCCGCCTCGAAGCTCACCTCGACCAAGCAGGTCGCGGACTTCTACGAGGATGTCGCGGGCGAGTTCGATCCCGACCTCGCCGCCACGTGGGTCGCGGACAACCTGCTGGGCGAACTCAACTACCGCGACATCGAGATCACGGAGATCGAGGGCCGCCTCGAGGAGATCAACCGCTTGGTCGAACTCGTCGCCGAGGACGAGATCACGGCGAAGAACGCCCGCGAGACGGTCCTGCGATCGATGCTGGACGACGGCCGAACGCCGGACGAGGTCGTCGCCGAGGAAGGGCTGGGCAAGACCGGCGAGGACGAGGTCCAGCAGGCCGTCGTCGACGCGATCGACGAGAACCCCGACGCCGTCGACGACTACGAGTCGGGCGACGACGGCGCGATCAACTTCCTCGTTGGACAGGTCATGCAGAAGACCGGTGGGAGCGCGGACCCCGGTGACGTGAATCAGTTGCTGCGGGCGGAGTTAGAAGGGTAACGACCGAACGCGAACGGAGTAAGCGTTCGGCTTTTTGGTCCAGATTTTTCTCGAGCGGTTGCGAGCGAAGCGAGCAACCCGACGAGAAAAAGGTGGGAGAACTGACCGGTGGGAGCGCGGACCCCGGTGACGTGAATCAGTTGCTGCGGGCCGAACTCGAGAGCTAATTGGCGGTTTAGTGGTTACTCCGTCTCGTCCAGTTCCGCTATCGCGCGAATTATTAGCGGACAACATGTGGGTAGCCGATATGGACCGCATCGTACTCGGAAACGAGGAGTTCGAGGGCCGAAACAACGCCTACGTCCTCGCCGACGACGACGAACTCGCACTCGTCGATACCGGCATCGCCACCGACGACATCCGTCGAGACCTCCGCGAGGGGCTCGCCGAGCGCGGCTACGGGTTCGCCGACGTCGACGACATCGTCCTCACCCACTTCCACGTCGATCACGCCGGACTGGCCGGCGAGATTCAGGCCGAAAGCGACGCGACCGTTTACGTTCACGAGGCCGACGCCCCGCTGGTCGCACAGGACCCCGACGCCGTCGCCGCCGTCGAGGAGCGGCGTCGGGAACTCCTCGAGGAGTGGGGCGTCCCCGACGATGCGCGAGCCGAACTCCTCGCCTTCTTCGAGTCCGCGGAGATCGAGGGACGGCCGGCCGACCCGACCCCGATCGAGGACGGGGAGACGCTCGCGGTCGGCGGCCGAACGCTCGAGACGGTTCACGCACCGGGGCACGCGGCGGGGCTGTGCTGTTTCGAAACCGAGAGCGGCGACGAGGCGTTCGTCGGCGACGCCCTCCTGCCGGTGTACACGCCGAACGTCGGCGGCGCGGACGTCCGGGTCGAGCGCCCGCTCGAGCGCTACGTCGCGACGTTGGACCGACTCATCGACCGCGATTACGAGCGGGTCTGGCCCGGCCACCGCGATCCGATCGCGGAGCCGACCGCCCGCGCCGACGCGATCCTCGAGCACCACCGCGAGCGAACGGACACGATCCTCGCGTTTCTGGACGATCACGGACCGGCCGACGCCTGGACGGTCAGCGCCCACCTGTTCGGCGACCTCGAGGGGATCCACATCGTCCACGGACCGGGGGAGGCCTTCGCCCATCTCGATCACCTCCGCCACGACGGCGTCGTCGCGTTCGAACACGGCGAGTATCGGCTCCTCGAGGAACCGGCCGGGCTCGAGGACGAAATCCGTTGAACGGCAGTGGACGGTCGCTCGGGCTCGAGCAGCGTCTATTCTCGGCAGCTGTTCCTGTGAGTAACTCGAAAGAGAAGTAAAACACAACACTCGTGCACAGTTCACAGGATCCTTGCTAACTTTCCTCACCTTTATTACGGGTGACTCAAAACTGGAGAGTGAGAATCGGTAACTCACTGATACACAATGGCTAACGAAGATAATAATAATCGCAACTCGGGTAGGAATGGTAAGGGATCACTCGGACGCCGAACGTTTCTCGGAGCGGCCGGTGCCGTGACGACGACGCTGGCCGGCTGCCTCGGCGGTGTCGGGGGTGGCGGCGACGACGGAACGCTGAAGATTGGACATCTCGCACCGACCGGCCTGTCGATGGGGAAGGGGTCGGAGCGAAGCGCCGAAATCGCCGTCGAGGAACTGAAAGAGGGCGACGGCGTGCTCGATCAAGAGATCGAACTGATCAACGAGAACACCGAACAGTCGGTCAGCACGACGACGCCGATCGTCGAGCGGATGATCAACAAGCAGAACGTCGACGTGATCGTGGGGACGTTCAGCAGCGAGGTCACCCAAGCGATCATCGATCAGCCGATCGCGGACAGCACCGTTCCGTTCCTCATCACCGGGTCGGCGGACTCGAGTACGCTGAAAGACACGGTCAACGAGGACTACGATAAGTACAAGAACATCTTCCGAACGGGCCCGATCAACTCCGAACTGCAGGCCGAAGCGATCGCCGACTACGCCGAGTATCTCAACGAATTACACGGCTGGACGGACTTCGCACATCTACCCGAAGAAGCGGCTTGGACGAAGCCGTTCCGCGATCTGCTTCCGGGCTATCTCGAGGACCGCGGTCTCAACCTCGTCTACGAAGAGGTGCCGAGCGCGGACACCTCGAACTTCACGCCGTTCCTCGACGGGATCGAAGACGCCGGTGCGGACGCAGTGATCCGGTTCTTCGCGAAAGGCGGACGGGGACAGCTCCTCAAGGACTGGGCCGGGAACTATCCGTTCGCTCTCGAGGGCGTTCACGTCGCATCGATGTCGCCCCAGTTCTGGGATCAGTCGAACGGCGGCTGTATCTTCGAGACGACCTCCCAGTCCGGCGGCGGGGGGGTCGGCCCGATAACGGACAAGACGATGGACTTCGTCGACAAGTACGAGGAGAAGTACGGCGACGGGGAGCCACCGAGCAAGCCGATGTACATGGGATTCAACACCTACGACGCGATCCATTTCTACAGCAAGGTCGCCGAGGAGGCCGGGACTGTCAACCACAGTGATAACCTCGATGATATCGTCGACGCCATGCTGAGCGTCGAACACACCGGCGCAGCGACGGATCTCTCCCTCTATGGGACGGACTCGGAGTATCCCCACGACGTCAAGGAGACGCGAAACGAGGAGGATAAGGTCAACTACCCGGTCACGCAGTGGCAGCCCGACGGTAACGGCGGCGGGAGTCAGCAGATCGTCTATCCGAAAGCGGACAGCACGGCAGAACACATGCCGCCATCCTGGATGTAAGACGATATGCTTGATGCAATTCTCTCGGTGCTGATCTTGGGGGCGATGATGAGTGCGATCTATGCGCTCGTCGCCATCGGATTTACGATGATCTTCGGTGTCGGTGGTGTATTGAACCTCGCCCACGGCGGGCTGATCATGATCGGTGCGTACTCGTTCTTAGTGGTCACGTCGTCGTCGGTGTTCGGCTCGATCGCGGTCCCGACGGCACTGGGGTTCGTCGTCGCGATCGTCGTGACTGCGCTCGCATCGTACCTGCTATACGGTGGGCTTGTCCGACACATCGAGGACAACGTCGTGATCACGTTCCTCTCGACGGTCATGATCGCACTCCTCCTCACGGAACTCGTCCATCACCAATTCGGTGCGAGTCCACGGACGCTCCTCCCGATCGTAGACGGCTCGCTCAACCTCGAATGGGCCGGTACCCGGATCAATCACATGTACATCCTCGGGTTTATCGTCTCGTGGATTTCGATCGGCCTCCTGTGGTACTACGTCAGCCGAACCGACGAGGGGCGGTCGATCCTCGCATCGTCGATGAGCGAACGAGGCGCACAGCTAACCGGCGTCGATCTCGTGTCCGTGAAATCGCGGACGTGGTTGATCGCGGGCGCGCTGGCCGGAATCGCCGGCGTGTTCCTGGGAACGCTTCAGACGACCTCACCCAGTATGTGGCTCAATCCGCTCGCGATCGCGTTCATCATCGTCGTGATCGGCGGTATCGGCAGCATCAAAGGTTCCGTCGTCGCCGCCTATTTCATCGGCTATCTCGAGCAGTTCACGCTCGAATTCCTCGGCACGGGATACCAGGGGATCTTCTCGCTGGTCGTCCTCGTCGCCGTCTTGCTCCTCCGACCGGAGGGGCTCTTCGGGAGGGAGTTTGCCCATGAGTAGTAAAACAGACCGTTCGAGTGGTATCGCCGGGCGATTCAGAGGTGCCGCCGACCGATTCGGCGGTGCGGCCATTGATGGACTGAGTACCGTCACTGGTCCCCTCGATCGAGCTCTCCAGCCGCTTGCGAACATCTACAATTGGTCGCTCGGCCGGTATTTCGGCGAGATGAACGGCCTCCAGTTCGTGGTGCTGTTCGGCTCGCTGCTTGCACTCCTGACGATCCCGTTCTGGGGGAACTACACCTTAGTTCAGGCGACGTGGATGGCCTGCATCTGGGGCATCTTCGCGATGAGCTGGGACATCCAGAGCGGATATACCGGCTACATCAGTTTCGGTCATTCGGTGCTGTCCGGCGGGGCAGGGTACACGACCGCGATGTTGATTCACAACGTCAACCCGGAGATGCCGATGCTGATCACGGTTCCCATCTCGATTCTTGCGGCACTGGTTATCGGTCTCGCGATCGCGCTGCCGTCGCTCCGACTGAGCGGGCCGTACTTCTCGTTGATCACGTTCGTCGCCGTGCTGATCTTCACCCGGGTGATCAACCCGCTGAGCGAGTACACTGGCGGTGAACTGGGCATCTCCGGAGTCGAAGCGGTCTACAGCACCGATCCGGTGATGCGAACCTACGTCTTCATGATTCCGATGCTCGTGATCGCGGCCACGCTGTTGGTCGTCGCACGCTCGAACATCGGACTCGTCCTCCTGGCGATCCGTGAGAACGAGTCTGCGGTCGAAGCCGCCGGGATCAACGCGACCAAGTTCAAGATCTGGTCGTTCGTGCTCAGTTCGATACCGATGGGCATCGGCGGTGTCCTTCTCGCTCATCGATTCGGAACCGTCGATCCCGGTACGTTCATCGCGGTCCACAACAGCATCGAGATGATCGCGATGGCAGTCGTCGGCGGGATGAGTTCGATACTCGGACCACTGGGCGGTGCCTTCCTCATCATCATGTTAGAGGACGTGATTCTCGGGGGGCTCGAGAGCGAGATCAAGTGGTCGATCCTCTGGGCGATCGTCCTGCTGATCCTCGTCTTCGCCCGCGACGGCCTGTTCCGCAAACTGTGGTACGGGCTCGAGCGGCTCGGAGGTGATCGCCGATGAGCGTGCTGGAAGTCGAGAATCTTACGAAGAAGTTCGGCGGCCTCGTCGCCGTCGACGACTTCTCGTTCGAGGTCGACAAGGGCGAAATCGTCGGCCTGATCGGCCCGAACGGCTCGGGCAAGTCCACGGTGTTCAACTGCATCATGGGCATCTACGGCGTCACCGACGGATCGATCCGGTTCAACGGCGACGACATCACCGACGATTCGACCCACCAGGTCGTCAACAAGGGGCTCTCGCGAGTCTCACAGGAATCGAACCCGATCGACTCGATGTCGGTCGCCGGCAACATCAAGCTGTTCACGCTCCCCAACAGCATCGTCTCGCTGCGCGGCGGTGCCACGCAGGAGGAGATCTACGAGTACGCGGCTCGTATCGACATCGAAGACGATCTCCAGGAGATGCCGGACGAACTCCCCCACGCGGACGTTCGCCGCCTCGAGATCGCCAAGGCGCTGGCGACCGAGCCCGAACTCCTGTTGCTCGACGAGCCCTTCGCCGGGATGAACCAGGCGGAGATCGGGGAGCTCGCCGCCCAGATCGAACGCTTCCGCGAGGAAGGAATGACGATGGTCGTCGTCGATCACAACATGGGCGGGCTGATGGGACTCGTCGACCGCGTCGTCGTCCTCAACAACGGCGACTTCCTCGCGTCGGGAACGCCCGAGGAGATCGCCCAGGACGACGCAGTCCAGGAGGCGTATCTCGCCGGGGAGGGACTATAATGACTGATCCGATACTCGAGGTCGAAGATCTCAACGTCTACTACGGCAAGTCACACGCACTGAAGGGCGTCTCGCTGTCGATCGACGAGGGCGAGATCTACGGCGTGATCGGCCCGAACGGGGCCGGCAAGACGACCATGCTCAACGCCATCGCCGGCTTCGTCGAATACGACGGGACGATCCGCTACGACGGAACGGATCTCGCCACCGTGAAGCCACAGCAGATCGTCAGGGACGGCCTGATCTACTGTACCGAGGATCGGGACCTGTTCCCGTACTTCTCGGTCCACGAGAACCTGCTGATGGGTGCCCAGTTCCGAAGCGATCGCGACGAGGTCAAAGCCGACCTCGACATGGTCTACGACCTGTTCCCGCGGCTGGACGAACGCCGCGAGCAGGAGGCCGAGACCATGAGCGGCGGCGAACAGCAGATGCTCGCCGTCGGTCGCGCGCTGATGAGCGACCCCGACGTGTTGATGCTCGACGAACCGACGCTCGGGCTCGCACCGGTCATCATCCAGGATATCGGGGACGCGCTCCAGAAACTCCAGGCGGAGACCGGGCTGACGATCCTGCTCGCCGAGCAGAACTCGACGTTCGCCCTGACTCACGCGGAACGACTCTCGCTGATCGAGACCGGTGAGATCGAGCTGTCGGGGACTCACGACGAGTTCCACGACAACGAGTACGTCCGCGAAGCGTACGTCGGCGTCCACTGAGCACCGTTCTCCGTTCCGAATTTTTTCGGTGTCGAACCGACCGCCGGAGCCGCAGCGCTACTCGCCGGATTCGAGGCCGCCCTGAAACGCCGCGACGGCGTCGCGGAACTCGTCGGGGATTCGAGTCGGCTTCTCCGTCTCGCGGTCGACGGCGACCTGCGTGACGGTTCCATCGGCCAGGATCTCGTCGTCACGCTTGCGTGTGGCCCGATACTCGTACTCGAGACTCGCCGTCCCGATGTCGGCGACCCGCAGTTCGTTGTCGATCACGTCCTCGAACTCCCCGCCGGTGTGGTAGTTCAGTTGCGTGTTGACGACGTGGATCTGCCAGCCGTCCTCGAGCATCCGGTCGTAGCCGTAGTCGATCGCTCGCAGGAACGCGGAGACGGCCTCGTCCTGAAAGGTGAAGTACTCGCCGTAGAAGACGATTCCCTGCTGGTCGGTTTCGGCAAAGCGGACGCGATTCTCGAAGACGGACTGGAAGGCGGGGCCGTCGGACCCGCGCTCGGAATCGCTCGTACCGTGGTCTCCCATACCAACACGGTCGCCGCGACGAGCAAAACCGTACCGGCTACGGCAAGCGGTCGCACTCCGATCACGGTCGCCGGTCGAATCGCTGTGAATGCCTGCCGACGCGTTATGCCTCGAGCCGTCGACCACGGAACATGGTCAGAGTATCGACGGTGGTGATGATCGTCGGCGTCGGATTGCTCCTCGTTCCGATTCCGCCGATCGCGACTGCACTGGGTATCCTGGTGGTTCTCCTCGGTATCGGTCTTCGGCTCTTCGCTAACGTGTGACGGCGAGAGTCGACGCCGAGTTCGGCAGTTCAGTCGGCCGAGCGACCGGTATCCGTTTCGATCACAGGAACTGTGGGATGGGTGTGAAAGCCCCGACGGTTTCCGTTCGGCTGCCGTGACTCACGGCACGGGTGAACAAATGCCGGTCCTCCAATCGCTCATCGATAACGAACAGGTGAACGCGGCGCTTGCGTGGCCGATCGTGTTCTCGATTGCCGTCGCGGCCGTCGTGACTGCCAGCCAGGGATCGTTTCTCTGGGCGGCCCTCGCGACGACGATCGTCGTCCTCGCGTTCGTGCCGACGATCGTTCGGTGGGACGCGCTGGTCATGCTCCCCTGGGAACTACTGGCCCTGGCCGCCGTCCCGATCTGGGCGCGGCTGTTCGGAACGCTCCCGATCGCCGGCTTCCTCACGGTCGCGACGATCGCGTTACTGATCACCGTCGAACTCGACGCCTACACGCCGATCGAGATGTCGCCGCGCTTCGCCGTCGCGTTCGTCGTGCTCGCGACGATGGCCGTCGCCGGGCTCTGGGTGATCGCTCAGTGGCTCTCCGATACGCTCCTCGCGACGGCGTTTCTCACGACGAAGGGAGAACTGATGTGGGATCTGGTCTACGCGACCGCGTTCGGCGGGCTCGCCGCCGCGCTCTTCGTGGTGTACTTCTATCGCCACGATACCGCAAGTATCGGCCGCCGCGGACGCTCGGGTGATCCGTCGTGACGGAAGACAGCGACACCGTTTTGGGGCTCTCCGAGCGCCGGTGCTGGCACGCCGTTCGAGTGATTCAGGGGCTGCTGGCGCTCGTCGTCGGCTACGCGCTCGTCACGGTCGATTTCGGTCTGGTCGTAAACGCCGGCATTCCGCTGGCTCTTACCTTCCTCCCCCGTCTCGTTCGTCGCGAGTTCGGCCACGAGATGGGGGGCGGACTCGCTCTCTGGATCGCCGCGGCGGCGTTTCTCCATGCGGTCGGCGCGCTCGGACCCTACGAACGGTTCGGCTGGTACGACTCGGTAACGCACACGGTCTCGGCGACGCTCGTCGCCGGCGTCGGCTACGCCGTCGTCGACGCGCTCGATCAGTCCGCCGAATCGGTCGACGTTCCCGGCGAATTTCGCTTCGTGTTCATCCTCATATTCGTCCTCGCGTTCGGCGTCCTCTGGGAAATCGGCGAGTTCGCCTCCGCCGGGCTGGCGAGCGTCGTCGGCGGCGAACCGGTGTTGGCCCAGTACGGGACGAGCGACATCGTCTTCGATCTCCTCTACAACGCGTTCGGTGCGCTGCTCGTCGCGCTGTGGGGGACCGGCTACTTCGACGGTGTCTCGAGGCTCGTCGGCCGTCGGGTCGACCGAAGCGACGGGACTTCGTAAGCGTCCCGTCGGGCAACGTGGGTAGGTCCGCCCCTTTAGTCGCTCCCTCTCGAGCATCCACTATGCCTTCACCCCCTCGCGTCATCGTCGTCGGCGGTGGCCTCGCCGGTCTCGTCGCCGCCCGTCACCTCGCCGGCGGCGGCATCGACGTCGCTGTACTCGAGCGCCGCGACACGGTCGGCGGCCGCGTCCGAACGCTCGAGCGGGACGGCTACCGATTCGATCGCGGCTTCCAGGTGCTGTTCACCGGCTATCCCGCGGTACAGCGGGAACTCGACCGCGAGGCGCTCGAGTTGCGCCGGTTCGCACCGGGTGCCACCGTCGCCGGTCCCGACGGCCGGTCGACGCTCGCGGATCCGCTCCGCGAGCCCGAGACGATCCCCGCGACGCTGTCAAGCCCGTCCGTCTCCGTCGGTGACGCGCTACGAGTCGCCCGGCTCTGGTGGGACCTCCGGCGAACCGATCCATCGGCGTTGTTCGCCGGCCATGACGCGACCATCGACGCGTTCCTCCGCGAGCGCGGCTTCTCGAGGCGATTCGTCGAGGACTTTCTCGCCCCCTTCTACGGCGGGATCACCCTCGATCGCTCGCTGTCGACCTCGAGCCGCGTCTTCGAGTACACCTTCAAGACGCTCGCGGCGGGCGAAATCGCCGTTCCCGCAGCGGGGATGGAAGCGATCCCGACGCAGCTCGCCGACCGCGTTCGCGAGGTCGACGGTCGGATCGAGACCGGGGTCACGGTCGAGTCGGTCTCGGGGGCTGCCGGAGACTCGAGCGGTGTCGGCGGGCGCGGATCGGACGAGAGCGTCGGCGGACGCAGATCGGATGCGGGCGTCACGGTCGAGACCGACGCCGGAACCGTCGCGGCCGACGCGGTCGTCGTCTCGACCGATCCGCCGTCCGCTCGCGAGTTGACTGGCGTCGACGCGATCCCCACCGACGCGCGCGGCTGTGTCACCCAGTACTACTCGCTGCCGGCCGGTATCGACCTCGAGACGGGTCGCCGGCTGCTACTGAACGCGACCGAGCAGGGGCCGAACCACGTCGTGCCCCACAGCGCGGTCGCGCCGGCGTCCGCTCCCGGTAATGTGACCCTCATCAGCGCGACCTATCTCGGCGAGCGGACGGAGCGCGATGAGGAACTCGCTGCGCTGACGCGACGGACGCTCGAGTCGTGGTATCCGGATCGGCGGTTCGACGGGCTCGAGACGGTGCACACCGCGCGGGTTCCGTTCGCTCAGTTCGCACAGCCGCCCGGGTTTTTCGAGGGGCTGCCGGACGCCCGCGATCCCGCGGGGCCGGTCTATCTCGCGGGTGATTCCACGCGATGGTCGTCCATTCAGGGTGCGATGGAGAGCGGCCGACAGGCTGCGAAGGCGGTCATCGACGATCTGTCGGGATGAGTCGTTTTTCTGAGTCGTGATACGGTCACTCGAGTCGTTCGTGCATTTAGTAGATGTGTGGAACGGAACGGTGGGTTTTGATGGGGCTGTACGAAACGAAGCGTCCTGCGATCGTGGCAACAGGGAATAGCCACACCCTCCCCAACCGATTCGTTCGCGCCTCGCGGCGCTCACTCATCCCTCGCACGGCTTCGGACCCCGGTTCACAGGTGGTTCGCGGCTCCCTGCGGTCACCGCTCACACTATCGAGGCCGTCACTTCGTTCAGGCCTCGCAGTTCACCGCGGTCCAGCGCGCGCCACCGCATGTCGGTTGGCCGATCTGGTGTGAGACGTGTTTTCCCTCTATCGAACACGAAGACGGCGATCACAGCAACCGCCGCAACTCGCCCAGCGGCGGGAACCAGAGCGTCTCGCCGCTCGAGTCGTCCCTGACCGCGGGGTAGAACCCGTCGGCGTCCCGGACGAGCGGCGTCTGGAAGTCGCGGCCGTCCTTTCCGTTGACGGTCGAACCGGCTGCCAGCCGGGTGAACGCCGGGAGCACGAGCACGTCCGCTCCCTCGAAGGCGTCGGGACCGTAGAGGAAACACGGCCGTTTGCGCCCCTCGATCGCCAGCGCGGGATGGTCGTGGCCGACGATGTATCGCTCGGCCGTCGCGTCGGGCCGCTCGTGGCCGTGACAGACAACCGTTTCACCGTCGGCCAGTTCGTATTCGGCGGCCGTCTCACCGTCGAAGGCCTCCGCGAGCATCGTATCGTGGTTGCCCGGCGTGACGATCAGCTTGGCCCCGGCGTCGTCGACCGCGTCGGTGAGTCGGTCGAGATCCCGCTCGACACCGCGCGGAAGTCGCGAAAACGAGTGGAGCAGGTCGCCGGCGATTACGACCGTGGCCGGCTCGGTCGCCTCGAGCAACCCCTGTAATCGATCGAGGACGTCGCTCCCGTCGTCGATCGGAGCGTTGACGCTCGAGGCGGCCGCTTTCCCGAGGTGGAGGTCCGCGAGTACGAGCGTCGCTGTGGCCGGAACGTAGACGGACCGATCGCGAACATCGAACGGGACGTCGATGTCGACGTCAGTCATCGTCCGTTTCGGGGCCCGATGCGGACTCGGGGTCGACATCGGGCTCGGTGACGTCAAGATCGGGCGCATCACCGGTGTCGGAAGCCGATTCGGACGCGGCGACCGCGTCCGAGCCATCGACGGGAGGCGCTTCCGTTCCGAGCGCGTCTGCGAGGTCGTACTCCGTGCCCGTCAGGATGTAGAGGACCTCCTCGAGGGGCTCGAAGACTTCGGGGAGGAGGCGGACGACCAGGTAGGTGATCCCCAGCAGGGCGACGATCGACAGCGACTGGGCGATGAAGTTGTGGGCGACGATGTAGGAGGTCCGGTCGGCTGGCGCGCCCATGAACTCCGTGGCGACGTAAACGAGGACGTCCTGCTGGAACCAGCCCCACGGCGAGGCCAGGCCGATGAAGACGTTGCGCACGAGGTTGAGAAACCAAATGACGCCGATGGCGATCGCGAAGGGCGCTATCTTCCGTTTGAGCGGCGCCTTGACCGCCGCGATCAGCCCGCCGAAGATGGCCATGCTGCCGATCCCGGTACAGGACATGATGATGTAGGTCGTCCGTCCGGTGACCGTCTCGTCGGGATCGAAGGCGAAACGGCTCTGGTAGCCGTTCGAGCCCTCTTCGATGCCGGGGCTGTGCCCCAACAGTTCCATCCCGAAGTGGGTCTGGGACGCGGTCGTCTCGATCAGCCAGGTGCGGACGAACGGGATCGTCTCGGCCGGCAGATAGATGAGTCCCATGAACGCGACCGCTTTCGAGAGCAAGAGCAGCGACTCGCGGCCCCGGACGAGCAGGTAGCCCGCGTAGGCACACAGCGGCAACGCGGCGAGCGTCAGCAGCGTCTGGATGGGGCTCTTGACCTCGAGATAGTAGTGGGGGACCATCGTCAGCCAGAAGACGCCGAAGACGACCCAGGCACCCGCAGCGAGGTATCGAGCGGGGTCGACGGCACCGCGCCACTCGAGGGCCATCGCTACGACGAACGCGCCGATCGCGATCCACGCGAGCGAGTCCGCGAACGGAATGGATCCGGCAGTCGAAGCGAGGATCGTCGCGGGTAGGGCCGACATATTCACGTGAACCCGACGGACTCTCCCGCTATCAACTTGACGCCTCGGTCCGGCGCAGGCCGCGATCGTGCGATCGCGTACCTTTTTGCCGTTCTCACGAAACACTAGCCGTATGGTCGACGTCCTCGACAACAAACGGGCCGCGACGCGGTTTCGGATCCTCGTGCAGATCGCCGAGCGCCAGCCCGCGGTCAGCCAGGGGGAGATCGCCGAGGAAGTCGGCGTGACGAGCCAGGCCGTCAGCGAGTACATCCGCGATCTCGTCGACGAGGGGTTCGTCGAGAAGGAGGGGCGGTCCAGATACCGCGTCACCAACGAAGGCGTCGACTGGCTCTTTCGAACCGCGGACGACGTTCGCCGCTTCGCCGACCACGTCACCGGCGACGTCCTCGGCGCGATGAGCGAGGCTGCCTATATCGCAACCGACGACATCGCCGACGGGGAGACCGTCTCGCTTTCGGTCGAGGACGGATTACTCCACGCGACCCCCGGTGACGAGGGACCGGCGACCGGCGTCGCGACCACCGACGCCGAGGCCGGCACCGACGTCGGCGTCACGAGTTTCGAGGGCGTCATGGAACTCGAGCCCGGCTCGGTGACCGTCCTGCAGGTGCCCGCAGTTCGAACCGGCGGCAGCCGAGCGGTCGATTCGGAGACCGTCGCCGAGCACTGCGAAGACGCCGATCTCGTCGTCGCGTCCGGTGTCGAGGCGGTCGTCGCCTGCCGAGAGTTCGGAACCGATCCGGCGGTCACGTTCGCGGCCGGTGCAGTCGCCGCCGACGGCGCCGAACGCGGCCTCGACGTGACCGCAGTCGCGACGACGAACGAGGTCGGCCGGGTCACGGACGCGCTTCGAGACGCAGATGTCTCCTACGAAGTACTCGAGGGCTGAGTGTCCCGCCACCGACGCGATGGGAGCAGTGTCCAACGACTGTAGGCGGTGTCCCTTTCTCGATGAGTGGCTTTCCTTCGAGTAGCAATCGTATGGAGTCGACGGAGGCATTCAGACTGCTCGCCAGTGCTGACCGTCAGTACCTTCTCTACGAACTCCACGACGGGACTGGCGAGAGTACCGTCGAGGAACTCTCACGGCGGATCGCCATCCGGAGACACCGGACGACGAGCGAGAAGATTTCCATTCCCGAAATCGACCGTGCTCGCGTCCGAATGGTCCACATTCATCTTCCCTCCCTGATCGAGCAGGGCGTCGTCGACGTCGACTGGAGCGACGGAACGGTCACGCTCACTGACGACCCCAGTGTCGACGTGCTGTTTGAGGCCGCCGAGGAACTCGACGAGTGGCCGCCGGAGCCACGGTTCACCCGTCTCTCGTAGTATCTAGCGGAACAACGCGCAATCGGACGCGGGCTCCAACAGAGAGCGACGCGATGCCGTTAGCCGATGTATCGGAGATCGTCGTCCGTCGGCACGTCCATCTGCTGTTGCTGTTCCATCTCCTGGATCTTGCCGATAACCTCCTCCATCTCGTCGGCTCGTTCGTCCAGAGACTCGTACTCGAGGTCGAAACCGAGCACGTCCTCGAGCACCTCGAGCACCGCTCGCGCGCTCTTGGGATCGACCAGATAACCGCTGGTTTCGCCCATCAAGCAGGTCGCCTCGAAGCCGCGCCGTTCACCCAACCCGAGCAGGAGACCGGAGACGCCGACGATGCCGCCGGCGGGTTCGTCTTCGCGGAACTCGACGCCCGCGTCCTCGAGCGCCTCGAGCAGCGATTCGTCGCTGACGGCACCGACGACGGCGTACTCGTCGATGAGTTCGCCGGTCGGAACGCCGCCGAGCGCGTACACCTCGGTCGCGCCGAACTCTTCGGCGATGTCGAGGAAGGCGTCCGTGAGCGTGTAGTGGCCCTCGTTACTCTGGGCCTGATGATCCCCGGTCAACAGGAGCAGATCGCGGCCGTCGGGAACGTCGACGGCGTGGAGCTCCGCACAGGTCAGTTCCGAAACGCCGTCCTCGACGCTCACTTGCGGCGGGAACTCCCGAGAATAGATCCGTCGGACGAGCGTGCTCTCGCCCTCGAGTTCCTCGAGCAAGTGCTCGACGGCGAGGGTACCGACGTGTCCCACTCCTGGCAACCCCTCGACGAGAACGGGGTCGTCCAGTTCGACCTCGGCGACGACATCGATCTCGAGTTCGTCCATACCGTATCAGCGGTTGCGACGTTTAAGAGCGCGTCGGTACTCGCCGTGGGGGTCAGTCGGGTCGAACGGCGCTGGCGCGCTGTTTACCGTCTCGGCACCGCAGTCGGGGCAGCTCTCAGAAAGGGTATACACCGGGCGGTCGTGGGCCTCGTGCCACGCGGAACACACCCGGATATCGGATTTCATCGGTCCTTATTCGTCGTCGGTTCGGCGCTCGCGGTGGTACTGCCCGGTGCCACCGTGGCCTTCGATCGCGGTGACCGCTCGCTGTGCGCTCTCTTCGAGGTGCGATTCGGCGGTCTTGTAGTTCGGCGCCTTCACTTTGATTCGGTACTCGGGTGCGCCGACGTAGCTCACCTCGAGATCGACCTCTTCGGGGATCTCGCCGTTGCCTTCGGCCGCTTCGAGGGCCTCGCGAATCCCGTCGACGCCGGTGTCGGTGGGGTTCGCGAGGTCGACGTAGCCGGTGACGTTGACGTACGGCACCGAGACGTTCTCGCGGGCCGTCTCGACGATCGATTCGATCTCGTCGTCGTCGAGGTCGGTGTCCTCGAGCGCCTCCTCGCCGTGGATCGCGGCCTGCTTGAAGCCCTCGTAGAGCCCCCCGTGGATGGCGATCAGTTCGTTGGCGATCGCGGTGTAGTCCTCGTCGTCGATCTCTTCGCCGAAGGCCAGTTCCATCCAGTTGTCGGCCTTCTGCTCGTTTTTCCACTCCTGGATCTTATCCGAGCGCTGGTGATCGTTGACGTCTTTCAGCGAGAGATCGATCTGCTGGGAGCTCTTGTCGACGTCGAGAACCTTGCAGACGGCGATCTGACCCTCGCGGACGTGATCGCGGGTGTTTTTGATCCAGCCGCTCGCGACCTCGGAGATATGGATCAGTCCCCGCTTGTCCTCGTACTCCTCGAGATCGACGAAGACGCCGAAGTCCTCGATTTCGTCGATCTTGCCGACGACGAGTTCGCCGGGATCGGGCCAGCCGCTGTACTTCATCGTGACTCGACTGTTTCGAGGATCTCGTGTTCGATCTCGGCTTTGCCGCCGGTCGGTCGCACGAGCGTCGTGCCACAGACGGCACAGGCGACCTCCGAGGAGGCCTTGCCGAAGACGGTCTGTTCGTTCTCGCAGTCATTGCATCGAACGCTGTAGAAATTTCCTGCCATTGGTATCACTCCTGGAACTCGAGTCGGCCGGCGCGCCATCCCTCGCGGAGGTGGGCCTTGCCGCACTCGCTGCATCGGTATTTGAGGTCGGTCTTCTTGGTCGGCTTCTCGCCACCGGGTACCTTCGAGAAACGGCCGGAGTTCCCGATCGAGGAACTGTTACGTCGGGTACGGCGAGCGTCCCACTTCATGCCGCTCGAGCGGCCCGTTCGGGACTTTTCGACTTCGTGTTCGTGGTGTTCGTTGCAGTGCGGACAGTACGTATTGAATCGGCGTGGCATCTGCATAGTTATCTCACTTGCCGTGGGCTAAGATAGCGCCGTTTATAACCCGTTTGGTTCGTCGTTCGGCCCCACCGGGTAGCGGAGTTCGGTTCGCGCGCGGCCGATCATTATCTCGAGCGATTTCGTTTTTCTGTTGGTCGCCCATTATCTCGCGGCCGACGGCACAGGCGGCAGAGCCAGCGGGCCTCCGAAGCGTTTAATCCGCTCTCCTGTGAAGCTGGGCGCATGAAGCAGCTCATCATCCACGGGGATCCCGGAATTCGAAACGGGGCCATCGTTCGATACCGGGGAGAGGACGGGGGCGGGGAATCGGAGGTCGTCTGTTTCGGTATCAATCGAAACGGCGAGTATCACGGACCCGATCGGGTCCAGCTCTGGTGTACCGTCGGTGCCGAAGACGAGTACGAAGATTACGAGAAACGGAACTTCACGCCGCACTTCCTCGACGTCGACCGCGTCGACGCCGAGGACGTCGAGGTCGTCCGGGCAAAGAGCGATCTCGCGATCTAATCGGTACTCGCCTCCGAAATGGTGCAACCAGCGGCTCGGATCCGGCTAGTTTCGATTTTGATCAGTACCGTACAGCCGACGGAGTCGGAGAGACAGGCGAACTATCCGGAGAAGCTGTCGTCGAGTTGTCGGTTTGAGACGGCGACCGGAAGATGGAAACCGGTGCCGTCGTCAGTGGTCGGTACGCTCGAGATCGAACACGACGATGAGTGATTCCCTGTCAGAGGCCGTCCGGATGCGGATTCGTGCGCTCTGGTCGACGACGCGGTTCGGCCAGTTCGTCGGCGTCGGTACCGTCGGTGCGACCGTCGATAACGTGGTCCTCGTGTTGCTGGTCGAGGCGACGGTTCTCGGCCCGGTCGCCGCGAAGGTGCTTTCCTGGGAGCTCGGAATCGTGGTCATCTTCGCGATCAACGAACGGTGGACGTTTTCGGGGTACGGAAAGGTCGGACTCCGACCGTTGGGTCGACGATTTCTCCGCTCGAATCTGGTTCGGTTAGGCGGATTTCTGGTGACGCTCGCGATACTAGCAGTGCTGGTCCTCCAATTCGACGTCTGGTACGTGGCGGCGAACGTGGTCGGAATCGGCGTCGGCTTCTTCGTCAACTACACCTGTGAGAGCCTCTACACGTGGCAGGTCCATCAGGAGTAGCGGTAGAAACCCGCATAGGGCAACCGAATCACAACCCTTAACTAGCGCACTCGGATATGATGTGATAGCGGGATGGGATAGCCAGGAGATTCCGGCGGGCTCATAACCCGCAGACCGGTAGTTCAAATCTACCTCCCGCTATACTTTTGCTGCGAGCAAATCCGCGAGCAGCAAGTATAGCACGGTGGTAGATTTGAACCACGCCGTCACCCTCGCTTCGTTCGGGTGCCGTCTGGTTCAAATCTACCTCCCGCTCTGTTTTGACGCGAATCGATCCGTGAGCGCTCCCCTGGACACAGGATGTTCCGTCTCGAGTGCGAACAGTCAGCAACTACTCGCTCGAGCGGCGAAATCACTCGAGCGAGAGACGGGCAACCCGAGTCGAGGGACCGACTGACGCGTGCGTTAGCCGCTGATCACGATCTCGGTTCGATCGACGAGACCGCGGGTCGCAGCGTCAGCGCGGTTGATCCGCACTTCGATCGCGTACGTGCCCGCGTCGACCGGCTCCCACTCGTCGTCGGAAACCCGGATTCGCTGGGACCACTGCCGCCGGAAGCGTTTGCGCTCGCTCCGGGCGAAGGAGAACGTGGCGGGCCGGTCGGGAACCGTTCGCGGTACCTGCGAGGCCTCCCTGTAGCTGTCGACGGCCCAGACCCAGCGCTTTGGCGACTCGGTCCGGAGCCGAATCGGGAACGGGAGCCGATTGCGGAACTCGACGGTGATCTCGACCGGCTCGCTGGGCTCGTATCGGCGTTTATCCGTCGAGACGCTGATGTCGATCGCGCGGTGGCGCAGTGCAGTAGGCGTGAACGCGTGGCTGAACGAAGCCCAGTCGATCGTGCGCCCGCCCCCGTTCCCGTCGTCACTTTCTCGCCAGTCGGGCACGAACGGATCGTCGTCCGACCGCTCGAGCGCGTCGGCGTCGTCGATTCGTTTCATCGGTCGGCCCCTTGCGTACGGCGTTTCGTTCCGGCGATCGGTTCGGGGTCGCCCTCGAGTCGATCGTCGAACCGGTGGCAGGCGATCGGATGGTCGGCCGTCCCTGCTTCGAGCGCCGGTTCGGTCGTCTCGCAGGGTGTCTCGAAGTCCGACGCGAGCCGATCCCGTGCGGCCTCGAGATCGCCGTCAGCGGCGGCCTCGAGCGCGTCCGCGAGAGCGTCCTCCGCGTCCGGATCGGAGAGCTGGTGGGAGATCCCGTTGGCGTCCCGGATCGCCGCAGTGACATCCCGGCTGGCGTCGGGGCGCGGAAGGAGTGCCTCGAGTTCCGCGTCGGCGTCCGCCTCGGCGAGTTGCGTTCGGAGCGCCATGATCGAGCGGAACGAGTCCGTCTCGAGGTCGTACTCGGCGGGCGGGATGACCCGCGGACAGCGCGTGTGAAATCGACAACCAGATGGGGGATCGGTGGGGGAGGGAACTGCCCCCTCGAGGACGATCCGATCGCCCGCCCAGCAGGGATCGGGTTCGGGAATCGCCGACAGCAGCGCTTCGGTGTAGGGATGAGAGGGTGCGTCGAAGACCTCGGCGGTCGTCCCGGTTTCGACGAGTTCCCCGAGGTACATCACGGCCACCCGGTCGGCGATGTGCTCGACCACCGAGAGGTCGTGGGTGATGAGCAGGTACGAGAGCCCGAACTCCTCCTGGAGGTCGGAGAGCAAATTGAGGATCCCGGCCTGCACGGAGACGTCGAGCGAGGAGACCGGCTCGTCGCAGACGACGAACTCGGGTTCGACCGCGAGCGCGCGGGCGATGCCGATCCGCTGGCGCTGGCCGCCCGAGAACTCGTGGGGATACCGGCTCGCGTGGCCGGCCTGCAGTCCGACGGTCTCGAGCAGCTCCCGAACGCGCTCGTCGCGTTGATCCGGCGGGACAATGTCGTGAACCGTGAGCGCTTCGCCGACGATGTCGGCGACGGTCAGCTGCGGGTTGAGGCTGGCGAGGGGATCCTGGAAGACGTACTGAATCTCGGATCGCAGCGCCCGAAGTTCGGACCGGGAGCACTCGGTCAGTTCGGTGTCGCGGTAAGTGACCGAGCCCGCGGTGGGCTCGAGCAGCCGGGCGAGCGCCCGGCCGAGCGTCGTCTTGCCGCAGCCGCTCTCGCCGACCAGCCCGAGGGTTTCGCCTGCGCGGATCTCGAGGTCGACGCCGTCGACCGCCCGAACCGTCTCGTGCCGGCCGAGCAGTCGATCGAGAACGCCGTCGGCCGTCGTGTAGCGTTTCTCGAGCCCCTCGGCGCGAATCAGTGGCTCGTCGTCGGCTGCCGTCACCGAGACTCACCTGACGTCGTTCGCTCGTGACAGTCGTCGTTCGCTCCGTCCCGCACCTGCACCTCGTAGTCCAGTCCGTCCTCGAGGTCGCCGGTGTACTCGAGACAGGCGGCGACGTGGGTTTCGGGGTCGCCGTCGTCCGGGGCTACGGACGCCGTCTCGACGAGCGGTGGGCGATGTCCGGCACAGACGGCCTCCGCGTACGGACAGCGCGGATGGAACCGGCAGCCGGTCGGCGGGTCGACGAGATCGGGCGTCGTTCCGGGGACGGTCGCGAGGCGCTCGCGGTCGTCGCCCAGCCGAGGGATCGAGGCTAGCAATCCGACGGTGTAGGGGTGTTTCGGGTCGTAGTATAGCTCCTCAACCGGGGCGCGTTCGACGATCTCTCCCGCGTACTGTACCAGCACCCGGTCGCAGATTTCGGCGACGACGCCGAGATCGTGGGTGACCAGCTGGATCGCCGTCTCGGTCTCCTGGGCGAGGTCCGCGAGTAACTCGAGGATGCCGGCCTGGACCGTGACGTCGAGGTCGGTCGTCGGCTCGTCGCAGATGAGCAGGGCTGGATCGCAGGACAGCGCCATCGCGATGACGGCTCGCTGTCGCATCCCGCCGGAGAACTCGTGAGGGTAGTCCGAATACCGGGCGGCCGGGTCCGGGATCCCGACCCGCTCGAGGAGCGCGATCGCACGGTCGCGAGCCGTCTCGTCGGTGACGGCCTCGTGTGCGCGAATCGCCTCCGATACCTGTTCGCCGACGGTGTAGACGGGGTTGAGCGCCGCGCCCGCGTCCTGGAAGACCATCGCGATCTCGTCGCCTCTGAGCCCTCGCATCTCGTCGGCCGACAGCTCGAGGACGTCCCGTCCGCGAAAGCGGATCTCGCCGCCGACGATCTCGCCGGGGGATTCGATCAGGCGGAGTAACGCGAGGCTGGCGACGCTCTTGCCGGCCCCGCTCTCGCCGACGAGTCCGAGCGTCTCGCCCGCGCGGATTTCGTAACTGATGCCGTCGACCGCCCGGACGACGCCGTTTTCGGTATAGAACTGGACGACGAGATCCTCGACCTCGAGCAGCGCCATCAGCGCAGCCGCCTCCGTTCGTCGCTCGCGTCCCGGCGGGGATCGAGCGCGTCGTTGATCCCGTCACCGACGAGGTTGATCGCCAGCACGAACAGGAAAATCGCGAGCCCGGGGAAGACGGTGATGTGCCAGTGGCCCTGCACGAGCGAACTCCGGCCCTGCGAGAGCATCGCGCCCCACTCGGCGCTTCCGGGCTCGAGGCCGAGTCCGAGGAAGCCGAGCGCCGCCGCGGTGAGGACGACCGTGCCGACGTTGAGCGTCGCCTGGACGACGACTGGGGCGACGGCGTTCGGGACGACGTGTCTGCGGATGACCGTCCGGTCGGGCACGCCGAGCGCTCTCGCGGCCGTAACGTACTCGCGCTCCCGGACCGAGAGGACTTCGCCGCGTAACAGCCGAGCGTAGCCGATCCAGCCGGTGATAGCGAGGGCCAGCACGACCGTCCAGAAGCCGCCGCCCAGGATCGGTATCGGCTCGAGGATCGGGACGATCGCGATCGCCAGCACCAGAAACGGGAAGGCGTACAGTACGTCGACGAGCCGCATGATCGCCTCGTCGATCCAGCCGCCGAAATAGCCTGCGATCGCGCCGAGGGGGACGCCGACGCAAAGCGCCAGCGTGACGGCGACGAGCCCGATCCCCAGCGTGTACCGACCGCCGACGAGGACCCGCGAGAGCTGGTCGCGGCCCGCCCAGTCCGTCCCGAACGGATGTGCTCGAGAAGGCGGCGCGTTCGCCGGGCCGACGAACATCGCGGACGGATCGTACGGTGCTATCGAAAACGGCTGGAGCGTGATCGTGACCGCCGACGTCGACACCTCGATCGGTCGGGCGAAGACGGCCAGCATCGCCATTACGACGATCACGCCCAGTCCGGCCATCGCCGTTCGGTTCCGCCGGAACCGACGCCACGCGTCCTCGAGACGACGTCTCGGCCGATCGAGTTCTGTCTCTGTCTCTGTTGCGGTCTCCGCGGGCGTCGTCGAACTGGCGATGGGTCCCGTTGCTGTTGCATCGTCGGTATCGTCGGTTTCCCGATCACCCGCCTGCTGGTCCGCGACGGCGTCGTCGAAGCCGACGATGCGAATCCGACCGCGCTGGGTGGTGGGGTGTCGGTCGCTCATTGGTCAGTATCGAATTCGCGGATCGAGGATCGCGTAGACGACGTCGACGAGCAGGTTCGCGAACACGATCGCGACGCCGATAACGAGGACGGCCGCCTGGATGACGGTGTAGTCACGCCGGAGGATCGACCGGACCAGCAGCCGCCCCATGCCCGGCCAGGAGAATATCTGTTCGACGACGACGGCACCGTCGACGAGAAAGGCGAGCTGGAGGCCGGCGACGGTGACGACCGGAAGCAGGGCGTTTCGCAGGACGTGTTTCAGGATCACCGTTCGTTCGGAGAGCCCCTTCGCGCGTGCGGTCCGGACGTAGGCCGCCTCGAGTTCCTGACGCATCGACGACCGCAACAGGCGGGTGATCAGCGCGGCCGAGGCGGTCCCGAGCGTGATCGTCGGCAGGAGCATGAACTTCGCCATCGCGAGGCTCGCGAGTGGCGCGTCTGGCGGGATAACGCGAAACCAGCCCAGCCGAACGCTGAAGACGAACAATAGGATGAGGCCGAGCCAGAAGTTCGGCGTCGCGATCCCGGCCAGCGCCGCGATCCGCCCGAGTTCGTCGGCCGGCTCGCCTTCCCTGACAGCGGCGACGATTCCCGTGGGAATCCCGACCGCGAGCGCGAGCAGCCACGCGGCCCCGCCGAGCGCGAGCGTCGCCGGGAGTCGCCGACCGATCGTCGCCGAGACGTCGCGACCGGTGATCGGCGACTCGCCGAACTCGAGGGTGGCCGCGTCGCCCAGCCACAGCACGTACTGTTTCCAGACCGGCTGGTCGAGGTGGTACTCGGCCCGGATCGACGCCTCGACCGCCGGGCTAACGTCCTGAAAACCGATGATCGCGTCGACCGCGTCGCCCGGCAACAGGTGGACGAACGAAAAGGTCAGTGCGGTGACGCCGAAGAGGACCGGCGCGGTGACCAACAACCGCGTCCAGACGTATCGGCCGAGCGTCATTGGTGGGAGTAGAGTGTAACGTTAGTTCGGACGGACGTACTCGTCGGCGATCGTCTCCTGAAACGACTCGCTCGCGTACTCCTCGAGCAGCGGTGAGACCGGCGTGTACGCCAGTTGGCCGATGCCGCGGTAGACGTTCTCGAGGATTCGTTCGCGCGGAAGCAACATGTTACAGCCGCGACGGACCGACCGCTCGGAAAACGGCGCGCGGTAGGTGGGGTAGATCACCATATCGAAGCCGCCGCCGACGTGGCGCCCGACACCGTAGGCCGCGTCGCTCTCGAAATCGGCGACGCTCGCCGACGGCACGCCGTAACTGAAGTGGATGTTCCCGGCCTCGAGTGCGCCCTGTCGGGACGACTTCTCGGTGATAATCTCGAGCGTGACGGTTTCGATCGGTGCCGTCTCGGGGACCGCTTTGTTCCCCTCGAACCAGTGATCGTCGAAGCGCTCCATTCGCCAGTGGTTGTCGCTCTCGTGTTCGACGAACCGGTAGGGACCGGTTCCAACGGGCTCCGACTCGAGGTCGTGTTCGCCGTCGATCACCGCCATCGGAACGATCGAGACGTTGAACAGCGCGCTCTCGAAGGGGCCGTACTCCCGCGAGCAACTGATCTCGATCGTCTCGTCGTCGACGACTTCGCTGGTCTCGTACCAGTCGTAGACGTCGTTCTCTCGCGGCGTTCCCTCGTAGCGCTCGAGCGAGCCTCTGACGTGGGCCGCAGTGAGCTCTTCGCCGTTGTGGAACCGGACGCCCTCGCGGAGGGTGAATCGATACGTCATCCCGTCGCCTCCCCCGTCGTCGATCCGTTCCCAGTCGGTGGCGAGCATCGGTCGAATCTCGCCGTCGAAGTCGACGCCGACGAGTTGCTCGTAAAGCAGCGCCGTCGCCTGACTGGAGACGGTCCCGTTTATCGTGACGGGATCGTAGTTCGTGACGTCGCTCCCGAGGTCGCCGACGAACTCGGACCCCTCTTCGAGTTCGGTGTAGACCCCGGCCCAGGGCGCGTATATCGCGTAGTACGTCCCCGGCCGAAGCGGATACGTCTCCCAACCGCTGACGACGTCGCCGTCCCAGACGTGAGTCGCTTCGCTGAAGCGAACGAACGACGCCGGCGAGTCGGCGACCAGTTTCTCCTGCAGGTTTCGGTAGATCTCGACGCGGTCCTCCTGATTGGTTTCGGTGAGACCGGCGTTGATATACTCGTCGACGGTCTCATCGGAGTAGTGGCCGACGTTGGATCCGTTCGGCGTGTGATCGTCCGAGTGAAAGAGCATGTCGACGTAGTTGCTCGGATCCCAGCCGCCGGTCCAGCTCGAGACGAACATGGCGTTTTCATTTTGCTCGGCCGCGGCGAACATCATATCGACGTGGGAGCCGAAATCCTGAGAGGTGATCGAGATGTCGAAAAAGCCGGTCCCGTTGAGTTCGCTCCGGAGAAGCTGTGCGAACTTGTTTCGTTCCTCGTCTTCGGTAATAGCGATCGTGGTTTCGAACGGCGGCTCGACGTCCGCCGCCTCGAACCCCTCCTGTATCAGCTCCTCGGCTGGGCCGTCGGCCGTGACGCTGTTGGATCTGATACAGCCAGCGAGTCCCGCGATCCCGGCCGCCCCCGCACGCTTCAGGAGTGAACGCCGTCGCAGACGACCGCGTTCACTCGGCCCGACACTATTCCCTGACATAGTCGTAGAGTTCTGATCCTGCGAACATATTCCTTGTGTTGGCTAGACACGGAACGGCTCGAAATCCCCGAACGCGAGTCCCAATCCCGGCCGCAATCTGTTGACCGGTCGTCGATATCGCGATTCGCCGGACCGTCGCGGGTGATCGGACGAAGACAGCGGGACACGTCCCTCGGTTCCGGTCAATTCGTGTGATAGGCCGTTCGACGACCCGCCCGCCGGCGATCGCTTACTGATCGCCTTCCTCGTCGACGATGACGACCTCGCCGTCGACGACGTCGACGTTGATTAGCGTCTTGACGTCGTAGCCGGCGTCGTCGACCTTGTTCTCGCCGCCGACCTTCTTGATCACGGCCACCGTGTCGACGACCTCCGCGCCGATCTCGTCGAGCGCGGTGAGCACCGACGCGAGCGTGCCGCCCGTCGAGAGGACGTCGTCGAGGACCAGGACGCGCTCGCCCTCGCGGACGTCGTTGATGTACATCTCGTTTTCCGAGTAGCCGGTCTTCTGGGAGATCGCGACCTCGTCCTCGAGGCCGTACTTGCGCTTCCGAATCACGGTCAGCGGGATATCGGTCATCAGCGAGACGGCGGTGGAGATGTGAATGCCCATCGCCGCGGGGGTCACGATCCGATCGACCTCCTCGAGCTCGGCTTTCCGGATGATTCGGATGACGATCTCGCGGAGCAGCCCCGGATCGAGTTTCGGGAGCCCGTCGCTGATCGGGTGCACGAAGTAGTGATAGCCGTTCTTCTCGATGATCGGCGCCTCGAGGAGGGACTGCTTCAGCTGATCCATGCTGTGGGTCGAACCGTCGCGGAGTAAAAGTTGACGATCCGAGCGAGGGAGCCGCGATATTTCTCGACCGGAAGATCGCCACCCGTTTCGACCTGCCGGACCGTTCGAGGACCGATCAGTCGTCGGCGCTGAAGCTCAGTTCCGGTGGCTGGTCGCCGTGACCGAGACGCATGTTTCGCTCGTGGTAGATGTGGACGACCGCAGTGAGCGTGAACGTCCCCGCGATGGCGGCCGTCCAGGTCAGCTCCGAGAGATGCGTCAGCGGATAGATCTCCAGCCACAGCGCGGCGACGAGCGCACAGCTGATCGCGCCCAGCGAGAGGTACAGTTCGCGCCACGCGAACTCCCGGCCGGGGACGATTTCGAGGTAGACGCTGATGTCTCCGGTTCGATCGGTCCCCTCGATGACGCCTCGATCGGCGTCGAAGCAAAGAATGCCGGTCGCGTCCATCTTCGGAAGGTGGGTCTGTTGGAGCGTCGTGTAGACACGCTTTCGCTGCTCGGGGGTGACGCCCTCGAGGGTCGTGTCGTACTCCCAGGCGGCGATCTGCTGGGCGAGATCGCCGAGTTCGACGGGCCGGTCGTCCTGTTTGAGGTACTGCAGGATATAGCGACGCCGTTGATTCCGCAGCACTTCGAAGATCTCGCCTTTGGAGAGCGCTTCGTCGGGCGGGTCGTGATCGTCGTCGGGCGCGTCATCGCCGCCGGTGTCGGGAGTGTCATCGCCGCCGGTATCGGGGGTGTCGGCGTCGTCGGTTCGGTGTCGTTGCGCCACGTCGGTCACCTCGGGGTACCGGACGGCTCCGGTCGTTCGATCGCGTTCAAACCAGGTCGAATACCCATTAGTTCGGTCGGATGAACCCCACCCATATAATTCTCCTGACGGGCGCGCTGACCGCTCAGTCCGTCGCCGGCCTCGCCCCGAGCACCGCCGCAATCGAATCGGCGATCTCGCCGCCCAGCCCGGCTTTCGTTCCCTCGTAGCGTGCGACGTCGCTCGCGTGGACGAGCAGCGCGCTCGTCGTCTCCGCCCCCATCACGCTCGCGTCGTTGGCGACGACGAACGCGAGATCGGCCCGCTCGAGGGTCGTTCTGGCCTGCTCGATCATCGCCCCGTCGTCGCCGGAGGTCTCGGTCTTGAAGCCGACGATCGGCAGGTCGGGGTAGTCGGCGCGAATCTCGTCGATGAGCTTCGGCGTCGGCTCGAACTCGAGCGTGAACTCCTGACCCGAGCGGATCTTCTCGTCGCTTCCCTCGACGGTGTAGTCGCCGATCGCGGCGGCCGAGACGAGCGCGTCGGCGTCCGCACAGGCCTCGCGCGTGGCCGCGAGCATCTCGCTCGCGCTCTCGACCTCGCAAACGTCGGCGTAGGGCACGTCGGGCCCGTCGTGGACGAGCGTCGCGTCGGCTCCGCGGACGTAGCAGGCTTTCGCGACCGCTCGCCCCATCTTGCCCGACGATCGGTTCGTGATGACCCGGACGGGGTCGATCGATTCGCTCGTCGCGCCGCTCGTAACGACGACGTGCTCGCCCTCGAGCGGCCGGTCGCCGGCCGCGCGGGCCACGTCGCAGACGATCGCCTCCTCGCTCGCGATCTTGGCCTTTCCCTCTTCGATGCGGGGATCGACGAAGTCGACGCCCCACTCGGAGACGGTGTCGATGGCCTCGAGCACGCCGGGGTGGTCGTACATCGGTTCGTGCATCGCGGGCGCGATCACGACCGGCGTGTCGGCACCGAGCGCGGTCGTGGCACACGTCGTGACGGGCGTGTCGTCGACGGCACCCGCGATCTTGCCGACGGTGTTGGCCGTCGCGGGTGCGATCAAGAACACGTCGGCCCAGCCCTCGTAGCCACAGAGATCGACGTGTTCGACGCCGCCCGTGATCTCCGTGACGACCTCGTTTTCGGTGGCGAACTCGACCGCCCAGGGGTGGATGATCCCCTGCGCGCTGCCGGTCATCACGCCGCGAACCGCCGCTCCGTGGCGTCGCAGCTCGTGGGCCAGTTCGACCGTCCTCACGGCCGCGATCGACCCCGTGATCCCGAGCGCGACGTTGACTCCCTCGAGCATTCGTCTGCTAGTCTCTCTCGGGGTATGTTAAGCGTAGCGAGGCGTCGCCGCGGGTCGGGTTCGCTTACTCGCTCACGTCGAGGTCGACTCGTTCGGCGAGCCACTCGAGCGCCGCGTCGACGGTCTCGGGATCGGTGCCGGTCACCTTCAGCCGGTTTCGCCGCTCCGTGTCGGGGTAGCTGCCGATCGTCACGTCGAAGCGTTCGCGTACGCCGTCGATGGCCGCGGCCATCGAACCCTCCGGCTGGGGCGTGTACGCCACCCGCGAGACGGCGTTGCCGCTGAACTCCGCGGCGACGCGCTCGAACAACGCCTGCATCTCCGCGGGTACGCCCGGGAACGCGTAGACGTTCTCGAGCACGCAGCCGGGACAGAGCCCCTCGGGATTGAGTACCGGCCGACTGCCCTCGGGCAGCGCCGCCCAGGCGTCGACATCTACGTCCAGGTCGTCGGCCGTTACCGTCTTCGGATCGAGGTCCCGGTAGTCCGCGACGGTTTCGAGGACGTCCCGTCGAACGGACTGGTCGACGACCAGCTCGCGGTCGAACGCGTCTGCCAGCGCGTCGGCGGTGACGTCGTCGTGGGTGCCGCCGAGGCCGCCGGTCACGACCACGGCGTCCAGGGCGTCCGTCCACGTTCGGATCGTCGCCGCGATGCGGTCGCGATCGTCCGGAATCGTCAGAATGCGGTCGACGGTCGCGCCGTTGTCGGTCAGCCGGGTCGCGAGCCATTGGGCGTTCGCGTTCGCGATGTCTCCGGCGAGCACTTCGTCGCCGACGGTGAGGATGGCGACCTCCATCGACTGACTCGACGCGGGCAGCCGGCAAAAGGATATGGCCCAGCGCGCCTCCCCCTGACACAGCCGTATTGGGAGCGCGTTTTTCTGCAGACTGACCGTGTGACGGGCGCTCGATGAAGGGGAACCACGTATCACTCCGGACCAGCCAACCGGCGTGCGGCGGCGCGCGCTGGGCCGCGGCGAACGGAGGCGAGGCGTGAACGAAGTGAGCGCCTCGGAAAGCGAACGGTGACCGCAGGGAACCGTGAGCCGTGTGAGCCGCGGCTCGAAGCCGTGCGAGGGATGAGTGAGCGCCGCGAGGCGCGAACGAATCGGCTGGGGAGGGTGTGGCCATTCCGTGTTACCACGATAGCAGGACGCTTCTATCGCTGCTTTCCCGGTAGATCGGCTGTTCCATACACTGGTGGGTTGGGAAAAGCTGGCACTTTCCGTTCGGGTTGTTGGTCACCGACTGTCGGGAGGGAACTACCTACTGCTAGTCTTCCGCGACGCTCGGGTGCATCGTCGGCACCTCGTCGAGCGGTTCCTCGAAGGCCTCGAGCAGGCGGGCTCTCGCTTTGTCGTCTCGTTCCCGCCGTTCCGCGTCGTCGATCTCCTCACAGCCCGGCGGCACCTCGCGCCCGCGGCCGGTGAAGTAGCCCTCCGGCGCGACCCAGTCGTGATAGAAGTTCGCGTCCGAATCGTGGATCGCGGCGAGGGCGACCTTCGCACCGTGGCCCGCTGCGACGATCGTCTGGTGGGGTTCCTCCGCGAGTCGGCCCGCGGCGTAGACGCCGTCGACGGCCGTCCGGCCGGCCTCGTCGGTGTCGACGAAGTGCTTGCTCCCGCGCTGGATGCGACCCACGTCGAGCGGGACGAGATACTCGCTGTCCGACCACGAGGCCGCGATCACCCGCCGCGCCTCGAGCGGGTCGCCGCCCTCGGTCTCGAGGACGAAGCCGGCCTCGAGGTCCGTCTCGTCGACCAGTTCCGTGCTCGTGACCCGACCGAGTTCGAACTCGGCGCCGGCGTTGCGGGCCTGTTCGCGGCTCAGTTGCAGGTACCTGCGGGCGTCGAGGCCCTCGGGAAAGCCGGGGTAGTTCTCGAGGCTGGCGTTGCGCTCGAGGATCGATTCGCCCCCGTCGATGACGAGGGTATCCAGTCCCGCGCGTGCGGTGAAGATCGAGGCGGCGAGGCCGGCGACGCCTCCGCCGACGATACAAACGTCTCGCATGCTCGCTCGTTGCCGGCCGCGAGTATAGAAGGTTGCCGTCTTCCGTCTGTTCGTGCTTGCTGTTTTCCGTCTGTTCGCGCACGGGACAGTTGTGAATGGGGAAGCGGGTTCCGGTGAGGATGAATGAGACGAAGCGTTCTGCTACCGTGGCAACACGGAAGCGCCACGCCCTCCCCAGCCGATTTCTCCTCACGGGCGCTGCGAGGCGGTGAAACCGCCTCGACGGTCGCGGCGCGTAGCGCCGCGCTCTGCCCGTTCGGATGGTTCGCGGGACCGTCGGTCCCGCGCTAACGCTCACGCCTGACGGCGTTCGCTCATCCACTGTCAGAGCGAGCTCTGACAAGCCTTCCCTCACTCCGTTTGCGAAGACCTCGCGCAGCGTCGTGCCGCGGTTCACCGGTGGTTCGCGGTTCCCTGCGGTCACCGCTCACACCATCGAGGCCGTCACTTCGTTCAGGCCTCGCAGTTCACCGCGGCACAGCGCGCGCCACCGCTGCCGGGTGAGCAATCTGGTGCAGTACGTAGATAACCTCTACTGATCGGATATCGCCGACAGATTCTGGCTACGGACCCACAGCAGGGATTACGGCTCCGAGTCGTGTGTAAATCCCAACACTATTTTGATATGTGATATCGAATCGACGACTATGCTCGCTGCTGCTGCGTTCGTCCTCGTCCTTGCGGTCGGGCCGTTCCTCGGGTTTCGAGCGTATGCCCGCCGCGTCGAGGCGATGGACGGACCGGTCGAAGACCGCTTGCACCGACTCAATCGCGTCCAGCAGGTCGGCGGATTCGGATTGCCGATCGTCGCCATTCTGGCCGGCTACACCCTCGGACTGGTAGATCGAGCGACTGCCGCCGTCGGGACGGGCGGCGTCGAACTGTTCGGCATCGCGTTCCTCGAGTTCGCAGTACTCATCGCGGTCACCTTCGGGATCGTTACCGTTCCGATCGTGTCGATGGCCCTCGGCACGTATCCCACGGTGCGCTCGCTGCGGGAGACGTCGGCGTCGATGTGGCGGGTCGCGAAAGGCACGGTCACGGTGATGGCGGTCGCCGTCGGCTCGGCGATGATCGGGGTCGGGGGTTTCCTCGCGGTCATTTCGGTCGTCGGGTCGTCGGCCCCGGTGCTCGTCGCCACTCTCGGTGCGATCGTCTTCGCCAGCTTCGGTCTCTCTCCGTACCTGATCGTACTCTTCCGGGACCGCGTTCCGCTCGAGGGGCAGCGTCGCGAGCGCGTCGAACGGCTCTGTACGGAGTTGGGCTACAGACCCCGCGGACTGTTCCTGCTCGAGGGCGAGTCCACCAAGACCGCGAACGCGCTCGTCGCGGGCACGGTTCCCGGGCTGCGATACGTCTTCCTGACCGACTACTTGCTCGCGGAGTGCGACGACGACGAACTGCGCTCGATCCTCGCCCACGAGTTCGGCCACGTCGCCGGCCGCTACCTCTGGCAGCGCGGCCTGCTGACGGTCGCCGTCTTCGGAGCCTGGATCCTCGGCGTCCAGCGGTTCGGACTCGGCGGGCTCGAGGAGCGCTTTGGTTTCGTCGGCTTCTTCGTCCCGTTCATGGCGCTGTACGCGCTCTACCACGTCGTCCTGCTGGGTGGGCTCGCGCGATGGCAGGAGTTCCGGGCGGACTCGTACGCGGCCCGGGAGGCCGGTCGAGAGGCGATCAGCAAGGCCCTCGAGACGCTGGCCGACGCGAACGATACTCGCCGCGAGGCGGGCCTGTTCTACAGCCTCGCGACCCATCACCCGCCGATCGCCGACCGAATCGATGCGATTCGGGACGACGCCGAGGGAGAGGGGGCTCGGGCGACGCCGAGCGATTGATGCGGAGGACCCCGTATGAGCGGTACTCGACGCTATGGAAATCCTTACTTTCGGCTCCGTCGTACGGCGGGTGTGGACAGAATTCTCCTCAGTACGCTCGCCCATCGGTCGCCCGAGGAGGTGTTTCCGTACGTGGAGTCGTTTACCGACTACCCGCGGTACACGGACCACCTGAAGGAAGTGCGCGTCAACGGGAACGGCGGCGTCGGTTCCGTCTACGACCTCAAACTGGCGTGGTGGAAGCTCAGCTACACCGCCCGCTCGAGGGTGACCGATATCTCCCCGCCCGAGTCGATCACGTGGGAACTGGTCAACGATCTCGACGCCCGCGGCGAGTGGCGCGTCGAACCGGAACCCGAATCCGCGCCGGCGGACGTGGAGACGGCGAGTCGGATCTACTTCGAGGCCGTCTACGATCCCCACTCGGCGGACGAGAACGCGATCTCGCTGCCGCGGTTCGTCTCGCTGGACTGGGTTATCCGGAAGGTCGAACCCAAACTTATCGGCGAGGCTGAGACCGTCGTCCAGCGGCTGGTCGCGGACATCGAGGGTCGGCCGCGGGAGGTGGAGTTGACGGTTCACGAAATGCCGTAGCTCCGTCCGCTCCCCTCGACTATGTGCGCGGACGTTCTCGCTGCGCCCGGTCCTAACGCAAGGCTAACCCACTACTGTCCGGCGACCGATACCGATACTATGACCCGGATCAGCGTCGTTCCGAGGCCGCGATCTTCGCGGGTGAGACGCCGGTGCGCGTAATCGTCGTCGGTGCGGGCCAGGTCGGGTCGAACATCGCTGCCAGCCTCGACGACGAGCACAACGTCGTCGTGGTCGACACGGATCCCGAACGAGTCGAGTCGGTCACCTACTCCCACGACGTGTTGGCGATCCGGGGGAACGGGACCGCCCTCGGGACGCTCGAGGAGGCCGGCGTCGAGGAGGCCGATATGGTCATCGCGAGTACCGACATCGACGAGACGAACATCGTCGTCTGCGGGGCGGCGAAGGCCGTCGCCGAGCCGTTCACGATCGCCCGCGTCAAGAAGACGAACCTGTTGCGGACGTGGGAGCAGTCCAGAGGCGCGTTCGGCGTCGATTTCATGGTCTGTACGGATCTCCAGACCGCCGAGACGATCGTTCGGATCGCCGGCTTGCCCGGCGCTCACGACGTGGAGACGTTCGCCGACGGGCTCGTCCAGATGGCCGAGTTCGAAGTCGGACCCGACAGTCCGATCGCCGGCGACACGGTCTCCGAGGCCGACCGCTTCGAGTCGTTGACCTTCGCGGCGCTGTTGCGCGACGATGAGATCGTTATTCCACGCGGAGAGACCGTCATCGAGGCGGGCGACGCCGTCGTCGTCATCGGTTCCGGGTCGAGCGTCCGCGAGTTCGCGGGCATCCTGACGCCGGGGCCGTCCCTCGAGGACGCCAACGAGATCGTCATCGTCGGCGGCACCGAGATCGGCTACCAGACGGCGCGACTCTTCGAGGCCGAAGGGCTCGAGCCGCGACTCGTCGAACGGGATCCCGAGCGGGCGCGGGAGCTGGCCGAGAAACTGCCGGGAACGCTGGTTCTGCAGAGCGATGCGACGGACATCGACTTCCTCGTCCGCGAACACGTCGACGAGTCCGACATCGTCGTCGCTGCGGTCGAGGGCGACGAGAAGAACCTGCTCATCTCGCTGCTCGCGAAACGACTCGGCGTCGAGCGCACTATCGGCATCGTCGAGGTCGGGGAGTACGTCGACCTCTTCGAGACCGTCGGGATCGACGTCGGGGTCAACCCGCGGCTCGTGACCGCCGAGGAGATCACCCGCTTCACCCGCAAGCGACAGACCGAGAACGTCGCCATGCTCGAGTCCGATCGCGCCGAGGTCCTCGAGATCGAGGTCGGTTCAGAGAGCGCGCTCGCCGGCGAGCGGATCCGGGACGCGATGGCCGGCCTTCCCGCCGGAATCGTCATCGGAGCGATCACCCGCGATGGGGAGCTGATCACCCCGCGAGGGGAGACCAAAGTCGAGAGCGGCGATCACGTGGTCGTCTTCGTCGATACGGCGGTGCTGGAGGAGGCCACGTCGGCCCTGTAACTCCGGTCGTCTCACCCGGCGTCGGCGACTCGCTCGCCGACCTCGAGCCCGTTGCGAAGCGCCGCGTGGAGTCGGGCCTCGCCGGCGACCCAGTCGCCGAGACAGTACAGCCCCTCGCGTTCGGCGCGCTCTAGCACTTCGCCGGGGAGGCCGTCCTCCGGGAGCGCGTGCCGCCACCCCTGGTAGTCGATCCAGTCGGGTTCGCGCAGGCGCTCGTCCCCGATGAGGTCGGCGGTCATCGCCGCGAGTCGTTCGCAGTTCTCTGCTGGTCGTTCGTCGTAGCGGTCGACGGACCACTCGTGGTTGGCCTGGACGACCAGCACCGATTCCCCGTCGGGGACGTGGCCGGGTTTGCACTCCTCGCGGGCGACCCAGCCGATCTCGTGGGCCTTGTCCGTGTTGACCAGCGCGTAGTAGGGACGCTCGAGTTCGAACGGATAGTGGAAGATCCCGGTCCAGATCGTCCGGAAGGGGACCGCTTCGACGGCGGCTGCGAGCGACTCCCACGTATCGGTGCCGCTCGACCAGTCGGCCGACCGCAGCAGGTCGGCCGTCTGCGGTGCCGGCGGATTCAGGAGCACTGCGTCGAATGGGCCCCAGCGGGTTCCGGACGCGTCCTCGAGTCGCCAGCTCCCCTCTCCGTCGTCGGGTTCACGAACTAGTGTTTCTACTCGCGTCTCCCGGTGGACGCTCGCGTCGGTACGGGTGAAGAGTCGCTTCGCGATCTGGGTCAGCCCCTGTCGGTAGGTCCACTTATGATCGTCGCGGCCGTCTCCCGGCGACACCGTACCCGCGCGATCGAACGTCCAGACCGGCTCCGTCACGTCGACCAGTCCCTCGTCGTCCAGTGTCTCCGTTAGTAGTTCGACCACGCGCTCGTCGTCCGACGTGACGTAGTTCGCGCCGTAGTCGTAGACGACGTCGTCGCGACGCCTCGTCGCGGCCCGGCCACAGAGACCGCGAGACTTCTCGAGAACAGTGACTTCCGTTTCGGTCGGCGCTCCGTCGATGGCGTAGGCCGCGGCCGCCGCGGCCGCCCCGGCACCGACGATTCCGATTCGCATCACGATCGCAGTTCGACTCGAGGGATCAAGTAAGCCGGCCCGAACTGCAGTGGTCCGAACGCTCGGCGGCCCGTCGACCACGCCGCTCGCCGGTCATCGATGTCGGCCGACGTGTGGGCGTCACCGCCCCGTCTCGAGCGATCGGACGGTCACGCGAACCGTCGGATCGAACGGCTTTTGCAACGTCGGCAGGTAGGAGCGGGCGATGGACGTACTGATCGTCGGCGCGGGGTCGATGGGGACGTGGTTCGGGGACGCGATCGACGCCCGGGTCACGTTCGCCGATCTCGACCGAGACGCGGCGGCGACCGCGGCCGAGGCGGTCGGGGGGGATGTCACCGACCTCGAGGGGGAGACGACGTTCGACGTCGTCTGTCTCGCGGTGCCGATGACTCACGTGACCGACGCGATTGCCGACCAGGCCGACCGCGCCGAGCGGGCGGTCGTCGACGTGTCGGGCGTGATGGAGCCCGCGATAGCGGCGATGGAACGTCACGCCCAGGAACTGGAGCGCGTGAGCCTGCACCCGCTGTTCGCACCCGAGCGGGCACCCGGCTCTATCGCCGTCGTCCGGGCTCGTTCGGGGCCGGTAACTGACGAGCTACTTGCGGCCCTCGAGGAACGGGGGAACGAACTACTCGAGACGACGGCCGCGGAACACGACGAGGCCATGGAGACCGTTCAGGCGGCGACCCACGCCGCGGTTTTCTCTTTCGCCCTCGCAGCGGAATCGGTCCCTGAGGGGTTCGAAACTCCGATTTACGAGGATTTGCGGCGACTCGCCCGACAGGTAACCGCGGGAACGCCGCGTGTCTACGCCGACATTCAGGACACGTTCGACGGCGCGGATGCCGTCGCCGACGCCGCCGACGAAATCGCCGCCGCCGGACCCGAGGAACTCGAGGCGCTGTACCGTGAGGCGGCCGCGAACTGGCACGCCGAACGCGACGAACGTGACGAACACGACGAAGGTGTCAAACACGACGAACGACGCGATACCGGAGGGAACACCACGTGAGCGACCATCGCGACGCCGTTCGATCGAACGCGAAGTATCTGCGCAACGTCCGACCGATCGACCCCGAGGAGATCTGCGAGTACGTCGAGGGGAACCCCCATCCGGCGGTAGTCAGACAGCTCCTCCGCGAGGAGGCCGCCGACCTCGGACTACTCGAGCGGGACGACGGGCTGTTCGTTCCGGTCGACGACGAGCCGGTTCGACCCCTGCGGGGACCGATCGAACGGCTTCCGACCGACTACGAACGCCGGCTCGAGGACCTGCTCGCCGATCGGTACGGCCCGAACTGGGAGGGCGGCGCGTCGGGGGACCTGCTCCGCTCGACGATCCGTCGGTTCAAAGCGAGCTACCTCGACGGTCAACCGGTCGAGTACGACGACGACGTGGCCGCGGGGTACGCGATCTACCACCTTCCGGGGTACTACGCGGCGGTGCAGTACGCGCTCGACGATCTCGCGGAACGAGGGCTGCTGGGCCGGAAGCTTCGGGTCCTCGATATCGGCGCGGGCGTCGGCGGCCCCGCGCTCGGCCTCTGTGACTACCTCCCCGACGATTCCTTGCTCGAGTACCACGCGATCGAGCCCAGCGCGGCCGCGGACGTGCTCGAGGAACTGCTCGCGGAGACGGGGCGGAACGTCCACACGACGATTCACCGGACGACCGCGGAGGCGTTCGATCCGAGCGAGGCCGTGAACGGTGGCGGTGACAGTGGCGGTTCCGGCGACGGGTTCGACCCCACTGCACCGGACGACGGCTTCGATCTCATTCTCGGCTGTAACGTCCTGAGCGAACTCGAGGACCCCGCCGAAGTCACGCGATCGTTCCTCGAGACGCTCGCGCCGGACGGCGCGCTGCTCGCGATGGCCCCCGCGGACAAGAACACCAGCGTCGGACTGCGCGAGGTGGAACGGGACCTCGAGGGCGAGCGTCTCTGGGACCGAGCGGCGATGGATTTCGACGCGACTGGCGATTCCGATTCGGCAACCTATCGACGCGGGGAGGTGACGGTTTACGGCCCCACCGTCAGGCTCTGGCCCGGCGAAACCCCCTCGGATCGCGGGTGGTCCTTCGATGTCCGGTCCGATCTGGAGGTACCGGGTTTCCAGCGGCGACTCGACGAGGCCGCGCCGGCCGACGACGACGATCACGCGCCCGGCGAGTTCGTCAACGTCGACGTCCAGTTTTCCTACTCGCTCCTGCGTCTCGACGGCCGTCGGCGGATCGATATGGCGCTCGAGACGAACGAGTGGGCGAAGATGGCCGAGATGGAACGCCACGTCACGAACCGGATCGACATCGTGGCGGCGAAGCTTAGCCGGTCGTTAAGCGGTGACGGCGACGGGAACGGCGGCCGCGGCGGCCGGTCGAATCCGCTGTTCAAGATCAGCGACGGCAGCGAAGCCGTCGATCACTACGCCGTCGTGACGAACGAAACGTCGCTCAACGGACCGCTGCTCGAGGCCGACTACGGCGAGGTCTGCACGTTCGAACGCATCCTCGCGCTCTGGAACGACGACGAGGAAGCCTACAATCTGGTCGTCGACGAGGAGACGGTCGTCGATCGAATCGGCTGAGACGGTCTCCTGACAGTCAGTTCCGGCGCGCCCGCATGACGGGTCGCGGGTGCGTCGGGACACGGTGACAGCGGACCGTCTGAAACGGTCGGCTAAACCGCCCGAGATAACCGATCGAACCGCCCGAGACGGGAAAGCGGTGGGCTTTTCGCACCGCCGACCGACCGGCGTGACATGAGCGACGACCTCGAGATCCTGTTGACCAACGACGACGGGATCGACAGCACCGGTATCAGGGCGCTGTACGACGCCCTTTCCGAGCACGCCAACGTGACCGTCGTCGCGCCGGCCGACGACCGAAGCGCCTGCGGCCGATCGCTTTCCCACGAAGTCGAGGTCGACGATCACGAACTGGGCTATGCGGTCTACGGGACCCCTGCAGACTGCGTCGTCGCCGGTCTCGCCGAACTCGGCCCGTTTCCGGACCTCGTCGTCGCCGGCTGTAACAAGGGGGCAAACCTCGGCGAGTACGTCCTCGGTCGCTCGGGGACGATTAGTGCGGCCGTCGAGGCCGCCTTCTTCGACGTTCCCGCGATCGCGACCTCGCTGTACGTCCCCGTCGACGACACCCCGTTCGCGGAGACGGAGGTAACCACCGACGACTACGCCGAAGCGACCCGCGTCACGACCTATCTCGCCGATCGAGCGCTCGAGGCCGGCGTCTTCGACCACGCCGCCTATCTCAACGTCAACGTTCCGCTGCCGGACGGTGAACCCGCCCCGATCGATGTCACGCGCCCCTCGAAACGCTACGAGATGGACGCCGAACGCGACGGCGCACGCGTCACTCTCCACGACCGCGTCTGGGAGGATATGACCCCCGACAGGCTTCCCGATCCCGAGGGCACCGACCGCCGCGCGGTCGTCGAGGGTCGTATCAGCGTCTCACCCCTGACCGCACCTCATTCGACGAACCACCACGAGGCGCTCGATGCGCTCGCTGACACTTACAGTAGTCTCTGACGCGGGGGAATTCGCATCTCGTGGCAGCGGCGTGATCGGATGCGGTGACGGTCACGTCTCGGCTCGCTCGAAAGCGGGACGACTCCGCTGATAGCTGACGGCGTGGTGCCTGGTGCGAGCGAGTCGCGTCGACACCAACTCGAACTGTCGACGCGTGCTGCGTGTCGCAAGTGGTAATAGTGCTCGCGCGTTACGGCCAGTAACAGGGCTCGAGACGGGGAAATCGGTGACTACCGCAGTATCGAGCGTGTGGTAGATGAGCGCCTCGATCGGAATCGCGTTGTCGGCGTGCCTGTCGGTCGCTCAAAGTGATAACTGGCTTGCGGGTCGCAAGGCAGCCGCTATTCGATGACGGAACCGTCACGATAGTCACGCCGTAATCGCCGGGTCGTAACCATGTCATTCCCAAAACATAAAACCAAGGTAGGTGGGCGTTCAAGTTGTGATAGTTCCAATGGAGCGTGATCAATAGATGGTATTCAATACACTCTGGGCTCGTATCTCCTCTCTCTGGAGCGGTTCGGCCGACGAGTCCCGAGCGAGCGAGTCCGCATCGACATCGAGCGAGGAAACAAGCGAAGAACCCGACGACGAAACGTTAAGCTATGCCGAAGAAATCGAGTACGGCGTCGACGAACACGATCTCCCCGACGAAGACAAAATTCTCCGACTGCTCGTCAAACGCGGCGGCCGCGTCGACCAATCGACCATTCGCGAGGAAACGGGGTGGTCGACGGATCGACTCGAGGACGTCATCGACCGTATGGAGGACGACGACCAGGTCAGCGCCATCACCGTCGGCCGCAAGCGCGTGATCTGCCGGCGCGGGTTCGAACCGAAGGGCTATCGCGGCCACCTCAACGAATAACGGCTCGGTCCCCCGTCCCAAATGACGGCGCAGCTCTCCTCCCCCCGAAACGGCGGCGGATTCGATCGGCACGAGTCATCCGTTCTCCCTCTCCGTCCCGACGAACGCTGTCACCAAGTTATCTCCCAGCCCACGTTTATACGCGGTGTCGGCATATGCGGAGCCGAGTTTGATGGCTCTCACGATCGAAAACGCGCGGGTCCTCGTCGACTACGAGGGGACCGACTACGCTTTCGAGGTCGTCGGCGACACCGAACTCGAGTACGCGGAGACGAGCGTGCCGGAGGCGACAATACCTGACGAGGAACTCGAGACGCAGGGGGTACATCGTTTACCGTGACTGATGTCGGTAGCGTCGTTCCGGTACGCAGCGCATCCGCTTTCGTGACACTCCCCGTCGAGTGGAAACCTTCATTCCGGTGTTTTTCCAACGTGCTGGTGGGGATGGCACACAAAGACGATGTAACGAGGGTACTCGCAGCGTGTACGGCATGTGGATCCGCCTACGCGGCACGGCGGTGGCCGGACGGCGAGATTCAGATTATCGGGCAAGACGGCTGTTCGTGCGGTTCGACCGACTTCGAACTGGTCGACGATTCGAATGACGGTCTCGGGGCCGACCCCGACGGCGGTTGATCCGAGCGTGCTGTCGAGGATAGAAGCGCGTGAACCGCCTCGGTGTCAAGTGGTTCGAGACGCCAACGATGCCTCGTCATCCCGAGAATCGAAGATTCTCGGACGACTCCGAGTCACTCGGCCTGCTCCGCCTGTAGAGAGACAGTGACTACTGTAGTCGTCGCTCAGCCGGTACTCAACGGGGCCTGACGGTATCCGAAACAGTATCGCCGGTCCGAATCAACGGCGGCAATCCACGTCATTCAGGCTCTGAGCGAGGGCAATTGTCCGATCAAAACGGCTTTATGATCCGTATAGTGAACCGCCGAACAGCGAAAGTATCCCGTAATGAAATCTCGCATACCCGTCCGAGACGGGCAGCACGACCGGCACAACGCCTCGAGCGGCCGTCTAAATCGACATTCGTCCGAGAACGTGGTCGTTCCGACAGCGGAAACTGATCGCTCGAGGGCGGAGACCACGGACTGGCCGCCCGCGGTCCGACGACGACTGACAGTCTCAGCGATCAGCGAGACGACGAGTGCGTAACCCACTGATCACCGGATTGCAATCCTTCAATTACCGATAATGAGCCGCAACACCCAACAACACGGAACGAAGACCCGATCGATTCAGAGCAGCGTCCAGGTTATACTCACCGTCAGTGGCATCCTCTTCCTCCTGGCCGGGCTGGTACTCGCTGCGAGCGGGGCATCCGTCAGTAGCGCGATCGGGTCTGTCACCGACCGATTTGACGACTCGAGCCAACCGGCTGACGACGATATCGATTCGTCGAATGGTGACGCTGCGAGCGGTGGCGGTGGTAACGAAACCGATGATACTGACGGCGGTGATAGCGATACCGGCGACGGTGGTGACGGCAATACCGGTGACGGAGGTGACAGTGATACCGGCGATAGCGGTGACGGCGATACCGGCGATGGTGGTGACGGCGATACCGGTGACGGCGGTGACGGCGATGGCGACAGTGGCGATGGCAATACCGACGGTGATGATAGCGACGGTGGTGACAACGGAGATGGTAGCGGCGGCGACGACGGAACACACGCGTTGACAGTGTCCGTAGTAGATCAAGACGGTAATGCGGTCGACGGAGCCGACGTGAGCCTTGATGACCTCTCCAGCGACGAGAAAACGACCGGCGGAGATGGCGAGGTCGAGTGGGAGGTCGAGGACGGCACCTACAGCGTTACCGCGAATGCGGACGGATACCAGTCCGCTGAAGACAGCGTCGAGATCGACGGCAGCGACGAATCGATCGAACTGACGCTCGAGGAAGAAGGCGATAGTTCGGGCGATGACGACTCGAGCGACGGCAGTAACACGGTCACGTTCGTCGTGGAAGACCAGAACGGCGACCCGCTCGAGAACGCGACCGTTGCGCTCGAGGAGCAAGCGCTGTTTGGGGGGAAAGAGGAGAAAACCGTCGACGAGAATGGCGAGGTCGAATTCGAGCGCGAGAACGGCGAATACTCGTTCACCGTGACCGTAGACGGGAACGAATCGGACGAATACACCGTCGAAGTCGATGGCGACACGAGACAGGTCGTGACGTACGAGACGACTGACGGCTAGAGACGGTCCGGTCCGAACGCGTTTTACCGCTCGGTTTCACTGCTTTTTCGAGTAGCCGTGCCGTCTGGTTCGCCGATCGACCGCCTGCTCGCTGTCGACGCGACTCTGGATCTATTCTCGTACTGGTAGAAGCAACACTCGCTACTCCGTTCGTTGATCGGGGTTCGAACGCGACGCAGAGCCTCGAGCCGTCGCAAATCCCCTTCGGCACTCGTTTTATCGACACCGTCTCATCGACATCCGTCCCAGTGGCCCCTGATCCATCATTCGATCACCTGTCGAGACCATCGATGATCGTGTTCGCTGGACATCGAGGGCAGGAAGCAGTGCAAAGGCGGTGCCAACGTGCGTCCCTCTCCCCTCGAGGACTCCTCGTGATCGATCGGATATCGGACACGTGAAGCGAATCCTCGTGACCACTCGAGAGGAGTGGCATCCTGTACCCGGCGCGTACCACGCCTACTGCGGCACGGTACGGAGATCGGTGGCGCACTCGAGTGAGAACGGTACGAGCGATGAAGGGATCGTTCCGCCATCGTCGCTTCGATACTCGGATCGCGAACACGTCGAGTAGCGATCGTCTCGCATCGGACGATCGTGGCTGTCACCGCTCGAATCTCGACATTCCGAGTGTCCGTGATTGCTCAGCGTTTCGGGTGTACATGGCTACTTGGCGTTTCGGGTATGCCTGGCTGTCTGCTGTTCCATAGTAACGACTGAAACGATTCACACTGATCGCACAGCAGTCGTGCGATCGGATGTGCAGTGACTTTCAGTGGCTACTATAGGTGTGCGTGACCACTCGATGTTCCAGGTATGTGTGACCACTACCGTCGTCTCTCGGCCGTTCGAACGGACGGGCGGGCCGTCACCTGTGATCCAGTCGCTCCTCGAGCGATGTGACTCACTGTTCGCTGGATACACGCGACCGTTTCCGTACGGTATTCGTTTCAGAACTGCCGCAGTCGGTGTCGAACGGCGCGTTGAAAAGACGTTACTCGAAAAACGAGACGATCATTCGACCGTGACGCTCTTTGCGAGGTTGCGCGGTTTGTCGATCGGGCGGTCGAGTTGCTTTGCGGCGTAGTAGGAGAGCAACTGAAGCTGAACGTTGGCGAGCAGGCCCGCCCAGACGGGGTGGGTGTCGGGCACCGACAGGTGTGCGTCGGCGACGTCGACGAGGGATTGGTCGTCCGGTCCGACGGCGACGATCGGCGCGCCGCGGGACTTGGCCTCGATCGCGTTCGTCTTCGTCTTACTGTCACTGTCACTACCGGTCGAGACGGCGAACACCGGCGTCTCATCGGTGACGAGGGCGAGCGGACCGTGTTTGAGTTGGCCGGCAGCGAACCCTTCCGCGTGCTCGTAGGTGATCTCCTTGAACTTCAACGCACCCTCGAGGGCCACCGAGTGACCGAGCCCGTGACCGATGAAGAAGTACGACTTACTATCGAACACGTCTCGGGCGAGCGCCTCCGCCCCACTCGTCTCCAGGACGGTCTCGACGTGTTGTGGGAGCTCCTCGAGCGCCTCGAGCATCCCCGCTCGATCGTCGGCGGGAGTCCCCTCCGGGACGTCCGCCGCGATTCGCTGGGTGAGCAGGGCGAGCGTGACCGCCTGCGAGGAGTACGTCTTCGTCGCCGCGACGCCGACTTCCGGGCCGGCGCGGATGTAGATCGCATCGTCGGCTTCGCGCGCGGCCGTCGAACCGACGACGTTAGTGACGGCGAGCGACCGAGCACCGCGCTCGGTCGCTTGCCGGACCGCATCGAGGGTGTCGGCGGTCTCGCCGCTCTGGGTGACCGCGATGACGAGCGTGTTCTCGTCGACCGGCCCGGACGTGGATTCGTACTCGCTCGCGCGGAGGACCTCGGTCCGGAGGCCGGCCTCCCGGGTCAACTGTGCGCCGTACATCGCCGCGTGGTAGGATGTCCCGCAGGCGACGAACTGGACGGTGTCGATATCGTCGAACGAGCCGGGCGGGAGGTTCTCGAAGGCGACGTCACCGTCCTCGATTCGGCCCTCGATCGTATTGGCGAGGGACGCCGGCTGGTTGTTGATCTCCTTCAGCATGTAGTGGTCGTACTCGCCTTTGCCGGCGTCCTCCGGATCCCAGTCGACGGTGTCGATCGATCGCTCGATCGGGGTGCCATCGAGATCGCTAATTTGGTAGGAATCTGGGTCGAGAACCACGATATCGCCGTCCTCGAGGTAGATTACCTCGTCGGTGTGTTCGAGGAACGCCGGCACGTCGCTCGCGAGGTACCATTCCTCGTCGTCGAGACCGAGGACGAGCGGCGACCCCTTCCGTGCGGCGTAGACCGCTTCCTCGCCGTCGACGATCGCGGCGATCGCGTAGCTCCCCTCGAGCGTGTCGACGGCCCGGCGGACTGCTTGTTCGGTGTCACCGGTTTCGTCGCGGTATTCGTCGATGAGGTGCGGGATGACTTCCGAGTCGGTGTCGCTCTCGAACTCGTGGCCCTTCGCTCGGAGTTCGTCCTTGAGCTCGTCGTAGTTCTCGATGACCCCGTTGTGGACGACCGCGACGTCGCCCGCCGTATCCGTATGCGGATGGGCGTTTTCGTCGGTCGGCGGCCCGTGGGTGCTCCATCGGGTGTGACCGATCCCCATGTTTCCGTGCGGTTGTCCGTCCAGGTTCGACTTGAGGCGGGACACCTCACCCGAACACTTGTGCACCTTGACGCCGGAGCCGTTCTGGACGGCGATCCCCGCCGAGTCGTAGCCCCTGTACTCGAGGTTCTCGAGCCCCGAGATGAGCGTGTCTGCGGCGTCCCCGTGACCGATCCGTGCGATAATACCGCACATCAGCCGATCACCTCCGTTCGAGCGGTGGCCAGCGACCACGCTACGCTCTCGGAGCGATGGTCGGCGGGGCGATCGGCGGTTGTGACGGACGTAGCGAGTCGGCTCGAGACCGCTGCCTTACGTGGAGGACTGTTCCGTGTCATTGGTATCATTGATCCCATCCGTTCACTGCCGACGGATCGGGCGTTACTCCTACCACGGACAACAGCGGGCATTACTATGCCACGAATAAGACCGTACTGCGAATATCACGCGAGCTATCGAGTGCATAACACCCCATTCGTTATTTCCAATTCCGGCTTCACGGCTCACTCAGCCCGTTGTCCCAGCAAAACGCGACATTCGTACAGTTCCGCTCGTGCCGGGGTGAGAGACCGATTCGAGACAGGTGAACCGATTACATTGACGGCCATCGCCGGCCGAGCGGGTATCCGAGACTGGTTGTCGATTCGACACACTGACTCAGCCGTACGGATTCCTGTGAAAGTACGAACTGCTACGCGAGGCGCTATGGTAGCCACTGAAACGAGTTACATAGTGATCACAACGCGGTTCTCACTCACTACGTTCGCTCACGGCTCGCTTTGCTCGCCGTTCGCGTCCCCGCGGTTCTCGCTCACTACGTTCGCTCCGAACCGCGCTCGCTCCGAACCGCGCTCGCTCCGAACCGCGCTCTCATCGTTCGATCAAGTGTCCACCGATGTTGAGTGGCTACTATCGTTGGTACCTCGCGGTTCAAAACGGGGCTTCGTTCGAGGACTGAGTTCGAAATCGCATCGCTGCCGTAGCGATGCGGTCGGTGGAACACGATTCGGTCCGTAAAACAACGCTATTCTCGGTTGGACACTGCTGTGGTCGTCAGGTGCTTACGGCTGAGGATTCCCGATCTCGGTAGACCGCGTCTCGTCGTTGGGTAGTGGTTCGGAGAAGACGATGAGGTTCTCTCGACCGACCGACTGCTTTTCAATCGTCCCGTCGGCGTGCATCTGCGAGCAGATCCTGCTGACTTTCGACTTCGACCAGCCCGTTTCGTCGGCGATCTGGTGCTGGCGGATGCGACCGTCGTTTGCGACGAGCAGTCGGACGACCTTTCCCTCGTCGCTCAGGAGTTTCGGTGGCGTTTCGGGCGACAGATACGATTCGGACGCCCATTGATCGTTCGTGTGCGTGTGGACTGATTCGTCCGTGTCACCTGCTGCGTTCACGATAAACGGGAGCGACGACATCTTGAGCTCGCGTTTCGACAGCACGTCGCCCATGCGAATCCCGATGAGTGCGCTGATTAGCAGGAATAGAACCGCGATCAGGGCCGTTTCCCAGAATGACGACACGCGAAGCAGTTGTATCGCGGACAACGGTCCATCGGGTTGATCGCCAGCCCCGAGGGAAATAGCCCTCGAGGGAATTGCGTGAGTCCCCTGGTGGTGAGTCGAAGCCGGACCCGGTCCGATCGAGACGGCGCTGTGAATCGATGCGAGCTGGGCTCCGACTCCGATCTGGGGATTGGACACCATGATTACGCGGTTCTGTGACGGCCGGTGCGTGAGCCGAGTCACGATGACGTGAACTCGCCGACCGTACTGGTACTCCGGCTCTGGGGACCTTCATTATGAGTTCGTATAGGAGCGTTTAACAACGGTTTAAGCTCTCATCCGGTCACCGAGCCGTTGACTGGTCACTACCGTCGATAGCGCCCGCCCGTTCCCGGTTTCACTGCGTGGAACGCTTGCAATCGTTTATCCGGGGTATAGTAAACCCCCGACGGCGGCTTCTCGATTTTACGGCGCGCCCAACCGATGGCGGGCGTCCACTCTCGAACAGTCACCGTCGCACTCGGTCGTGTGACGGTCACGCGATAACAATCACTCATGACCACGATAATTGGCGATACGGAAGAGCGAGCGGACGAGCGAGCGAGCGGTCAGTACGCGCTCGAATCGAGCGGTGAGGGAACCACCCTCGAGCACACGACGGAGCAATCGACCCGCGAGGCGACGATCTGCGTCGTCGGACTGGGATACGTCGGGCTCCCGCTCGCGGTCGGATTCGCGCAGTCGGACTACCGCGTGATCGGCTACGATGTCGACGACGTGACGGTCGACCGACTGCAGGAGGGTATCGACACGACCGGTGACCTCACGGACGAAGCAATCCAGGACGGTGATATCTCCTATACGACCGACGCGACCGCGATCACCGAAGCCGACTACGTCATTATCGCGGTTCCCACCCCGATTGACGACGACGAGCGGCCGGACCTCGGCTACATAGAGAGCGCGGCGACGACCGTCGGGTCGAAAATGGATCCCGGCACTACCGTCGTCCTCGAGTCGACCGTCTACCCGGGCTCGACGCGAGAGGTCCTCGTCCCGGCGCTCGAGGACGCGTCCGGGCTGAGCGCGGGCGAGGATTTCTTCGTCGGCTATTCGCCGGAACGCGCGACGCCGGCCGACGACGACCACGGTCTCGAGGACGTCGTCAAGGTGGTCGGTGCGCAGAACGACAAGGTCCTCGAGGACGTCGCGACGCTGTACGAATCGGTCGTCGACGCGGGCGTCCACCCCGCCCCGTCGATCGAGGTCGCCGAGGCGTGCAAGGTCATCGAAAACATCCAGCGTGACGTCAATATCGCGCTCGTCAACGAGCTATCGATGGCCTTCGAACAGATGGGCCTTGACACGCGAGAGGTGCTCGAGGCGGCGCGGACGAAGTGGAACTTCCACGACTACCGGCCGGGACTCGTCGGCGGGCACTGCATTCCGGTCGACCCCTACTTCTTCGCCCACCGCGCGAAGCGAGCGGGGGCGGATCCGGAACTGATGCTCACGAGCCGGTCGGTCAACGAGTCGATGCCGAACCACGTCGCCGAGTTGACGATCAAGGCGCTCAACGAGTGTCACAAGACGTTGCGAGAGAGTCGCGTGCTAGTGCTCGGACTCGCGTACAAGTCGGACGTGGGTGACATTCGCAGTTCGAAGGTTGCCCATGTCATCGACCATCTCCGCGAGTTCGACATCGATATCGAGGGATACGATCCGCACGCGGACGACGACGAGATCCGAGCGTCGTTCGATATCGACGTTCAAGAATCGCTCTCGTTCGACGGGTTCGACGCCGTCATCCTCACCACCTCGCACTCGGCGTTCGAGGATATCGAACTCGACGACGTTGCGGCGGCCCTCAACGACGACGGCGCGCTAATCGACATCGCGGGCGCGTTCGAACCGGGCGATGCAGCCGACGCCGAACTCGTCTACCGCAGTTTATAATGTATCGAAGACACACGATCGGCGTGATCGTCCCGGCGTACAACGAGGAAGATCACGTCGGTGACGTCCTCGCGACGATGCCCGACTTCGTCGACCGCATCTACGCCGTCGACGACGACTCGACGGACGACACCTGGCGGATCATCCGGACGTACGCGGCCGCCTCGAAAGAGGACGATCAGTCCGCCGAAGACGAAGCGCCCGAAAACGGTGTGCCCGAGGACGAGAGCGAGCGCCTCCGCGCGTCCCTCCCGGACGGCGGCGCCGTCGTGGGACCGGAAATCGTCCCCATTCGACACGCGGAGAACCAGGGTGCCGGCGGCGCGCTCAGGACCGGCTACGTCCGCGCGCGCGACGACGACATCGATATTACGGTTACGATGGACGCTGACGGGCAGATGGACCCGGATCAGCTCCCGAAGCTATTGGATCCGATCGTGGAGGGGGACGCCGACTACACGAAGGGGAACCGACTCGCCGATCGCGCCTCGCGTCGGGAGATGCCACCGTTCCGGTTGTTCGGGAACTGGGTTCTGACCCAGCTCACGAAAATCGCGAGCGGGTACTGGCGCCTGCAGGACCCTCAGAACGGGTACACCGCGATTTCTCACGACGCGCTATCCGCGATCGACATCGAGTCGCTTCCGGACGATCACGAGTACCCAAACGACCTGCTCGTCCGGCTGAACGTCGCGGAGATGCGCGTTGCAGACGTGTCGATGCCGGCCGTCTACGCCGACGAGGAGAGTACGATCCAGTATAAGACCTTCATCCCGGTCACCTCGATCACGCTACTGCGTGGCTTCTGTCAGCGGCTGAAAACGCAGTTCGCCGCCGATAGACTGCACCCTACCGTCCTCTGTTACGCGGCGGGGATCGCCGTGCTGGCGGCCGCAGCCGCGATCGGGATCCTGGGTGGCGTAAACGCGGTCGACGGCGAGGCATCTGTGCGCGAACCGACTGCGGCCGCGTTCGCGCTCCTCACCAGCGTCGGGCTGTTCCTGGTCGCGATGCGAACTGACGCGAGGGACAACGCCGAACTGGGGGTGCGTCGCTGATGCGTGCGATCGTGACGATCCAGCATCCGGGTCACGTCCACTTCTTCAAGCACGCGATCCGGGAACTCCAGTCGCAGGGCCACGAACTCCACGTCTTCGCCCGCGAAAACGAGGTCACAGTCGAACTGCTCGAGCGCGCGGGAATCGATCACGAGGTGCTGGCCGGCGAGTCGAACTCGCTGTTCTCGCTGGCGGCCGTGCAGGCGACCTACGAGACGCGGCTCCTGCGGCGGGCGCGACGGATCGGGCCGGACGTGATCACGGCGATCGGCGGCGTCGCCGCGGCTCACGTCGCGTCGGTGGTTGGTGCGAAGAGCGTCGTCTTCTACGACACGGAACACGCGACGATCATCACGAAACTCGCGTATCCGTTCGCCGACGTCGTCTGTACGCCCGAGTGCTATCAGGGTGATATCGGTCCGAAGCACCGCACGTACCCCGGCTATCACGAACTCGCGTACCTGCACCCCGACCGGTTCGAGCCCGATCCCGCGGTGCTCGAGGACGCCGGGCTGGAGCCGGACGACACGCTCGTGGTGATGCGCCTGAGCAGCTGGGACTCCTCGCACGACGTTGGACAGGGCGGATTCGACGATCCCGTCGACGTCGTCGAACGCCTCGAGGACGCCGGCGCGACCGTCTTGCTCACGTCGGAGGTCGACCTCCCGGCCGAACTCGAATCCCGCCGATACACGATGGCGCCGGACCGGATGCACGATCTGCTCGCCTATGCGGACTGCTTCGTCGGCGAGGGTGCGACGATGGCCGCCGAGGCGGCGGTCCTCGGGACGCCGGCAGTGTACGTGAACTCGCTCGCGCTCGGTTACGTGACCGAACTCGACGAGGAGTACGATCTCGTGTTCAGCTACAACGGCGAGGATCGCCACGCGAAATCGCTCGAGCGGGCGGTATCGATCGTCGAGGACGGCGACCAGTCGACGTGGCAGCGCCGGCGTGACCGGCTCCTTGCCGACCGGGTCGACGTCACCGACGTCATCGTCCGGGAAGTCGAGATAGCCGGTTCCGGAACCGATCCGAACAAATCGACGCTCGCGTCGAATCCAGGCTAACTATGCACGTCCTTCATCTCATCACCTCCACGCGGTCGTTCTTCGAACAGCAGATATCGGTCCTCGAAGACCGCGGTATCGAGTGTACCGTCATCGGCGTTCCCGGGGAGTACAGTGCCGACTCTCCGCGGACGCCGCTGGATTACCTTCGCTTTTATCCGCGAGTCCTCTCGCACGTACTGTCGGACGAGTACGATCTCGTCCACGGCCACTACGGCCTCGTCGCGCCGTTCCTCCTCGCTCAGCCGACCCGTCCCGTCGTGTTGAGCCTCTGGGGGACGGACCTGATGAGCGATATGGGATGGCTCCGTCGGATCAGCCGGTACGGCGCTCGGTTCGCCGACGCGACGATCGTCCCGAGTCCGGCGATGTCCACCGAACTCGACGCCGAACACGTCGAGATCCCGTTCGGCATCGACACGGAGCTGTTCAGACCGATCCCGCGCGAGGAGGCTCGCGATCGAATCGGGTGGGACGCCGACGCGCGGATCGCACTGTTTCCGTACGATCGGAGTCGGGATGTCAAGGACTTCCCGCGAGCCGAACGCGTCGCCGAGCGCGCCGACGTCGACCTCGAGGTACGGACGATCGACGACGTCTCCTACGAAGAAATGCCCTACTACATGAACGCGAGCGATGTCCTCCTCGTGACCTCGACACGTGAGAGCGGGCCGCTGGTCGTCAAGGAGGCCGCCGCCTGTAACGTCCCGATCGTCTCGACCGACGTCGGCTTCGTCCGCGAGACGATCGGCGATGTCGACGACTGTGTCGTGGGGACGGCCGACGACGAACTCGCCGCCGGCCTCGAGCGCGTCCTCGACGGCCCCCGTCGATCGAACGGGCGCGAAGCGATCGACGGGCTCGGACTCGAGGCGATGGGCGATCAGCTCCTCGACGTGTATCGTCGCGTCCTCGAGCGACCGACCGGGACGCCCCATCGAGCGGGGGTCAGCCATGAGGTTTAGCTCGCTGTCGGAACTGCGGCCGCTGCGACTCGACACGCTCGCGGCGATCGCTGGGTTCCTGTTCGCAGCGCTGTTGTTCCCGCTCCGATTCCTCACGTCGCAGCTGTACATCAATACCGTTCCGCTGGTACTCGGAACCGCGTGTGCGCTGTATCTCCTCTCCCTGTACCAGCAGCGGGACGAGTCGCAGACGTTCCCGACCCTCCCGTCCGCGGTGACGATGGCACTCCCGAGCGTCGTACTGGTCGGACTCGCCGCGCTCGTGACGCTCACAGTCGTCCAGGGGGTACGGACGCCGCTCTTCTTCGGACTGGCGGGTGTCGTCGGGACCCTCGTTATCGGCCAGATCCTCTTCGCGAACGATCGCGACCTCCACCCCGGACTGCTGGTGTTTCAGATCATCTGCTTCGCGTTCGTCTTCCGGTTTACCGCACTGTACGCGACGCCGGGATACGTCGGGATCGACATCTGGACGCATCAAGGGCTCGTCGACGCTCTTCTCAGGGAAGAATCACTGAGCGGGATCTCTCACGACAAACACTACGGATCGCCGTTCTACCACCTGCTGGTGGCCGCCTCGTCACTGCTGTACGACGTTCCGGTTCGCGCTGCGCTGTATCTCTCCATCGGGATCGTGATGCCCCTGGCAGCCCTGCTCGTCTACTCGACGACGAACCTGCTCGTTCCGGTGCGGTGGGCGGTGCTGGCGACGGCGCTCTACGCGTTCTCGAGTCACGTCGCGAGGTGGGGAATGCACATCATCCCGACGAGTCTGGGTCTGGTCTTCTTCCTCGGGATGCTGTACGCACTGATCCGGGTGATGCGGATCGAGTACACGATTCGGGACTTTTCTCTCCTCCTCCTGATGAGCGTCGCCGTCATCCTCACGCACCAGGTGTCGACGTTCATCATGCTCGTGTTGCTACTCGCGGCGTTCCTCGCGCAGGTGGTGTTCGTGATCGGTCCGCTGGGGCTGACGCGGCTCGATACGAGCGTCTTCCGGACGAAGAAACCGGTCAACCTCGTCGGCCTCGTCGTCTTCAATCTGGGGCTGACGATCTTCGTCTGGTCGCTCACGCCGTACGGACAGGGGTCGTTCCTGGCCACGGTGCTGAGCTACTTCTCGGAGACGCTCGAGGAGAGCGCCGGCTTCCTCAATATCGCGAGCGCGTCCTCGTCCGACGGCGGCGAGGCGGGGGCCGAGGCTGCACCGTCGCTGATCGACCAGGTCGTTCCCTACGTTGACGCGCTCGGCTTCTTGTTCCTGCTTGGAGCGACGTTCGTCGGCTGTCTGTACGTCGTCCACAGGAGACGCGCTGAACAGTCGGTGTTCACCCTCCTGCTTGCGGCGGCGTTCATGCTCGTGTTCGTCCTCGGATTGCCGATGTTCGGCATCCGGAACTTCATCCCGACGCGCTGGTTCGCGTTCCTCTACGCGCCGATGGCCATCCTCGGTGCGATCGGACTGCAGACGCTTCGGGGGAGCCTGACGCCGGCACTCGCCGTCACCGTGTTGATCGTGTTCTCGCTCGTCTTTCCCGGCGCGATGGTCCTCGCTCCCGGGAGCAACGCCGACAACCCGGTGTTTTCGGATCACCACGAGCGCCTCGCGTACGACGAGACGGAACTCGCCGCGGCGCAGGCGATCGGCGAACTGACCGGCTCACCGGACGGTGACGAGATCCGTAGGGATCAGCAGCTCCACACCGATCATCCCTATCAGACGCTGATCAGTCGGACCGGCGCGTATCAGTCAACGACGACCGCGACGGTTCCTGACGGCGGCGCAACGAATCACAGCTACACGGTCTATCGAACGGAGCAATCGACCGACGCGGTGTTCTTCCCGGACGCCAACGGGAACGCGGAGATAATGAATCCCTCTCGAGAGCAAATCTGCCGTCCGGATCAGGGGACGGTCTACACGAACGGTGACGTAACGTTCTGTACGCCCTCCCCGGCCGGGAACTGATCACCGCTCTCGTCGGCGGTTCCATTCGTCTGCGTTCGAATCATTGACGCAGATCAGACGACGAATCCAATCAGCTGCTTCTTTCGGTTGCGTCTCGCCGATCTCAGAACGGTCAGTACTATTTTTCGATCAGCCCGCGTATTTCATCCGCATCGTCTCGAGGCCGAGAAGCGCTACGCTGTTGCGGCCAATGTGTCGACCAGCAGTGCTCTCGAGCGAACACGTAGCGGCACAACTGTGACCCGTGGTCACGGCTGACGGTTCAGGTACTTGCCCGTCGTTCGCCCGGTCGACTAACGGATAACGCGGCTAAGAGAACAGCTGCAGTAGCGAACGCAGCGTCTCGAGAACGAACACTGTCGAATATGTCGTGGCTCGCTCGAGACTGTTCCGACGCCGCTCGATTGCCGCTCACTGCCGTCTTTGGGCGTGCAACCCTCGCCAGACGTCAGCAGCGACCGGCGCACCGTCGAACAGCCAGAGCACCAGGACGGCGAGACCGAGCAGCGACTGGAAGACGATCTGCGGCGTCAGTCCGCCGGCGACGATCGCGTTCACGTACCGGATGAAGTAGCGGGCGAAATGATCGATGAAACCGCCCTGCGTGGCCGGTGGCGGTGATTTGATTGGCCAGAGAACGATCCGCAGGTCGACTGGTCGTCCCCTGAGTACGCGGTTGAGCAGATCGGCAACCGGGTGCGAGAGATGTGCGAACGCGAAAGCACCCGCGAGGATTCGGTTTCCTCGACGAGCGGCCACTACATACGCTGCAAGAATGATGAACGGCGCGGCAAAAATCGAGTGTCCGACAGCGTATCCGGTGTCTATGACTCCGAACGTCCAGGCGAGCGGCTTGTCGAGCAGATCCGGAAACTGTGAGCCGACAGCGACGGCGATCGTTTCCTGGGCCGAGGGTGATGTCCGGGAGAGCACGTTCCTGGCCAGCGAGTACAGGACGTACGCGAACGCGAGATGCTCCCACGGCCACATCTATGAGACCTCGATCGGCAAGTGAAGTTTGCGATAGGCGTTCTCAGCCGTCGGCTCCGCCGGTGGCTCGCCCTCGTAAAGCAATAGGGTCAGCCGAAGATCGTTCCCTCGCATCGTCGGCGTGATCTCGAGGGGCTGCTGGTGAGAGTCACCATCGGCGACTGTTGCATTTTTCCTGTCCATCTCGACCGACTCGTTGACGGTCACGGTCTCACCGTCGGAACTCACCCGCTGGAGCAGTACCACGGTCGTGTACCGCTGCTCTTCGTGTTCCTGATTCGTGATCGTCGCCTGCAGTTCCTGGCTCTCTCCCGCGGTATACGTCGAGTCGTAGATCGTTTCGGTGTCGCCGGTAACGTTGTCCGTTTCCACGGAAATCTCCGTATATCCATCGTGCTGTGGTGGGTTCGCGAGGGCGAACCCAGCGCTCGCGAGCAAGAGGCCGACTCCGATCACGATGGCGATGTTGTACGGGCGAACGTCGATTCGCCCATACGGGCTTGGTCGTCCTCGGGTAAAGAACGGGGATATCGACGAAACCGCGGGAACGAACCGTCTATCGGGCGGACAGCGGTAGCGAGATCCGATCGCGAGAAGTGCCAGGACGACGGTGACTACTGCAAGCCCGGAGAGTACCGGTTCAAGCGTCAAACCCCTAGGGGTCAAGCTTGAAAAAAGGGTGATCGCGGGAACGAGTGCAACGCTAAAGACAACTGATAGGATGGTTCGTTCGATCGTCTGGAGTCCGCCACTGACTAACAGCGGATTGCCGAGGCCAGTTTTTTCCTGATCGAAGGAGCGATAGTCGTCGTTAGGTTTGTCCGGAAAGAGGGCAGAGACGAGTGCATACCCCGGAAGAAAGAGAATAAGTGGAATCGATAACGCGATTCGTATCGCTCCGGATACTCCCGAAAGAATACCGAGCGTGAGGGCGCCAGTGACTGCGATGACGACTGCCAGATCGAGATACCACAAGTGGTTGTCGCTCATTGTCCCATCACGAGGGGACGGTGGCGGTTTATTATCGCCAATATAAGCCCGATATAACGGCCGGTCTGACGGTCGTCTGACGCTGAGTTATAACGATCCCGACACCGAATCTACTCCGTTTTCGTGCTCTGATGCTTGAGCGCTATAGGACCGTGAACGATCTGAAAATCTGGATAATCCGCGTAGAGTATCTTCTCGAAATAAATGCCCTACCCCCTATCCAAATCGCTCTATTTAGGCCATCTACCCGGCTATATGGGCGTATAAAAACAACTAAAAGGTAAATCGGCAGTTGTGAAATCACGTAAATCAAGTAATTCTCAGATACACGATTTCTATCCTTTATTACCCTCTCCTGAATAGGGTTGATTGTCGAAATGAACGCGAAACATATCAGCTCCGAAGAGAAAGTTGAGAAGGGTGTGACCGATGACGCTCAGGACGAGGCTGACGAAGCTGATTGTCCCTCCGAGGAGCAGACGTTTTCGAAAGACGATGTCTTTCATCTCCTCCAGAACGAACGGCGTCGGATGGTCCTCCGGTACCTCCGCGGCTCTGACGGTCCCGTACGCATGCGCGACGTTGCAGAGCAGGTTGCAGCGTGGGAGCACGATACGACCGTCGAAGAGCTCACGTCCACGGAGCGCCAGCGCGTCTACATCCCGCTCTATCAGTCGCATCTCTCGAAGCTCGACGAGGCTGGCCTGATCGACTACCAGCAAAACCGCGGTATCGTCGAGCGAAAGCCCCTCGCCGATCGCGTCGACAAATACCTCGAGCTGGATTCGACCGACGAATCGGTCGACGAGACGGGCCCTGAGAGCCCGGAGTGGGATGACTACTATATCGGTGCAACGGTGCTCTCCTATGCGATCCTCCTCGGTGCAGTGATCGAGCTGCCGTTTACCTCGTTCCTCTCGGGGATCGGCCTGAGCGCACTCATCCTGTCGCTCTTTACGGTGCTTACGATCAGTCGGCTCGTCAACTAACGACGATTAGTGAACTGTTCTCGCTACAGCGTGACCGATACAGGAACGGGACTCGTCGGTTTTGCCGTTACGAAATGAGAACAAACGCCGAGACGAACACGATGAGCACGAGCAATAACCCGACCGAGATCGCTGCAAGCCTCGCTCGTGAGAAGGACCGGCTCTCACCTGATTGATCCGTCGACCGCTCGATCAACCCCTGTGTTTCGTCGAACTCGATGGCACCCTTCGCGTCGAGTGCCGGTAGGCGGTTCTGATGCAGTCGTTCGTGGATAGTCGCCCACGTTTCGATCGATGGGCGAGCCGGTTCGATCAGCGTATCGGTAACTTCGTCGACGGTCACCGGGGTGCTCATCTCGTCGAGGACGGCGACGAGGGCAGCGTCGGATTCCGGAATGAAGTCCCTGATACGGGTGTCGATCGTACCGTCCCCCGAGAAATCGCTTCCGGGAGCGTAGACCATCGTCACTCCGGAAAGCGCATCGGAATCCTCGGACTGCTCTTCGGCGGAATCTGCCGACGAAGAGCGCAACCAAGACGGCGTCAGACGCATATTGCGCGCTAAAACACCGCGGTATATAAGGGTTCTTACGGTTTAGCGCTCGTGAACGGAATAAAGGGGTGTTAGTGCGTTTTCAAAGGTGATAATGATTATTGGAGTCGAAATCTAGCTACTCCCGTACACCCGTCGGGACGAGTAGAACGTGTTACGCGACTAGTGGATCCGGTGGCCGGAGCCACGGGACCAGTTGCTCTTGTAACTCAGACCTGCACTCAAGCCACCCGCGGAGGTCAGTGAGCCTGAGCTTGTGTCTGGCCGGCAGGCCGTGGACGTGCTCGAGGTCGCCCAGTAGCCGTCGATCGAAGTCGTGGCGTTCGAAGAGCGTCTTCCGGTCCGGCCAGGGCGGTTCGAACGACGAGAGAAACGGCGTCTTCCGGCGAAGGAACCCTTCGACCTCGTTGAGTAGCGTCGCATCGTACGGTCGATCGGGCGGTCTGTGTCGCAGGATATCGTCGTCGACCTGCTCGCACGCGCGGAGGAATGTTTCCGTCGTTCGGAGTTCCGGCGGCGTCCGGAGATGCCAGTCGATCAGTTCGCGATCCGTCGCCAGAAACGACGTCACGAAGTGATCGGAAAGGTGATTGTGAAACGGGATCGACGGCTGGTTCGCGATGCCACAACAGGACAGCGCGTTCTGTACTTGGTCCGCGCGCCATCGTTTCGAGTCGAATTCGTCGGCGATAGCCGCCCTGACGAACGCGTCCGGATCGACGTCGAAGGACGTTCGGTCGGCCAACTGGAGGCTGGCGTCGCGGCTGTACCCGAACTTCTCGAGGAACACTTCGACGGGGTCGGGATCGGACTCGAGTCCGCCGGTCGGGATGCGCTTGTCGAGGACGTCGACGGTCTTCGAGGCGGTGAAATGGCCCCGGAAGAACGTGTCACAGAGGAGGCCGTGATACATCGTATCGACTCCGATCTCGTCCGTATAGCCGGCGTGGTGGATGTGCAACGATTCCTTGATCCCCTGTGAGTACGGGATCTTCGACTCGTCCGGCAGGAGATACCGCTCGTCCGGGGGGAAGGCGGTGTGACTCGTGCCATACTGAGCGGCGAGCGATCTCGCGGCGCGGACCTCCTGTGCGTCCAGTGAGCCGACCGTGTAACTGCAGTCGATATTATTGACCTGTGAGAGGACGATCCGCGAGTCGTAGCCCGCCGAGAGGAGAATTCCCTTTTGTCCGGGCAGCGACGACCGCCGTTTGATCGCCCGTTCGAGGCGATCGGCGAGCTCGGCGACGACGTCGAATTCCGAAGACGATTGTGGATCGTAGACGAACCGTTCGAACGAGTCGACCGACGCGGGCTCGAGTCGGCTGTCGATCGGCAGTCGGTGGAGTCCCGTAACGGCCGTCTTCTCGCCGAGCGTCACCCCCAGGTGCAGGTACTCGAGGATTCCGTTCCGATGCAGCGTCGGGTCCGTCATCGTGCGTGCGACTTCGGCGGAATCTGTTCCGAAGACGCGAGTTCCGGACTCGTCGGTGTAAAAGCACTCTCGAGACCGAATCGGATCCGTCGCGACGAACGCCTCATCGCTCGCTTCGGTGTCGATCACGGCCAGATATGAGCCGTTGAGACGCTCTAGTGCGTCGACCCCTTCCGACTCGTAGTGCTCGAGGAGCCAGCGAGCGGTGTTGGGCTCGTCGTCGGGAACGTACGCCTCCCCCCAGATGAGACAGTAGCCGTCGTCGCGAGTGTACGTCGCGCTCCAGCCGGGCGTCCCGAGATCAGAATCCCTGATTCCGACCGTGACGGTCGATCCGGTGAGTACTTCGTCGAAGTCCTCACTGGATCTGAACCGTTCGAACGCATCAATACCGCCGAATACACCGAAGAGTTCCCTGTTCATCGTCGAAGACCACCGCGTAGATGACGTCCGATCGGAGCGTGGAATACGCTCGCCCCCACCCCACGTACGGACGCCTTCGTGGTCTTCTCTTTGCGGGAGTTCTCAATAACTATGCGACTATTAAGTACTGAAACGGCCGTTGAGCGCCGATGCGAGCGGCCCCCGATCCCGACTATTAGATCTATAATAATAGGATTGCTGGCAGTACCATCGGATCGCTAATGTCACGGAAACGCGCGACACGACGACGGTTCCTCGCACTATCGGGTGCAGCCGGTCTCACCGGGATGGCGGGCTGTGCAGAGCAGATCAGGTCTGCGACCGGTACGGGGAACGGGGACTCATCGGACGACACGACGGACGATTCGGACAGCTCGGTACCAGGGTTGGCTGACGGCGTTCCGCCGCTCGAAACGGAATTCAACAGCAGGGAACGGCTTCGCCAACCCGGTAAATCGTTCGACAATTTCAGCGATCTCGAGCCTTGGACCGTCGAGCAGGGATCGGGCGAAGCGGACACGGACGTCGTCTTCGACGGCGAGCAGAGCTTCAAGCTCCAGTCGAACGGCAGCGAGAACGTCGTTGCCCAGCGAAGTCTCGGGGGCGAGGACATGACGGGGACGGACCTGTCCTTCGCCATTCGGACGACGACCCCAGAGAGCATCACGGTCAACCTGCGTCTCGTCGATCGGTTCGGGAGCTCGAAAGTGTACTCGCTCCGCGAAATTACGTACCGTTCGCCCGACGTCGGCTGGTTCCGGGCGAGCCCCGGGGTCTTCAAGCAGAGCGAGTACGAACCCGACCTCGATAACCTCGATCGGCTCGAGATCCAGCTGCTTCACTCCATGCCGGAGGCCGAGGTCTGGATCGACGACCTGCGCACGCACGAGACGCCCGATCAGGGGTACGTCATGCTGAGCTGGGACGACGGGATGCTCGACTACTACGAAACGGCCGCGCCGCTCCACGACGAGTACGGGTTCCAGACGGTGCAGGCACCGGTTCCGCGGTGGGTCGAACAGGGCGAAGACGGAACCATGTCGCGCTCGGAGCTCATAGAGCGCCAGGAGGCGGGCGATCAGATCGTCGTCCACGGGACGCACGATCCGATGGCTGAAACCGACGAATCGAAAATCGAAGGCAGACTCAAGGCGGACAAGCAGTGGTACATCGACAACGGGTTCGAAGGGGCGAACTACATCGTCTACCCGCACAACAGCTACGACAAGGCGAGCCTCAAGCAGACCGCCAAATACCACTACTGCGGCGGCTTCAATCAGGCCGGCAACGTCAACACGACGAACGTCTACGGCTTCGATCCGCTCGCGTTACCGCGGACGATCGGGCACGACCTCGAAATCTCGAAACGGTGCGTCGATCTCGCCGCAGCGCACAACCAGTGTACGATCCTGAACTTCCACACCTTCGAAGCCGACAACACGATGCCAGAGGGTGACTACGAGACGTTACTCGAGCACATCGATAGCTCCGATGTCGAGGTTATTACCTTCGACGATCTCTGGAAGATGCGGACGAGCAACCTCTGATCGGCGACGGTCGGCTCACCCGCTCGGTGCGTGCGGACTACTTCTCGAAACGGTCGGTGTCCCGTAGAAACTGCCGCTGTTCACGAGCCGGAAGCGACGGTGCTCCGGCCGTGGCTGCCGTCGTGGTCGCGCGGTTGGCCCGACACTCAGCGGATCAGCAGTTCGTCGCGAGCGTGATCCGGGCGGTGTCGGTCGAGCCGTCTTCGTCGACGATTCGCAGTGCGACCGGGTGTTCGCCGGGTGCGCTGACCGTCACCTCGACCGTTTCGCCGGTCTCGTCGAACGAGCCGTCGTTGCCGACGCACCACTCGTAGCCGACGAGTTCGCCGTCCGGATCGGACGACCCCGACGCGTCGAGCGTGACCGTCTGGCCCGGCTCGATCGCCGTTTCGCTGGTCCACGTCGGACGAACCTCGATCTTCGCGGCCGGTGACTCATCGCTTGCGGACTCACCGTCGTCGTCCGAAGACTCGTTACCGTCCTCGTTTGAGGCCTCATCACCGGCCTCGTTTCCGGGCGCTTCGGTATCATCGTTAGCGTTGTCGTCCGCGGGCTCAGGCTCGGGTTCGGGTTCGGGCTCTGGCTCGGGCTCTTCGGGTTCCTCGGGCTCGGGTTCGGACTCCGCCGGCTCCTCGTCGACCGGTTCGTCGGGAGTACTGCCGCTGTCGGAGTCCTCGAGGAGCAATTCGCCCTCCAGGAGCCGCTCGACGATGGCCGTATGCCACCTGACGCGCGTCTCGAGCTCGACGTCGGTCGAAACGGTTTCGGCGAGGAATCCGTCGGCGTTCAGATCGCGCGCGGCCTTGTGAGCGAGCAAGCCACTCGGGTCGGTGTCGGGCATGGAGAACGGCCCGGTCTGGAACGCGAGATTGGGGTCGTCTACGTAGTTCCGAGTGACGTAGTCGGCCGCATCCGCGGCGGCAGCCGCCTCATCACCGCTGGAGTGGAAAATCGCTTGCCCGACCCCGTCCATGGGGTCGCCCGCGTAGATCCCCGTCGACTCGTGGAGATCGATCATGATGTCCGGGTCGTACTCGCTGACGACCTCCCAGATGGCGCGTGCGAGTGCCGTTTCCGGCGTTTCCCCCTCGTGGAACTGTCGGTTGAGGTTGTTCCCCTCGTCGTCGTTCCTGGTCCCGCGCTCGATCGCGACGGCATTCGCCTCGGGGATCGCCACGAGCGTGCCGGCGTCGATCGTCCAGTCGGCGATCTGCCCCGCGGCCGTATAGCCCGCGGTCTCGTTTCCGTGCAGTCCGCCGACGACGATCGCTGTCGGTCCCTCGGCGTCAGCGCTCGTCACGTACGCCGTCGTCTCCTCGTCCGTTCCCTCCCGAATGACGATGGAGTCTCGACTGACGCTCCCCTCCTCGTTTTGGATCGCACCGCCGACGACGCTGGCGGCACTTGCACTCGCGAGTGCAAACCCGGCTGTCGCTCCCAGTACCGATCTCCGTGAAAGTGAATCGCGTCTCATCCGTTCGGCCCCTCGGTTGCGGTCGGCTTTACTACAGGTACGGTAACCGATGGAAACGGAATTGTTCCGGTTTTGCAATGGTTCGCGGCAAGAGAACGCACACGCTGTGGTCGAAAGCGATCAGCCGCGAACGGGCCCATTCACCGAGAACGTGTGCGCTGACTGAATATGAGAGCGACGAGCAGGAAGCCGAGCGCGAAGACGACCGGAAGCGGTCGCCGACGAACCCCAGTGCCGGTGACCCAGCAGATACCGGGGTACGACCGCGGCGACGTGGCGGCGTTCCGCAAGTGCCACGCCCCTCGCAGGAATCGTCCCTCCGCGAGGTACCGCTTCGCGAGGATGAGTTCGTGGCTCGAGCGAATCTCGTACCCCTCCTCCTCGAAGCGTTCGACCTCGTCTTCGTACGCCGAGAGATACTGCTCGCTCGCGTTTTTAATGACGTCAGCTGACGGGTGGCCGGTATCGTCGCGGTAGACGAGAACGTTGTCGACGCAGGCGAGTTTGCCCTGCTCGAGGACGCGCAGACAGAACTCCGGGTCCTGGAACCGATCCAGGTCCTCGTCGAAGCCGCCGGCCTCCCTGGCAACCGCCGTGCGGACGAGCAGTGTCGAGCCGGCACCCGGCTGGACGTTGTCGGCGAGAATCTCGCCGACCAGCTCATCGTTGCCCTCTTTCGTGGGTTCGCCATCCCGGCGAGCGAGCACGGATGCGGCGGTCGATCGGAGCCAGCCGCTCGTTCCGGACAGATCGTACGTCGTGTCGCAGTAGGCCCCGACCCAGATGCTCGAGCGATCTTCGAGAGCCGCAAGCTGGCGCTCGAGTTTCTCAGGGAGCCAGATGTCGTCCGAGTCGAGGAAGGCGACGTACTCTCCGCGTGCGTGTTCGAGACCCGTGTTCCGGGCGACGTTCGCACCCTGGTTGGTCGCGTGAATGACGGTCCGAACCCGCGGATCCTCGTACGCGGCCAGCACCGACTCGGTGTCGTCGGTCGAACCGTCGTCGACCACGACGACCTCGAGGTCGTCGATCGTCTGTTCGAGCGCGCTGTCGATCGCGCGTTGAAGCGTCGCTGCTCTGTTGTACGTCGGGATGATGACGCTGACTCGAGTCATTTGCCGGTCGTACCTGTCCCGATCGGTTTATTATCGCGTGGCTAAACGCCGTCGCCCCTCGTCGTCTCGCGTGGTGGCGTGCACGTAGTGCCTGTCGGTACCGTTACCCCGAGACGAACCGGTACGGCTGTAGCGACCGACCATCGCTCGAGGACAGCCGACCGGCTCTCATCGGTCGACAGGGCCCAACTAACAACTGTATAAGAAAGATCAAACGATCCGTCGACGTGGGTAATGACGAACAGAAACCGACGATCGTTCGTGACGACCGTTGCAGCGGCTGGAACGCTCGGACTCTCCGGTTGTCTCTCGCAGTTGCGGGAGTGGCGTGGCGGCAATACCTCGTCGCCGGCGGAGTCGACGCCGAGCGGAGACGCCGATCAGCCGAGCGCCGACGGACTGCCCGAGCTCCCTGGTGAATCGATCGATGACTTCGAGTCCCTCGACGACTGGATCGCGATGATCGACGGCGGCACCCTCGAGGCCGGGACTGACGATCCGTACGGCGGATCGCAGTCGGCTCGCCTCACCGCGAGCGAGGACACGGAGTACGCGGCAATCTACAAGGTGGTCGACGGGTTGGACCTGCGCAATTCGAACCTCTCGCTTGCCGTGAAGTTCACCGGCCGCGAGCAGCTCCGGCTCTCGCTCGAGTTATTCGCGCCGAACTCGCGGAACGCTCACGTGCTGCAGCGGACGCTCATCGGCCCGTCCGATCGGTGGGTTCGCGTCGATTTCGGCACCGGTCAGATCGAGGAGCAGCCGGATTTGACGGACGTCAGCGAGATTCGATTGACCGCCCGTCGGCGCGGTGACACGTCCGGCTCGATCGACTGCCAGGTCGACGATCTCCGCGTCGTCGACCGACCGGAGAGGGGTAACGTGATGCTCCTGTTCGATGGGATGCTCGAGAGCCACTACACGGAGGTCTTCGATCGGATGGAGTCCTACGGGTACGCGGGCGTCGAAGCCGTCATGCCCGAAGCCATCGGTGAGGGAGAGCGACTCACGATCGACAGGCTCGAGGAACTGAGCGACGCGGGCTGGGACATGGCGGCTCGGCCGCGAACCGGCGCTCACTTTCTCCACGAGTATTCCCCCGAAGAGCAAGCGCGGATGATCCGAGACACGAAGCTGTACCTCGAGAGCCGCGGCTTCGAGGACGGCGCGAAGCACTTCGTCACCCCGCGGAACGTGCTCAGCCCGACCGCTCGCGACCTCGTTGAGGAACACCATGAACAGGCGTTTCGGTTCGGCGGCGGTCCGAACGGGCTGGCGCTCACCGATCCCTACAACGTAGGATTCTTCGCCGGCGACGCCGGCAACGAAACGGAAACGTACATCGACTACGCCGCCGAGTACGGCCAGCTCGCGGTGTTGCAGTTCGATTACATCGGCGAGGACGGGATGAGCGTGCAGGCGTTCGCGGACCTGCTCGAGTATATCGACGAACAGAACGTGGATGTCGTTACTGCGACGGACCTGTTGTAGTAGCCACTGCAACGATTTCCACGCTGATCGCACAGTCCGCAGTTCTCACTCACAGTGCTGGCTCACGGCTCGCTTCGCTCGCCGTTCGCGTCCCCGCGGTTCTCGCTCACTACGTTCGCTCCGAACCGCGCCCGCTCCGAACCGCACTCGCTCCGAACCGCGCCACTCTCATGCAATCAGGTGTGCCGTGACTGTCAGTGGCTACTATAGCTGGTGTCTGACCGGTTGTGACGAATGACTGGCTGTGACGATGATGTGCCGATAGTATCGCTGTGGTGACCGAGGGCGTGACGGAGCCGTCTGCCGCTTCAGGGAGAACGTGCGGTTGTCGGAACAGTGTTCGGTAGCGGTCGGGGGTCGTGTTTAGTTTGTAGCATTGTGCCAGACGGCGAAGGCTTGGAGCCACGATTCGGCTGTTGATGGTTGTGCGTGACTGAAACAGTTTGAGAATGAGGAGGTACGTCGCTTTATCTCGCGGAAGACACGTTCCGCCGCGTTCCGATTTCCATGTTTTTCGTATCGAAAACGGAGCCCAGATCGACGGAGTGCAGTCTGGAGATGTTTCGCTCCATCAACGAGAAACACGGCATCATCAAGATCATGTTTCTCAGTGAGTTCGTGCAGGAACCGTTCTGTCAACGCAGTCGTAGTCGTCGAATACAGCCGTATATGGAGTATGTTGTTCGTTTCTGGATCGACAGCGGTGTACAGCCAATAGCGATGTTCGTTAAGTTGAATCACCGTCTCGTCAAGTGCGACGTGATTCGGTTCCTCGTCAACTGTCGGCTGTATATCGCATTTGTGAACCCAATCATGGACTGCTTTGCGACTGCGCTCGACACCGAACCTCTCTAATTCTCGAACGGTATTCGAAAGCGATAATCCAGCAAGATGGAGTCGAATACCGAGCTCCATCAGCCGACGCGGTGTCCGTTCTCGCTCCACAAAATCCAAATCAATCCAGTCGCTACTACCGCTGAGGCGTGCGATTTCTGCCATGAACCAGCTGAAAATCAGCACGCCTCACTTTTCACGATTAACTAAACACGGCCGTTCCAGCGGCGTTGTCTGGTTAAGCCAGTGTGTGAACCCTAATCCATATTAATCATCAGGAATCGCGAACAGTCTCCCAGTCATGCTGGGAGATATTTACCAAGGTGCTCGCGGTCCACCACAAGGAAACGAGAGCGATCATAATGCCAAACCAGGCAGGGATACTTGCGCTTACAAACATAATAGCACCTCCCGCGATTCCGAAGATGAATACGCCCAACTTCACATACCGTCTATCACCATTAATGATATCGACTGTTGCGAAGGCAAGGGAAACTAGCGCTACGACAACGGGACCGATTATTGATATATACAGGTCTCCTGTAGCCAGATACAGAACAAGCGAGACGACCGGTAGGACAACTATTTCCCGAACCCCGATCCGCTCAATCAGTTTTCTAAAGTCGGGATCTACCATAGGGAATGTTTCTCCATGAGAAGTAATAAATCTATCGGCAGAATTCTGGATATATATTTCACCAGTAATTGTTCGGAATCTGTAAACACCAATGCCACACCGAAGATATTTAAATGTTGGATTGGTGAGTGAATCGATCAGCAGCCGAACGCGCCTGCACAGATAATTGCTGGCGACGCTGCACAAAGTGCTGCTCCCTGCACGGTAGTTACGTATCTACAAAAGACTCCGCAAGCCCCCGCTAGCACTGGATAAGTTGTAGCGTATGGGACACACCGGGTTGCACAACCGTAGAAGCCAAGTTGCGACGTGCCAGCACATATCGCAGGAATGACCGCAGTACAGGTGGTACAGCCGATCCTACCGGCTAGACCCTGTGTGCTAACACCAGTATCATTTTGATAGCTCTCAACCACCTCAGGCGTGAGGCTAGATGGCAATTCGGAACTCTGGCTACTTACGGTACCAACCGGTTCAGTAGTATTGGGTAGTTGTCCCTGCTGTTGGTTCTGGACGACTTCATTACCCTCCTCGTAGCTGAAGAGTTCATACTGGACCTCGTCATTTGACTCGGCAGTCTTGTGTGTCCTATCTTTGGATCGACTCAAACTGGCACTATCAGAGGAATTACCGTGAAGAGTAACTGCTCCGGCAGAGACAGGAATTCTACCGGTTCCATCATTGGCCTGAACCGAATCGCCTGAGTTGACTCCAGACTCCGGTTCGTCGACAACACCTGCCACTAGCACACCGAGATCTTGAGGAGTAGTGTTCTCCCATGGGGTACTGGTATCTTTCAGGAGTGAAACGGCGAGCGAGGGATTGAGTGCGTTGACGTCTTCATTATTCGTCGTAAGTTCGAGCGACAGTGGGAGCACATTTTCCACCGTCCGTCCTGTACTATCACTTATTTTTTGGCGAAGATCGCGAAGAGCGTTAGACTCCTTTATCACGGAGACGTCGCCAAGAGCCGCTGGGCGTTTCTTGAAGCGTGAGTTGGCAAACTCTTGATCAGCATTCCCAGATGCCTCCCAATCCAACTGCGCTGAGCCAGTGCCGACAGCCCCGGTCAGAGTAGCGCCTCCGATGGCCATTCCCCGGAGGACTTTTCGTCGATTTATACCGTTTCCGTACGTGGTATAGTCATCGTATACCATCAACCTAATTTATAATATGGGGATATAAAAAACTAACTCCTGTATCTAATTCTACTTAATAGATTAGAATCGAGAACATCGTCTCCCACCGTCGCTGTGGATTTCTCTGCCGACACGAGACTGTCTTGTTGAATCCAGTGGCGACGTAACGGTGGCTGTTTGATGGGTTGTTCGAGGGTGTAGACTGCGGAGATGAACACCAACTCACAAAATCCTCGGTACAAGTACGTGGCCTGACAGCGAATCCATACCAGCGCTTGATGGCTGAGAAGGCGGTTTCAATTATCCAGCGGGCGCTGTTTCGTTAAGCGTGAAAAGTGAGGCGGTACGATTTTATGGTGTCCATGCCACAAATCGACCGCCTCAGCGGGTGTAGCGACTGGATTGATTTGGGTTTTGTGGAGGGAGAGCGGACACCGCGTCAGCTGATGGAACTCGGTATTTGACTCCATCTTGCTGGCCTATCGCTTTCGAATACCGTTCGAGAATTAGAGAAATTCGGCGTCGATCGCTGTCGAAAGACAGTCCACGATTGGGTTTACAAATGCGATCTACAGCCGGCAGTTGACGAGAAACCGAATCACGTCGCGCTTGACGAGACGGTGATTCAACTTGACGAACATCGCTATTGGCTGTACACTGCTATCGATCCAGAAACAAACAATATACTCCATATACGGCTGTATTCGACGATCACGATCGTGTTGACAGAACGGTTCCTGCGGGAGCCCACCGAGAAACATGACCTTGACGATGCTGTGTTTCTCGTTGAGGGAGCAAAACATCTCCAGACTGCACTCCGCCGATCTGGACTCCGATTTCAATACGAAAAACATGGAAATCGGAACAGTATTGAACGTGGTTTCTGTGAGATAAAACGTCGTCTATCTTCGTTATCAACAGTTTTAGCCACGCACAACCGTCGACAGCAGAATCGTGGCTCCAAGCCTTCGCCGTCTGGCACAATGCTACAAACGAAACACGACCGTTCCAGCCGAATGGAGGACGGACGGTTCCGAACCACGGCCGTCGGTCGTCGTTCGAGGCATCGGGTATCGTCTCGCGATGCCGAGTGAGCCGAGACCGATCCGCACCCGGCTGCTGTGACGCGCAACGTTTATCACACGTCTGTCAGTAGTAGTGTCTATCTCATCGACATCTCTCCGTCGGTCCGGAACTGTCGCTGCCGGCACCGCGCTGTTGGGTGTGGTCAGCCTCCTAACCGCGGCGTTGCTGTTCGCGGCGATTCCAGAAAACCCGCCCGGTGACGGGTTCGCGGCCGGTCTCACCGGAATCTTCGTGTTGCTATCCGTGATTGCGGGTATCCTCGCGCTCGCGGAGGCGGGGATCCTGTACTTCAGTATTCGTCTGCGGGAGCCGTCCGAACGGTCGCGACGGGTACTCACGATAGGGGCCGTCGCCGGGAGTCTCTCAATTCTCCTGCTGGTCGTCCCCGTGCTGGTCGCACGAGTGTTCGATATGTTGGTCCCCGGTCCCGCGTGGGGGCCCGGAATCGGGCTCGTACTCGTCCCGATCGGGATCGGCTGCTCGGTGCTCGGCGTCGTCCTGCAACTCTTCGACGGATCGCGGACTCGAGCCCGCACGTAACGGTTCGCGGCCCGTCAGTGAGTCGAAATGGCGGCTGTCGACCGGCTCGAGGCGAAGATCGCGAGCAGGTAGCAGACGATGGCGACGACGACGATCGAGCCGCCGGTGGGCAGCCCCTGGGAAATCGAGAAGACGAAGCCGCCGATGACCGCCACCTGTCCGAAAAGGATCGAACAGTAGAGCGTCTCCCGGAAGCTGTGGGCGATCTGCGTGGCCGCGGCGACGGGGACGACGAGCATCGCGGCGACGAGGATCACGCCGAGGATCTGCATCGCGCCGACGACGACGACGGCCGTCATCACGATCAGCAGGGTGTTGTACCACGTCACGTTGAGCCGCGCGACGCGGGCGGCCTGTTCGTCGAAGGTGATGAACAGGAGTTGCTTGTAGGTCGCGACGGTGACGACCACGACGACCACGGTGATGACGGCCATCAGCCGCGCCCCCGAGGGGGTGACGACCGAGATGTTCCCGAATAGATAGCCCTCGACGTTGAACCCGGTCATGCCGCGGCCGTAGCTGATGATCAGCGTGCCGACGGCGAAGCTGCCGGTCAGCATGATCGCGATCGGCACGTCGCCGTAGGTGTCGGTCCGTTCGGTCAGCCACTGGACCCCGAGCGCACCGAGGACGCCAACGATCAGCGCGACGAGCATCAGCGAGCCGTTCCAGCCGGTCGTCGCGCTCACAACCAAGCCGACCGCGACGCCGGCGAAGGCCGTGTGGGCCAGCGTCTCGCCGATTAGCGCCATCTCGCGGTGGACGAGATAGGTCCCGACCAGCGGCGCGACGACCCCGATCAGGATTCCGGTCGCGATCGAGCGCCACATGAACGGATGGTAGAAGACGTTCGTCCCGAGGTAGTGATCCGCCCACCAGCCCGCAATTCGGGCCTGTTCGTACAGCACGCCGACGACGGGCGCTTCGCGCAACGCGTCGATAGTTAGCAGGCCGACCATCGCGACCGCGAGGATCGCGGTGAGGCCGATTCCGACGTGCTCGAGCCGACGACGGAGAGAGTGATGCTGCGTCATCGATATCAGTGGTGGTGATGGACGACCTGGCCCGTCGCGCCGTAGGCCTCGGTCAGGGCGTCGCTCTCGACGAACGATTCGGTGTCGCCGTGGTGGTAGAGTTCGGTGTTGATGCAGGCGATCCGGCTCGCCCGGTCCGTGACGACGCCGATGTCGTGTTCGATCAGGATGATCGCGATCCCCGACTCGTTGAGTGACTCGAGCAACTGGTAGAACGCGTCGCGGGACTCGGCGTCGACGCCGACGGTCGGCTCGTCGAGCGCCAGGAGGTCGGCCTCGGAGGCCAGCGCGCGTGCGATGTAGGCCCGCTGGCGCTGGCCGCCGGAGAGCTGATTGACCTGTCGGTCCGCGAGGTCGGTAATGGCGACCGTCTGGAGGGCCTCGTCGACGGCCGCGTGATCCTCGTCGGTCAGTCGGCTGTGGCCCGCGTGGGCGAACCGGCCCATGGTGACAACCTCGCGGACGGTGACCGGCATCGAGCCGCCACGATTGGTCGCCTGCTGGGAGACGTAGCCGATCCGCTCGCCGTCGTCGAATTCGTCGACGGGTTCGTCGAACAGTTCGATCGAGCCGCTGTCGGGACTGCGCAGTCCGAGCATGAGATGCAGGAGGGTGGTCTTGCCCGAGCCGTTGGGGCCGATCAGCCCGAGGAAGTCTCCCTCTTCGACCCGAAGTGAGACGTCCTTCACCGCCGGCTGCTCGCCGTAGGCGAACGTCACGTTTTCGAGGTCGACGACGGTCACTGTGCGTCTAGTGCCTTTTTGAACGCGGGGATGTTTATCTCTTCCATCTGCTCGACGTAGCCCCAGTCCCGCTCTTGCCACCTCGCGAGAGTCCCCGAGAGGTGCGTGATCGGCATCGCGTCGGTCGCGTCGGTGTCCCGGAGGATGGTGTTGACCAGCGGCGGGTACTCGCCTTCGCGGTCCTCGAAGGGACTGTAGAGGATCGTCTCGATTCCCTCTTCGTCGACCAGCTCGAGCGTCGCCGAGATATCGTTATTACTCGGTTCCTGTGGGCTGACACCGGTCGGCGTGTGGATTTCGAACCCGTATCGCTCCTGTAGGTAGGTAAACGAGTCGTGACCGGCGAAGACGGCGATCTGACGGTCGGCCGCGTCGATTAGGTCTTCGAATCGCTGGTCGAGGGCTGCGAGGTCGTCCGTGTACGCGGCGGCGTTTTCCTCGTAAGTTCCGGCGTTGTCCGGGTCGGCGTCGGCGAGTCCCGACGCGATGGTATCGACGATATCCTGCGCGAGCACGGGGTCGAGCCAGACGTGGGGATCCACCGACGACCGGTCGTGATCGTGGCCGTCGTGGGTCTCGTCGCCGTGGCCGTCCTCACTGTCGTGAGAGTGGTCGCTGTGATCGCCTTCGTCCTCGTGGGAATCATTGCTGTGATCGCCTTCGTCCTCGTGGGAATCATTGCTGTGATCGTTCTCGGTCTCGTGAGCGTGGGTACCGGCGTCGGCCTCGTGGTCCCAGCCGAGCAGTTCCCCCTCGAGCCCCTCGAGCCCGTCGATCACGGCCACGGTATCGTAGTCGGTCTCGAGCGTCGCCGCGATGTCCTGTGCCCACGAAAATTCCGGCGTGTCGAAGTAGACGAACGCGCCGGCGTCGGCGATGTCTCGAGTCAGATCGCCGCTTGGCGACCAGCCGTGGCCGGGCTGGCCGGTTCCGACCGGGTTCTCGAAATCGACCGCGTCGCCGCTCACCTGCTGGCCCCAGTCCCAGAGGGTAAAGAAGGCGGCGTAGCCGGTCTCGAGGTCCGCGTTCGTCGCGTCGATGTCGTCGAGACAGCCGGCGACGGTACCGGCGGCGAGTGCGCTGGCTCCCCCTCTGAGCAGCGCGCGTCGTGTCGGGTTCATACTCGAGACTGGTCCCGCCGGAGTATAAGGGTTATTATCTTAGAGCCTTATTTTGTTAACTGCAACGCTCGATGGTCGAGTCTGTTAACAATAACTGGCGATATAGCGAGCTGAGTTAGTAATCCGGTCGTCTCGAGCGAAGTCGATCCAGTGTCATCGACGGGTTGGGACGACCTGCGAACGGTCACTCGAGGGAAACCTCGAGTTGCGTTCCGTCCAGTCGACGATAGGCCGGCGGACGGTCCGAATCGGAATCGCGAATCACCTCGAACGCGTTGAATCGGATCACGAGCCGCCCGGGATCGATCGTCGCCCGGAGGACGGGGCCGCGGCTCGTCACGACGACGTAGGGCGGTCCCGCCACGGGACTCGCCCGAAGGTCGTAACCGGTTGCTTCGACCGCGTCGGCGAGGACGCTCAGCAGGGCTTCGAGTACTCCGGTTTCCTCGAGGAGTCGGCGAAGTCCGTCGGCCACCGCGTGGCTGTCCGTCGTTCTCGAGGTATCCCAGGGGTCGGCGACTGCGTCGGCGCAGGCGTCGATCCCGGCGACGATCGGCGCGTGATCCGTCTGGATCCGTCGCCGAGCGTCACGAACTGGATGGGACACGGCTTTCGGTGGAACGGGGACTTACAAAGATGTCCCGACTCGAATCGCATCCATGGTAGATAATCACTCCCGCTGGGCCCGTTTCGCTGGATTCTGGTTGGATTATCCGTTGTATAGCCGTGTGAATAGAGCGGTGAGTTACTGATGGGTATTGGGTGAGACGAAGCGTCCTGCTATCGTGGTAACAGGGAATCGCCACGCCCTCCCCAACCGATTTCTGCTCACGGGCGTGCAGCGCCCGTTCGCATGGTTCGCGGAACCGTCGGTTCCGCGCTAACGCTCACGCCTAACGGCGTTCACTCATCCCTCGCGCAGTGGTATCGACCGACCTCACTTTGCTCACGGTTCCCTGCGGTCACCGCTCGCTCTCCGAGGCCCTCACTGTGTTCGCGCCTCGCGACGCTCGGCCGGTCGACAGCGCGCGCCACCGCACACCGGTTGGCCAGCCTGGAGTGAGACGTAGTTCACCTGTATCGCTTCTCAGATAGCAGCTCGAGACGATGAACACGTTCTCCCCCAGTCGACCGCGTACCGGTCCAGCGCTACTCGTTCCGACTTTCGACGGATCCGACGGTTAGCGTCCGGGCTCGCCGCAGGACGCCGCGCGCCCGCCGTCGCCACGACGGTCCCTGACGGGCCGCGAGCTCGCGCCGAAGCCGCTCGTTCTCGTCCTCGAGCTCTCCGTTTTCCGCCTCGAGGCGATCGATCCGCGCCTCGAGGTCGTCGACGCGGTCCTCGAGTCGGTACCGACGCGTCCGCTGGGCGTCCCGGTCGTTTCGCAACTGGTCGCGCTCCCGCCGGAGTTGGGACAGTCGAGCCTCGAGACGGTCGCGTTCGTACCGGTTCGAATCGACGAAGGGGTCGCGGTCCGCATCTTCTGGAATCCCCTCGAGCGATCCGTCTCCGGCGGCCGTCTCGTCGGATTCGATCTCGATGTGCCCCGACCGTGTCGCGTTGACGACGCCGCCCACGAGCAGTATCAAGCCGCCGAAGTAGAGCCACGTCAGTAAGAGGAGGATCGCCCCGATCGGGCCGGCCGACTCGGAGCTGCTCGAGATGGCGACGTAGATCTGGAAGAGCGCCTGAAGCGCCGCCCAGCCGACGGCGGCGACGATAACGCCCGGGAGTACCTCCCGAGCCGAGACGTCGACGTCGGGGAAGAAGTAGTACATCGGGAGAAATGCGATCGTCAGCCCGACCACGAGCAACAGCGGGTTCAACACTCCGAGGAAGGGAATGTTCGGGAAGAACGCGAACGCGATGGTGGTCATCGCCGCGGCGACCAGCGCGACGCCGATCGTTCCGAAGACGACGGCACCGTCTTGTAGTTGATCGACGAGTGAGTTCTCCTCGGTCGACGCGTAAATCTCCGAGAAAGCGGTGTCCAATCCCCGAAAGATCTTCAATGATCCCCAGACGAGCGCGACGAGTCCGATGATCGAGGTTCCGACGCTGCCGGTATCTCCCTCGATCCCGTCCTCGAGGATGATCTGCCCGCTCTCGGGGAGAAATCCCTCGGTCGTCGAAGAGACCTGCTGGGCGAGCGCCTCGTCGCCGACGAACGAGACGAGGAAGAAGACGAGCACGAGCAGCGGAATCAAGGAGATAAACGCCTGATAGGCGATTCCAGCGGCCATGAACGTCACGTTCTTTTCCTGGATGCCCGTCACGACCGACTTCGCGAAGGGCACCGCACCGCGGACGTTGATACCCATACCGGGAGTCCATCACAGGGCCGGATAGCCCTCCGGCTTGCAGCCACGCGCCCCGTTTGACCGGCGATCACGACCGACGATGGGAACGCTCCGCTTCGAGCAGCGGAGCCACGGCGTCGCGCGTCGGTAACGCCGCCATCGCCCCCTTCGCAGTGGTCGCCGTCGCAGCGACCGCATTCGCAAACGCCACCGCGTCTGCGGGTTCTTGGTCGTCTCGCAAGGCTGCGATCGCTCCGGCGACGAACGCGTCACCGGCACCCGTCGTATCGACGGCGGCGACGTCGAATCCGGGGTGGTCGACCACGTCCGCGGGCCACGGTGCATCGTCGCTCGCGACGCCGACCGCCCCGTCGCTTCCGCGCGTCACGAAGACGGTGTGGGGCGGTCCGTGGTCGATCGTTGCTCGCGCGATTTCGGCGGCCGAATCGCCGGAAAATCCCAGCGCCTCGAGCTCCGCCGCCGTCGCGAGACAGACATCGACGTGAGCGAGCGCGTCGCCTACCACGCTTGCGAACGTCCCTACATTCGGCCACAGCGCCGGCCGCAGGTTCGGATCGAACGAGACCGTACAGCCCGCGGCCGCGGCTCGCTCGAGCAGGTCGAGCGTCGCCGCGCGCGATGACCCGCTCGAGAGGGTGACGCCGCCGGCGTGGACCCACTCGCAGTCGGCCAGCGTCTCATCGTCGATCCGGTCGGGCTCGAGGCGTGTGTCGGCGGTTCCATCCCGGTAGAAGGTGAACGCGCGCTCGCCGGTCTCGTCGTGTGTGACGAACGCGAGCGTCGTCTTCGCGCCCGGATCGCGCTCGACGAACCGAATGGGGAGACCGTTGTTCTCGAGGACGCGCTCGAGGTACCGGCCGAACGGATCCGCCCCGACGCGAGTCCAGAACAGCGGTTGGCCCTCGAGACGGGCGAGCGCGACGGCGACGTTCGCCGGGGCCCCGCCAGGGCGGCGTTCGAAGCCGGCGACGTCCTCGAGCGGGCCGGCCCGTTCGGGTACCCAGTCGATGAGCGTTTCGCCGGCGACGAGGACGTCGTGAGACATGCTCGAGCGTCCACCGCCGACGGCGGTAGTTCTGTCGACAGAGAAGCTATATACGAGGCCGATTACAAACGGGATATGCTCGTATGAAACACAGTTCACGACGCAGACTTCTCGCGGCCGGGGCGAGCCTTACCGCACTGAGTGCGGGCTGTCTCGACCGCCTTTCAGATGACGAGGCCGCTGACTCGGAGGAACCGGACGAGAGCGACGAGAACAACGGGAGCGACCTGTCTCCCCTCGTGCGCTGGGTCCCCGCATCGGGGAGTTCGGAGCTTCTGTTTCACTACCGGGACCTCACCGCGGTTCGGCAGTACGAGAACGCCTTGCGAGCGGACGTGGTCGAATCCGTTCCGACGCTCCCGGACGGAGAGAGTCGCGAGTTCGTCGAGCAGGTCACGGACGGCGAGTCGGCAGTGGACTCCGTGTGCAGGTTCGGTTCCGAGGGCGTTACCGGAAACGTCTTCGTTTCCGGCTCGTTCGATCCCGGTGCGGTCGACGCCGACCTCGAGTCGGCGGCCGGCGCGTTCGGGATCTTCGAGCGCGACGACGTCTCGATCGCCGTCTCCGGGGAGACGGTCGTCGTAAGCCCCGCCGACGGCGCGGATCTCGAGGCGATCCTCGCGGCGGGCGTCGAGGGAACCGATCGCCGAATCGATGCGCACGGGAATTTCGCGCAGTTGACCGAGCGAGTCGGCGACAGCGCCTTCCTGTGGGGCGAATACGAGGGCAGTGATGACGGTGCCGGGGCCGCCTTCTCGTGGACGTTCGGTGCCGAGACGACGACGTATTCGACGATCGCCGTCTATACTGACGCCGATGAGACGGACGAGTTCGAGGAATCGTTCGCGGACCAGCCCGACGACGTGACGGTCGAAACGGACGGCAACGTCGGTATCGCGACGAAAACGATCCCGAGCGAGGAATACGAGTATCAGGACCTGTTCGCCGAACGCGGAAGCCAACCGACGGAACCGTACGCGGGGGTGAGCCTCGATACCAATCGGAAACCGAACGCGGTCGTCGTGACGTATCACTCCAGCGGCACCGCCGATCGAGTCGAGGTGCGCGACGAGAGCGGGGTCCGCGTCGAGTTGACCGAGGTCGGCCAGGCCGAGACGATCGAGTACGAGTCCGGTACGTCGGCGACGATCACCGTCGTCGCCGTCGGAGACGGCGAGGAGAACGTCCTCATAACCGAACCCGTCTCGTTCTGAGAGGGGCTCCGCGAGCGATTGCGAGACGGGGATGGCGTGTAGAAACCGATGGCGAACCGATAGCGATCGGCCGGGCTACAGGATGATGCTCTTCTCGCGCATCATCGCGTGGATCGAGGCGTCGAGGCCTTCGCGGCCGATCCCCGAGTCCTTGTTGCCGCCGAAGGGGACGTCCCCGAGGCCGTGGCTCGGCGCGCCGTTGATCCGGACCGCGCCCGCATCGATGCGCTCTGCCATCCGCATCGCGCGTTTGTAGTCGTTCGTGAAGACTGCCGCGTCTAGCGCGAGGTCCGAGCCGTTGGCGATCTCGAGGGCCTCGGCCTCGTCTTCGAAGGTCGTGATCGCGGCGATGGGACCGAACTGTTCCTCGTCGACGATGCGGGCGTCGTGCGGGACGTTCGCGAGCAGCGTCGGTTCGAAGAACTGGTTGGCGAGTTCGTCCGGGACGCCCTCGGGGGCGCGTCGTTCGCCACCGCGGACGAGCTCGGCACCTTTCTCGAGGGCGTCCTCGACGAGCGTCTCCACCCAGTCGGCCTGGTCCTCGCTGATGAGCGGACCGAAGGCGGTGTCCTCGTCGAAGAGGTCGCCGGCCTGCCAGGCGTCCATCTGGCCGTCGATCAGGTCGACGAGGTCGTCGTGGATCGACTCGTGGGCGAGCACGCGCGAGATGGCCGAACAGCGCTGGCCGGCGTACTTGAAGGATCCTTTGGCGCAGTCGCCCGCGACGTCGGTGAGGTCTGCGTCGTCGAAGACGACCGCCGGAGCGTTGCCGCCGAGTTCCATGTGGAGGTTGACCATGCCGCTCTCGCGGGCAACGTGTTTGCCCGCGCCCGAGGAGCCGGTCATGGCGATCGCGTTGACGCGGTCGTCGCCGGCGAGCACGTCGCCGATCTCGCTGGCCTCACCGGGGACGAAGTTGAACGCGCCGTCCGGGATTCCGTCGACGTTGGCGATGACGTCGGCGAGGATCGCCGCGGAGATGGGCGTCTTGCTGGCGGGCTTGAGCAGCACGCTGTTACCGGCCGCTATCGCGGGCGCGACCTGTAACGCCGTCGTCGCCAACGGATAGTTGTAGGGCGTGATACAGAGGACGGCACCGATCGGCTCGTGCTTGACGATCGCCTGCCACCCCTCGTGGCCCGCCGTCGATCCCTCGCGATACTCGCCCGTGCTGACGACGTTGCGCGCTTCCTCGGCCGCTCGGTCGAAGCGCTCGGCCGCCTGTCCGACCTCGCCACGAGCCGACGAAATCGGTTTCCCCGCCTCGCGGACGATGACCTCCGCGAGCTCCTCCTCGCGCTCGCGCAGGCCCTCGGCGATCGCCTCGCACCACGTCGCGCGCTCGACGACCGTCGTCTCGCGCATCTCTGGTTTGATCTCGTGGGCGGCCGCGAGCGCTTCACGGGCCTCCGTGGGTCCTGCTGCGGCGATCTGCGCGAAGGTTCCGCCCTCGGCGAGGTCCGATACCGACAGTACGTTCTCGGTCTCGAGCCACTCGCCGCCGACGTAGAGCCGCTCTCGTCGCTGTGCGATTCTGGTTGCCATAGTCGTCCCTTGGAGCGCATCACTGAAAATGTTTACTCAGACTCGAAAAAACAAAGAGTATATTGATGGTGTCGTTTGGTAACAGGTACTGACTTCAGACGAATAAATCACCGCTCATCGAGAACTAGTCTTTAGGTATGCCAAAGAAATGTTCACTCAGGGGAAGGCTTTATGTGGAATGCGCGCCTACTCAGGAGTAGGATGAGTACTCAAAAGACCGTCCGCCAATCGGCAGACAGTGTCGAAGAGAACGCGCTTCGCCTCGATCAGGAAAAGTCCGAGCAGATCGTCGACGCGTTGAACACGGAGCTGGCCAACTCCTACGTCCTCTACCACCAGCTGAAGAAACACCACTGGGTCGTCGAGGGCGCGGAGTTCCTGCCGCTCCACGAGTTCCTCGAGGAGGCCTACGAACACGTCGAGGAAGGTGCCGACGTGATCGCCGAGCGAGCGCAGGCGCTGGGCGGCGTCCCCGTTTCGGGCCCGTCGAACCAGGAGGACCGCGCCACCGTCGAGTTCGAGGGCGAGGACGTCTACGACGTCCGAACGATGTTCGAGAACGACCTCGAGATCTACGGCGACATCATCGAGTCGATGCGCGGCAGCATCGAGCTCGCCGATAACCTGGGCGATCCAGCAACCGCCGAGATCCTCCGGGAAATCCTCGTCACGCTCGAGGAAGACGGCCACCACTTCGAGCACTACCTCGAGGACGACACGCTAGTGCTCGAGGAAGCGACCCACTGAGACGGTCTGCTGTCACTGATCGGGACACCCGCGACCCGCCACGGGTGCGCCGAAACCGACTGACAGTCGTCCGTATGAGAGATCGAGCACGAAACCGTGTCGACGATCGACTAGCGGAAATCGCTTTATCGCAGCACGAGAGAAAGGGCGCTCGCGGCGCGATACTGTCGCACCGATCGAGACCTCGAGTGGCGACGCGATTAGCGCTCGAGGTCGACGGCCAGATCCGTCGCGATCCAGCCGTCGCAGTTGTCTCGTTCGGTAAAGACGATCTTTCCGGGGCGGGTCTCGTGACTCGTCACGACCGCCGGCGGCTCCTCGACTGTTTCGTCGCGTTCAGGGTCCTCCCTGCGAGCGGGCGCGTCCATTACGTGGACTTAGGTGAGCCTAAATCTAAAAAGGTTTTGGTCGACCTAGGATACTGAGAGCTGATAAGTTTCGGAATCGATCCGTGATTCGCGCACGTGAGTGTCAACCCTGTGAGGTCTACCTGCGCGGAAATAACATCTTTTTTCCCGATGCGACGAAATTTCCATCATATGAGTTCACACGAGAACCGCTCACAGGGAGCAATGGGTCTGCGCGGACGGAACCTGATCGCTCACCTGTTCGACGTCGACACCGAACGCGTCGAGTCGCTGAGCTGGCCCCTCGGCAGCCGCGTAACCGTCGACGCCGGCGCGGAGTCGCTCTTTCGGCTCGCACACCGACGCTCCGCCCGAACCGTGACCGCGTTCGAAGTGACCGACTACACGTGCATCCTCCGCCTTCGAACGCCCGTCGGTCGCGAGAAGTTTTACGGGCTCGCCAACGCCGATATCTCGCCCGGTCCGACCGGGACCGACTGGGTTCGGACGGACTGAGACGTTCTGGTTTCATTGCGCTCCACGTGGAGCGCTCGCGTATGGATTACGACGTCGTTCAGGGCGATATCGCCGGACAATCCGCCGATGCGCTCGTCAACGCCGCCGGTACGAGCCTCCGGATGGGCTCCGGCGTCGCCGGCGCGCTCCGACGCGGTGCGGGCGACGGGATTAATGAAGCGGCGATGGAGAAGGGACCCGTCGACCTCGGCGCGGTCGCGGTCACCGACGCCTACGATCTCGACGCCGAGTGCGTCATCCACGCCGCCGCGATGCCCCACTACGGTGACGGCGAAGCGACCGCTTCGAGCATTCGTACTGCCACGCGCAACGCCCTCGAGAAAGCAGAGGAACTGGACTGCCAGTCGCTCGTGATTCCGGCGCTGGGCTGTGGCGTCGCCGGATTCGATCTCGCCGACGGCGCTGCGATCATCGGCGGGGAGATCGCGGCGTACGAGCCCGATTCGCTCGAGGACGTGCGGTTCATCGCCTATAGCGACGAGGAGTTCGAGACCGTCAGGGAAGCGACGGGCGAAACCGGGTAGTCGAGGACCGGAGACGGAGACCCCCGATCTGTGACTCGGTTGTGGCCGCGATCGCCGCCGTGGTATCGTCCCGTAAAACGAGCCCGACCCGACGCCTCGGACCGTGCAGCCGCGTTTCCAGGGATCAGGTCAGTGACAGCCCGCGAATCTCGACCGAATTCCCGTCCTCGACGCGGCCGATGAGCTGTCCGTCGGTCACCGCGACCAACGCTTCGGCGCGATCGCCCGGAAGCGCGACGACGAACCCGGTGCCCATGTTGAACGTCCGATGCATCTCCTCGTCGGTCACGTTGCCCTCCTCCTGGACGAACTCGAAGACCGGCTGAGCCGGCAGCGGATTCTCGATCACGTATTCGTGCTCGCCCATTCGCAGCAGGTTCGTCCAGCCGCCGCCCGTGACGTGGGCCGCCGCGCGAACCCCGTGCTCGCGCATCGGCTCGAGCAGATCCGTATAGATTCGAGTCGGCCGCAACAGTTCCTCGCCGATCGTCCGCTCCGGGTCCAGCGGGAACTCGTCGGTGTACTCGCGCTCGCGGGTCACCGCTTCGCGAGCGAGGGTCAACCCGTTCGAGTGAATCCCGTTCGAGGGGAAGCCGACCAGCACGTCGCCGACCTCGGCCTCGCCCTCGAAGATTTCGTCTTTGTCGGCCAGGCCGGCGCAGGTCCCCGCCAGATCGAACCCCTTCACGACCTCGGGCATGACCGCCGTCTCGCCGCCGAGCATCGTGAGATCGGCCTGCTCGAGGCCGACCGCGAGCCCCTCGCCGATCTGGTTCGTGAGCTCCTCGTCGGGCTCGTCGATTGCGAGGTAGTCGACGAACGCGACCGGTTCGACGCCCGCCGCGACGAGGTCGTTGACGTTCATCGCGATGCAGTCGATGCCGATCGTCGAGAAGTCCTCGATCGCTTCGGCGACCAACAGCTTGGTCCCGACGCCGTCGGTCGCCAGCGCGAGATACCGGTCGCCGATGTCGAGCAGGCCGGCGTACTCGGTCCGCAGGTCGCTGCCGAAGGCCTCGAGCAGCGCCGCGGTCGCGTCCTCGCTCGCGTCGATGTCGACGCCGCTCTCGGCGTACGTGAGTCGGTCCTCGTCGTCCGTATCGGTCATACTCGAACGACCTCTCGGCGCGAGCAAAAGGTCACCGGTCCGGCGGAGGGATCGACACTGTCGAAGTGAGCGCTCGAGGCGTTCGTCGGGAACGGGTTCGACCGGGTTTCAGAAGAGCCCGACGTAGAAGACGACGAATCCGGCCAACAACACGCTCGGAACGAACACCAGTGTGAAGACGCCCTTGTGCCACTCGAGGACCGATTTCCCGTCCAGCGGTCCGAACGGGATCATGTTGAACGCGGCCAGGAAGAGGTTGATCCAGATCCCCATCTGACCGATCACACCCAGTATTCCGGGCAGGATCATCAACGGGAGGAAGAGGAGTGCGAGCAGGAGATTCGTGACCGGTCCCGCGAGCGCGATCAGTCCGTTCTCTCGTTCGGTGATCTGACCGCGATGATAGACGGCCCCCGGTGCGGCGAAGAGGAAACCGACGAGCGCGCCCATAATTGCCAGAAAGAGCATCTGGTAATCCGCGCGAAACTCCGCGGTTTGGCCGTGTTCGATCGCGACGACCTTGTGTGCGATCTCGTGGAGCAGGAATCCCATGCCGACGGTGACGAGACTCAACACGACCATCTCCACGAACAGCGCGACGTTTCCGCCGCGATGGATCGGCTCGAACAGGAGTGCGAACGCGGCGCTGAGTGTGAGCCAGGCCACGGCGAGATCCCGCAGCTCCGCGTCGCTGAACGACAGTTCGGGATCGGAGTTTCGATCGGTTCGATAGCTCATTAGAACAGCCCCCGAAGTAATTCGAGACTGTTTCGGACGCCCTCGAGCAGCAGCCCCATCAGCGCGTCGACGCCGCCGATCTCGGGTGCCAGCCACGGCAACACGACGAACGGGAACAGCCCGGTCGCGATCATGCTCCCGATGTTCGTGAGCGCGACGATCATAATCAACCGGAACAGCGGCACGTCGAACATCGCGGACATGGCCTCGTCGACCGGCCGCTCGGTGTCGTCGATAATCTCGTTTAACGTCTGGATGTCCCGGACGTTGACCGGCCGATGCCTGAGTTCGACGTAGCCGGCGAACCAACCCGGCGCGAGCAGCGGGTTAATGCTCGTCAACCACGCGACCGCGCCGCCGACGCCCGCGCTGGTCCAGCGCGCGCCGGCCAGTCGCGCCAGCGTGAACGCGAAGATTCCGTTGAACAGGAACCAGGCGACGAACACCTTCAGCAGGAACGCGTTCCTGACCCCCGCCATGAGCAACAGGAAGAAGAAGGCGAAGAAGGCGACCATGATCAGGTAGCCGACGATCTTCAGCGGCGAAAACCGGCGGCTCGAGGCGGTGCCCGACAGCGACTCGATCGACGGTATCTGATCGGGGTTCAACAGGTGGCGTTCGATACCGGCTTTGTGACCGGCACCAACGACGGCGAGGACGTCGTACCCCTGTTCGCGGAGTTCGTGGAGGTTGGATGCGATGTAGGCGTCACGCTCGTCGATCAGGGCGTTCGCGCCCCCCGGACTGAACTGGCGGAACTCCTCCATCATGGCGTCGACGACGTTGCCGTCGGTCATCTCCTCGATGTCGACCTCCTCGATTTCCTCGACCTCGCCGCCGAACGTATCCAACGAAAGACCGAGGACTGCACCGAGCGTCACGCCGATACCGAGTCCGGCCAGCGTTCCGACCGTCCCGCGGACCGCGTAGACGCCGACGTTCTCGACGCTCGCCGCGGAGAACGGCCCGACGAACGTCCCGGTGGCGACCAATGCGAGACAGCCGACGATGCCGATGGCGAGTCCGGCGAGTAGTCGCCCCGAAAAGCCGGAGAGAGAGCCGCCCGTGTACCGCTCCGCGGACTCGAGCGAGGGGAGAAAGATGAGACCGACGAAGAGGCCGGCGAACGCGCCGATGGCGGCGCCGCCGGCGTACTGCAGCGGAGTGGAGGCGAGCCCGCCGAACAACAGGAGGTCGCCGACGCCGAGTACGGGCGCGAGAAACGCGCCGAAGATGAGCCCGATGACCATCCCGGTGACGGCACCGAAGGTGAGCCCGATCGTCCGCGGATCGGTTACCCCGAGCGCGAGTCCGCCGACCATCTTCAGCTTCTCGGTGAACGACAGTCGGCTCCAGAAGCGCTGGATCGTCACCTGAATGTCGCGGTCGACCAGGGCGACGCCGCTCCCGTTCGCTTCGGCGGCCTCGATAGCGGCTCGCATGTCTGCTCCGGGCTCGATGTCGAACTGGTCGCCCAGACGGGACTGGACGTACGAGAGCATCCAGTAGGCGAGAAACTGAAAGACGGTGTTGCCCGAGAGGAGATCCTCCGCTTCGATGTCGTCGGGCGTCCCGCCTTTCATCTGCCGGTAGCGACCATCGTCGAGTTCGACGGCGACGATGTCGGGGTCCTCCCGGTCGATCGTTTCGCGAACTTCGTCGACGCTGGCTTGCGAGACGTGTGCCGTCCCGAGAACTTCGACGGAGCCGCGCTCGCGGTCGGGAGGGGCTGGCGGCTCCGGCACGTCGGCCTCGCCTGCATCGCTCATTACCGGCTTAACTCGGCGGCGACTTTTACCAGTATCGAACCGCGAACACGCGTCCCACCTCGAGGCAGTAGCGCCGATCGGACGAGCGAGAATCCGGATCAACGGGGCCGGACGACGGGCAGTCAATCGCCACCGATTCCCGCGTTCGATATCGAGTCGGCGCGTTCAGCGGACTCTTTTACGGTCTCGAGCCCGACGCCGGCAGCGTCACTACTGGCCGAGAGCGATCGCTGCTTCCCTGACGGCGATCGGCGACCGGCGACTGCTCGCAGGGAGCCGCGATCCGGTCAAAGCAAGACTGATTGCCGGCGTCAAAAAACGTCGGCCGATGACGGACCTCATCGAGACGGTGATCGAGAACCGCGAGATGGTACAGCCGAACCACGCCAACATGCTCGAGACGGCCCACGGCGGCCACGTCATGAAGTGGATGGACGAGGTCGGCGCGATGTCGGCGATGCGGTTTTCCGGGGAGACCTGCGTCACCGCCCGCGTCGATCAGATGAACTTCGAGCGGTCCATCGCCGTCGGCGACACGGCGTTCATCACCGCCTACGTCTACGAGGCGGGCACCTCGAGCGTGAAGGTTAGACTGATCACCGAGCGCGAGGACCTGCGGACGCGCGAGCGCGAGCAGACGACCGAATCGTACTTCGTCTACGTGGCGATCGACGACGATAGCTCGCCGACGACGGTGCCCGATCTGACCGTCACCACCGAGGAAGGCGAGCGGCTGCGGCGGGCGGCGCTCGAGAACGAGGCGGGAACCGCCGACAGTTCGTGAGGGACTGGTCGAACTGCTCCGGACGTTCGTTCGCCGTCCGAGGTCGTTCGATGTCTCTCGTGACTCGAGCGCTCGCGATCTGGAACGGGTGTCGCGGATTCAGGCTGCGAACCCGAGCAGTTCCGATCGCCGTAAGTACGGAGACGTTCCGAAGCGAGTTCCGATTCGAATACGAGCGAGAGAGTCGAAACCGAGCTACTCGGTGTCGACCGAATTAGTTCGCGGGTCGCGCTCTTTGGCCTCCTCGACGACGCCCTCGAGGGTTCCGCGCGTTTCCGCGACGGTGGCACCGACGAGGCCGCCGATCGCACCGCCGGTACTCGCGGCGTTTCGACTGAACAGTCCACCGATCGCCGCACCGACTGCCGCACCGATCGCTGCGTACCGTGCGCGAAGCAACACTGCCGTTATACGTTCTCTCATATGTTCTATATGGAGACTGTGACGGATAAATATGTCTCTTGAATGTGCGGCGAAGCAGTCGATCCGACGGGCAGACGGAGTCGACCTCAGAGGAGCGTGTCGACCGCGGCCAGTGACTCGAGGACGTGGTCGGGTTCGACGTCGGCCGCGGCGAGGTCGGACCGATTGGTAACCCCGGTGAGGACGAGCGCGGTCTCCATGCCAGCCCGGTTCCCCAGCGCGATGTCGGTATCGAGCCGGTCGCCGACGACCAGGGTGTTCCGGGGATCGGCCGCGAGCCGGTCCATCGCGGCCGCGGCCGCGACCGACGAGGGCTTCCCCAGGATCGCGTCCGGTTCGCGGCCGGCGACGGCTTCCATCGCGGCGAGGATCGCGCCCGAGCCCGGGATCTCCCCCTCGTCGATCGGAATCGTCGCGTCGGGATCGGTGCCGTAGAAGGGAACGTCCCCCTCGAGCGCCCGCAGCGATTCCCAGAGCGTTCCGTACGAGAAGCTCTTGTCGAACGATCCCAACACGACCTCGGCCGCATCGGGGTCGGCCGTCAGTTCGACGGCGGCGTTTTCGAGGATCGCCTCGAGTCGTTCGCTGCCCACGAGGTAGACCCGCTCGCCGGGGTGGGTCGCCGCGAGGTACTCCGCCGAAACGGTCGCGGAGGTGAGAACGGTGGCCGGATCGATGTCGATTCCGTGAGGCGCGAGTCGCTCGCCGTAGTGGTCGGCCCCGCGCGTCGGGTTATTTGAGAAGAGAAGCCGCGAACAGCCCGCCGCCTCGAGTGCGCGCAAGCCGTCGGTCGCACCGGGGAGCAACTCCTCGCCCCGAACGATCGTCCCGTCGACGTCGAGGATCGCCGCCTCGTAGTCGGTCATTGGCCGCACCTACGACCGGCCGGCGATTGAGTGTTGGGATAACCTCAGCGCTCACGCTCGAGGGAGAGTTCGTCCGTCTCGACGTCGGCCTCGACGGCCCGCTCGTCGGACTCGAGCAGTCGGTCTAGCTTCGCCTCGAACTCGGCGTCGGAGAGTTCACCAGCGGCATATCGCTCCTGTAAGGTCGTCACGGGATCGGGCTCGGCGGTCGCTTCCGTTCGGTTCTCGGCCGTACCGTCCCGATCGGGATCGACTGCGCTCTCGTCGTCGGTTCCCGATCGCTCGGTGAGATACCAGAGCAGGAATCCCCCGATCACGATCAGGGCGGTGGCCGCGATGGCGTACACCGGACCGGCTAACAGCAACAACGCGATTATCAGCACGTCGGCCAGGACGAACTTCATCGCGAACAACTCGACGAGGGAGTAGCTCCGCCCGTCGGTGCTTTCGCTGGCCATGTACGGTAGTTGTGTCTCGACTGGAATAACTGTAGGGTCCCGAGTCGGTGAGCCGGTATCCCGTCGCCGCGTCTCGGGTCGGTCGACGAATCCGGCGCTGACTCCGGTCGGTCGACGGGAAAACCCATACCGTTGCCGACCGAACGAGTAGATATGACACTCGATGTCGAGGTTCCCGACCCGCCGAGGCTCCGCGGCCCGCAGAATCCCGGCGATTACGACGCCGTCGACGAACCCGAAGAGCGGACGGGTAACGACACCCGCCGCGAAGATCTGGCGGACTTCCTGGACGCTGGTGCTTGGGAGGACGCCTTCGACGAATGGAGCGCGGACACGTACCTGACGGAAGACGAGTTTCGGGCGGTCCTCGAGGGTGGACTGTTCGCCGAACTCGACTTCTACTGGAACCAGTCCGCGGAAGACGTCGGCTACCGCACACCGACGGTTCCGGACGAACTGGTGGCGACGCACGACGGACTCGATCAGAGCGACATCGCCGACCTCGAGGAGGCGCTGGACTCGCTCGGTCGGACGGTGAGCGAGGTGCTCGAAAACGACTACATCCACCGCGACGGGGAGGAGTTCGGCTACACGTGGGACTGAGACCCCCTTCCGCGTTCGCACGGCGGAATCCGTCGCGCTGGGGGTGTCGTCTGTCATCGATCGGGCGGTGAGAATTCTTATCCGGGAACCCGACCAACGACCGCGTATGACACTCGAGGTCGAACCCCCCGAGCCGCCGGAACTGGAGTTCGTCGACCCGAACGAGTACGAGGACGCGACCGTCAGCGCCGACGGGGCCGAGGAGATCGACTACCGCCGCGAGGAGCTACAGGGATTTCTCGAGGACGGGGCCTGGACGGAAGCGTTCGACGAGTGGCGCGCGGACACCGATCTCGAGGAACGGGAGTACGGGATCGCCCGCGATCTCGACCTCTTCGCGGGGTTCGATTTTTTCTGGGACGATTTCGCCGATCGAGTCGGCTATCACGCGCCCGGCATTCCGGAGGACTGGCAGGCACGGGAGTACCATCCCGACCTCGATACCTGGGGGACGGTGTCGTCGATCAACGCCGAACTCACCGAGTTCGGCCAGATCGTTTCGGTCATCCTCAAGGAGGAGTACGTCGACTGGGAGGCCGAATACGAGCCACCCGAGGATCTGCCCGACTTCGATTGAGTCTGCAGTGGCGTCCTCGAGCGAAAGACGAGCGCAGTGAAACCGACGCGAGGACGAACCGCGCCAGCCGCACTGCCCGTCGGAGGAACTGAACCAGCCGTCAGAGAACTGGACCGGCCGTGCCGTCACTCTCGTGCGACTGCGATGTTTCGGACGCGACCGTGGCACTTCGGACAGGACTCGAGCGAGTCGGTCGTCTCGCGGTGGCCACAGTCCAGGCATTCGTAGTACGCTCGTTCGGGCGTGTACGGATCGTCGTATACCATGGTAGACAGCCACACATTCTCACGAAAAAGCGTTACGTTCAAACAGTTCTCATTCGATACGAACAACTGAAGGAGGTTAAATTAGATATTATACTGACCGTTCGTCCAGAGATCGTCGTCAACGCGTCGCGACGATCGCGATCGTCGCCGGTCGGTCGCAGGCCAGCTCGATGTCGAAGCCGGCGTTCGCGAGCTGGGTCGTCGCTTCGTCGAGCCCGAACCGTTCCTCGAGGGGCGGGCCAATCTCCGGATCACCGTCTGCGGACCAGTCGACCGTCACCAATCGGCCGCCGGGACGGATCACGCGTGCGAGTTCCTCGAGCGACCCGCGGTCGTCGCTCTCGGTATCTGCGCCCCCGACCGTCGTGGGCGCGTACTCGTGGTGGGTCATCGTCGAGTACGCACCGCCGAGGTGATCGTCGTCGAACGGCAGTGACGAAATCTCGGCCGTGACGAACTGGACGCTCTCGGGGACGCCCTTCTCCCGATACCGATCGTGCATCGCAGACTGCACGTCGACGGCGTACAGCGTCTCGACAAACGGGGCGACGTCGTCAGCGTAGAACCCTGTTCCGGAGCCGAGATCGGCCACGACGCCGTCGGCCGACGGCTCGAGCATCGCCAGCAGTTCCTCGCGGGAACAGTACCGGTAGCGACCGGGATCCTCGAGCGCGTCCGCGCGATCGACCGGAAACGTATGATAGCCCATACGACTGGTCCGGGTCGACCGGACTTCCGCGTTGTGTTGTTGAGTACGGAACGCACGACTCAAACTGAGGAAAGACGCTCATCGCAGCTCAGTTTGATCGGAGAAAGTGAGGAACACGAAACGACTCGAACGTCGACCGATCGGCTGTCGGCTCACCCGGCCCACTCGCCCGCGAGGTCGCCGGCGAGATTCTCCCGCCAGTGTTCGAACCCGTTCTCACACTCGGCGTTGTCGTGAATGTGATCGACGAATCCGGCACCGGGCGAAGCGAGTTCGTCTCCACAGAACGGACAGGTGATCGGGTCGCTCCAGTCAGTCGACGTAGTGGCTGCCATCGGTACCGGAGTCTATCAGGAACTATCATATAAGTCTCGCCCGTTAGGATCTATTATAATTAGTATGGCATATAATGACAATGTCACAAGATCCGTCGGTTCGGATCGGTTCAGTCGAGTCCGAGTCACTTCCCGAGACGAGCGGCGGCGATCGCGGTCAGTCCATCCATCTCGCTGTCCGTCCGGCGCGGATTTATCACGGAAAGAGTTAACCTAACCCAGTATATATGTTACCATATGACGCTCGAGGAGCAACGCGAGTACGTGTGCGTCAACTGTGGCCGGCGGGAAACGGTCGGCGACGCACTCCTCAGTACCTGCCAACAGTGCGGGGGCGAGATGCGAAACGTCGAGTTGATCCGCGAATAGCCAGTTCCGCGCCGGTCAGTACGACGTCGGCTCCCTCGAGCGGTGCCGCCGAAGTGGCCCTGTTTTGTGGTTCCCGCGACGATACGTCCGCGGTTGGGACCACCGCACTACCCGTCAGCGGGCGAGTCCCACCGCGACGCCGATCAGAACGAGTCCGATGAGGGCGGCCCCAACTCCGATCACGGCGTCGCCGGCGAGGGCGGTGACACTGCCGGCGACGACGCCCGCTCCCCCGCCACCGGCGATAATCGATGACGGGAGCGCCGGCGTAGCGGTCGCCTCGCCGCGAACGGCCTCGAGTTCCGTCCGGAGCGCCTCGACATCGTCGTCTCGTTCGCCGGTGGATTCGATCTCTCCGATCCGTGCACCCATCGTTTCGATCCGTTTCTCGAGACTCGCGTGCTGCTCGGCGACCGCGGCCATCCGCTCGTCCAGAGAGTCGATATCGGAGTCGAGCATCCGAATCTCCTCGAGCGCTTGCACCGCCGATTCGTCCGGACTGGATTCGACGGCCCGGACGAGTTCGTCGTGGTCCGTCTGGAGCGACTCGAGGCGGTCGGCGATGGCCGACACGTCGTCCTCGAGTCCGGTGGCAGCAGTTTCGTTCGCGCCGGCGTCGGCGTCGTCGATCCGCTCCGCGATCGAGTCGATATCGTCGTCGAGGGTAGCGATCTCTTCCTCGAGTGTCGCCCGAACGTCGTCGATCCGTCCGTCGACGGTCTCGAGGTCCGCCGCGAGGCCGTCGACCGTCTCCGCACCGGCCGCGCGCGTCTCGAGATCGTTCAGTTGCGTAGTCACCGTCGAAATCGTCTCGTCGAGATCGCGAACCATCGTCTCGAGGCGCTCGATCTCCTCGTCGATCGTCGTCTCGACCGCGTCGAAGCGCGCGTCGGTTCGGTCGGATTGTCGCTCGAGGCGGCCCGAAACGTCATCGAGACGCGTCGTTAGCTCCTCGAGTCGGCCGGCGACCCCATCGATGCGCGTCCCGGTTCGCTCGATGCCCGCCTCGAGGTCGTCGACGTCGTCGCTCAGTTGCGAGGCGATTTCCTCGACGGCTGCCTCGGTCGCGGCAGTCGCCTCGAAGTCTTCCAGGTCCGTCCGCACCTCGTCGATCTCCTCGTCGATTGTCGCCGTCCGGTCGGTGACGGCTTCGAGGTCGCCTGCCAGATCGTCGATCCGGTCGTCGAGGTCGGCCCGTTCGTCTGCAGCGGTCGACTCGACATCTTCGAGCGCATCGTCGTAGTCGTCGATGTCGTCCGCGAGCGCTGTGAGCGCGTCCGAGAGCGCCTCGAGTTCGTCATCGAGGCGCTCGATTTCGGCGTCGAGACTGGCGACGGCCGAGTCGCTCGCGTGGGTCTCGCTCTCGGTCGCGAGGTCGGTCAGATCGTCGCCGAACGACTCGAGGCGCTCGTCGAGTTCGTCCACCTCGTCGGCGGCGGCCGTCCGTTCCTCGACGGACTCGAGGTCCGCGGACAGCGCCTCGAGATCGTCGCGGACGGACCGAACCTCGTCGTCGCGGTTCGCGAGCCGGTCGAACAGCTGGTCGATGGCGTCGTCCTCGCGGTCGGAAGCCGCGTCGCTGGCTGCGGCCTCGTCGAACGTGAGCTCGGTCTGTTGGGCTCCCTCGGCTCCCGCGGTCACGTCGGCGGTGTTCGGGACTCCGTCAGTCTCGTCGCTGTCTGCGGCGGACTCGGACCAGGTGACCGCATCGTAAGCCTCGACATCGTCTCGAGCGGCGGCGAGTGCCCCTCTTGCGGCGCTCTCGGCGGGGTCATCCGCGAGTCGAACGCCCCGAACGGAGAACGGGAGCGCCGCCGCATCGAATCGACCGCCGACGAGGAACTCGACGCCCTCGATCGTCCCGTCGCCCCCGATCGCGATGGGGACAGAGAGCCCCTGCTGGACGTCGGTCTCGTCGGCTTCCGCCCGGATCGCGTCGATCAGTTCGGCGACGAGCGCGTCGTAGGCTCCCGCGAGCGCGTTCTCGATCTCGCCCGCCGCCGCGTCGGGATCGAGGACGAACTCCTCGAGCACGCCGGCGACCTGTGCCGGCGCGTGCCCGGTCTCCCCGGCCGCGCGCTCGACGATCCACTCGCGTCCGTTCGCGATCGTCACGGCCATCGCCGGCACACCGTAGTACGCCAACGCGGCGCTCGTCGTCTGGGACTCGAGACAGATTCCGAGCCCGGTGTAGTTGTCGGCCGCGAGCTGATCGTAGACGACGGCGAAGCCCTTGCTGATCGGGGTCGCGTCGACCCCGCGATCTGCCAGCGCTGACTCGACGGCCTCGCGGTGCGCGTCGGTCGGTGCCGCCGTGTCGGCGAGCGAACCCGGCGTCGTATAACAGAGTCGCCCGTCCGTCGCATCGCCCAGCACGTCGTCGAGGAGCGCGTCCAGCGCGGCCGGCGCGTCCACTGCAGTCTTCGTCGCGAGGACGCCGGCCGCGAACAGCGACTCCGGTTCCGCGTTCGCGGCCGCACCGTCGGCGTCGGCGACCGCTCGAGCGGCAGCGCCGACCGCGTGCGTCGTTCCGTCCACCCGGACGGTGCTGCCGGTCCCCGAAAGCCCAGCAGCCTCGAGACTCCCCTCGTCGACCGGTACCGCGACCGGCGTGATGGAGTCGATCGTCGGGCCGTCGCCGGCGTCGGTGGCGACCCGGATCGCCCCTGGTCCGATGTCGAGACCGTAATGCATGCCCTCGGCAACTCGAACCGCCCTATTGGAAGTTCCCCCCGCAGTACCAGATGTGAAAATCGGCTCGCCGCGAGAGAATCTCCCGAGAATTATCTCACATCTGAATACTTGTGACGGCCCTGCACACGGGTCGTTGGGCGAGCGGTTCGAAATCGGTATTCCCGTCCGTTACCGGGGCATAGACAGCGTACGACACATCGTCCCTGGTGAGTCCGTAGCATACGACGAGAGAAATCCTCACGTTTAACTATCAGGATGATGGTGGATCACGTGTATGTCTGAAACCGGGACGGAGTCCCGTCCACTGGTCCGTCAGCTTCCGGATCCGACCGCAGCGTCGAACGTCCGGTACAATCCGTCGCTCGAGGAACTCCGCGAACTCGCCGAACCCGACGAGACGACGACCGAGTTCGGCTCGGCGTCGTACGTCAGCGAGGTCCGTTCGCGGAGTGCGGATCGGACGAAGAACACAGTCGACGACGAGTTTACCGACCGCGATCACGAACTCGTCGACGATGCCATCGATCTCGCGGGCGAGCGCGAGATGCTCTGCGTCGATCGACTGATGGGACGCCACCCGAACGCGACCTTCTGTTGTCGCCTCTTCGTCCCCGTCGAGCACGCCCGAATCGCCTACGCGTGGGCGTCCCTGTTCGATCCGTCCGACGGGCGGGATCCCGACCTCTACACCGTCCACCTGCCCGACTACGACGAAACCGAGATCCGAGTCCTGCCCGACACCGGCGTGACGACCGTCCTCGGTACGGACTACATCGGTGAAGCTAAGAAGTCGTTCCTCCGGCTGTTCATGTATCGGATCAAACAGCAGGGCGGCCTCGGACTCCACGCGGGCAGCAAGCGCGCCCGCGTCCGAGACGACGACGGTGAACTCCAGACCGTCGGACAGGTGTTCATGGGACTCTCCGCGACCGGGAAGTCCACGCTGACCTCCCACGGCTGCTGGCTCGAGGAACCGGAAGGAACCGCTATGCTTCAGGACGACGTCTGCGGCCTCCTCTCCGACGGCACCGTCGCCGGCAGCGAAGGGAAGGGACTGTTCATCAAGACGATCGGCCTCGGCGAGGACGAGCAACCCGAACTCTATGAGGCCGCGACCGCCGAGTCGGCGATCCTCGAGAACGTCGCGGTCGATGACGACGGCACCGTTCACTTCGACGAGGACCGGTACACCTCTAATTCACGAGCGATCGTCCAGCGTGACGAACTCGAGAGCGCCGACGACGAGATCGATCTCGGCCGGATGGATCAGCTCTTCTTCATCACCCGAAACCCCCTGATGCCGCCGGTCGCCAAGCTGAACAGAGAACAGGCCGCCGTCGCCTTCATGCTCGGCGAGTCGATCGAAACCAGCGCGGGCGACCCGGCGCGCGCCGGCGAGTCGATCCGCGTCGTCGGAACGAACCCCTTCATCATCGGCTCGGAAGGCGAAGAGGGGAACATCTTCCACGAGCTGATCGACATTCTCGATATCGACTGTTACGTCATCAACACGGGCTATCTCGGCGAGAAATCGAAAGATATCGGCGTCACCGAGTCCGTGACGATCCTCACCGAGGCCGCTCGCGGAACCATCCAGTGGACCGACGACGAGCAAACGGACCTGACGATCCCCACCTCGATCCCGGGACTCGACATCGAGGACTACTACGTCCCGGACCACGTCGACGACTACGAGAGCGCGCTCGCGGACCTGCGCGCCGAGCGTCGCGACTACCTCGCCGAGTTCGACGACCTCCGTCAGGAGATCGAAGACGCCGTCTACTGAGCGGTCGATCATCGCTCGAGAGTCGCCCCCAGAGCGGGACACCCGGTTTTCAGACCCGATATCGTCCCCGATCGGCGGGGCGGCACTTGCCGCACACGAATACCGTTATATGTGTCGAGTTCTCACGGTTGGGTAATGAGCGCACAGGTACGAAAACCGACCGCGAGAGTCTGCGAAGAGTGCGGTCGCGGCGAAGTATGGGACGAAACCCTCGAGGCGTGGCAACTCGCTCGCGAAGACGGCGAGAAACAGGTTGGCAATCCACACTGCATTCACGAGTGGGACATCAACGGCACGTTCAATCCGGTCGATGGCCCGGATACCTGACCGAACCTGACACCCGATCGCCCCGAGACCCGGTCGATCCCGACGCGACAAACGGTCGTTCCCCACACCGTGACAGCACACTTTTTCCCCGTCTCGAGCGTCGCTTCATCCATGCCGAGCGTCTACATCACGGCGCCGCCGGAGGCGGCCGACGATATCGCCGAGACGCTGGTCGAGGAGCGACTCGCCGCCTGCGTGAATCGACTGTCGACGAGCTCGACGTATCGGTGGGAGGGGAAGATCCACCACGACGACGAGGCGATTCTCCTCGCGAAGACGACCGACGAGGCGTACGACGAACTCGTCGCACGCGTCCGCGATCTGCATCCCGACGACGTACCCTGTCTCGAGCGATTCGACGAGGACGCCGTCCTCGAGTCGTTCGCGACGTGGCGAGCGGAGAGCGTCGAGTAGCGCTCACGCTCGAGATCCAGTCGACCGCTCGCACGTCAGTCGCTCACAGGCGAGGACTACCCGAATTAGCAACCCTTAAAACTCGCGCACGGGTTGTGACGGGTATGGCTGGAACCATCGAAGTGCTCGTTCCGGGCGGTCAGGCCAACCCTGGCCCGCCGCTCGGTCCCGAGCTCGGACCGACCCCCGTCGACGTGCAGGCCGTCGTACAGGAAATCAACGATCAGACCGAAGCGTTCGACGGCACCGAAGTCCCCGTCACCGTCGACTACGACGACGACGGCTCCTTCGAGATCGACGTCGGCGTTCCGCCGACGGCGGCGCTCGTCAAGGACGAGGCCGGTTTCGAGACCGGGAGCGGTGAGCCCCAGAAGGATTTCGTCGCGGACCTCTCCGTCGAACAGGTCAAGACGATCGCCGAGCAGAAACACCCCGACCTGCTCGCCTACGACACGATCAACGCCGCGAAGGAAGTCGTTGGCACCTGCGCGTCGATGGGCGTCACCATCGAGGGCAACGACGCCCGCGAGTTCAAGGAACTCGTCGACAACGGTGAGTACGACGACGTGCTTGCGGACGAAGCGGCAGCGTAGTCCACGAACAAAAATCACGTCTTCGTTTTCGCGACTGTCAGTAGCGACCATCGAGCTGGTCGCGTCTCGAGTGCAGACTGCGGTCGTCACGGAGCGAATCAGCGACGCGTTGACGACCAATGGCGGCCGAGGAACCGGTGTTCGATACGTATACTATCGGGTTAGCGGCCGATTCAAGCCACTCAGAGTGCCGAGAACGTCAGATCTTGTTCGCGGGCGGAACGGTTCGGTCGTCCGGCCGCGCCGTCCCGAGGCCGCCGAACAGGACGCGAATGCTCGCACCGAGACCGAGTGCGCCCGCGAGGCCGGCGAGAACGACGGTCGCCGGAAGCGACAGTCCGGCGAGTCCGCTGATGAGTGCGCCGACGAGGACGCCGACCCACAGCCGATCGGTACCGAACCGCGAGGCGATGGTGCGGCCGATCGCGGTGAAGCCGATCGCCGTCGCCACCGGCAGGACCGCCGCACCGAGAATCACCATCGGAATCCCGAAGAAGATCCCGACGCTCGTATCCACGAGAAGATATCCCGTGCTTGCGAGGCCGCCAACGACGAGCAGCGCTGGTAACCCGATACAACAGGAGATGATCGGGCTGTGGCGGAATTTTGTCACTGCGCGCGTGCCGTACCCCAGAAACATTCCGAGAACGACCGTCGCGACGAGTACCGTCCCGGCGAACTGGACCCCCGCCCGGACGATCGGTTCGATCGAACGATACGCCTCGAGATACCCCCCATTCCCCGACACCGGGACGACCGAATCAAGGACCGGTAGTCCAACCATTGTATATAAGTCTAATGGCCACATGGAAGTGTGATACACTATGTCGTCTATTAGAACTTTCGATTATCGTGACCCTCTATTCCTGGAGACTATCGTGACGGTATCGGTTAAGCGAAATGTGAGGTCAGTAGGGAATCGGTCGGACAACGAGCACCACCGACGTCGGGATCGAGGGGGAAAACTACCGCGTTCGGCCAGAACTGGGGCGTACGCGCAGTTCGACGGGTTTAAGTTCGGGATGACACTTGGTCCAAGGGAGACAGGCATCGCCTGTTTCACTGACCCGTAGGAGCACACCCTGCGTACTACGGAGGTGAACGATGGCAGATTCGGATATTAACACAGCAGTAGCCCGCGCACTCGAGGACTCGCCGGACCGGAACTTTACCGAGACGGTAGACCTCGCGATCAATCTGCGCGACTTAGACCTGAACGAACCGTCGAACCGCGTTGACGAGTCGATCGTCCTGCCGTCCGGAACCGGCCAGGAAACTCGCATCGTCGTTATCGCCGAGGGTGAGACCGCAGTCCGCGCCGAAGAGGCGGCGGACGAGGTCCTCTCGGGGGACGACGTGGCCGATCTGGACGACGACGAAGCCAAGGACATGGCCGACGAGACGGACTTCTTCATCGCCGAAGAGTCGATGATGCAAGACATCGCCCGGCACCTGGGTACCGTTCTCGGTCCCCGAGGGAAGATGCCGGACCCGCTCGCGCCCGACGACGACGTCGTCGAAACCGTCAACCGACTCAAAAGTACCGTGCAGCTTCGCTCCGGCGACCGACGAACGTTCCACACGCTCGTCGGCGCCGAAGATATGGATGCCGAAGATATCGGCGACAACATCGACGTCATCCTGCGCCGACTGCACGCCGACCTCGAGAAGGGGCCCCAGAACATCGACGCCGTCTACGTGAAGACGACGATGGGGCCGTCCGTGGAGGTGGCCTAGAATGAGCGCACAGGCTGAACGCAAAACCGAGAACCTTCCCCAGTGGAAGAAAGAGGAAGTCGACGAGCTCGCACAGATCATCGACGAGTACGAGAGCGTCGGCGTCGTCGGCATCGCCGGCATTCCCTCGAAGCAGCTCCAGGATATGCGCCGCGACCTGCACGGAACCGCCGTGTTGCGCGTCAGCCGCAACACCCTGCAGACGCGTGCGCTCGAGGACGCCGGACTCGGCGACCTCGTCGAGCACATCGAGGGGCAGGTGGGTATCGTCGGAACCGACGAGAACCCGTTCTCGCTGTACAAGGAGCTCGAGGCGTCCAAGACGCCCGCACCGATCAACGAGGGCGAAGTCGCCCCGAACGACATCGTCATCCCCGAAGGGGACACCGGTGTCGATCCGGGGCCGTTCGTCGGTGAACTCCAGGGTGTCGGCGCGAACGCGCGCATCGAAGAGGGGTCGATCCAGGTCATGGAGGACTCGACGGTCCTCGAGGCCGGCGGAACCGTCTCCGCGGACCTGACGAACGTCCTCAACGAGCTCGGTATCGAGCCCAAGGAGGTCGGTCTCGACCTTCGCGCCGTCATCGCCGACGGCGTGCTCTTCAGTCCGGAGGACCTCGACATCGACGTCGACGCCTACCGGAGCGACGTGTCGACGGCCGCCGCCCGCGCTCGGAACCTCTCGCTCAACGCGAGCTTCCCGACCGCGACGACGGCTCCGACGCTCATCGCCAAGGCCACGGGCGAGGCCAAGAGCCTCGGCCTGCAGGCCGCCATCGAGGACGAAGCCCTCATGCCTGACCTCGTCAGCAAGGCCGACGCACAGCTGCGTGCGCTCGCGGCCCAGATCGACGACGAGGAGGCACTTCCTGACGAGCTTCAGGACGTCGCGGCGGCCGCCGAGCCGGCGGCGGCCGACGACGAAGACGAATCGGCAGACGACCAGACCGAAGACGAGACCGAGACTGAGACCGAAGACGCCGACGATGACGACGAAGACGACGGTGACGGCGCGGCCGGTCTCGGCGAGATGTTCGGATAACACTACCAACAGAGGATCCAACAATGGAATACGTATACGCTGCACTCATCCTGAACGAATCGGACGAAGAGATCAACGAAGACAACCTGACGAACGTGCTCGACGCTGCCGGCGTCGACGTCGAAGAGTCCCGCGTCAAGGCGCTCGTCGCCGCGCTCGAGGACGTCGACATCGACGAGGCAGTCTCCGAGGCCGCCGCCGTCCCCGCCGGTGGAGCCGCCGCAGGCGGCGCCGCGGGCGGCGAGGCCGCTGCCGACGAAGGCGGCGACGAGGACGAGGAAGCCGAAGAGACCAGCGACGTGCCGGACACGACGGACGACGACGACGAGGACGACGAGGCCGACGGCGAGGGTCTCGGCGAACTCTTCGGATAACGCTCACGTCGATCCGGTTTCGACGAGCTGTTACCATCCATTTTATTTCGGCTCGAGGGAGAGTGGCGACGCTGCACCGCCTCGAGGCGATTCGATTCCGTTCGATTAGGGCGAGACCCTGCCGAATCTGGGTGATTCCCCACCCGGGTGGGCAGACTCCCCGCTCGAGCGGGGCGGTATCGGTCCGACATCATATAAACCAGGGCGCGGCCAGAGTCAGCGATGCCCGCCCCGGTCGAGTTCGTCGTCGAGCCAGCGCTGGCGGTGCAGTTACTCGCGTGGGTGCTCGCCGGCTCGCTGCTGGGAAGTTGCAGCGGGCTCGTCCCGGGACTGCACGCGAACAACTTCGCGTTCTTGCTGGCGGGGGTCGCACCCTCCGTACCCGGCCCGCCGCTGTTCGTCGGCTGTGCGATGCTCGCGGCCGGCGTCGTTCACACGTTCTGTAACGCCGTCCCCGCGATGGCGCTCGGCGTCCCCGACGCGGAGATGGCCGTCACTGCACTGCCGGGTCATCGGATGGTGCTCGAGGGGCGGGGGTACGAGGCCGTTCGACTGTCCGCGCTCGGCAGTATTCTCGCCGTCCTCGCCGCGGTGCCGCTCGCGGTACCCGTCACGTGGACGGTGACGGCCGCCTATCCCACGATCCGGGCACACCTGTCGCTTTTGCTCGCGATGGTGGCGGTCGCGTTGATCGCGTCGGAACGCACGTGGCGTGGTCGACTCGGCGGCCTGCTGTCGTTCGGGCTCGCGACCGGTCTCGGCGCGCTCACCTTGGATCTCACCGCGGACGCCCCCCTCGAGGCGGGCGGCACTCTCGCGCCGCTGTTCGCCGGCCTCTTCGGTGCGCCCGTGTTGATCGACGCGATTCGCGGCAGCGGGATCCCGCCACAGGACGGCGACGAGATCACGACCTCTCGGCGTTTCGTCGGCACGACGGCGTTCGCCGGCGCGCTCGCAGGGGCCGTGGTCGGCTACATTCCCGGTATCTCGGCCGCCATCGCGGCCGTCGCAGTGCTGGCGGTCGTTCCGAACGGCGCTAGCGACCGCGGGTATATCGTCGCGACCAGCGGCGTCGACACGGCCAACACGATCTTCGCTCTCTTCGCGTTGGTCGCCATCGGGCAGCCCCGAACCGGCGTGCTCGTCGCCTTCGAGGGAACTGCGGCCCCGCTCGAGTTACCGGTTTTGCTCGCGAGCGTGGTCCTCGCGGGGCTGGTCGGCTTCGCGCTCGTTATCGTCGCCGGGGACGCCTATCTCGACCTCGTCGGTCGGCTCCCGTACTGGAAAATTTCGGGTGCGGTTCTCGTCTTGCTGCTGGGGCTCTCGTACCTGTTTACCGGTCCGGTTGGCATCGTGATCTTCCTCGTCGCGACCGCGGTCGGAATGGTTCCGGTTCGATTGCGCTGTCGACGCGTGCATCTGATGGGCGTCCTGATCGGACCGCTAATGCTCGGGCTCTGATGGGGGCCGCTGGACGTCGCTTTCGGCGCACCCGCAGGACGGTCGCAGTCGCGCCGGGAAGCCGTCACAACAGTCTGTCTGACCCCGCTGTATGAGTCGCCGTAAATCGATCAGTTACTCGGGTCCGCTACTCGAGTCCACTACTCGGATCCGCAACTCGTGCCCGCCGCTCGAGCCGCCGTCACGAGGGCCGCGACGCGCTCCTGCGAGACGGGATCGGTCGTCACGCCGCCGCGTTTGAGTGCGGTGCCGACGATGACGCCGTCCGCGCCCGCCTCGAGGTAGTCGTCCACCGTCTCGTTCGTCACGCCGCTCCCGACGAATACGGGCGGTCCGGGATCGTCCTGCTCGGTGAGTGCATCGGTGACGCGTTCGGTGGCTGCTACTGGTGTTTCGACGCCTGTTCCTGAGCCGGAGACGATGACGCCGTCGGCGTTCCCGCGTTCGACCGTCTCGAGCGCCGCGCGCCCGATATCCGCCTCACCGATCGGCGTCGCGTGTTTGACGTGGACGTCCGCGAGAATCGACACGTCGGTCTCGAGCCGGTCGCGAAGCCGGAGCGTCTCGTGGGCGCGCCCCTCGAGGATCCCTTGATCGGTCGCGGCGGAGCCGACGTGGACGTTAACGCGAACGAAATCGGCGTCGACGGCCGCGGCGATCGAAACCGCTGCGGTGGCGTCGTTTCGCAACACGTTGATGCCGACCGGGACGTCGACGGCGTCGGTCAGGACCGTCGCGATAGCGGTCAGTTCGGCGACGACGTGTTGCGGAACAGAATCCGGATAGAACGGTGCGTCGCCGAAGTTCTCGAGGATGATGCCGTCGATTCCGCCCGCCTCGAGCCGGCGGGCGTCCTCGAGCGCGCGAGTTCGAACGGCCTCGCGGTCGCCGTCGAATCCCGGTGCACCGGGGAGCGCCGGGAGGTGAACCATCCCGATGACGGGGCGGCCGGCATCGAATCGATCCAGCACGGGGCCGTTCGTGGTCATGTCCGTACTCGGACCGCCGGCGGAATAAGTGGCCGTGGTACTCCATCGGGTGGCCCCTCAACCTCGACCTTTCTCGAGTCGGCAATCCCCGCTCCCTTCACGGCCGTTTTCTCGCCGGCGTGGCTACCCTCGATCGATGGCCGACGTACTCTCTCCGTTGTCGATACGTGATATAGAGTCTACAAATCGAATCGCCGTCTCTCCAATGTGCCAGTACTCCTGCGAGACGGACGGGCTCCCGACCGAGTGGCACCGCGTCCACCTCGGAAGCCGGGCCGTGGGCGGTGCCGGTATCGTCATGACCGAAGCGACGGCCGTCGAGCCCGCCGGCCGAATTACGCCTCACGACCTCGGAATCTGGAGCGACGAGCACGCCGCCGCACTCGAGCCGATCACCGAGTTCGTCCGCGAGCAGGGCGGGGTGCCGGCGATCCAGCTCGCCCACGCGGGCCACAAGGCCAGCAAGAAGCGACCGTGGGACGGTAACGTCCCGATTCGGCCGGACGAGACCGATCCCGACGGTGCGTCGGGCTGGGAGGTCCTCTCACCGTCGCCGGAGGCGTATCCGCCGTTCGACGGCGACCGACCGGCGATGCGAACGGCAGATCAGGACGACATCGAGGGCGTGATCGACGCCTACCGCGCCGCGGCTGAACGCTCGCTCGAGGCGGGCTTCGAGATCGCCGAGGTCCACGCGGCCCACGGCTACCTGCTCCACGAATTCCTTTCGCCGGTGACGAACCGCCGCGAGGACGACTACGGCGGCAGCTTCGAGAACCGCACGCGGCTGGTCCGCGAGGTCGTCGCCGCCGTCCGCGATGTCTGGCCCGACGGCAAGCCGATTTTCGTCCGCATCTCCGGCACGGACTGGCTCGACGACCGCGAGTCGTGGGATATCGAGCAGTCGGTGCGGCTGGCGGACGCGCTCGCCGAGCTGGGCGTCGATCTGGTCGACGTCAGTTCGGGCGGGCTCCACCCCGATCAGGCGATCTCCGGTGGGCCGAACTTTCAGGTACCACTGGCCGAGCAGGTCCGAGAGGGTGCCGACGTCGCCGTCGGCGCGGTCGGCGGCGTCACAGAACCCGAACAGGCCGACGCGCTGATTCGCAACGGTCGAGCCGACCTCGTGCTCGTGGGCCGGGAGTTCCTGCGCGATCCGTACTTCGGACTCCGCGCGGCCGACGACCTCGAGCGCGATCCGGACGACGCCGCGGCGGAGTGGCCGGTGCAGTACCGGCGTGCGGTCCAGCGATAGGCACTCCCGTCGAACGCGGCGGACCGGCGCTCTCAGTCGGAGACCGTTCCGAGTTCGGTTTCGTCGGGGTTCGGCCCGCTCACTCGGAACCCGGGCTCGTCGCGAGCGGAGTGAACCCGTTGCGGGTAGGGAATCGTAATTCCCTCGCGATCGAAGGCGTCGCTGATCGCATCGATCACTGCCGTCTGGGCGTCGAGTTTGCGGCGCATCGTCGGATCGCTGATCCAGACGCGACACTCGACGACCACCGACGAATCGTCGAACCGTTTGGCGATCACCTGCGGGTTGGGCGCGTTCTTGATCTCCTCGAGGTCTTCGACCCCCTCGACGATGGTGGAGCGGGCACGCTCGAGGTCGGCGTCGTAATCGACGCCGACGTCGACGTCGACCCGGAGCTGATCGTTCTTCGAGTAGTTCGTCAGCGGACTGTTGGTCACCTTATCGTTGGGAACGAGGACGTGCTTGTCGCCGAACGTCTGGATCTGGGTCGTGAAGATGGTGACGTCGGTGACGATCCCGGCGGTCTCGTTGACCTCGATCCAGTCGCCCACGGCGAACGGGCGCGAGAAGAGCAGGATGAACCCGGCGATCATGGCCGTCAACGTCTCTCGAGCCGTCAGTGCGACGATAGCCGTGATCGCGCCCGCACCGAGGAAGATGTTCGTGAGATCGATTCCCCAGAGGGTGAGCAACACGGTCCCGGCGAAGGCGACGATTCCGATGTCGGCGACGTGATAGGCGACCTCGCTCTGATGTTTCGTGAGCGCCTTCGTCTGGGACAGCTTGTCGATCGAGCGGTTGACGAACCGCATCACGAGATAGGCGGTGACGATCACTGCGGCGGTGATCAGCTGCCGGGCGGCCAGCCACCGATCGATCAGCATCGTCTCGAGCGTATACCTGAGGAGATACGTGACCTGCCAGATGACGCCGAAGACGTAGACGGCAGCGACGACGAACCCGGCGAGCACGAGGACGGAACTCGCTTCGGCGAGTTGCTTGCCGTACCGGCGGCGGAATACACGTCGAACGCGGTCGGCGATCTCGATTCCAAGCGGGAGCAACGCGACGAGGAGGAACGTCGCGAGTAGTTTCGCCTCGAACGACGCCAGATAGGTTTCCTGAAGCCAGGGAATCGGATCCGGACGAAGGGGCGATTGGAGCGGGAAGACGCTCGATAAGACGCGGGACATTCAGCGTCCGTGATAGTCAGTCGGCGGGCGTGAGGACTAACCCGGCAGTTGCAACCCCGCCGTCGCCGTGGGCTGTTCCGCCAGCCGGACGGTCACTCTCCAACGAAACGAGGGCGACGTGGAACTGATCAGGTCTCGTCGTAGTCGTCCAACCAGCCCGTGACCGAGGACTGCAACGCGCCGGTCGTCGTCCCGATATTCAGCATCTGATAGCCGTTTCGAGCCTTCTGGTTGACGTCATCCATACCGAATCCGAGTCCGCCCACTGGAACGTCCGCCTCGACGGCGGCCGACCGGATCGTCTCGACGGCCTCCTCGACCGTCGGATGGTCGAACTCGCCCGGATGGCCCAGCGAGACCGAGAGATCGAGCGGGCCGATGAAGACGAAGCCGAGTTCTGGCACCGCGAGGATATCCTCGAGATCGTCGAGGGCCGACTCGGTCTCGACCGTGACGCCGACGACGGCCGATTCGTCCTCGCTGGTCACGTAGTCGTCGGTCAGCCCCCAGCGACTGGCACGCGGGTTGGCCATACCGCGTCGGCCGGGCTCGCCGTCGTACTCGAACCGGCCCGCTCGTACCGCCGCCTCGAGTTCCTCGGCGCTCCCGACCCGTGGAAGAAAGACGTTTCGGACGCCGGCATCGAGGGCTTTCCGAACGAGCGAGGGATCGGTGTCCGGCACGCGGACCAGCAGCTCCGTGTCGGTACCGTCCGCCGCGCGAAGCAGTGCTTCCAGCTGGCCGGTGTCCCGCGGACTCGGACCACCGTGCTCGAGGTCGATCCAGACGAAATCGACGCCGAGCGCCGCGTAGAGTTCGACCACCGTCGGGCTGTACGTATTCTCGAGGACCCCGAGCGCGACCTCGCCGGACTCGAGGGTCTCGCGGAGTGCATTACCGCGGGGCTGATGGCTCACGACCAACCCTACCACGCCCAGCACTTAAACCGGGGCTCCGACAGCGCCCCGATCAGATGTTCCGCGTCGAATCAGCCCCTACTCGTCTTTCCACTTGACCGAGCAGCCTCGAGACGGCTGCCACTCGAGGTCGACGGCCTCGCCCGCCAGCACGGCGTCGATGGCTTCGCGGATGTGGACCCGGGTCGGTTCGTCGTCGGGGTTCAGCGCGTCGTCGAGGCGGCCCTGGTAGACGAGTTCGAACTCGCCGTCCTCGGCTCGCGGCTCTGCCGCTCGCCCCTCCGCGGCGCGTTGCGCCGCGCGCCGAGCGAAGAGGAACGGGTCCGGCGTGCAGACCGCGCCGTACTCGCGGGCAACCGTCTGACTCTCGTCGCGTAGATAGGCGTCGTAGTCGATTTCCCCCTCGGCGACGAACTCCTGCATCTTCTCGACGGAATCGTCGGGGTACTCCTCGGCGTCGTTGGGGTTGATTCCGACCACTGCGACATCGTCGTACTCGTCGGCCAGTTCGTTCAGCAGGCCGAACTTCGCCTGCGCGTACGGGCAGTGATTGCAGGTGAAGACGAGCAACAGCGCCTCGGCGTCGGCGAACGACTCGAGCGTGTACGTCTCGCCGTCGACGCCCTCGAGTTCGAAGTCGGGCGCAGCGTCGCCGGCCTCGAGTGCGGAGTCGGACTCTTTCATGACCATACCGTTGATTCGTCTCGTTCGTCCTTAATCGTCACGTTCGCTGAAGCGACCCGCTCGGCCGGGGCCGTTCCCAGCGGCTACCCCGCGAGGACCCTAGCCGAAGAGTTCCGCGATCGAGAGGAGAACGTCGGGGGCGATCGCCACCGCGAGCCCGACGACGATCAGGGCGAGCGGGACGACGAGCAGTCCCATGTCAGTCAGCAGCCAGAGGCCGAGGCCGGCCAGCACGGTGAGCAGGCCGACCAGGCGGAGCAGCCACACGAACGCGCCCTCGAGTTCCGAATCGGCGACGACATCAACGAAGTCGAGTACGTCGTCCATGATCGTCCGGATCTGGCCGTCGAAGCTCCTTAATTCCAGCGCTCCGTGAGTCGAGATCAGTTCGCAACGAGGCCAGTGACGACTTACATATTAGTACCCCCGGCCGCATCGACAGGGTATGAAGACGCTCGAGGTCACCGACGAACAGTACGCGTTCATCCAGTACCTCCGAGAGGAGATCTCCGAATCGGTCGTCGGCAAGTACGGTTTCGTCCGCGAACGCGACGCCGTCCAGTTCCTGATCGACAATCTCGACGAGGACGTCGAAATCGACGCCGACGAGTTCGACTCCTCGGCCACCGACGACGTCGCCGCGTCCGTCGGTGCCGCCATCGACGGAGAAACCGATCCGCACGAACTCGAGGAGGTCTCCTACGTCGAAGGCGAGACGCCGTCGGCCGACGAGATCGTGGACGAGGAGAGCGAGGACCCGGAGTCCGAGTCTGACGAAGCGAACGACGGGGACGCCGACGATGGATCGACCGACGACGGAGCGAACGACGGGGAAGCGACCGACGAGGGAGAATCGAACGACGAGACCGCGGACGGAGACGGTTCGGCTGAGGAGACGGACGGAGACGGCTCGGCCGACGACGACGATATGTTGGACGAGATGATGAGCCTGCTCGAGACCCACGACGACAAGTGGGAGGAGTCGAGTTCGGCGGACTACCGGTACAGCGTCGAACTCCCGGACGGCTCGAGCGAACAGGTCCAGACGAAAGACGACGTCCGGGCGCTTCTGTTCAAGAATTATCGTTGATCCGTGCCGGTCGCGACACTGTCTGTGCAGTTTTTGCCGCGCGTCGCGGATAGTACATCGCGGTCGCTTCGCGAACCCGACGATCGATCTTCTCGAGCGATACCGACCGCGGAACGGTCCTCCTGTCTTCGGACGGAATTCGTACTGGGCGCGAACGCACTCCGGAACGTTCGGAGCGTACTGGGGATAACGAGGTGGTACCGATAGTTTAGGCAGTACGAAAAATAGTTCGTAAATTGAAAAGTTATAAGGGGCTTCCATACCAAGTATCGGACGTGATGAACACGCAAAAGACCACTCGACAGGCAGCGGACACGGTCGAATCGAACGCGCTTCGACTCGACACGGAAAAGGCCGAGCAGATTATCGACGCGCTCAACACGGATCTGGCGGACGCGTACGTCCTCTATCATCAACTCCACAAGCACCACTGGAACGTGGAGGGTGCGGAGTTCCTCGACGTCCACGTCTTCCTCCAGGAGGTCTACGAGGACGTCGAAGCCGCGGCCGACGAACTCGCAGAGCGACTCCAGGCGCTCGGCGGCGTTCCACATGCGAGCATGACGACGCTCGTGGAGAACGCGACGGTCGAGCCCGAAGACGAAGACGTCTACGATATCCGAACCTCACTGGCCAACGACCTCGACATGATGGGAGACATGATCGAGAGCTACCGCCAGCACATCGAACTTGCGGAGGGGCTCGGCGACTACGCGACGGGGCAGATACTTCGCGAGCAACTCGAGACGATCGAAGAACACACCCACCACATCGAACACTACCTCGAAGACGACACCCTCGTCCTCGAATCAGCGACGAAGTAACTCGAGCGGTCGACCGCAACCGAGTTCCGAGTGGTCTCTCGTGGGTTCGCTCCGAGAGTTTCAGTTCGATTTCGATCCCGATCGATGCCGAAGAATATCTCGATAACTACTACTTGACGGGGGCGCTGAACGCAATCGTAATAGAGCTCGAGGGGAAAGCAGCCGCTGGAAGACGAGCTATTGAGTCGATTCGACGACGCGGTCGCTCGAAATCCATCCCTCAGTGTTCCCGGATTCGATGAAGACGACTCTGTCAGGACCGCTTTCGCAGACCGATATCTCGGGTCCGTGGGCCGCATCCGGTTCGGAGTCACGTTCGGCATCCGATTGCGTACCGGTAGTCATTGACTCTGTTTAGGCAGGCCTAAAATAAAAAGAGTGCGGTTTCGATCAGTCGTCATCGGTCGTGTCCGAGAAGGAAGCCTCGGCTCACCGGGGGTCCGACTGTGTGGAAGAGAGCGACCTTACCGCGTCTTCAGACGGGTCGTCACCATCAGCGAGAAGCGTCGATGCGAGGCGATCGACGACTGTCGGACTAACCGCTCCCGCCAGTTCCATCGCCTCGCTCTCGTGCTCGTCGAGTCCGAGCACGTCGTGAAAGAACCGCGAAAGGGTATCGTAGGTCTCGTACAGTTCTTCGGCGGTCGCTCGCCCCTCGGCCGTGAGCGTCGCTCCGTCGTACGGTTCGTACGTCAGGTAGCCGTCGGATTCGAGCCGCTGAAGCATCTCCGTCGTCGCCGACGGCGAGCGATCGACCGCGTCGGCCACGTGCCCGGGTGAAATCGGTGGCGAGCCCCGCTGTTCCGCGAGATAGAGAACGAGAAGGTAGTGGGAGACCCCAGTCATCGGTCAGTGAATCGACGTGTGGACGATCGCTGCGGATCCGAATCTCGACGCGCAGACGCGGCGCTTCTTCACGCTCGAGCGCGGCCGTGGGACGGCATCGGCTGCGAGCCGCGTTTCGGGATCCGCCATCGTACTGTCGGGAGTGATATCACGACCCTCCGTTCTCGCGTTCGGTTTCGATTTCGCGCGCCGCTTCGACGATCAGGTCGTCGTCGATGTGCTCGAGCAGTCGTTCGTGTCCGCGTTCGATCCGCCGTTCGATATCGTCGTCGGCGAGATACGTCTCGAGCCTCCGGTCGATTTCCCGCTCGCGTATCTCAGTGAGGCGATTCGCCTCGAGGTCGTGATCATCGGGCACTCGGTCGTCGAAATACTCCCGCCACCGATCCCGGTCGCTCCACTCACCGTCCAGTTCCGCCTCTCGTCGCATCCAGTCGTAGTAGTTCGCCACGGCGTCGGGGTACCCCGCTTCCCGTCGAACGTCCTCGACGACGGTGATCCCGACCCGCGTGCCGCGTCCGGCGGCCATGCTCGCCTGATAGCCGGTCTCGCCGTACGGCGACGCGACGAACAGGTCCTCGACCGGCGTCGTCCCGTCGCTCTCGGCGTACCCCTTGTCGAAGTGCTCGTGTTCCTCGCCGTCGTGTTCGTGCGTCTCGAACATCGCCGTCTCGTCGTCGAGACCGCGCATGTACTCGCCGTCGTAGCGCGTGGCCGCGATCACTCGACGAGCGGTAACCGGTTCCCCGTCCTGCAGGCTAATGACGAATCCCTCGCCGTCGTCGATGCGCTCGAGCGACTCGACGAGATCGGGAGCGATCTCACAGCCCGCCTCCTCGGCGTGATCGTGCAGCAGCCCGTACAGCGTCTCGATGTCGATCCCCGCGGGGAAGCCGAGGTAGTTCTCGAGGTAGGCACATCGCTGAATCGAGGAGCGTCCGCGATCGAAGATGACCGTGTCCAGGCCGTACCGGGCCGTGAAGACGCCTGCTGCACAACCCGCGGGGCCGCCGCCAACGACGACGACATCGTGATCAAACGTCGTCTCCGCTCGATCAGTATCGATTACACTCATTGGTTGAACCTGCTTTCTGCAATCTGCTGGTGGTCGAAGCGCTGTTCGTCTTCGCGGATGTCGGGTGCGTCGTCACCGTCTCCTGTAAGACCCGTATGGCACACACGAGTGGCGCTACTCGAGACGGAGTTACCGAGTCTTCCGTACGTCGTATCAGTAGTGGCGTGAATCATGGGTCGTCGTTATCGTCTGACCGTCACTGGCTGGTCAGCGGCGATGAACGGCTCACCGTCCCCATCGGCGAACGCCAAGCCGCCACACTCGCTGCGACGGACTCGCCACGACGGCAGGTCGGGGATGTCGTAGTCCGACGGGTCACGGAAGGCACCCGCAATCGCCCACTCTCGAGCGCGCATTCAGTGATTCCCCGCGATGATGTCAGCGACCGCCTGCCGGTTGAACAACTGTTCGTCCTCCGGAAGTTCCGGGTACGGGCCGTCGGTGTAGGTCGGCCACTCACCGAATATCTCGGGATAGAGCTGTTTCGCGGTCATCTCGAGCTGGAACAGGTTCAGAATCGGCCCCTGGTAGCGCGCCCCCTGCGCGTAGACGCGATCGTTTTGGACCGCGGCGAGCTCCTGCCCGACGGCGTGATTCCGCAGCGCCGATCGAATTCCGGGCATATCGGTTTGGGGGTGCATCCCGCCCAGTGAGAAGAGAACGTCGGGATCGGCCTCGAGCATCCCCTCCATATCGATCGTGTCGCCGGAGGAAATGTCGTCTCCGAGGGCACCGATCGGATCGAGCGGGCGCACGTGCTCGATCAAAAATCCTGGCGTATCCAGCGTGTAGACGTACATGCTCTCGATGTCGCTCATCCCCGCTATGACCGCGGTCGGGCGCTCCTCTTCTGGGGGGAGATCCGCCTCGATCGTTGCCAGCAGGTCCGCGTGAATCGTCTCGAGCGCGTCGTAGCGCGACTCTTCGCGGAACACCGCTGCGACTTTCTCGAACAGCTCCCAGAGAGTGTAATACTCGTAGCGGTCGGCCCACTCGGCCGGCGGTTCGCCGTGTCTGTCACTAAACGTGTTCCCGAACCAAGGTGAGACGGTATCCCGGATTTCCTCGACATCTGTCGTGTTCCAGCTATCGAGGGCGTTTACGCTCGCCGGGTCGGCGAGGTGGATATCGCTGTCGAGACTATAGAGCTTTTCTTTGCCCGGATCCCAGGAGGAATACAATCCTGACCAGTCCAACGTGACGCCCGGCAATCGTTCGGTAAACTGGTTCCAGAGCTGGTCGTAGTAGTCGGGTGCGTGCATCGCGTTGACGTCGTTCCCGCGTCCGAGGGCGAACGCCATGCCTGCGTGGTGAGTCAGCCGCGTGAAGATGCTCTCCGGCGGCGAGTCGAACGAAACCTCGCCCATCGGGGCCATCGTCACCGAATAGGAGCCGTCGCCGGACTCCGGTTCCGAGTCCTCGGTTTGTCCAGCCAGGTCCGAACAGCCCGCGAGGGCGGTCCCGGCCGCGAGCGCGCCGCCGTACTTCAGCGCGTCTCTGCGCGTCGGTCCCTCGGTCGTGGTGTCGTCGGTATCACTCATTCAGTTGTTACCGTTGATGATGTCTGCGACTTCCTGGCGGTCGAATAGCTGTTCGTCCTCGGGAATCTCGGGGTACGGGCCGTCGGTGTAGGTCGGCCACTCTCCGAAGGTGTCGGGATAGAGTTCCTTCGCCGTCATCTCGGTCTGGAAGAGGTTCATTATCGGCCCCTGGTTGCGCCCGCCCTGGGTGTGGATGCGGTCGTTCTCGACTGCCGTCACCGATTCAGTGACCGGATCGTTCTGGAACCGTTCTCGAGTCTTCGTTACGTGCCGAGACTCTGACATCCCAGCGAGACAGAGGACAACATCGGGATCAGCTTCGACGAGGGCCTCGTAGTCAACTGTCGATTCGGTCTGGACATCCGCAAAAACGTCGTGTGCACCAAGCGGGCGAGTGTGGGCGGTCAGGAAGCCAGGGCCGTTCAATGCATACGTATACATACTTTCCTCACCCTGGATGAGGATGATCATCGCCACCGACGGCCGCTCGTCTTCCGACGGCAGATCCGCCTCGATCGTCGTGAGCATCTCACTGTGGACGGCTTTGAGCGCCTCGTAGCGCTCCTCCGCTTGGAACACCTTTGCGACCTTCTCGAAGATCTCCCAGAGCGTGTAATACTCGTAGTCGTCGGCCCACTCCGCGCCCGGTTCCTTGTTCGCGTTGCTGAGCGTGTTGCCGAACCACGGGGCGACCTGCTCGCCGATTTCCGCGGTGTCCTCGCGCGTCCAGCTCGGCATGTTCGTCATGTACGCGGGGTCCGCGAGGTGGAGGTCACTGTCGAGTTCGTAGAGGAACTCCCTGTCGGGATCCCACGTTCCGGGAAGATCAGCCCAGTCGACGGAGACGCCCGGGAGCCGCTCGAGGAACTTGTTCCACATCGTGTCGTTGTACGCCGGATTGTACATCATCGAGGAGACTGCGTCGCCGTGGCCGGCCGCGAGCGCCATGTCCGCGTGATGGGGGAGAATCGTGAAGACGTTCTCCGGTGGCCGCTCGAACTCGACGGTTCCGCTCGGAGCCATCGTCACCGAGTACGTCCCGTCCGACTCGTCGGACGAACCCGGTTCGTTCTGGCCGGCGAGGTCCGAACAGCCCGCCAGCAGCCCGCCACCGACGACCGTTCCGCCGTACTTCATGTAGTCTCGCCGCGTCGGTGCTCCAGTCGTTCTGTCGGTAGTGTCGTTCATCGTTCAAACTCTCCGTTGATGATGTCCGCGACCTCCTGCCGGTCGAATAGTTGCTCGTCGCCTGTCACGTCTCCGAACGTATCGGGGAACAGCTGCTTCGCCGCTCGCTCGGTCAGGAAGAGATTGTGAATCGGTCCCTGATTGAGGTAGCCGCCGCGATACACTCGCCCGTTCTCGACGGCGGTGAGCTCGCTCCCGACGGGATGATTCCGCATGTAGTCGAGAACGACGTCTCGGAACTCCGTGGCGGATTTTCGTTCGTGGCCGCGGACGAAAATTACGTCGGGGTCGATCTCGAGGAGGTTCTCGTAGTCGAGTTCGCCGCGGTTCGTGGTGCTGAGATTGTCGATGTCCGTCCCCGCCAGCGCGTCGTGGACGCCGAGGTCGCGCCACTGTTTCTTGCTCGTCCCCGCGTCGTCGAGTCGATACGGCGAGAACGTCTTCGGTTCCTCGGTCCCCTCGAAGGTGAGGAAGACGTCCGGTCGGTCATCGCTCGGCGGGAGTCGCTCCTGGATCGACGCGATGAACTCGGTGTGGAGTTCGCTGAACGCCTCGTAGCGTTCCCCCTGCTGGAACACCTCGGCCATCTTTTCGAAGGCCTCGTACAGCGTGTAGTAGCGATAGTCGTGCCACTCGTCGGATCGTCGGAAGATCAGGTTTCCGACGAACGGCGCGACCGTCGACGCGATTTCCTCGACATCCCTCTCGTTCCAGTCGAACCAGTTGATGAGCATCTGGGGGTCGTACAGGTGGACGTCGCTCTCGAGTTCGTAGAACTCCTCTCTGGTTCGAACTTCGGGATACTGCTCAAGGATGTCTTGATCGACGGTCACGCCGGGCAGTTCGTCGTAAACGTCGGTGTAGTAACGATCTGCGCCACCGACGCCCGTCAATCCATCGGCCTGCCCCAGTGCGACGGCCATATCGGCGTAGCCGCCGTCGTACGCGGCCCACCGCTCTGGTACCTGGTCGAACGAGACCGTCCCCATCGGTTCCATCGACACGGAGTACGATTCGGCCCCGGTCGTCTCGGTCTCCGCATCCCCCTCCTGTCCGACGAGATCCGAACAGCCAGCGAGGGTAGCGCCGGTTGCGAGCGCCCCGCCGTATTTGAGCGTGTCTCTGCGTGTCGGTGTCGCTGTCGTGTTTGTATCCTTGGGATTCATTTAGATCTCTCCGTCGATGATGGCTGCAACTCGCTGCCTGTCGAACAACTGCTCCGACTCGGGGAACTCCGGATACGCCCCACCGTCGTATCTCGGCCACTCGCCGAACGCATCCGGATAGAGTTCCTTCGCGCCCATCTCGAGTTGGAAGAGGTGAGCGATCGGTCCGCCGTACCGAATCGCCATGGGGTAGACGCGGCCGTTTTCGACGGCGGGGATCGCTCGAGCCACGGGATCGTTTTCGAGGTAGTCTTTGATCTCGACGAACTCTCTGGTCGGCCCCATCGCGTGAGTGTTGAGAATCACGTCGGGATCGACTTCGACGAGCGCCTCGAGGGCGATCTCGCTGTACGCGTCCGCGTCGGCGAACGCGTCTTCTGCACCGAGCGGGCGGAGATGCGCCTGCTCGTAGCCGGGGTCGTTGAGTGCGAACGGCCAGATACTCAGTTCCCCGTCCGAGAGCGCCGTCTGTATTCGGGCGACCCGCGGCCGGTCCGTCTCCGGCGGGAGATTCGCTTCGATCTCGGCGAGGAGATTCGTACGGACCTCCGTGAGCTCTTGATACCGCTGTTCTTCCCGAAAGACCGCTGCGACCTTCTCGAAGATCTCCCACAGCGTGTAGTATTCGTAGTCGTCGGCCCACGCAGCCGGGGGCTCTCTGCGGGAATCGCTGTAGGCGTTGCCGAACCAGGGGGCGACGTTCTCGCCGATCTCCTCGATATCGTCGCGGTCCAAACTGTCCATCACCGTCATGTACGCCGGATCGGCCAGGTGGAGATCGCTGTTTAGCTCGTAGAGTTGCTCCTTGTCGATGTTCCAGGAGTTCGGGAGGTCGGCCCAGTCGGTGGACACGCCCGCGAGGCGCTCGAGGAAGAGTTCGTAGAGCGCCCCGAAGTTCTCCGGACTGTACATCGTGTTGATCGACTCACCGTGTCCGAGCGCGAGCGCCATATCGGCGTGGTGGACGAGGTTCGCGAAGACGTTCTCCGGCGGCCGCTCGAGCGTGATCTCGCCGGCGGGGGCCATCGTCACCGAGTAGGACCCTTCGTTTGTCTCCGCCGGCGATTCGTTCTGGCCAACGAAGTCCGAACACCCTGCCAGCAGTCCACCGCCGATGACTGTGCCTCCGTACTTCACGTAGTCTCTGCGCGTCGGTGCATCTCTCGTATCGACATTCTGGCCAGTCATCGTTCGAAGTCCCCGTTGATGACGTCCGCGACCCGCTGGTGATCGAACAGATGCGCCTCCTCGTCCAGCAGCGTTTCGACGCCGTTCCACTCGCCGAACCGGTCCGGATAGAACTGTTTCGCCGCTGCCTCCGTCTGGAGGAGATTGATCACTGGGCCCTGATAGGACGTGCCGCCCCGATACAGGCGGTCTTCCGTCACTGCAGTGAGCTGTTGGCCGAAAGAACTGGAGCGAAGCCGTTCCATCCGCTCTTCGAACTCGGCCGCGGAGACGTGTGAAAAGCCGTAGGTGAACACCAGAACGTCCGGATCGACCGCGAGTAATTGTTCGTAGTCCCAGTTCGCGTAACTCCCGTCTATATGCGACGCGAACCCGTCGTTGATCCCGAGGTCGCGGTACTGTTTCTTCCCGTTGCCGGCGCCGACGGGGTACGCGTGGAACGATCCGGTTTCGAAATCGGAGAAAGTGGAGAGTAGACCGATTTCCGGCCGCTCGTCTCGTGCGGGAAGGTCCGACTGCAGTTCGTCGATGAACTCGTCATGGACGTCCTTGATCGCCTCGTAGCGTTCTCGCTCCTGAAACACCGCGGCGATCTTTTCGAACGCCTCGTACAGCGAATAGTACTCGTACTCGTGCCAGTCCTCGTCGTGCCGGCGGATGTAGTTACCGACGAACGGTCCGAGTCCCGCTTCGAGTTCGTCGAAGTCCCCCTTCGAAAAGCCGTCGTGCTTCAGGCTAACGAAGTTCGGGTCGAGCAGGTGAACGTCGCAATCGAGCTCGTAGAACACCTCCTTGTCGAAACTGCTCGCGTTGTAGAGTTGCCGTACACCGTCGAATGACACGTCGACGCCCGGAAGGGTATCGTACAGCCCGTCCGGCCAGGTATCCCGGTAGACGAGCGCCTCGAGCCCATCGAGTTGGCCGAGCGCGATCCCCATGTCCCCGTACGTACTGAAGTACCCCATCCACGTCTCGGGAACCGATTCGAACTCGACCTCGCCCGCCGGTGCCATCGTTACCGAGTACGATCTATCGTCCGTCCCCGCCGTCGATCCCGAGTCGTTCTGGCCTGCGAAGTCCGAACACCCTGCCAACAGTCCCCCGCCGACGGCCGTACCGCCGTACGTTACGAACTCTCGCCGCGTCGATTCCCCACGTCTTGTTTCGTCCCTCTCCATGGTTTTAGGCCCGCCTAAAACATAATAAACGCTCCGGTTTTTAGGCGGGCCTAAAATCAGCGTTCGCCGTCGGTCGGCCCGTGGGTGATGGTATCGACGAACGCCTCGGGCAGGTCGTCTATCTCGCCGGTTTGGACGCCCCACAGATCGGCGTACAGGCCGTCCGTCGCGAGCAACTCCTCGTGGGTGCCGCGCTCGACGATCCGTCCGTCCTTCAGCGCGAGGATGGTGTCGGCGTCCTTGATCGTCGACAGTCTGTGGGCGATGGCCACCGTCGTCCGCTCGGTGGTCAGCTCCTCGAGCGAGCGCTGGATGAGGTACTCCGTCTCCGTGTCGACGCTGGCGGTCGCCTCGTCCAGCAGGATGATCGCCGGATCCTGAAGGATCGCCCGGGCCAGTGCGATCCGCTGGCGCTGGCCGCCCGACAGTTTGACGCCGCGCTCGCCGACCCGCGTCTGATATCCCTCCGTTAGCTCCCGGATGAACTCGTGGGCTTCCGCCGCGTCGGCCGCCTCCCATACCTCGTCGTCGCTCGCGTCGAAGTGGCCGTAGCGGATGTTCTCGGCCACCGTCCCGTCGAACAGGAACGTGTCCTGACTCACGTACCCGATGGCCTCCCGCAGGTCCGAAACGCGGACGTCACGCACGTCGTGGCCGTCGACGCGGATCGTACCGTCGTCGACGTCGTACAACCGTAACAGAAGTTTCGCGACCGTCGACTTGCCCGCGCCGGTCGCACCGACGAGTGCGATCGTCTCGCCCGGTTCGACATCGAAGTCGACCCCGTCGAGGACCGGTACCCCGTCCTCGTAGCCGAATCGAACGTCGTCGTACACGAGTCGACCCGCGACGTCCTCGAGTGGGACCGCATTCGGCGCGTCCCGAATCCCGACCGGGACGTCCAACAACCCGCAGATACGCTTGGCCGACGCCTTCGCGTTTTCGTACCAGTCGACGATGCTCGAAAGCTGGGCCATCGGCCCCGTCAGGCGCTGGGTCAACAGCATGAACACGACGAAATCGCCGGTCGTGAGTTCGCCGGAAAAGAACAGCGACGGTCCGGAGAACACCCACAACCCGCCGACGACGAACGTCGCCAGCAGCGCCGCGCCGGTGATCAACTCCATCCCGGGCCGATAGAAGTAACTCAGCTTCAACACGTCCATCTGCGCGTCGAACACCGATCTCGAGACGCCCCGGACGCGGCCGTTCTCGTACTCCTCGGTGGAGGCAGTCTTCACGAGTTCGATCCCGCTGAGGCCGTTCTCGATGCGCGTGTTCAGATCGCCGATCGTCGAGCGGACGGCGGCGTAGCGGGGCTCGATCACCCTGACGAACCACCAGGTAAACGCGACCAGCAGCGGCACGGCCCCGAGGGTGAGCAGTGCGAGTTGCCAGTTCGTATAGAGCAACGCGGCAGTGATCCCGACGACGATCACACCGATCCGCACGCTGTCTCCCAGCGCGTTATCGAAGAACACCTCCAGGTTCGAGATGTCGTTGTTCAGAATCGACATGACTTCGCCCGTCTCCTTGTTGTCGAAGAAGGTCATATCGAGGCGCTGCATCTTCTCGTAGGCGTCCGTTCGGATCGTGTACATCACCCCGTGCGCGAAGAAGTTCATCGCCACGCCCCGGACCCACTGGAGGAGCGCGCCGCCGGCGAGCGCGACTCCGATGACGGTCGCGGAGAGCCAGAACTGCGCGGTCGGCTCGGTCGGCAGCCACGCGCCGGGCACGAGCGGCAGCGCGTACGTTCCCTCGCCGGTGAACACCGCATCGATGGTCGTCCCGAGAACGAGCGGCGTCACGAGGATCGACCCGTACGCGAGCGCGCTGGCGACCAGTCCGAGTGCGAGCCACCGCCCCTCCCCGAGACCGTAGGTGCGGAACAAGCGAATCAGCGGCTTCGAGACTCGTTCACGGTAGGTGTCGAGTTCCGTCTCGAGGGTCGCCTGATCGCTCACCACGCGGCCTCCGCGCCGGCGTTTCGGCCGCCAGTCTCGCCGTCGGTTCCTCGAGTCGCCTCGCCGCCATCCGAATCCGTGCCGAGTTCGTCCGGACGAGAGCCCTGTAACTCGAGGTTCGAACCGGAAAGCGGACTTACTGCCGACTCGTCACTAGCGTCCGACGACTCGGCAGCTGCGCCTCTCGGTTCGCTCGTTCGTCGCCCGTCCGTACCGGCGCGTCCCATTCAGATCTCACCCATGTTCTCCTGCTTTCGCATCAGATAGAGGAAGTACGGGCCGCCGATGAGTCCGGTGACGATGCCGACGGGAATCTGCGTGGGACTCAACGCGAGTCGCGCGCCCACGTCGGCGGCGACCATCAGCGCCGGACCGACGAACAGGCAGCCGATGACCAGTTTCTTCGAGTCGCTCCCGACGAGGTTTCGAACCATGTGCGGAACGATGAGGCCGACGAACCCGACGATGCCGGCGACGGCGATGCTCGCCGCCGCCGCGAGGACCGCGACCCCCGAGAGCGCGAATCTGACCTTCTCGATCGACATCCCGAGCGACTTCGCCGTCTGCTCGCCCAGCAAGAGGACGTTCATCTGGCGCGAGCCGGCGATAGAGAGCAGAACGACCACGATCGTCCACGGAAGCACGAGTCGGACCTGTTCCCAGTCGGTCCCGGTCAGCGATCCGGTGGTCCAGGCGATGGCCGACTGGACGACGCCGATATCGTCCGCGAAGAAAAACAGTGCGGTCTGTAACGAGCCGAAGACCGTTCCGACGATCACGCCGGCGAGCACTAATCGGACCGGCGAGGTACCGTTCTTCCAGGCGATCACGTAGACGATGAGAAACGCACCGGCCCCGCCGAAGGCCGCGATCAGCGGAAGGAACGCCGTCAAACTTCCGAACACGACGAGGGTCAGCAGAATCATGAGTCCCGCCCCGGAGGAGACGCCGAGGATGAACGGGCTCGCGAGTTCGTTTCGGGTCACCGCCTGAAAGATGGCCCCCGAGACGGCGAGATTCATCCCGACGAGGACCGCGACGAACACCCGCGGAAGGCGGATGTTCCAGACGATGAGGCTTTCGGTACTCATCTCGGGCATCGCCTCGCCGAGCAAGAACGCGTCCCAGGCCTGCGGATTGAACACCACGTTCGGGTTGAAGAGTGCGAGCCACGCCTCCGCGTGCGTCATCGAGTAGGCACCGTAGCTCACCTGTATCAGTCCGCCGACGAACACGATGGCGAGGCTGCCGAGTACTACCGTGACGAGTTTCGGATCGAGGAGCCACCCGAACCGCGTCTCGTTTCGTCGCGATGTCGTCGGCTCTCCTGTCGCGACGCTCGACTTCTTCCCGCTCATCGTCGGCGGACACCGGTTGGTTCGATCGGGGCGGTACGCGAGGAACAGCCCGTCGTTCCGTCGGGTGATTCGCCACCGATACCGAACAGCGACGACTGTCCCGGAACCGACACGTCGCCGATGACCCCCCCACCGTCCGTCACGCGTTCTCGTCGAGCCAGTGCGTCGATCTCCCCCGATTCGCCGGTCATACTGTTTTAGGCCTACCTAAAACATAAAACCGTTCCGATTTTTAGGCCAACCTAATTGGCGCGCCGCGTCAGCGGGGGCCACCGCATTGCGGACAGATCGGTGGACCCGGTTCGGGGAGCGAGAGCCCACAGTAGGGACACTCGTCGCCGTCTGGAGCGGTGATCTCATCGACGACCTCGTCGGTTCGGTCACGGAGAGCCGTTATCGTCCCGATTTCCTCGGGAACGGGATCTCCCGGCCCGTCGTCCCCGTCGATCGCATAGCGGACTCGATCGACGAGGAACTCGACCGAATCGTCGTCCGCGGCCGAACGCACGTCGGGTATCGTCACGTCCGAATCCGACCGGGCCAGCAGGCCCAGCGCCTCGGTCGCCCGTCCCCGGACGTAGGGACTCTCGTCGTCCAACCGATCGCACAGTGCAGCGGCGCTCTCGGACAACGCGTCCGGATACGCACAGCCGACCGCGACCAGCGCGGTACAGAGGTGATATCGAACGAGTTCGTTCGAATCGGTGAGATGGCTGGCCAGATCCGAAACGTGATGTCGGAGCCGCTCCTGGTCGCCCAGCGCCACGTACTCGAGCGCTTTCGCCAATTTCTCTCTCACCTCGGGCTCGTCGAACGACAGTCCGATTCGCAGGTCCGCCATTACCTCGGGTGACGCGACCGCTTCCGGGTGGTCCCGCGCGACGTAGCCGAGCGCCTCCGCCGAACGAGCGCGCACGTAGTAGAACTCGTCGTCGTCGGCCAACCGGTCAGCGAGGGGTGAGACGACCGACTCGACCGCGTCCGGTTCGGCCTCGGCGACGGCGACGAACAGCTTTGCGGTCGTCAGCCGAATCGAACGCTCCTCGTCGGTGAGAAATAGCGCCAGCGTCGTCAGTACGGGCTCGAGCGCAGCCGGTTGCCGTTCGGCGAACTGTCGGAGGGTGCGAAGCGTCGTTTTCCGCGCTCCCGCCTCACGCTCCGTGAGTCGTTCGGCCCAGATCACGAGCCGCTCTCGCGGTTCCTCCTCGAAGAGCACCTCGAGTTGATCGATCGACGGCGGCTGTCTCGAATCGTCCATAGATACCTCGAACCGTATCGGTAAATCCCGGTGTACTGGTAATAAAGTCCACCATCGAAGCCGGACGTCCGCGCACCCACAGCGATCGGCAGCGGATCGAAATCGAATACGGGACGAGCGAAGGAGGTCCTCGCGACGACGAACGTCGCGTGAGTTCGAATGCGGGAGTCACCGAACGTGACCCACGGGAAGACGCTGCGTCTCGGAGCCGATCCCAACGGGAGTCGGCGCACTCCGTGCCCGCCGCGGCCCGCCGGCCGAACAACGTTAGAACTTTACTCGCGCTCGCGCTTTCAAGCGGTATGAGCGAACGCGAGGTGCTCGAGTTGCTTCGTGAGAACGCGCGCTATTCCACGGCGGATATCGCGCGAATGACCGACCTCGAGGAGCACGAGGTCGAGGCAGCCATCGAGGAACTCGAGGCAGCGGGCCTCGTCCGGGGCTATCAGGCGGTCGTCGACTGGGACAGACTGGAAGACGAACGCGTCCGCGCCGAGGTCGAGTTGAACGTCACGCTCGACCGCGAGACGGGATACGACGACATCGCGGAGCGCCTCGCGCGATTCCCGCAGGTCAAGGCCCTGCGGCTGATCAGCGGCGACTACGACTTCGATATGGAAGTCGAGGGCGACTCCATCCGCGAGGTCTCGCAGTTCATCAGCGAGAAGGTTGCGCCGGTCCCCGAGATAACCCAGACGGTCACCCACTACGTGATGACGTCCTACAAGGAGAACGGGATCGAACTCGGCGACGGCGAGGGCGACGACCGCCTCTCCTTTTCACCCTGATCATGACGTTCGAACTGTCAGACCGGGTGCAGACGGTCCCGCCATCGGGCATTCGGCGCTTCTTCGAGATCGCCGAGGAACGCGACGAGGTCATCTCACTGGGCGTCGGCGAACCCGACTTCGCGGCACCGTGGGCGGCCCGCGACGCCGCTATCACGTCGCTCGAGCAGGGGAAGACCTCCTATACGGCGAACCGCGGCAAGCGCGAACTCCGCGAAGCGATCGCGGACTACGTCGCCGACCGCTTCGATCTGGGGTACGACCCCGACGAGGAGATCATCGTCACCGCCGGCGCGAGCGAGGCGGTCGACCTGGCCTTCCGGGCGTTCGTCAATCCCGGCGACACGGTCGCGATCGCCCAGCCGTCGTACATCTCGTACGAACCCGGCGTCATCTTCGCCGGCGGCGAGGTGCTTCCCGTCCCGACGAGAGAGGAAGACGACTTCCGGCTGACCGTCGAGGGCCTCGAACGAGCCGGCGCGGCCGACGCGGACATGCTGGTCCTCTGTTACCCGAACAACCCGACTGGCGCGATCATGCCCGCCGAGGACCTCGAGCCGATCGCCGAGTTCGCCCGCGAGAACGACCTGACGGTTCTCTCCGACGAGATTTACGCCGAGTTGACCTACGACGGCGAACACACCTCGATCGCGACCTTCGAGGGGATGCGCGAGCGAACCATCGTCTTCAACGGCTTCTCGAAGGCCCACGCGATGACCGGACTCCGATTGGGGTACGCGCTCGGCCCGGCCGACGCCATCGGCGCGATGAACAAGATCCACCAGTACACGATGCTGTCGGCCCCCACGACGGCCCAGTACGCCGCGCTCGAGGCCCTGGACTCCTGTGCGAACGACGTCCGGGAGATGGTCGACCAGTACGACCGCCGGCGGCAGTTCGTCCTCTCGCGCTTTCGCGAGATCGGCATGGACGTCTTCGAAGCCAAGGGCGCGTTCTACTGCTTCCCCGAGGTTCCCGAGGGGTTCACCGCGGAGGAGTTCGCCGAGGCCGTCCTGCGTGAACAGGGCGTGGCCGTCGTCCCCGGCGACGTCTTCGGCGGGAGCGGTGAGGGCCACCTCCGGGTTTCCTACGCGACCGGGCTCGAGGATCTCCGACGGGCGCTCAACCGGATCGAAGCGTTCGTCGATGAACACGCCTGAGCCGAGGCAGGAGCGGCTCGAGGGATGGCCTCGAGCACTGGATCGGTTTGGATCGAGTTGCTGACTTCTCACAGTACTTCCGCTCAAGAGGGACAGTTCGTGTAACGGCTGATTCCGGCGGATATGTCGTGGAAAACGCGTTCTGCTAGCGTGGCACCAGGGAAGAGCCACGCCCTCCCCAGCCGATTCGCTCTCTCACGGGTCGTGCCTCCCCGTTCGTTCGCTCATCCCTCGCACGAAATCGTCGACCGGCCTCGTGTTACTCGGCCGATCAACAGCGCGCGCCACCGCACACCGGCTGGTCGGTTGGGAGTGAGACGTTGCTTCCCTGTACTGCACGTTGAGTGTGCGAAACGCGATTATCACTATCTCTCTCAACAGAGAGGAGTGGTACTACCCAGCAGAAGGGGAATCGTCGGAGACGAGAACAGGGGCCAGTGCGAAAGGAGCCGGAGACGGAAGGGGGTTGGAGACGGAAGGGCCGACTCTGCTAGAGGTACGACGCGTCCCACCGGGTCGCCTTGCGCCGGTTGCCACAGTTGTTGCACTCGATCCGACCCATCGCGTCCATCGCGTTATCGATCGAGTCGCAGTTCCCGCAGAACCAGGCGTAGCGGTCGTGACGATCTTCGCTCTTGTAGGTCGGGTAGAACGGCGCTCTCGTCCCGCGAGCGCCCTCCCCGTAGCTCACGTAGACCGTCTCGCCGTCCGTCGTGACTTCGTCGATCGCCCCCCACCCGCCGTCGTCCTCGAGGTCAGCCTCGACGTAGACGTTCTCGGTGAAGGTTTCGTCGCCGATCTCGACCTCGCGCTGGCCGGCCTGCTCGAAGCCGTGGGATCGGTAGAACTCGTTACCGCCCTCGTTGTCCGCGAGAACGAAGCATTGGATTCCGTCCGCTCCTTCCTCGAGTAACGCTTCGCGAGTGCGGACCAACAAACGAACGCCCGTCGCGTCGCCGCGGTGGTCGGGATGGACGTGCAGCCAGAGCAAGTGGCCGGTGTTCGCCTGCTGGCCGACCAGTTCGCTCTGCGAGAAGCCGGCGATATCGCCGTCGCGCTCGATGATCAGAAAGAGCGAGCGATCGTCGGCGAACTCGTCGGCGAGCGAGTCGCCGTACCACTGGTCGATTGCCTCGTCGATGGTCTCCTCCTCGAGAAATGCCGTGTACGTGGAGTTGAGCGAGTCGTGTGCGATCGAGCGAATCGCTGCAGCGTCCGAGTCAGTTGCTTCACGAATTTCCATGGCTGTCTGTAGCACAGCCAGATACAAAACGTATGCCCACAGTCCCAGGTTCTGCCTGACCGAGTCGGCGGGAAACCGTTTTTTCTCCGGAAAAGGAAATATGGAATCGCTCGAGAGGGTATACCGCGAACTGGTCGGCAATACTGAAGGGAGAACATTCACGGTGGTGCCGCCGGAGCACGTCATATGAGCGACAACGCGACGACGAGCGAGCCACCCGACGGAGCGGATGGATCCGAAACGATGGCCGAGGCCTTTACCTACAACGGTGGCCGGGTCGATCCCGGTGAATCGGCGAACATTCGCTACGGCATCAGCGAGACGTATCTCGGCGATCCCGTCAGGATCCCCGTCACGGTGATCAACGGCGAACATCCCGGGCCGACGGTCTTTCTCTCGGCGGCGGCCCACGGCGACGAACTCAACGGGATCGAGGTCGTTCGCGAAGTCGCCCACGACTGGGACCACTCCGTGCTCCACGGGACGCTGGTGTGCCTGCCGGTGATGAACGTTCCCGGCTTCCTCGCACAGGAGCGGTATCTGCCGATCTACGACCGGGACCTGAACCGATCGTTCCCCGGTCGGGAGGGGTCGACGAGTGCCAGACGGATGGCCCACCAGATCTTCACCAATTTCATCGAACCCTGTGACCTCGGGATCGACTTCCACACCTCCACGCGAGGGCGAACGAACATGCTCCACGTCCGGGCGAACATGGAACGATCGGACGTCGGCAGACTCGCCATGGCGTTCAGTTCCAACGTCATCATCGCCGGCGAGGGGCCGTCGGGGACGCTGCGCCGCGAGGCGACCGAAGCCGACATCCCGACGATTACCGTCGAAATGGGCGAGGCCCACCGGTTTCAGCGGCGGCTGATCGATCGTGCGCTCACCGGCGTCGCGAGCGTCCTCGCGGAGTTCGGTTGTCACCGGAAGTCCTCCGTTCACTGGCCCGGCTGGCGAACGATCATCGACGACGACAACGAGAAAACCTGGCTCCGCGCGGACGCCGGCGGTATCGTCGACATGAAACGCGGTCGCGGCGCGCTCGTCGAGGAGGGCGAGGTGATCTGTACGGTCACGAACCCGTTCAAAGAGGAGGAAGACATCGTCACGGTCGAGGCCCCCTTCACCGGCCTCATCGTCGGCGTCCTCGAGAATCCGGTCGTCTACCCGGGGAACCCGCTCTGTCACCTGGTCGGCCTCTCGCCGGACACGCTCACGGCCCTCGAGCGCGAGCGGACGACGGAGAGTTCGCGATCGGATCTCTGAGGCGGCTCCCTGACCGGTTTGTCGACGAAACTCCGACCGTCCCGCGGGTACGCCGAAACTGACAGACAGCAATCCGTACGGTGAGGGCTTCGCGACTGTCGCCGGGAAGTCGGACATCCGAGAGGACGTGCCCGAACTGATTTCACCTTTGTGGAAAAATTTACTTTGATTCTTGTGGTATTACCGCGCACTAATGGCCGGGTGGAAGAGATAAAAGTAACTTCTTTACCTGACTCAGTATTATAATAGCGGACTCTCATTGTTGTGGTATGGGTGACATTGACGATTTCCAGAGTTTCGATCGCCGGTTTCAGCAGCAACTCGATCGCATCGACGAGTTTCACCCCAAGGACCAGCCCTACGTCAAGCGATTCGTCCGGAAGTGCGACGGTCGAGTGAAGACCAGCAGCATGGCCGAATATCTGGGAAATCTCAGACTCAACGCGAGGCGCCTCGACCAACCGCTCATCGATCTCGACGAGGACAGCTTCGATGAGTTCATCTTCGAACTGCAACACTCGCCGGAGTATGGCCGAGGCGACACGCCCGGATTCGCCGCCAAGACCGTCCAGACATACCAGTTCGCGTTGAAGAAGTTCCTCACGACGATCGACAGCCTCGTCGAGACGGACTTTTCCTGGGCCGAAGACATCGAACTCGTCACCCCCGACTCGACGCCGGTCACCGAAGACGATATCCTGACGAATGAGGATATCAAAGCGCTGTGCGACGGCGCGAACAACCTCCGGGATATCGCACTGGTCGAGTTCCTCGCTGATACCGGAGCCCGCATCTCGCTCGTCGGTTCTCTGCGGGTCGGCGATGTCGATCTCAAGAGCGACCAGGCGACGTTCACACCGAACCCGAATGCGTCGGGGCTGAAGGGCGCGGGAATCCGCCCCTATCCGATCATCGACGCCAAGGCAACGCTGCGAACCTACCTCCATCGCGTCCACCCGCGCCCCGATCGTGACGATGTCGCCTTCTTCCACAAGATGGAGGGACACGGCAACGACCTCGAGGGAGACGATGGCTCGCTCGCCCCGCAGACCATCAGGAACCAACTCCACCGAGCAGCTGAGAAAGCCGATCTCGAGAAGCCGGTCAACCCCCATAACTTCCGCCACAGCGCGATCACGCGAATGCGTCGTGAAGGCTACGACCGTGCAGAGGTCGAACACCGGGTCCACTGGACGGTTGACTCCAATATGTGGAGTACGTACGAACACATCTCCGGCGAGCAACACAACGACGCTATCTTCGAGAAGGTTGGACTCGGAGACAGTGACGATGGGCCGTCGCAGGAACGCCAACCGTGTGGGAACTGCCTCGAGCCCATCGCGCCGTATCATGACTACTGCCCGCGGTGTGGCGATGCCGTGACTCCGGAGGCTCGTGAGGCCACGAAAGAAGCGACTGCCGAAGGCTCTCAGTTCATCGTTGACGCCGACGGGGAAGACGTCCAACTCGGTGTGAGTGAGATCCTGAGCGCGCTGGCCACGAACGACGTCCAGGTCGACACCGATACGTCGGAGTGAGTCACTCATCGGGATCGACCTCGTCTATCACAGCGTCGCAGGCTGCTGCAAACGCGTTGTACCCCTCTTCTTCGGCTTGTCGTTTCGCCTCTCGGACCGCGTCGGGATGTTGTCGGCAGAAGCTCAGCGGATCGTCTTCGTCGGTTTCTATAAACCGTATGTCGCTTGTTGAATCTGGTTGGCTCATTAGTCGCTCACCTGATTTCGGACGTACTGCTGTTCGTCTGGAGATCGATCCGACAGGGGGATGCAGGTCGTCATCGTGCCGTCTTGGGCCACTAACAGGACAAGATCTGTCTCGGTGTGGTAGCGTGCGTGTTCGCTAGGCGGCTTGATACTCGGGTAGTGAACCGACTCCGCCTCGCTCCACGCTGCCCGTAGGTCCAGATGCGGCTGGGGTGATCGCTTCTCCCAGCGATGTCGAGCGTGACCCGATACCTCGAGCTCGACGCTCTGGGGAGACTGTGTGGTCGCGCTCATGGGACGATCGCCCCCACAGTGATCACGCCGGTGAGAACGAGCCCGAGCGCGACGACGAGCAGATCTGCTACTCGCGGGTCCATCTGGGCGCGGTCGCGATCAGTGCCCGTATGAAGTGAACGAACAGAGCGTTCAGAGAATCGGTCTGGGATTTCATGCTGGTTGCTTATCTTGAGCAGAAGCGTGCATCCCGCTATGGGTGAATACAGTGACCGCTTAGTGATACTGTTAATCGCAGCTACTGCCCTCATTGGACTCTTGGTAGGATTGATAGGCAGCTTCGTGGAAGCCTCAATAGGCGGACAAACAGAAGACGCGATATTCGTAGCTCTTGGCGTCTTGCTTCTGATTATATTAGCAGGGATCTGGTTGGAATTCAGAACAACTGAAGACAAAAACTCCTGAACAGTACCGCTCGAGGACTTGTCGGGGTTCATCGCGACTCACCCCGCTCGCGTGTGAAATCGTCTGCGACGGGCCCGCTGACGGACGTGTTCCCGCGTCCTGTATCGGCGATCATCCGGATATCACTGTTCTCGTCGAGGCGCTGGATCACCGACGCACTCCAGACGTTGCCGATCGCAGAGCGCAGCGCCGCCTGGGCGTCCGGGTTGTCAGCTTCGTCGCGGAGCGCCTCGAGTTCGGAGCAGACATCGTCAACGCGATCGACGACCGCGCGCTCGCCGACCAGGAGGCCGCCGTCGCCGGCCTCGGTGATCGTCTCGCGACGGAAGACTTCCTCGAGGTTGCCGTCGGGGTCCTCGTCGTCAGTGAACCACTGCTGGCGTTCCCCGCAGTCGGGACAGTACCGCGCCGACGCACGGATCTCGGCCTCGCAGTCGTCGCAGTGGGTCCGGTACGAACCACCCGTCACTGTTGGTCATCTCCCGGCTGCTGTGATCGTTTCAGTGATCGTGATAGTTGGGAAAGTCTATTACTACATCCAATAGTAATAGCCTTTAGTGAGATGACAGAGAGAGCAAAAGAGGTGGTTGTAACCTGCGACCAGTGTGGATTGATACAGCCTGGAATGGATATCATAGATGGAGAACCGAAGGCAATGGGGCAAGGCTTCTGCAAGTGCGGCGGAACCAGCTTCACTCTTGTTGAGGACTCAAACGAGCAAATCCCGCTCAGTGACTGATCGACGCCCCCGTCGGTCGTGATCTCCCGTTCGGCGGGCTCATCGGCCTGCTCCTGCTTCTTCGTGGCGATGAGCTTGTTGCACTTCCCGACGAGGATCCCGCGGGTGATATCGTGCTCTTCGTGCTCGACGCGGGTGATCTTTCGAAGCCGATCGATCTCGGCTCGAGCCAGCAGCCCGTGCCACGAGAGGAGGTCCTCGTTGCCGACCGCGCGGGCGATCGCCATCTGGACGTCGTCCTTCTCGACGCCGTCAAGCTTCCGTCCCTGATGAACGAGGTTCCCTCGAGAGCCCCAGCGGGAGTCGGTCCCTGCAGGGTACTCGTGGACGTTCTCGAGCACCCACTGATAGACGTCGACCTCGCCGCCGTCGGCCCGCAGCTCGCTCGCCGTCGCGAACTCGCCGCCGTCGGGGACGGTCTCGTTCTCGTCGGCCTCGAGGTACGCCTCGCAGTCGTCGCAGGTGTGAGCGTCCGCGAGCCGACGCGGATCGTCGCGGACGTCCGCGACCGGCGTCTCGAAACACTCACCGCAGGCAGCGGCGTGGCGCGTCCCCTCGAAATACATCGAGGCATGCCAGTCACCGTTGAGGTCCTGGACCCAGCAGACGATCCCTGCGTTGGCGTCGAAGTGATCCTCTGGAAGGCCGAGCCGGTCCTCGAGTTCCTCCATCTTGCAGCTCTGGCAGAGGTAATCACGGTTTCCGCAGGTGGGGCACGACGACATCAGGCCTCACCTCGAGCCGTTCGGATCTCGTCGATACGTCCGCGTGCGTCCTCGAGAGCCTGATCGACTTCGCCCAAGTCGGCGTCGCCGGCGATCGCCGATGCGAGGGCCGTGTCCAGTTGGTCACGGAACTCGTCAACGGACATTACCACTCACCTCTATCGATCTGTTCGACGCGGAGGCCGACATACGGCGCAACGGCTTCGATGAACTCGCGGAGGTCCTCATCACTCCAGTCGATTATCGCACGGCCGTCGTAGCCGAACTTCTCGAAGTCGACCGACGCTTCGACCATGCCCGGGAACGCACGTGCATCGAACTCGACGCTGGGGTTGTGGTCGTACTCGACATCGCGCTCGAGCGTGGCATCGCCACCACTCCCCGAGATCTTCAGGAACGCGCGCTCGATCTCGAGCGGCTCATCGAACAGATCCGCGCCGTCGTGGGGGGCTCGCTTCATGCTTCCGCCCCGCTGTCCTCAAGCGTCGCCTGCTCAGCGCCTTCGTCCTCTTCGACCTCGGCCTCGTCGTCGAACGTCGCGACCGGGACGATCTCTTCGTGGATGAACCGCCCGAGCAGCTCGGGCTTCATCTCGCTGGGCTCCCAGATGGCGATGTATCCACTCGCGTAGATGACCAGGCGGACGTGGATGTCGTTCCAGAAGATCGTCCCCGCGACGCCGACATCTGCATCGGTGGCCTTGGACTTGAGCGCCCCGTGGCCCCACTCGATCGTGACGTCGTCGAGGTTGGACTCCTGGGTGACCATCTCGACGTTCCACGTCCGATCGGCATCGCGCTGGTTCCGAATGAACTCCCACGGCTTGAGGCGGACCGGTGCAATCTCCGGGCCGGCGAACCGCGAGAACTCGTTGAACGGCCAGTCGGGGTCGGCCTCGAGGTCGCTCGTGTGCGTCTGTTCGGCGAGGATCCAGCCCTCGCCGTCGACGTCGGCGACCCACTCGCTCGCGACCCTCCGGGTGACCTTCCGCGTCTCGGTCTCGATCTCGTGGCCGTCGATCAGGACGCGTTCCTCCTCTTGGGGGACTTCGCCGGCGACCAGCCCCGACTGGATGGTGAGCCCGTCCAGATAGGCCTGGGTCTCTTCGACCTCGAGGGCGCGCCCCGTCTGATCGTGGTGGTTCTCGAGGGGGTCGGCGGCGGGCACGGCGAGGAGCGCCAGCTGGCCGGCGATCATGCCGACTCACCTCCGTTTTCCCGCACCTCGAGATCGTCCGCCTGTTCCCTGATGATCTCCTCGGCTGTCTCAGAAATCGTCCGTCGAGGGACGACCGCCGAGCCAAGGAGACGATCACGTTCGATCGATCCTGCGATGACATCTCTTAGCGGCTTCGTGCCGGGAACGCCCCACATCTCGTTGGGGTACCCGATCGCCCCATCGATACGCTTCGAGTCGTGGCCATCTGACGCTCTGAGATCAACGTCCCCTTCGAAATCACCAGTGACGATCACCTGTTCCTCGTCGGTTGCGTCCTCGATCGCGTCGAGGTAGTCGTTGACCCACTGGCGGTACTGATCGATGGTGAGGGTGTTCGCCATCAGGCCTCACCTCCGTCACCGAGGACGTCTTTCGGCTTCGGGTGTGGCTCGATCGTCGACCGTTCCGACATCGCCACGTCCGCATTGTACAGATCCGAAACAGCGGCGAGGGCGTGTTCGCGCTCCGTCTCGTTGAGCGCTGTCAGCGGGATATCGTCGAGTGCGGTGAGGGCATCTCGAATCGATGAGTGTGCGTCGTCGACGCGTCCGGCGGCCTCGTCGGCGTTCATCGAACCGCCTCCACATCGATCGTTTGGCGTGACCAGACGTACGCTTCCTCGCGATTCTCCCGGTCCTCGAGCCAGAAGCGGCCCGTCTCGTCGACCCGCTGCTGGACGCGCGGCGGTTCGCTGGTCAGCCGTCCGAGGACGGACTGCAGGTAGTTCGCGGGGGTTGGTTGCGCACTATTCGATCCGGTATCGTCTTCTGTATGGTTGTCGTCTGCGTACATGGTTACGGATGCGCCGGGGCGGGATTCCTGCCCCGGATGGTTGTCGTCTGTAACCCGCGGACTGCCGGGGCGCGAACGGTTGGACCCTGGTCGCGCTCCGGCCGTGGCCGCGAGTAACTGATTCTCTGTTGGACCTGATACACACTAAAAGCGACCCGCGGCATTTCGAAATAGCTACTGACGGGCAATTGTCGGTTAACGGCTGTTGCAACCGTCTTACCCGCTGTGTAACTATGACCGTGTGGTGCGTCTGTGATCATGCGTATCAGAGTGTCCTCGAGTCGGGCGCTGAGGACGCCCGACTTCCGCAGTTTAGTTCGTAGCCTGTGCTCCGTTGACCGAGTCGTCGTTTGCCTGATCCGGCCGACAGTCTTGTCGCTCAAGATATTCGTCAATCGCCTCGCGAATGATTTCTGAGCGGCTTACCGAATCGCCGGGTTCGCTACGCTCATAGGCTATCTCATCGACCTCCTCGATCATTTCGTCCGGGATGCTTACCCCTGGAGATGCCATCACCACCACGTTACCAGCCTACCAGCATAAATGTTTGGTAGCTCACCAGACTGTTTAACCACTAGCATTTATAGTACCAAGGTACCACACCACCACTATGGCAAATACTGGGATCACTGTTCCCGACGAGCTGCTCGAGGACTTCGACGACAAGGTCTTCGAGCTGAAGGCGGAGGGAGAGATCGATCGCGACGCTTCGAGGAGTGAGGTCATCCGTACTCTCATGGAGGAATGGGTAGAGGGAAACTCGAAATCCGATTCGACGGCGGCGATGGTGACAGCTGACTAATTTGCTTCTGTAGCCTCTCGCGGATTGAACTCAACAGGCACTTCTAACTCTTCGTCGGTCACTTCATACTGTTTCGCGTTTGTGTCTCCAGGCATCCTGATAAAATCGTAGTCTGCTATCTTCGTTGCCGTTCAGTACAGGTCGAGGACTTACCGCAGAAGCTGTGCCCGTCAGTCCACTCGCATAACTGCTAACTGAAACTGCTCGAACGATCGAATTACCTCAACGAACTCGCCAGGGTCAACTGGCTTTTTGAGGACTGCATCTTCGTCTGCATCATGATCAAGGTCACGGGACTCGATCAGGTCTTCCTTCATCCCGGTCAGGATGACCACTGGGACATGATCCAACTCGGGGTGGTGTTTGATTTCGTGTAAAACATCTTCACCATCCACCTTCGGCAGATTCAGATCGAGCAATACAATGTCTGGTCGAGGTGCGTCGTCGTACTCTCCACGTTGATAGATGAAGTCGAGTGCTGACTGGCCATCAGTGACGGCGTTGAGTGTGTTTTCGATGTTCCCGTCTGAGAAGGTTTCTTCGATGAGGCGAACGTCGCCAGGATTGTCTTCTACCAGCAGTATTACCGCCTCTGATGACCCGTTTCCCATGGTGTGGTGAATTGGATAACTCGATATAAGAGATTTGGTGAGATGCCTAATAGGTATAATTTCGAGTCTTCAACATCGACTGTTGTTTCCTATTATCGTTCAGTACGCACATGTACTGAACGGCAACTACACATGGTCAAATAGCGGTATTTTTCACACGGATCTGTGAGGTAAATGCTCTTGAACTGGACACGGTCCCCGAGGGGTGGGATTTTTACCCATTCACGATAAATAGTAACATGGCAATTGAGGCCTCGTTCACATCCACTGATGACGAGTTCCCCCTCGCGGAAGTCTTCGAGAAGTTCCCTAACTCCCAAGTGGAATTAGACCGCGTCGTTCCTACGAATCACGCAATAATTCCATACTTTTGGTTACAACTTGGCAACGACTCAGAGGTTTCTATGGATGGAATCAATCATCCCGGCCTCAACGATTTGAAAGTAGTTGATAAAGTTGGGGACGAGGCACTTATTCGGATTGAGTGGGATTTAGATTACGAGAGTGTCCTCAAAGCAATCCTCGAAACGGGTGTGTCACTCATATCAGCTATTGGGAAGGAGGATAAATGGACATTTGATGTCCGTGGTGAGGACCAGCAAGATATCTCGGATTTCCAATCATATTGCAATGAGTGTGATATTCCCCTTGAACTCGTCCAACTCCACGCGTTGTCCCCAATGCACTCGGGGAATGAGTACGACCTCACAGAGGCACAACGAGAAGCCTTGACACTCGCGTACGCTCGTGGCTACTTTGATTCTCCCCGGGATGTGTCCCAAGATGATGTCGCTGATGAACTTGGAATTACCCGCCAAGCATTCGCTTCGCGACTGCGACGGGGTATGAGACGGTTGGTTTCCAGTACTATTATCCATTCGTCGCCGGAATGATCATATAAAGGAGTTGCCTAAGCAAAAGCCATTTTCATCCGCCTTCCGCCCCTGTCTATGATGTGAACAGAGAAAATACCCCCGCCGAGAACCCCGTCGCTGGGACTCTGTCAACTGCTCCTAATGTCAAGCCATGTGATGAGGGGCGCTATCGTGTCGAATGCGATTTTGCTCTCGACGATCCGAGCCATGCTGTCGTCGCTGCAATCGGCACTCTCACCCAAACGGATCCACTAGAACTGGACCCATTGTATCAGGCTATCGACCCTGATGCTCTAAATCAGATGGTCTCCGCAACCCGAGAGGAGTGCCAAGTCTCTTTCGAATATGCCGACTTTGATGTAACAGTCGATAGTACCGGGGCCATTATCTTCGAACAGCCGACAGGGGAGAACGTGTGATTGCTGTGGTGAGAGAGTATGTTGAATGTATGAAGTGTGAGTTTGTTTTTATGGCCAATCGGAGTGCAGAACCAGAACCATATCACGGCACAGCATGTCCGAATTGTGACGAAGAGGAATTTGAATTTTTATGAAGAACGGAAATGTACATGAAACGTACATAGAGGCCCACGGTTTCTGAAATTTTGATGTCGGGCTCGAAATTTTATTGTCAATCACATGGACTCACTAATGATCTCCTCGCGATCAGTTCGCAGCCGTAGTGTCCAGTCGTTCCGAAGGGAGGAAGCTCCGAATAATTTGATCTAACCGAACAGATCAATTCACTTCTGTGGTCTCTCCCGGATCAAACCCGACAGGCGCTTCTAACTCTTCGTCGGTCGCTTCGTACACCTTCGCGTTCGTGTCTCCGGGCATCCTGATCAAATCGTAGTCGGCCATCTTGCTCAGGTAGTTCCATGCCTGCCGCCAACTCACCGGATCGTGGCCGCGACCTTCGAAGATCGCCTCTTTCTGCTTGCCGTAGACCTCGCGCATCTCACCACCGGAGATCGGCCCCAGAACACGGACGATCTCGTAGAGGCGCTGGTGGGGCAGCGGTAGACTCCGAAGGTTGTCCTTCCGTATCTTTTGCTTCGCCCGCCCGAACGCATCCGCGACGTCCTCGTCATGGAAGTAGTCGTGATTACGCTCGAGCGCCAGCTCTGCAGCGGAGAGCACGGTTTTAATCGCCCATCGAGCAACGCCGCCGGTCTCGTCGGCGATCCGCTCGAGGTGCCCATCCTGGGTCGGATCTCCAGTCAGGCCATGCTCGACGCGGGGCTCGAGGATATCCACGAGCTCGTCAGTACTGTACTTCCGATACTCGATCTGGGAGTCGCCGTGGAAGCGAGCGCGGAGATCGCGATCGATTCGGTTGAGCCACTCGACGTGCTGGTGCGTGATCGCGATGGTCGAGACGCCGTCGACGGAGAGCAGATCCTCGAGGACGTCCAGGTCGGGGATCACGTCGGCCTCGTCGAGCACGACGATAAACGGTCCATCGACGATCTTCTCGAGCATCGCAACGAGGTCCTCCCGTGGCTGGTTTCGATGGACCATCGTTCCCTTCGGATATTTCTCGATCGCCTCGTGAAGGATCCCGTTCCCCGTCTTGCCCGAGCACTCGATCAGTGCGGAGCTGACCGTGGACCGCTTGCGGAGATCGCGTAGCATCTGCCGAGCGGTCGCCGTCTTCCCGACACCGCTGGGGCCGTAGATCAGGATGTCGTTGGCACGTTCGCCGTGTTGGGCCGGCTCGAGTAAGCGAGAGAGCGAGTTTTTCTCCTCGTGCCGGTGGAGAATATCGGTCGGGTACTCGTCGTCGAAAACCCACTGCGATTCAATCATACCCTGGCAGTCTCACCTCTCCGACATAAGTGATGGAACCCGGTTTCCGATAGTTCCGATACAGGGGCTATCGGGTAATCCTGGTAGTACAACCGTCAGGAAAATGGTTTGTCGCTTCCGTTACTGATTCCGAAACTACTTTTGCCGATGTGATGCCGTCTGCAGTTTCGAGAGACCCCCTCTCAATAGACTCGGACCATTTCGATAACCATCCTAAAGCCGTAATGGGCGACGTTTCGAAACCTATTGTAAAGTAGGGCAAACATTCACAAGATTAATCAGATGATAATGAGAAGTAGCCTACCATGCAGGAACTCCCGCTAAATGCCCTCCAACAGGATGATTCTGATGGAAAGGCTGGCGGGAAAGACGATTGGGAGACTGGCTGGCGCTATGGAGAGCGCGTCATTGATGAGATGGTCGGTGACCAAGATACCGATTGGGGCGAATTAGAGCAGGAGGTTGAAAATGAGGCAAAGGAGCGGATTGAGTATCGAGAAAGCAAGGTGATAGGCGGCTCCTACCAGGATTCAGAAGCGCTTCGAGTGAAGGTAGATACTCTGCAACAAAGGGTAAGTACGCTGGAGGTCATAATAGAAAACGAGATGGCAAGCGACACAGCCACTATTGACGTAACCGAGTTCCGCACGTTTCTCGGCCTTTCGTCGCTGGCCAGTGTCGCGTTCCTCTTACTGTTTCTGATGATGTTCAGCGCGGACATTCTTCCAGTAGCCCTCGTTGCAGGGCTTACCGTCCTGCTCTTCCTTTCGGCGCTCGGGTTTGGGAGACTCTGGTATGATCTTAGCGGTTATTGAAGCCGTTGCCAACGCCTTCTTCATCCTTGAGGAGGAGAATCAGGAGCTATTCCAGAAGCTGAAAAACACGTTATTAGGTGGTATTCTCGGCTTTGTCACGATTGTAACGTTGCTGGTGACAGTTTATAAGGAACTCGTCCATTTCGTCTTGTATTCAGGGACAGTCCTGCTTGCGATATTCGTTCTCTTAGTATTCTATCGGTGTTGGGAATTTATCAAATATGAACTCAAAATACCAGGCCAATAGAAAACCGTACTACTCGCCGATCGCGACGCCGTCGGCGCACTCGAGGGCGACATCCTCGACGGGCTCGCACCCGGTCTCGCGCCATTGACAACCGTTCCACTCGAGCGTCACCCGTAGCCAGCCACCGTCTGACCGCGGCCGGAAGGATACCTTCCGCAGCGGGCCGCCGGTCGGCCGATAGCGGATGTCAACCGCATCGTCAGCCATCGTTGTCCTCTAGGAACTCGGCGATCGCCCGGCAGCGCTCGGCGACCTTCTCGTCGGTCAGCGGGCGCTCGAACGTGACCCTCATCTCGACCGTGTCACCGCTGGCCGCCATCACGCGGTCACCTCGTCCCAGACGCCGGCGCGCTTCGCGGCCTCGGAGTGTCCCTGCAGCCAGTCTCGGGCCTCCACCTTCGCGTCCGCGATCTCGTCGTCGCTCCAGGCGTCTTCCCAGTCGTCGACGACCTTGAGCAGATCCACGAGTGCGGCGGCGATGACCTCGTCAACGACGTCGTCGATGTGGTCGTTGATCTCTTCGGCTGCACCGAAGACGTCCAGCCGGCGGTCCTCGAGATCCTCGTCGGTCGAGAGTTCGTAGATGTCCTCCGCGACCGAGACGTACCGCTCGAGGTCGACCCCGTGATCATGGTGGCCCTGGACTGCCTCGTAGACGTTGTTGTGGCAGATCGTCGTGTCGAACGCGTTCGCACGCTTGTGGACGAGTTCGTTGAGTCGCTTCCGAGCCTGCATCACCGCTCACCCCCACCGTCGCCGCCGTCGGCACGGATCTCTGGGCCGGCGACCGCTTCGGCTTCGCAAGCGAACTGACGCTGGTGTTTGAGATCTTGTTGGGCCTGCTGTTCGCGGGCATCCGCGACTCGGGCCTGGAGTTCGCGCCGATCGACAACCTTCCCGCAGGAGTCGCATAGGCCGCGGGCATCGAGCGGTCGGAGTGCATCGCAGCGCTCGCAGCCGTTGGGATCTCTGCCAGCTATCATCGTTTACAGCACCTCCTCAAGGATGTCGTACGCCTGGTCAGCTGCCGAGACCGGTCGTTCGGCCCAGCCACTCTCATCGTCGTCGCCGACCTCCTGGTCAATGAACTGGATCCAGCGCCGGAGATCGTCACCGCCCTCGCCCATCGATCCGAGTAGGATGCCTTCCGTGTGCAGGATCGGGCCCCGCAGCGAGAACACCGGCACCGCACCGGAGTCGTCGCGGTCTGCTCGAGACTTCGTGACGACGATTCGCTCGAGTTTGCGGTCAACGTGGTGGTGACGGCCTTTCGTGTCTTCGCCGACGTAGCCGTAGTTCCAGCTACGTCGCTCGAGGACGACGTCGTCAATCTGTGCCTGTGCGTCAGTCGAAACGGTTTCATCCGTTGGGTGTTGTACGCTCATACGCTGGTTTCTCCAGCACGGTCGAGGGCGTTACAGCGCCCGACGGCCATTTCCTCAGCCGAACTCCCGTGCTCATCCTACAGTACGTCACTTGCGCATGTAAAGCTTGCGGTTGTCAATAGCGGTTGTAGGTAGACGACCGAAACATTTTCCCACGGTGCCATCAAACGTTGCACTTGTAAATGGCGGTGAGAAACCAGAGTGGTGTGACCCTCACACCCGACGACCTGAACGATCTCGACAAGCAAATTGTCGAGTACCTCGCTACAGAGGGCCGCGCGTCACCGACGCTGTTCATGCGCGCGGAAGATATCGACACCTCGAGACAGTGGGTCTCAAGTCGGTTCACGCGGCTGGCTGAACACGGCCACATCCGCGATCTCTACGACACCGGGATCTACGAGATCGTCAAGGATCCACGCGAGGAGGTGGACGATGAGTAGCGTCCAGGAGACCGACGGCGGCCGCAAGATCGACTGGCCTCGAGGCCACAGCCGAATCGACCCAGCCGACCGCGACTCCTACCCGGGCGACCTTTCGCCCACGCGGAAAGAGTCGTTCCAGTCGATCGTCGACGAGCTCGAACAGTGGGAAGCCACCGAGGGGAGTGTCCGGATCAAGACGGCCTCCCAGCACTACGTGGACAGACCGAACATCCCCCACCAGCACGACAAGCCCGACGACGTTGGTGTCGCGGCCTACTTCCGACGTGAGGGTGAGGCCGCCGATCACGAGTTCGCCGTCTCCTGTGACTGCTGGGAAACCCAGCGCGAGAACGCGCGGGCGATCGCACTCTGGGCCCGCCGCCAGCGCCTCGCCGAGCGCTGCGGTGTGCAGACTGCGGCCGATACAGTCGAGACTGCGCGGCTGCCTCCAGCAGACGAGGAGGCGATCGCGGCACCGCCGGCCTCGAGCGAAGACGAGTTCGACGAGGAGCCCCACGAGATCCTTGAGATCTCGCCAGACGCCTCCGACGACGTCGTCACAGCGGTCGCCCGCCGGAAGTCGGCGAACGTTCACCCCGACAGTGACGACCCCGACGAAGAGAAATTCGTCCGGATCCAGAAGGCGAAAGAGGCGATGCTGGACGATGACTGACGACCACGAACTAGACGGTCGCGAGGAAGCACTCGAGCGCCTCGAGGCTGCAGCTCGCGGTCGCTGGGGTGACGAGTGGTCGATCCGGGCGACGCACTTCTCTGATGGGACGACGCAGGCCTACGCCTACCGTTCGCGTGGCGTCGTCGACGACGATCGCGACGAGAAAACACTCGAGCAGGAGCGGCTCTATTCGGACGGCGACCGGACCGTGTTCCGACGGGTTCACCTCCATACGGAGGATATCGTCGACGTGCTCGAAGAGCGCGAGATTGAGTAGTGACTACCGCCACTCATGATGCACCCAGTCCAGTTCATCGCGATGCTTCTCGAGCCAGTCCTCGAGCCGATCTTCGTCCCCTTTCCAGAGCCACTCCCGAAACGGTAACTCCCCATCGCGATCGATTTCATTGACGCCAAGCCTGTTCTCGTGTCCGTCGAACCGGCGGGCGTAGATCACTGCCTCACGACCGCGATCGCGGATTGCAACGACGGTCCAAAAGACACCATCTCGTTTGCAGAGCGCCCGCACCATCGCCTCGACATCGCCGACCCGGAGTTCCAGCAGTCTCTGAGCGAGTTCGTATCGGAGGACTCGCTGTTTCCGAGCGTACTCGTGCATACCTAAAGAAGAGATCAGAACCGCCTTAGCGCTATCCGGGTCGGTTCCGATTCTTCCGTTAGTTCGGTGTCGCAATCCCTTCCACTGTGACCGTTGGCTCCTCATCGAATTCGACGCGGACCTGATACCCAGCATATCGGAATTCGATCCGGCCAGATCGCTCTGCCCCGCCCGTGGTCGTCGCGAAGAGATCGCCAAGGGCGTCAGTATCAATACTGTCGTGTAACGGCGGAAGATCTAAAGGATCTGTACCATCCTTTTGTGCAATACTGTCAATAATACAGACACAGATATCTGCTTTCCCAATCGAATTTCCTCCCATAGCCGGTTCTCTACGCGGTGGCATTAATATATGGTGGGTGTTTTATTTCTGGTGGTGATAATGCCTGGGGCTAACACCCCCTCAAATACCATCAGGGTTTTACACTTTGGAGTGTTACTTACTCACATGGTTTCTGTTGACAATACGCTAGATCTGTTACATAATGAGCGGCGGCGGTACACTTTGTACTATCTTCAGGAGCAGGATGGGGCGGTCCACATAGACGATGTAGTGGAAGCGGTTGCCGAGATGGAAGCAGATGCGGCGGAAACGAAATCTGATGGCGATCTGGAAGACATCGAACTATCACTGTACCACCACCACCTCCCAAAAACTCAGCCGCTCGAGTTTATCTACTACAACAAAGACGAGCAGACGATACAACTCACCGATGAGTCGACCAAATTCGACATGTTACTTACGGTTGCAAAGGTGTTAGAACAGCCAAATGACCAGTAACCCAAGCAGCTATACAATTCGGTTACCAAAAGATATGTCCGGGTTAGCGGTGCGAAAAAGAGACTCCCCTCCGCCAATATAAGAGCATGATGACTGAGACATATGAGGCAATCGTAGAGGAGATCCAATCACAGAATGATCGAAAGGTGGTCTTGCTTACTGTCAAACGGCCGGATCACCTCCCAAAACGATTCATGGGACTAACGACGAATAGAAGAATAAAACGACTGAACGACTTGACCGAGTCGCAGGGTGACGTGCCAGGTCACAAGATTGGACGGGTTCCGGCTCAGTACGATGAAGGCTGGAGGATTGTGTGGAACGAGATCGGGGAGTAGCGCTGCACTTTTACTGTCCACCTCCGTTCAGATCTCCCGATTGAGTGCCTCGTCCTGTAGACACAGCTGCTCAACTGTGTCCTAAACTTGCTTCTCGTCGCTAAAGCGAGCCTTAAGACCCGGGAGAACAGATGCACCTCTTCCCAACCGTGGGAGGGGAGGTTCCGATACTTTCGATATCATATTGAAAACGGAATGGGGGAGATGTGGGGTGCCTCCAGATGTGTGGGGGAAGGGGATCGGAGGCAATCTATTATTCATGGTGATGTCCATTAACTGTTTGTGTTAGTTCCAATTAGCCAATAAGTTGATAGCAGTATGGTCACAAAGAACAGATGGCGAGGAGAGAGGATTCAGTCGTTGCCTGACAGAATCCGTCCGCTACGAGACATACGGTCCCTCGTCTTCGAGATCGAACCACGTTCCGACGTGAAGTCAATAGCCAGATTGTCAAACTTGATCTCGGACCCACCCAAGTCGATACCCATTGACGTTGGATGGGGGCTCAACGCTGGCCTCTGGCCGGCGTTTCTGTGACGCGAGTGTTTCTATACGGAGCCGCGGCCAACGCCGGCGATGTCTCTCATCGATCGACAGAAAGACCTCCTGATCGCCGTCGCACTGACCGAGTTCAGCGTCCACTACGAAATTGGTGATCCCGAGCTCGCCGAGCACGCCTGGCAGCTCGCAGCGAGCCGCCTCGTCGATCGTGCCGTCAAGCCTGCCGAGGCCGTCAACGCATCTAAAACAGGTACTGAATAACATTATTCTGCGACATTCTTAACAGTGATGATGTTATACAGTAGCATAACGGAGGTGAGAATAATGATAGGAGCAATCATTTTCGGCGTGTTACTGCTCATGGCGGCGTATGCTGTACTCGGGGGAGCCGATAAGGTCCTGGGGCAACCACGCCGATCGAACGGGAACTACGGGAGATCTCGAACAACGCTGTTCGAAGATGTCCTAAAAGCTATCGGGGCCATTATCGTGATCCTGATGATCGCGATGGTGGTATAATCGCGATTGCGGAATATCTCTTTTATTGGCAGAGCAGAATGGCGAGTGTTTACGCCCGAAACACGTATCACGAAACTATCCAATTGGAAGGATATGAACCGAAGGAAGCTGCTGTTGGGGGGTGGAGTTGCATTCTCGACGATCCTCGCCGGCTGCTCGAGCGAGGCGTCCAACGAGAACCGGGATGAGGTCTACGCTGAGAAGACAGCTGACGCGGTCGACGAGGAATCCGCTACCAGCGTCGACAACTGGGAGATCAACGACGGGACGTTTCACCTCCACTTTACGCCGGCCGGCTCCAACGATCGCGCTCTCCAGATCGTCGCCGGCGCATACGCGGGTAACGTCGACAACGGGCTGGATCTCCCGCTCACCGGCTACGGCTACGAAGGCGAGGAGACGGTCCTTTATTTCCAGATCGAAGTCGACTGGGCTCAGCAGTTCATGGACGACGAGCTCTCCGAGTCTGAATATCTTGGCCGGATCCAAGAGACGATGGGGTAATACGGAGTCACACTCGCTCACTGTTGCGCTTCGTCCGGTCGTTGACCTCCTCGAGGAACTCATCTGCAGACTGCCCGTTCCCTAATTCGACAGAGGTCTCACTCTCTCCAGGGCTGATATCGTTCACCTGCCATGGCCCATCGCCGGGCAACCGGTCCGGATCGATCGCGTCGACGAGCGACCACTCCACCGAGTCGTGCGGGATGGTTACGCTCGCATCGACGATCGCGTCGCCGGTCTCCTCGACGGCGAAGAGGGCGACCTGATCACACATCTGCTTCGAGGCCAGCCCGGGGATATCTTCGATGAGCGTCTTCGCATCTGTCTCGTCAACGACGTCGCCCGCCGTGAACTCGCCTCGAGGCTTGACCTCGGCGTCGACCGAGACCGTCTGCCCATCCGAGAGCGAGCCACCTGACAACGCCTTGATCTGGGGCTGCCCGTCCTGTGTGGTGTATCTAATTCCGTAGTCGTCACCTCGAGAGTACTCCGTGCTGCCGTCGTAGATGGTTTCTTTCCCATCGACGATCCGAGTGTCGGGGAACGGAAGGTCGACCCATGAGCCGACCGTAACGGTCACCGACTGGCGCGTGATCTGCTGGGCCCCGCCGTAGACGACCGCCCGCTCGACGACGTCCTCGGTCTGGCGATCGATCGAGTAGTCCGCGATATCGGGATCGACGCTGGCCTCGCGCTGGCCCAGCTGGGTCACCTCGATCGTTATCCCGCCATCCTCCCAGCGAGCTTCGGACACAAAATTCCCGATACCGAAGACTTCGCGCATTACCTGGATCAGCTTGCCATCGAACGAACGATTCGTCAGAACTGGAGTGCTATCGAGCGTCGCCTCGAGAGTGAGCGAGTCCAGTGCTTGGGGTTCATAGCCGTATCGTGGTGTGGCGTCGCGAGCGCTCAGCGTGTCGTCGTAACCGACCGAGACGCGGCCGCGGGCAGTCGTCGCGAGCTCCGAGTACGTAATCGAGTGGCTGGTCGTATCTGTCGCCGTGTTCCACGTCTCGGTCCCGTTCTCGCCGAGGGCGAGTTCGGGAGCGGCTTGGCCGTCGGCCATCGTCACTTCGAGGGAGAGGTCCGAGATCGCGAGTGGCGTCGTGATCACCTCGAGGTCGATCGGGATGGTCTCGGCGTACTCCGTCGGCGAGTCGAGGTGGCCGCCGGGCTCGTGGACGTCGTTGTCGAATGCCGACCTATCGTGATAGCGCTTATCGAAGATGACGGCGACGTCGATCGGATAGTTGTCGCTGCCGCTGCTGACGATATCGACGAGGAGGTTCGTGCTGGTGCCGTCGTAGCTGTAGTCTGACGGGAGGAACGCGCCCACTTCGAACCAGCCCGGGGACGACCTCGAGGACGGTGAGTAGGTGTCGGTCAGCAGTGTCCCGCCGAACTCGAACGAAAGCGTCGGCGGGTCGCTCCCGATGAGACCCACGCGGACCGCGACCCCGACCTCTCCAGAGGGAATGGTGTAGTCCAACCCGTCGAACGAGACCACCGTCGCTGCCTCGCCAGCTTCCCCGCCGACGTACTGGTCGTCCGCGTTGCCCCCCGAGAGGACGACGACCTCGCAGGTCTGGAGGGGGTTGATCCGGCCGTCGTCGGTGAACTCGAGAGGGATCGTGTCGTCGGCGAGCGCATCACGGACGGCCTCGGCGACGGCCTGATTGAGCTCGAGGTTGGTGTCGGCCGTCTGGAGTGTGGTTGGCTCCTGGTCGGCCTGCGGGTCGTCGACAGTGTAGTTGTAATCGGTATAGGTGTCGAGAAGATACCTGACGAACTCGTGGGTCGGCTGGATGTCGACATCCTCGACGACGCGGTCATCAAGTTGCGTCCCGCCACGTCCCTCAAGGACAGTCTGCTTCGAGCCCGATCCCTCCTCAAGGCTGCGATGCTCGAGGACCTCGATCGGTTCGCGATCGCCGTCGTTCCAGACCCGCAGCGGCGCGTCGTCAAATGCCTCGGCGTGCCAGCGATCGCGGAACGGGACGGGAATCTCGACACGCGGATAGCCGTTGATCGTCGGCCGGCGGACGGCGCCGTCCAGGACCTGCGGTGTGAGTGGCGTCCCGCTCGGGTGGTCGACCTCAGCGTGCCAGCCTCGCGGCGGGACAGTGTGCTGTTTGAGCCCAATCGAGTCGGTGGTCGTCGACGCCGACTCACTGTCGGCATACTGCCACTGAGTGAGTGTTCGGACCTCGTAATCGTACTCCCGATCGGGTGCAACCGAGTCGTCGACGAACGAATTCAAGTCAGAGCCAACGGAACCGACCAGCCGGCCCTGTCCGTCGTAGTCGTAGTCGGCCCGCCGCCGGAAGATCTGGTGGCTCCCGCGGAAGTCATTGTTGATGGACCAGGAGAGGCCCACCGAGGTCTCCGCGATTGCGTCGAACGTGATCGAATCCGACGCGATAAGCTTCGTGATCTCCTCAGCGGCCATCCACTCTCCTGTCACGAATTCAGTCTGGACTCGCACCCGAACCGAATATTGCTCGCCTCCGAGGATGTTCGCGATCGTATGTTCGAGTGTACCATTAAACGGTACCGTCGTCTCGAGCTCGTATGGTGGATGATCGCCACTCGGATCGTCGTCGCGGAGCTCGAGGCGGTACTCTCCGTTGTTCAGATCAGCGTTCCACGCTGCCGTGATCTCCTCTGCAACGCTTGCGTCCAGCGAAAGCGAGTCGATGTCCGGAACGTCGGTTGTGAACGTGACGGGCATGGCTATTGGTCCTCTCTGACTGTGGTAGTCGCGGTAAACGTCTCGACAGTCGCATCGTACTGCTGACCATCGAGGAGTTCAGTTGTCTTGTAGCGGATCGGCGAAAGCGGTGCGGCCCACTCTGGGGATCCTTTCACCGACCCATCATTCCCATTTCCAGAGGTATCCGTGACAATTGCGGATGGCGGACCATCATTCATTCCAAGATGAAGGAGCGGAGATGGGCCATCCGGCATTATTCCTTCACTGAAAGCGTCTATCTCTTCGTCGGTTAGGGAATAGGGGAAGACGGCTACTCGTTCAACCGCTCCATCGAGGGATTTGCTATCTACATTGTCTTCAGAGATTCCGATGGCGTATCCGCCGGTGGATGAGATATCCGTGGTGCTGGTATCAGAATCCCGCACCAATCCATCACCATATAATTCTCTTAAACCATCGGTTCTTCTTGTTGCTACTGTAATTACTTCACCTTCAGGAGCAGAACCCCATCCAATTCCTCCAGTTCCACCAGCACTATCCCATGCTTTTATCCCTCCACCCCCTGCGTATATATTAAATGAATATACATTACTACCGTTGTCTCTGAATACAGATGAGCCAATATTAGCACCATCCCGATTAAGATCGTCCCATCGAGCGACTGCAACGATTGTATAATCGCCAGTCCCGATAGAGGACCAGTCACCCGGTCCAGTAACTTCACTTCCATCTCCGGGGAACTCAAGCGCGTACTGCGGTTCGATATCGGTTCCATCCTGACTGTATGACCCGTCAGACGGCTTCTTGAGGAGGGTCCGATACCCGTTTTTGTTATTCGATGGGTCCGTGAACGAGAGCGTGGCTGAACGTCCAGAGATATCATCGACTGCGACCCCCTCGACTGGCGGGAGTGGCAACCGGTCCGAACTGACACCCGCTGAAGGGTCAGACGACCCGATCGAGTTGCTCGCGATCACTCGGTAGTCATAGCGTTCATCATCGAGTTTCGACTGATCGTCGTCGGTGAACGTCGTCGTGGGGTAAGCGACTGTCCCCACCTCAGTCCAGTTACCTGAACCGAATGGGGAGCGTTCGACGATCGCGGAGTCAGCGTTGCTTGTGAACTCCCACTCGATTACGACCGTCCGAATACCGTCAACAGTCGCCGAGACGTTTGTCGGAGCAGTTGGCTGCGATACCCCCCACGTCGCGGACTGTGAGCCACCCCACGTCGCCGGCTGCGATCCGCCCCACGTAAATTCGGTCATTGGTTGTTAGTTGAGAGAGTCTCCGAAAGTGAAGACGTGTCCATTTTCGCCAGCGTTCCCGCTCTGTCCACCCGTCCCGTCCTCCCCACCGGAGTATACACCGGATCCGCCGGAGCCGCCACCCCCACCGTCCCCGCCCGTCACATCGATGGCTGAACTCGAAGCGTTGAGGGCACCGGTGACCGTGATCACCGTCCCGCCGCCTCCACCACCGCCTCCACCGCCGCCTCCTCCACCGCCTCCACCGCCGTAACTGCCACCTCCATCACCGCCATCGCCGCCGGAATTTGCGTCAGTACCACGAGCCAAAACGTCGCCATTGATGACGATTTCTGGAGACGCTAATAAGACCACACCTCCGCCGTCACCTCCTGCTCCACCATCTGTGCCTGAACCCCCGCTTTCGGAACTGTAGTTATTTTCATCCGAGCCTCCGGAACCTCCCCCACCTCCACCTCCCGCACCTGCTCCACCGCCTCCAGCTAAAACGGAGAGTCCCAAAATATCGTCAAACGAACCAACATACGGAACGGTGATATCAGCACTGATATTGCTGGTAGCCGTTGTGTTCGAGGTCCCTCCGCCTCCGTTACCGCCAGTACCTCCCTCGTTGGGATCTACACCTCCGGCACCACCGCTACCGCCGCCAGCGGCACCACCGGAAGCGAACCATCGCCCCGCCTCACCGGTAGCGCCATCATCGCCGGAGCTGCCGTCATTCCCGTCCATATTGTTAGATCCGACTCCAGCTCCACCCGATCCACCTGAACCTCCAGCGCCCCCGGATGCGCCAACGCCAGTCGCGGTGAGAGTTCCATTGATCTCGATCCTGTCTGAAGCGAAGATGACTACAACGCCATCTGCCGGATCTGCCTCGACGGTCACACCGCCGTTGATAGTGTACGTCGTGGCCGACACGACTCCGCTCTCAGTCGTATTACTGCTCCGGGTTATTGCACCGTCACGCCCATCGCCGTACATCGGTGGTTGAAACGCCGTTGGCGGACTGCCTTGCAACCGATCCGCATTGAGCCCCGACCCCTGTCCTTGGGCCAGTGGGATACGTCGGCTCGAGATATCGCTGCTCGAGATATCGCTCACCCCCGCGCCGATCCAAACCTCCGCGAGCGGGATGAACGTGCCGCTGGGGATGGGGACCGTCGGTAATCCGGTCCGCGTTCCCTGCTCGTTCGACGGACTGGCTGCAGCGGGAGAGCCGCCGAGCGTCTGGACCGCCCCAGTGCCGTCCAGATAGACCAGCGCCTTTCGCGGGTTGTCTGGGTCAGAACTGGGAAGGGAGACCCCGGAGGCGTTGCTCACGGCCTTTGCCGGCCCACCGAGACGAGCCTCTGCCGAGATCGTCACGTCGACCGCGAGGTTGCTACTGCCGGGATCGACACTCGCGCCATCGGGATCGAGCAGATGGTAGCCGTTGAGTGCCATCTGGTACTGCACGATGTCGAGTAACTGTGCGCCGTCTGCGATGCTGGGATTGAATGTCATTGGAGTATCGTACCGAAAACTGAGGTGTCGGTTCTGGAGCGGTTCACCGGCGGACGTTGTTGCGGGCAACGAGCCCCTTCGCCGGCTGCGGATCAACGACCGATGCCGACGCGATTGGGGAGAGCCAGTCCTCAAGCGCCTGCGGAACGGGGCCGGTCTCGTCCTCGGGGATCGAGAACTGCACCGCGTCGTAGCCGCGGTTGAGGTTCGCGTTCAGCGCGAACAGCGAACCGTCGACGTCGAACGTGAGCTGGGCGCGATCGCGAACCATCGCGACGTCCATGAGGTCGACGTCGAACAGCGTGACCGTCGACGGCTGCGCTCCCTCGAGGCCGACCGTCGCCCAGGCGTCGGTCGCGGAGTCCCATTCCTCGGCCTCGAGTGTGCCGTTAGGCTCGTCGAGACGTAGCCGAAGGAGGCTCGTATCCAGGATGATCTCGTCGACGCCGGTTTTCGGTGAGAAGATCTTGACCCAGTCGTCTTCGGTCTCGGATCCCTGCGTATCGAAAACGTGGACGTCGAAATCGCCGTCGGCTTCGAGATCAAGCTGGTAGATGAGTGCTGGCTCCCCCGTCCCGACTGCAGCCTCGCCGTCGGCGATGTCGAAGATCTCGATGTTGCCGCCCTCGGCGCTGCGAGTCTCAACTGGCGACGCAAGGTCGCGCATTTCGTCCTCCGGGTTGAACCACTGGGTCTTCTTCGCGGCCGCCGGGATACCGACCTGGAGCGTCGTGTCGTTGCCGAACTCGTGGTCGATATCTTCGTTCGGATTCGTCTCGAGGATGCGGAAGTGCGACTGGTCCGTCCCTGATCGAGACAGCGTCAGCGGGACCTGGTGGTGATCATCGTCGTCGTCCTGTGACAGGCGGACGTCGCGATCGACGCTCGAGGCTGCGTAGTATCCTTCCAGGTCGGGCTGGGCTGGGATCGAGACCGCGACCGGAGAGAACGTCGGCTGCGAGAGGAGGTGCTCGGCTTCACTCGCCCGGATCCGCCCTCGTGGACCGTCGCAGATGATCGTAAACCCGATCGTCGGTGTCGGCCCGGTGAGCATGGTCGCCGAGCCCCGATCATCAAGTTGTGTCTGGTTAGCGACATCGGGACTGGCTCCGACGTCGATCTGTCCGACCTGGTCGTCGTCGAACTCGAGCGTATGTAGTTTCATGGGCCTGTCCCGTTGATGATTTCTTTAGCCTTCGCCTCCGCGCGCTCGTCGATGATCTTGTTGAACTCACGGCTGTTCAGGTCCATTTCGACGATGAGTTGGAGGGTTTCGACCGTTGTTCTGAGTTGGTCGTGTTTCTCGAGGAGCGTGTCGAACTTCGCCGCGAGGTCACTCTCTTGGCCACCCTCGTCGCTGCTTTCGGCGAGCATCTTTTCGACCGACTGTTTGTCGATGTCCTCCGACGACATCGAAGTGCCGTTACTGTCGCTGCTTGTGTCGATCTCGAACCCTTCTTCCTTGAGCTGGGCGCGGACGTCCTCGAGTTGAGTGGACCGCTCTTCTTCAGACTCTAATTCGGATCGGGCGACGTCGACAACAAGCTCAGTTTCAACCTCGCCAAGATTCTCAGCATCACGGACTTGGGCCAGTTGCTCTTCGACCCTTTGCGCCTCTTCGCGGGCTTCTGTATACTCTTCGCCGTAGACGTTCGATTTCCGTTCCTCGAGTTCTGAAAGCCGTTCCTCGAGGTGGGTTTCGATATCGCCGGTCTGGAGGTTATCAACGACTCCGTTCTGGAATCCGGAGCCGAACTCTTGGCCAGCGTTTTCGCCTTCTGTTTCCCAGTCTCCATCCTCACCCTCTGCAGGGTCGAAATTCTCCTGGCTGAGCTCCCCATTATCGAAGTCTTCTGAATCGGGCGGGTCCGGTTCATCTGGACTTTCGATACTTGGCCCACCATCACCGTCCCCACCGATCCCGGGGATCTTCTCGATATACTTCATCAGCCAATCGATTTTGTTGCCGATCCAGTCGAAGACCTGGCCGGTGATATCTTGGATCCCGAAGAGGTTCTCAGACCAACCTTTATAGAGCCACCCAACCGGCCCGAGCAGTGCGAGTATCCAATCAGGGGCGGCATCGAACCACCCCTTGACAGTAGAGAGCGCGCTGTAGGTCTTGTCTTTAATTCCAAACATATTGTTGGTGAACGCGTAATATAGCCCTGCGACAGCAGCTACGAGCACTCCTATAGCGGCGATAATCGCCCAAATAGGGACCGTGATCGGGCCGAGGGCAACGTTCGCGGCTATCGCTGATGGAACAACTCCGCCAGACAGGGCCCCAGAGAGGCCCCATGACGATGCTGTCAGAACACCATAGGCCCCGGACAGAGCAACGATCGACTGCGCCATTAGCCCCGCCATCATGAGGACCGGGCCGAGTGCTGCTAATAGACCAACAGCCGCGATGATCGCTTTTTGCTGCCCATCACTCAGCCCTTGGAACCTCTCGGAAGCGCCTTTGACGTACCTAGTCAACGACGAAAGCATCGGGAGTAGCTGCGATCCAATGGCGATTCCGACGTCCTTAAGATTCGATTTGGCGATGGACAGTTCAGCGTTCAGGGTCTCGCGCTGTGTTGTCGCCATGTCTTTCGTCGCACCCTCCGCCTCTCGAAGACGATCGGTATTTTCCTGAAGTGCGGAGCTGCCCTCTTGCATGAGTGCAGCCATCGCAGGTCCGGCTTCGGTCCCGAAGACCGAGGCGGCGTCCCCGGCCCCAACGCCGGCTTCCTCCATATTCGCGAGGACTTGCGTGAGGGACAAGATGTTGCCCTGCGAGTCGCGTGTCGCAACCCCCATTCCCTCGAGTTTCTTGGTTACAGTGGACCCCTCGTCAGAGATCTGGGACATAACGTTCCGAAGGGCGGTCCCGGCACGTTCGCCCTGGATACCAACATCCCCCATCTGCCCGATCGCGGCAGACGTCTCTTCGATCGAGAAGCCGAGCGAGGAGGCAACAGGGGCGACTTTACTCATCGCCGAGCTCATATCCTGCATCGTCTGGTTATGGTTGCTGACCGTGGCTGTGAGCGTGTCCGTCACCTCGGTCATTTCGTCGGCTTCATACCCAAACGCGGACATGACGTTCGTCGCCGTATCCGTTGCCTGAGCCATGTCCATCTGCCCGGCTTCGGCGAATGCAGCCACTTGTGGCATCGCTGCCATCGACTCCTGTGCATCGAGGCCCGCCGATGCGAGGTAGTAGTACGATTGAGCGGCCTGGTCTGCACTGTGGGTGGTTGTATTCGCGACCTCCTGAGCCGTTTGCTCGAGGTCTTCGCGCATCGCCTCGTCGACGTCGCCCATCACCGCGATGGACTTCTGCATGTTCTGGTCGAACGAAGCTGCTGTGCGGGCAGAGAGCGCCCCCATCGCCATCAGTGGGGCCGTGATCCCCGCCGTCATCGTCTTCCCAGCGGATGTCAGCTTCTTCCCCGTCTTCTGAGCCTGGCCCTGGAGACCATCCAAATCGTTCTGTGCATCCTCCACTCCCGAACGGAACCCCGATTGATCGAGGTTCAGCACGGCTGTCAGTGTTGAAATCGTGGGCATGTGCTAATCGCTCGTTTTACGTTCATCGAAAGAATGGCTCAAAATTGGAGTTTATCGCTGAGTTGCTGCTGCTCCTGCTGGTGTTCTTTATAGCGCTGGATCCAGAACGTCTTCTGCGGTTCGTCGAGATCTTCGAAGAACTCGCTCGGACGAATGTGTTGTTCCCGATTGAGCCAATCTAGGAATCGTCCGACATGAGACTCTGCAACATCTCGAGCTGTTGAGATTGCGTCTCTGCCTCGCCAAGCGCCATAAAATCCTGATAGAGCTCACCCACTTCGTCGTCAGTGAATCCGAGCCCATCACGCCAGACAGCAGCGTCTTGGAACGACGGATCAACGGCATGGTCGGACAGTGTCGCCTCCATCTGGTCGAGTCCGACCTGAGCCTCCTGGAGCAACTCGAACAGATCAGCGCCCGACTGTGCGCCTTCGAGGACGCGCTGTTGTCGGTCCTCGAATTCCTTCTGAGTCTCCGGGTCCGGGTAGAGGAACTCGATCTCCACGCCGTGGCGCTCGATCGTGAACGTGTCCCGGGACCGGGCGTCGAACAGTTCTTGCGCCTGGCCGTAGACCTCGACCTTCTTCTGTTTCTCCTCCTGGACTTCGTCGCGGGCCTGCTCGAGCAGCTCTTCGCGTTCGTCTGGGTTCGTGACTGTTGCGGTCGTCATGATTACTCGAGTTGGATCTCCGTTTTGGCGATCTTCGTCTCGGACGAGAACTCAGCTGTAACCTCGACCCGATACGTGCCGGTTCCAGCCCCAGCAGTGTCCCAGACGTGTTCGAACTCTCCAGTCGATCCGTGAGTCATCGACTGCGCCGAGATCACTTCCGTGTCGTCGCTAGTGTCGACGACCGTGACATCAGCGTCCGGATCGCCCGAAGTGTCCTGGTCATCGGGGTCGATGGCGTTACCGTCCGAGTCTTCGTAGCTGATCGTGAGCGGTACATCCTCGCCTTCGTATGCGGTCATCATGCGCTTTCACCTGGTCTGTGGACGTCCAGTGTCGCAGTCACGCGGCCCGCTGCCTCACGGCTGATCGTTGCCGAGGGAGCGCCGTTCGTGACCGTGGCTTTGACCCGGCCAGTCCGCTCCCTGCCGATCGTTGCGTCAGGCATCTATCTACGCCTCGGTGTAGTCGAGGAAGATGTCCCCGTGGATCCAGCCCTCGATCCCTGCAGTGGCGAAGTCCGAAGGGTACGTGACCCCATCGGGCATGTGCCACTCGACCTCGTCGTAGCGGTGGACGAGTGCGGGATCGGTATCCTCCTCATTCTTGTAGACGCGGAGGAAGCAGGCATCCCACGTCCGACTCTCCGCGTCGAACTGCAGTTTGCCGTCGTTGTCTGGGTCGATGAGGCCGATCTCCTCGAGCGTTTCCATCGAGGGTTCGATGAACGAGGACAGCGAAACCGCAGCTTCGTTGTACGTCCTCGAGCGGATTCGGCGGCGATCTGCATGGCCGTCTGCCGTGGCCGAATCCTCGTCGACCGTCATCTCGACATCGTCAGTCGTGAAACTCAGCGTCGTCTTCGTGGCGGTTCCATCGGGATCGGTAACTTTGACGATCTCGACGAACGCGCCGGTAAGTTTGTTCGTTGCCATTTGAATGGTCTCCGTCTGATTAGTTGTCTGTCTGTGCGACACTCAGCAACCAGTCTTCGCTGATCGTCAACGATCCATCGTCGTCTTCTCGCGGCACTGGCGAGCCATCCGATCCGCCAGGAGACCCGCCATCGACCGGGGCTGCCGTGTCCATCCGATCGCCGACCAGACCGAGCACTTCTGCGAGTTCGAGTTGGGCGAACGACCCAGCCTCTGCATCGATGTCTTTCCGCCATGCGAGGCGGCCGCCGACGTCGACCTGGATACGGAACGTCGACTGCTTCGTCTTGTGCTGGAACGACCCTGTCTCCGTCATCACGCCCGGAACGACGACCACGTTGAAGTCGTCCTCTGCCCCGACGGGATTCTCGAACGGGTCGCTGGTTTCGTTGGACAACTGGATCGCGTTCTGGCCGTGCGCTGTCGGGTTCAGGCCCTCCAGTTTCGTGACCAGTGGATCGTACGATCGTAGGTCGGTCAGGACGTCCTCGAGCGTCTTCCGGAGGTCCTGATCGGTCATCGTTGCGCACTCCGTACGGCCTTGTAGACCGCTTCGATCACTTTGGGCTCGTACCGACGCAGGGTCGTATCAACCGCCGGCCGGAGGAACGGTTGCGCTTCCTGGTGGACTGTCCCGAACTCGACGAAGGGAGCGTACTCGGTGTTCGTTCCGACAGTCGCCTTGACCGAGTCACGCTTCGACTCGACCTCGTGCTCGATCGAAGCCCGGAGGTTGCCCGTGTCGACGGCTGCACGCCGGCGAGCATCGGCCTCTGTCTCGAGAGCGACTTCCTGAACACGCGCCTCGAGCTCATCGTTCCCCTCTTCCAGGAGTGTGCCGAGACTATCATCCAAGTCCTCCGGCGCGAAGCCTGACTTGAAGTCGAAGTCCAACTCCATCAGGACACCTCCACCGGGTTCAGCAGGACGATCGCCGGATCGGACCCATCCAGAAACTGCGGCTCGATGTTACGGGGCTCGAACGTTCCCTCGAGGCCGTCGATCTCGAGTGTATCATCCTCGCGGATGTTGATGGATCCTAAGTCGTTGACCGCGTCAACACCGTCGATGAAGACGACCGGTTCGTCTTCGGAGCGCTCGCCCTGGAAGTCCCTCGCGAGACCTGCGCCGTTCGACTCGTACCGGATCCAGCCTTCGAAGACGGTGATGGTCTCCGTGACGGGTTTCGTACCGCCGTAGCCGTCGTCTTCCGTTCCAGTCTGACGGTCGCCGGTGATCGTCGCCTGATGGGTCTCGAAGCCAGACAGCCACCTCATCTGCCCTCACCTACGGTTTTGGAGAGGACGAACGGGTCTGTGGAGCCCTCGACTGTGGCGACAGCGACAATCTTTCTCAGACGAGGGAACGTGTACGTCTTCACGAAGATCGAGACAGTGATCCTGTCAGAGATCATCTCTTAGCCCCTCCAGTTTCTCAGCAGGCAGGCCCTCGAGGTGATCGACGATCTCGTCTCTGGAACTGTTTCCGTTGACCGTATCCGACTCGGCCCGTGCCGCCATCTTCTGGAGATCGCGGTAGTCCGCTGGTAGGTCGATGTCGAGCTCGAGGTGAGGGTGATCGAGCAGCACTTCAGCCCGGCTTTCGGTGACCGGTCGGACTTGGACGCCCCGATCGAACGCGATGGATTCGCCGTCGACGATGAACTCTCGGTTACGATTCGGCTCGAGAGTCTGCCGGATGCGCTTCTCGGCCATCGTGGATCAACTCCTCGTGTCCGGTACAGTGATCGATGCCGTCTTGTCTGTGGCACCGATTCCGAGCAGTTCATCCGTTGCACCGAGTCGACGCGCATCAGCACGGAGTTCGTCGACCATCGACTCCTCGTAGGATTTCCGGGCACTGCCGACCTCCTCGTTGGTAGTCGCCCGATCGAGCTTCGTAGCGATGTGGAGCGCTGCCAGCACGGCCTCGAGGTCGGTCCGAACCTGGTCGCCGAGGCCAGCGACGCCGTCGTCGCGATTGATGTCGCGTGCCTTCCGATCGATGACCTTCTGGATCTTCTCGTCGGCCAGCTTCGTGTCGATCTCGAGGCGGACATCCGTCGGCGTAGCGGTGGACATCCGTCACCCCTCGAGTTCGTTCAGCCGGGCATCAATCGCGTCTTTCGCAGTCTCCCGATTCTTGCTCTCCTCTTCGGCCTTCTTGATCGCCTTGATCAGTTCCGGATCCTCGACGTCTTCGATGCGATCCTCGAGCTCGCCAACCGTGAGGTCCGCGGGGTGCGGATCGAGTTCGTCGACGTCATCGGCCTCGTCACTGCCGTCGTCCTCGTCAGCGACGATCTCGAGCGTCCGCGGGTGACGTCCGACGATCCGCTTGGGAACCTCGAGTTCGTCACCGCGAGTGTACTGCTCGCGATCGAATCGGAACTGTGCGCCGGCGACGCGGACTCGAACTGTCTGTTCACTCATCATGATCACTCTCCTTGAGGACGACCGGGAGGTTCGCGACTAGTTGATCCTCGCTTCCGACGCGTTCCTCGCGGACGTGAACGTCCCGGACAACGTCGTACCCTTCTGCGTCGAGGATGTCGATTACTTCTGCCAGATCGCCGAACGCTTCAGTGTCTGCCATCGAGACACCTCAGGCGTTGATGCCGGTGATCCGAGCGATGCCACGCACGCCGTCGGGGCTGCGGCGGATGAACGGCGTCCGGCTCGAGAGCGTCTTGTTACGCAGGCCGAAGCCGCCGTCGACCTCCCAGTTCGTGTTCGTGACGCCCTGCGCCACGACCATCTGGAAGTACCGCGGATCGTTCAGCATCAGGATCGCACTGTCCGAGTCCAGGCGCGGCGCCGGGACGATGTTGAGGTACGGGTACTTCCGCTCGAGCCGCTCCATGATCGGCTCGTCGGTCGTGGAGGTTTCGTAGTCCTCGCGGTCGACCTCGCCCCACAGCGCGCGGGGAACGAAGAGCCAGCCGCCGATCTCGGAGACCAGCGGGACATCGTCTTCGTCGATGACATCGGTCTGGTTCTCGACGGTGTCGTGGAGTTCCTTGAAGTCGGAGAGGATCTCGTTCGGGCTGTTGATCCAGCCGTTCGAGCCGCTGGTCTGCAGGATGAGGTCCTCGTCGGAGTCGAGCCCGGAGACCATGAGGGTACCGCGCTCGGTCGGGATCTCGCGGCCCTCGCCGTTCCAGAGCAGACTGTGCTCCGAGCGGTTGAGCGCCCGGCGGGCCTCCTGACCGACGCTGGTGTCGAGATCGTCACCGAACTGCATCGCGTTCTGGACCTCGCGGCTGTCGAACTCGTAGTCGACGTGGTGAATCCAGAGCGGAACGCCGTGCAGCCCGTTGGCGGGCAGCTCCTGCGTGCTGCGCGCACGAGCGTTCATCGTCCGGTCAGCCTCGAGTCGGCCGGCGCGAAGGCGGTCGAAGTACGCGTAGCGGAAGAGGCTCGCGCTGACGCCGAAGCCGGCGCCGACCAGCTGGTCGATGACCGTCGACTGGACGAACTGGTCGTCGAGGATGGTCTCTGCGTACTCCTGCCACGAGTCGACCTGCATCGCCGAGTCGGCGGTCAGCTCCGCCGACGGCTGGTGGATCCCGACGGCTTGGTCGAGGTCGTTCCACGTGTCGGGGCCGATCGGGGACTGGGCACGGATCTGCTTCCACGCCTGCTCGCGCTGGTTCTTGACCGGGTTGAACAGCGCTGTTTCGTGAAGACGCGAGGCGCCTTCGAACTCTTCGGCCATCTCCGGTTCGTGCTGCGTAACGTTGTCAGTTGCCATGAATGAGTACCTCAGTAGAACTCCACGAGAACATGGGTCGGATCGTCACCACTGCTCATCGTGATACCATCTTCGTCTGCGATCGTCGCGACCGCCTCGGTCGGTGCGCCAGCCGTCGTCTCGAGGTTGCCGTTGGCGTTCCATCCGAGGTCGGTGCCCTCGGTGTAGGTGTCGTCGGTACCGTCGGCGTCGACGTCAGCGTAGGCGACGAGCAGGCGAGCCTCGTCGTGACTCTGGAACCCGATCGTCTCGACGTTCGAGCCCGCCGGGTAGGAGATCTCCAGCGGGCTCTGATTCGTCCCGACCCCACGACTGCCAGGGTTGCGCTGTTCGCGAACGACGCGCTTGGTTTTCGAGTCGGCACCGGCGGCCGCGTAGCCGCCAGCCCCGCGAACGACGCCCTGACCGGGGTTGAGCGCTTCGAGCGCTTCGTCGTCGTCGTAGTCTTCGGCGTCGTTGGTCTGTGCGAGAACCGACATCTGCGTGTTGAGTTGCGTCATCTATATCACCTCAGTTCTCCGCGACCCCAGTGCCGTACTCGTCGGGGTCCTCGTCGGCGCCGTTGTCGTTGGAACCGCCCGCCGCCGCGGATGCCGTGAGGCCAGCCGCGCCGGGAAGCCCCATGCCGCTCTTGCCGGTAGCGCGATCGTACTCGCTATCGACGAGGGTGTCTGCCGAGGCCATGAGGTCCTCGCGGTCGTCCTCCTCGTACTGGTCGGAATTGGCGATGATCTCCTCGACCTTCTGCGCCTTCGTGGCCTCTTCCTGAGCCTGTGCGACGAGATCGCTGGCGTTGTCCTCGGTGACGAAGCCCTGATCTCGGAGCGCAGAGCCGAGCTCGTCGACGGTCATGTCGCCGAGCGTTTTGTCGTCGCCGCCGTTGTCGGGGTCGTCGTTGCTGCCGCCATCGCCGCCATCGGAGGCGGCGTTCTCGGCGGCGAGTTCGTACGTCTGGTTGAGTACGTTGTCGTCCATCGCCTCGAGGGACTCCTTGTCGAAGTCCGCGTTGGCGGTCAGGAACGTGATGTACTGCTCTCGAGTGTTGTCGTCCATGTCAGTTGGATCTGGGTCGTCCGTGGGGGATTCCGCCCCCGTCGTTTCAGTGTCGGTACTGTTCGCCGTGAGGTCAGACGGTTCCGGAAGTGGGTTTCCGTTCTCGCCTGCGAGGTCGTCCGATCGACCGATATCGAACCCGATCGCCTGAAGCGTCCCACGAACCGCAGCGCCGATCGCGCCGTTCGGGGAGTCCTCGAAATCGGGACCGGTGCCCGAGCCGTCGCCGGCCGTCAGTTGAGAACCGATGTCCGTCTCTTCGGTGTAGGACGCCAGTGCCTGACTCGGGCCCCACTTCGCAGTGTTCGATGGGCTATCGCCCTTCGAGACCACGGAGAGGTCGAGAAACTCGATGTCCTCGCCGACGTAGGCCTGAACGTCCTCACGGAACTCGCCGAGACGGAATCTCGGGTGGACCGAGACGTCGTAGCTCTCGCCACGGACGCCTTTCGCGACGTTCTCGTCGTGGGTACTCGCCTCGTAGCCGACGGCCTGCTGGTCGTCGATCCATCCGGCCTTCGGGACCTTGCCGATCGTCTCGTCGGTCGGTGGTGGATACTGCGGTCGCCCCTCGTCGTCCGCGGGGTGGTCCGTTGTCAGAGGTTCGTCGGCCTGACTCTCTGCGGCCTTCCGGAGCTCCTCCGCGGTCATCAGGACTCGCGTCCCGTCGTCCATATGGAGGATGTCACCGGCGGCGACTGCGATACCGGAGAACCGCCACGGCGGGCCGTCCTCGTCCTCGTCATCGTCGTCTATAGCTGCGGTTAGCCGGGCCGTTCGGGCCGACACCCGCAGGTCATGCATATCGTTGTTCTTCATGGTTACATCGGCCCAGGCCCTCGCCCCTCACGCCGACCGCTCTGATCGCGGCGAGCGTGGTGTTGTACGGAGGTCATCGGTCCCGGAACTACGCTGCTATCTGAGTTGGTGAGAAGTGAGCGACCAGCTCTTGGGCGCCGGCGCCGTCCGTCGACGCGAGCGCCTCGTAGCGCTCACGGGACTCGTCGACGAACGCGCCAGCCCGAAGCATCGTGACGAACTCGTGGGGGTGCGCCTCGAGTGCCGCCGCCGCGGCCTCGTTCACGATCGGGATCACCGCGCAGCGACACTGCGGGTGAACCGGTGGCTGGTCTGTCGATCCCTCGAATTCATCGAGTTCCCACGGACCGCGCTGGGCGACGGAAGCGCACTGATCGCAGACACGCTGGTCGCCGGCGGTCTGGACCCGGACCTCGGGCTCGAGGCCGACCGACTCGACGCCCTGCTGCCGGTAGCGCTCGACCGTCGCCTGAGAATGGGCGTTGATCGTCTCGGTCCTCGCGAGCACCGTCGCCCGCGTCTTCCCGATCTTGTTGACGCGATCGGTGATCCGCCGCGCCATCACGGTCGGGTTGACTCCCTCGCCGATCCCGTCGGCGAGCTCCCGTGTGACCTGCTGGGCGACCGCGTTGGTGATGCCCTCGAGTTCGGCGTAGTTCCGAGCGAACAGCACGTGCAACTTCCGCTCGTGGACCGGCATCTGGACCAGTTGCTGCGCCGCTGCAGCATCGGTCGGCTCGATATCGAGGCCGGCCTTCCGGAGGTTCGTGTCAGCGTCTTCGATGCCGCGCTCGTACGCCCGGCGCACCCAGACGTTCTCGTCGCGATCGATGACCTCGAGGACCTCCGACTCCTGTGCGGTCTGGAGCCACTCCCGGAAGCGCTCGATGCGCTCGCCCGGCGGGACCGTGCTCAGGTCTGGTGGGTCGTCGGCCGCCCGCAGTTCGACGTCGCGACCCGCGGACGCGAACGTGTCCAGCAACTCCTCGACCTGCGCCTCGGAGAGATCGTCGCTCCGGAGACCGAAGATGTCCTCCTCGATGACGGCGTCGCGGATCGTGCTGTTGATCCGCCCGAACGCCGCGCGAAGTCGGCGAGCGTAGGTCTGCCGGATCGTCTTCGTCTTGGTCGGATCCTCCTGCTGAGCATGCAGGTGGTGTCGGTGACCGTCCGAGGAAGGGGCGCTGCTCATGTCTCAGTCATCGGCCTCCACGGGACCGAACTGCGCTTCGAACTGTGCTTCGACCTCCGGATCGGCTTCGTCCAGATCCGGCAGGTCGGAACCCTCGAGGTCAGACGGGAGATCGCCATCCTCGATGAACCCGAGTTGCTGCTTGGGAGTCAGGACGCCCGGCGCGACCTGCATCCACGTCTCGAGGACTTCGGCCCGGGTCTTGCGGATATCTGCCTGGTCCGACTCGGACATCTCCGCCAGCGGCTGCCAGTCGACCTCGTATCTGCCGCCTTGGGGCTCGGTGATCGAGCCGATATCCAGCAGCCGGTCGATGATCGCATGGACGATCTGCGGCTCGACGAACTCGTTGCGTCGTTCAGCGATCTTCCCGTACCACTCCTTGAGGTCCTGCGTCGTGGCACGTTCGCCGCTCTCGTTACCTTTCAGGACGGACTGCGGGAGGCCCGTCTGGGCGCTGATCGCCTCGATGTTCGGATCGATGACCGGCTGCGGATCGATGTCCTCGCCGCCGAGGCTCTTGACGTCGTCGGCGCCCTGAGTCCGGAGGACATTCTCGAGGCCGTGCTGCCAGCGCTGGAGGTGTTCGCGAAGGTCGTCGCCGTTGTCCTCGAGGTTGAACTCATCCGAGATGTTGATGTGGATGCCCCACGCAGCGGCCCGATAGACGAGCTGGCCGGCGGCGCCGAGCGTCTTCTCGATATCGATCAGGTTGTTGTAGACTGGCCTCTGCCGTTCGACACCTCTGAGTTCGTCGTCCAGGAGCTCCTCGCTCGGGATGTGGATGACCCGTTGCCAGTGGACGTCGAGCGTCTCCGGGCCCTGATGCTCGAAAGCGCCTTCGACCTCATTCTCGTCGCTGAAGTCCAGCGTGTACTCGGTCGGTTCGTTCCAGCGCCCGGATCCAGGACCACCGACCGTGACATCATCGACCGACGCTCTCGAGAAAGGACGCAGTCCAGTGAGTTCGGCGCCTTCATCGACGGTCTTCGAGAAGCCATCGGGATCGTCGACGTCGTCGAACTCGAGGACGAGAACACCGAACTTCCCGATCCCGGCCAGCTTGTCGGCCCGCTTCGCGTAGTGCCACAGGTTCTGGTCATCGATGAGGTCCTGAACGTCGCTCTCGAACTCTGTCTGGTCGGCGTCGCCTCGAGGATCGTCCTTGTCGTCGATCTTCGGTGGATCGCGCCACGTGGTCGACGGTGGGAGGAACGTGACGGCGTAGGCGTACGGGTTCCGGAGTGCGAGGGCGAAGAAGTCCTCGACGCTCGGATCCTTATCCCAGTTGAACACCTCGTAGTAGTCCTCGTCGCCGGGGAGGTTCTCTCCGAGGGACTGCGCCAACGCGAGGCGCATCTGGTACTCCTGCCGGGCCGAGAACCCGTCGTCTTGTGCGACCAGTTCGGCGTCCGAGCCGTCGCCGGCGGAGCCGTCCGTCTCGTCGGTGTCGGTAGATGTGTCACTCATGGTGATCGTGGTGTCTGGTTACCAAGTTCCGCTGCCGCTCTGGCCATCGTCGGGCCCAGTATGCGTGAGGATCGCATATCGGAGCGCGTCCATCGCGTGATCGTTCTGCTTCAGCGGGTCGTCAGAGTCGCCGCCGTCCTTGTACTGGTACAGATCAAACTCGTTGATCACGTTCTGGCAGATCTCACAAACCTGGAACTCGTCACGCACCTCGGAGACCTTCTGGATCCCGGGTGTGACGCTGTTGTCCGCCTTCTTCGCGTGGAATCCGTCTCGAGACAGATCCTCGATCGAGCGCGGTTCGGCAGGGTCGCAGTAGACCGTGCCCTCGCGCCACCGATCCTGCATCTCCTCGAGCTCACGGCTCAGGTCGTCGTTGGTGCAGCGGGTCTCGTAGAACTCATCGACGATGTGGTAGGCGTCGCCGGCCCGCCCGACCGCCAGCCCGACCATCGGGTTTCCGTGACCCCAGTCGACACCGTAGATGAACTCGTCGTACTCGTCGGGGCTCGGATCGTCCCGGAGGATGTGGTCGTTGTCGTCGAACCAGGAGTAGACGAGGCCGTCGAACTTCGTGAACTCGCCCTCGACCTCCTGGCGGAAGAACTCACCCTCGTACTCTTCGTCGAGCCGATCGATGTAGTCGTCCGGGTTGTGAGGGTTGAGCCACGATGGGACACCGAAGACGCCGTGGGTCCCGTTCGCCGTGACAACCTCATACGGATCGGACCGGTGGACGTCGCGATCTTGGTCAGCGTAGAAGCGCTCGTAGACCCAGTTCTTTCCTTTGGGAGTGGTCGTGACGAACGCGTTGCGGTACTGGCCGACTCGGAGACGTCCGGAAAGGACCTCCCACGCTCGTTCGGAGACGGCTGCGGCCTCGTCGATCCAGACCCACGAGAGGTTCGGGCCACGAAGGCGCTGGATCTTGCGATCGTTGTCAGCACTCTCGAGGATGATCCTTGAGCCGCTCGGTGTATGGATACCGGGTTCTTCCGAGCCCTTCCCACGATACTCCCACGCATCGAGGAGACCGAACTCTCGCATCACGGGAAGGATCGCGTTCTTCAGTGCGGGGACTGTCGGCGCGACGATCATCCCGAGCTCGCCAGGGTTCCACTGCTCTGCGTTCGCTACTGATCGGAGGATCCCGGCTGCGGTCTTCCCGGCGCCGAGACCAGAGACGAAGGCGTGGTTCCGTGCTTCGGACTGGACTGGTGCCAGCCCTTCGGGCCCGGCGAGGAACTCCTCTTGTGGAGCGACGTCCGTGTCTTGGTGGTAGTAGGGCCGAACTGCCTGTCTATCTTCGCCCCGCCCATATCTCGAGTGAGACGGCTCGGGGAACTGATCGGTGTAGGAGGACGCTGCCATGAGCTATGGGATTCTATGACTGCTCGCGGTCGGCGGTGAGGAACACCTCGACTGTGCTGCCTTCGTCGCCCTCTTCGACCTCTCCCCAGGACTCTGGGAATCGGTTCTTCAGTACTGAGAGGATGGCCTTCGTATCCTTCTTCTCCCGAGCCATCTCGAGGAGATCGTCGACGAGGGTTGCTTCTCCCATCCCACGCGCGCTCGCGACCTCGTCCGCAAAGTCCGCGTAGATTCCCTCTCCCTGCTTGTCTGCTTTCTCGAGCCACTCGTAGAACGTCGACTGGCCGATCCCGTTACACCGACAGGCTGCAGCGACTGAGTGGCCCTGCTGGAGCATGTTCGCGATCGACGTCTGGACCTCGTGCGTGAGCTTCGGATCGCGGCCACCGGCGCCGGGCTCTCGGGTGAGGATGTCCTTGGCAGACTTCTCGCCGATGCCGTGGACTTCGACTAGCTCGTCGGCACTCGCAGTCATGACGTCGTCGACGGTCTCGAAGTCGGCGTCGCGAAGACTCTCCGCGATCGCCGGACCTACACCATCGATCTCTGTTAGTTCATCAGTCATAGGATTCTATTACTGGAACTTTCGTTCGAACTCCCGTGCCGTCTCCGCTGGAAGGGACGCCTCGAGTGCTTTAACAAGAAGAGTAGTACGGTCTCTTTATTCAGAGGTGAGAGCGGGATTTCTGTTCATACAGAGGTAAGAGACAACATTATCCCTCTGCCAAGCCTGAACCGTATAGGAATTGGGGCAGCAATTCCATCCTGCATCATGAAACCTCCATCTTCCCCTGATATAACGGATACATTCGAAGACGATCTCGTCAACCTTATTGCAACTGCATTTGGCCAGGGAGCCGTCATTGAAGGCACCTGGGACATCACGCTCCCTATCGCTGATGCCCCACGTTGGTCGGTTGCGATCGAGCGGCACGAAAGCGATGACGAGTCATCTTATGAACCGGAGTTCCTCGAGGAGTAACCAGTAGAAGAACCGCACAGTTTCTTTTCTAGTGCAATTTCTCAACAACAAAGGTTATGTGGGTGTTCCTTATACACCGTGGTGTACTCTGCTGAAGTCGCGACGTGAGACATGGTCGGTTAACAGCGTGTAGGTGCAGTACGCAGACATCATGAAGCCGCATACACAGACCCCACAGGACACAGAGACCGGTACACCGAACATTTCCAATACAGAGCTGTTTGCCGCCTTTGCAGCAGAACGGCGGCAGTATGCGCTTATTTATCTCGCTCAGAAACCAGCGGCGATCTACATCGGTGACCTTGCCGAATACATCTCGATCAAGGAGAACAACCCATCATACGATTGGTATCAGCGTATTCTCGTTGACCTTCACCACCGACACCTTCCATACCTGTGTGATGTTGGTCTCGTCCACTACGAGGAGGAAACTGAGCTCCTGGAACTAGCAGTCGATCGGGATGTAGTTTCCCCGTTCCTGGAACTCACTGTACACGCCGAATAAGTACTTACTGCGCTGGTGAGTGCAGTCAAGAACATCCCGGCGTCGTGATTTTCGATAAACTCGAGCGATTACGGGGACATCGTCCACGGTCTCGAAGCCAGCCTCCTCGAGTGCCTTGGCTATCGTTGGGCCGATGCCGTCGATGTCGGTAAGGTCCTCGGTCATGGTCAGTCGTCCTCGGTGTCCTCTTTCGACTTGCCGCCGTCAGTGAGCGTGACCGCGTTGAGAGCTCGCTTGACTTCGAAGTCCCACATCTTCCCGAGGACGGTGAACACGATCGCGGTCGTTCCGATGACGATCTCGTAACGCGCCGGATCGGCCCCGGTGAACATCGGTCCGAGGACGATCGCCGCCCAGACGATGAATAGGGCGAGCGTGCCAATCGTCCGTTCGAGTGTCTCGTCGTCAGGCATCAGCGTCCTCCCCAGGCAGATGAATTCGATTTTCGCGCGCTCCAGCGGATCGGACTTCTTTGGTTTCGTCGACATGGCATCTATCAGGCCTCGATCGGGTCGGCGATCTCCTCGATGACGTGGTTCAGGTCGAGATCGAACGCCACCATGACGACACCTGTCTCGACGTCCATCGTCTCGCCGCGGTAGTGATCGTGCCACTGGTCGGGACGCCACGACGTCGCCTCCTCGTGGGCGGTGATCATGGTGCCATCGTCGGTCTCGAACAGTCGGACGTGGACCTGCCGTGGACGAAGGAAGTGCGGCGCACCGTGGAACGGGGCGGGTCCCTCGTAGCGCGCCCAGCTGGCGACCTCCGGTCGACCGAGCCAGTCACGGGCGAAGCTCGCCAGCGGTTGGGGTTCGTAGCCGGCGTCGGCGAGGTCCTCGAGGACAGCTTCCGGTGACCGATGGACGATATCGACCACCTGGTTGGTGCCGATCTCGGTCTCGGCGTAGAGGTCCTCGTCGTGTCGTTGGAACAGTCGGTGCAAGAGCGGGATCGCGTGTCGCCGAAGCGGGCCCCAGAAACGAGCCCGATTGTTGAAGAGGTGCTCGCCGGCGTAGAGCCGACCGAGTACCAGGAGCGACACGATAGCGACGCCGCCGAGGTAGACGGCGTGGTCTGGGAGTGTTTCGATCATGGGTGGTGTATGAAAAACGGGTGCGCCGGGTCTCGTCCGAGAGGCTTTTTGCCGAATCCCGGCGCGGGTCGGGACGGACCGTGGGATCTCTAACAGTCGCGGTGTGCCAGCCGCCCCGAAGCGAGTGACAGCGGGAGCGAGAGCGATACTGATCCCCTTCAGCCCGGCGGGGCAGGGGCAACGCCGGGCCACATCGGGGACGTTATCGAGGTCGGACGTTCGCTCGGCCGGTCGAGATCGTCGTGCCGTCGGCGTCGACGACGATCTCCGAACGCGGCTCGCCCCAGGTGGGCGTCCATCGGACTTCGTCGACGACGCCCTGGACGGCGCGACCGGCGAAGCGGACCTCCACCGGCAGCCCCTCGTCGATCGGCTGGACCGTCATAGGACCACCGCCGATGCGAAGGCTTCGCGGGTCGACTCGCCCTCGAGGACGGCCTCGAACAGTCGCTCCCGATCGACGCGGACGTCGGTCTTCTCCTCAGCTCGGAGGGTATCGACAGCGAGTGTCAGGTAATGGGCAGTCGTGAATGGGAGCCGTTTGCGGAGTGTCTCCGACTCGTGCTTGTGATCAGTCTGCCCGCACCGGCAGATCGTGCCCGTCGGAACCGGTTCGTCAGCTCGAATCGACGACTCGAGCGGGTTCCGGAAGTCGCGGTAGGTGCCGACGTTGTAGGTATCGCCGTCGTACTCGAAGACGTAGACCGGATCGTGGCCGTCCTCGAAGTCGAGATCGGGGAGATCCGGCTCATCGTCATCGTCGTCCTGGACGACACTCGATTTCACGCCGAACTCGCCATGATCGGTGACGTGTTCCCAGCCGATCGCCGCATCGGTGATCGACTTCCCTGCGGAATTGCGTTCCGGGGGCTTTTCGATCTCCTTGAGCTGCCGGCCGCACGTCGAGCAGAAGCGGTGATCGTGCTCGAGCGTCTCGAAGAAGTCGCCTGCACGCTTCTCGCGGCGGTGTTCGGTGTGGCATTCCGGCGAACAGAACGAGCCCGCAGTGGCGGGGAGGATAAACTGATCGCCGCACTGTCCGCACTCGACGCTCTGGGGTGGGGTGGATGTGTGGACAGACATGGCTATGGGATCCCGGGCCGCTACCAACGACCCCAGGAGAAACGGGTTACTATTTGGTATGGTGACTATGGATCTTAAACCGTAAGAAAGTAGCAGGCTCTTCTACTTTATAGATGAGATAGTCTTACTTAAGAGACAGTTTTCCGGTCTACAATAGGATAGATACACCTACTCAGCACATGAAAAATGTGAATCAGAATTATCTTCATCCTTGGAGGGGTCAACTTGAGGAAGGAGGAAACGAACAACGTTTCCGCGAGGAGAATTTTTCTCGAAAATGAGTTCGCCTCCGAGTGAGTGGACACACCATTTCATTACCCACAAACCGACGCCGGACCCATGGTATGTGGTGCTTGCCATGACATCCTCGTTAAGAACGTTGATTTCGACATCTGAGATGGTTGGACCATTGTCAATAATACTAATTTCTCCCAACCCAGTATCCGAGTCTATGGCAGTTAGTACCTTGACGGATGGGATATCCTGATCGTTATGGACGATTGCATTGTCGACGGCGTGTTCGATAGCGTAGCGTAGGCCTTTATCGGCGTTTACGCAGATGTCGTCCTGAACGTTCACAGTCAGATCCACTTCTGAGTGGTCAACTTGAGTCTCTGTTACAATATTTTTCACAAGACCATTGATATTCGTGGGCGAGCGCTGTGTTGCGTCAGGTTCAGCAATATCCTCGATCTGCTGAACTGAGTTACTTAATGTCCCGATTTCCATTGAAATCTCCAAAATTGTCTCTACCTCCTCTTGTAGCGACTCTTCCTCAATAGCTTTTTTGAGGCGATCGGCATATCCTATGAGAACATTTGTTTCGTTTCGGAGGTTATGTCGGACAATTCGATTAAGAAGTCGCAATCGGCGTTCTCGTGCCTTATACTCGGTTATATCTCGAATTTCAGCGAGGACACACGTGGTTCCATCAATTGTGGTCTGGTTGAGACGAACACGAACCCATATCTGCTCCCCATTCGCTCGTTCAATCCGCCATTCAAATACCTGAGAATCACCTGCAGCAGCCGCCTGAATTCGGCGGACTGCCTTTTCTTGTGAAAATTTTTTCGAAACTGGAGTGTAATCTCCAATTTCCATTTTGAGTAGATTCTCTCGAGAATAGCCGTATAACTGCTGTACCCGTTCGTTTAGGTCTAAAAGTGCGCCTGTCTTTGGATCACGTAAGGTAATACCGATATCTAAATCATCGAATGCCGCCGGCAATGACACTTTCTGAGAACCAGCCATGAGTATTTCAAGTAAGAATAACTATAAAAAACCCCAATAAACAGAAAAAGAGTATTTCTACTAACAATGGTCAAGAAATATTGCTAAAGGTGATGTTAGAACACCTAATTTAGGCCAATAGATTTAACAAATGACAAAACGTATTGAGATCACTGGAGATATTTCATGAAAAGTTTCCCTCCACCGTCAGGTGGTCGTCAGGCCCTTGTTGAACACTTTCCAAATGGTGTCTTAGTGCTGTTTGATGCTGATCTCTGCTATCGTGTCGTTGGTCCGAAGACTCTTCCATTCACAGAAAGAAAAGCACAAGACATGGTCGGGAAACAGCTTTCTGAACTGTTTCCCGAAGAAACTGTTACCGAACTTAAACCGAAACTCCAAGCCACTATAAATGGTTCCCCACAATCGTTCGACATTAAATATATGGATCAAATTCATCACATTGAGACACGGCCAGTGGATATTGATGGTGAGCCATACGGCGTCTTAGTCACCCAGGAGGTAACTGACGTTCGCAAGATCACGAAAGAACTTAAGCAACAGAACGAACGCCTCGACCAATTTGCGAGTATGGTATCTCATGATCTTCGGAACCCGTTGGGGGTTGCATTAGGAGAACTTGAGGAGTATCGTGAGACGGGCGATGACGCTTACTTAGATGGAGTCAAGGGCGCACTGGAACGAATAGAAGACCTCATCGTAGATCTTACAGCACTTGCTCAGACCAGTCACCCCTCAAAAAGCTTCAAACCGGTCTCACTATCTACAGTCGCACAAGACGCTTGGAGAATGTTAGATACACGCACAGCGTCTCTCGAAACGCAGGACTGTACAATCAACGGTAACAGGAGCCAATTGCAAGCACTCTTCGAGAATTTATTCCGAAACGCAATCGGCCACGGTGGGGAGAACATAACTGTTCGTGTCGGGCCCATAGAAGACGGGTTCTACGTTGAGGATACCGGAGAGGGAATCCCACAAGAAAATCGAGAGCATGTGTTCGAGCACGGCTTCACATCGGGCTACAGCGGGAATGGAATTGGGCTTACAATCGTTAGTCGCATAGCCGCTGATCACGACCTCGATGTATCGCTTTCTGAAAGCCCAGAAGGAGGTGCTCGGTTCGAATTCAGTTAAAATATACTCCGCAGTTCAACCTCATCTAACTGATTTTATGGGATATTTTGAGCAGGGTCTTCAACTATTACTTACTGCAGATAAAGTACATGGTTTGACGAAGATCTTCTGGATTTGGGTAGCTGTCAATTGCGCCAATTTCCTCGAGATCTCGGAGAGCGTTATAGACCGTCCGTTGAGCGAGGAATGTCTCCTCGCAGAGCTCCTGTTGAGTGAGCTTCCCCTCGTACTCGAGGATCTTGTATACCAGCTTTGCTGTCGGCGGCAAGTCCTTGAGTTTCTGGGGTACTTGTTCAGGCATCGGACTCACCCCCTTCGCTTCGCGTAGAGTTTTCAGATTGTGAGACGGCGCGATCAGTATTCTGCTGTAGTGATTGGTGGGTGCATTCTGGCCGTTCAATATATCTTAGTGAAGACCAGACTGACTGATCAGGAACTCTTTGGATAAGTATGTATGAAACTAAAGGCGCGCGACGTGGGATCGCTATCTGTGATCGCTGCAAGAACTCTGTTATCGTCTGGATTAGCCCTGAACGAGGGCTCTCTCCAGTTGCAGGTTGCACAAAATGCAGTTGTGAAAACCCATGTTTCAGGCTGCTTAATAACCCCTCTGTAGACGGGGGCACTGATTGCCGGTAAGTTTCGCCTGAGTAGTGTGCGCTTTCGTCACTCATCGACCTCACCTCGTAGTCGGAGCTTCTGGACACGGTCGTTCGCCAGTCCGATAACTTCCTCTCGCGGATCGTCGACTCTCGAGAGGTTCGATTCGATCTTCTCGCGGAGTTTCCACCGGTCGTTGATCCCGATCCATGTGCGGCCCTCGTCGTCCTTGGTCTGGAACAGATCATCGTTTCGGCGAGCGGCGGTGAACGCTCGATGGATCTCCTCGATGCCGAAGCCGGCTTGGTTGAGTGTGCCGACCACTGATGGTTTGCTCGCGAGCGGTGGCTGCTTGTTCCCCGAGTTGTGATCGACGGCGCTGATGGCCCGCTCGTAGACCTCCTTCGAGCGCTTGCGGCGTTCTGCTTCGGTCTGGGTGGTGGATGATCGGGGCATCTACGTCACCCGCACCTCCTTGTTCGTTTTCGGCTCGTAGGCGTCGCCTTTCTTCTTCAGTTTCTTGATCTCGTGTTGTGCCTTCTCCTGCGATATCCCTTCCTCTTTGAGCTTCTCGAAGATGTCCTCGTAGGGGACGCCGCCAGCTTTGCCGGCCTGCATCTCCCGAATGACTGCCTGGACGGTCTTGATCCGCTCTCGCTGGGGCTGCGAGGTGTTCGATTCGACGATGTCGGCGTCGAACTCGCCGTCTTCGTTCATGCCGTAGTCCTGGAGGGACTCGCCGACCAGCCGCTTCGCACGTTGGATGTCTTCCTCTTCGATCCACTGCGAGAGACGAGCTCGAGCACTCGCCTCAGCGATACGATGCATGTCCTGGAGCTTCCGCAGCGTGATCGGGACCGGGGCGTCATCATCGTAGCCGTTGACGCCACGCATCCGGACGTACGCATCCCGGAGCTTATTCCGATCCTCCTCGGTCCGGAAGCGTGGATCGGGGAGTTGTCGAACGTAGGCGATGTACTTCCGGAGGAGGTCGTGGTCGATCACGCGATCGTCGTCATCGGCGACGGTGTTCTCTCCGGCCCGTTTCGCTTTCGCTGTCTCTTTCGTCTCGAGAACGTGGTCGGCCTTCTCTCGGTCCGTCTTTTCGTCCGGGATGTCCTGCAGTTTGAAGATGAGCGCGAACCGCGAGAGGAGCGTCTCGCCCAGGTCGATCTGCTCGCTGTCAGCGACGTAGTTGTCCCAGCGGTCGTGTTTCGGATTGCCGCCGGCGAACACCGACGTCTCGGCAGGGAGCGTCGTGTTGATCCCGGCCTTGTTGACGTCGACTTTCATGTCCGCCATCGCACCGTGCATCGAGTCCTGGACGTCGTCGCGAACCTTGTCGATCTCGTCGATCGAGGCGAGACCGTTGTTCGCCTGGACGAGTGCGCCGGCGTCGAGCGTCCACTCGCCGTCGGCCCAGTCGTCCTGTTTCGCCGTCGCCGTCATCCCGGCCTCGGTTGCTCCCTTGCCGTTCGCGAAGACCGACCGCGGAGCGATCAGCTTCGCCTCCCGGAGGAGCGTCGACTTCCCCGTCGAGGCGTCACCGATCAGCAGCATGTGGAAGACCCCGCGGACCTCACGGCCGTTGTCGAGCTCGACGGTCGCCCCGCCGATGAGCATCAGGAAGAGCCCCTCCTTGATGAGGTCGTACTTCTCGCCAGTGAGGTCAGGGGCGATACTGTCGAGGACGACCTCGAACAGCGGCCCGTACTCGCCGTTCGCGATCGCCTCGATCTGCCGTTTGTCTTCCTCGGTGATCTCGAGATCTTCGAAGTCCGTATCGCAGATCTCGATGTGGTGACCCTCGAGGTAGGGCTTGAACCGGTTGGTCTTCTTGTTGTTCGATCCATCCTGTTTCAGCTGCAGTCGACCGGTGACGTCGATGCGATCGCCGGGTTCGGCCTGATCGGTGAGGTCGTCCTCGAGGGCGACGTCGATCTTCGTCCCTTCACCACCGGCGGCTACTTCCGGCGGCTCGGCGAGTCGGAGCATCTGCGCGTCGACGAACTCCGACTGGTCGTAGTTGATATTGAACGGCCCCTGCCGTTCGCAGCCCTTGCACTCGTGAGGCTCCTGGAAGTCCTCGGCCGATCCGGATTGTGGGATACGATTGAGGGTGCTGCAGAGCTGGCACTCGAAGGCCGCTTCCTCGAGTTTCGGATCGACGTCGGTCGCCTTCTCGACCTGGCCTTCGACCGTGAGGTACGGCGACTTGTTGTGGCGCTCCGTCGGTGAGAACCACCCTGGGTAGAACGAGTCGGTCTCGTTCAGGTTCTTCACGCGGACGTGTGCCTGACCGAGTGAGACGTCGATCGGAAGGTCGTACAGCCGCAGCGCCTCTTCGGCGTAGCGCTGGAGCTGGTCCGGCTGGGCGAGGTAGTCGTCCGCGAGGTCGGGAGCATACTGGTAGAGATCCCCCCAGCCAACCTCGAGGGACCGTTGCTCGTTCGGGTAGTACTGGGCGAGCGTCCGGATCTCCTCGTCGTAGTAGTTCCGGAAGAACTCCTGGAAGTCATCCACGAGCTCTGAACCGCCGTCTTGAGCCGTCACAACGACCACCTCCGGGATCGGACCGTTGTTGCGGAGGTGTGTAGACTACACAACACCGAACGAGAGGTGTTGTGCTGTTCGAATGCGAGCGATGCGAGCGATGTCCGAGCGTACCTATGACTAATCGACATTTGCTTTCTTGAATTACTTCAGGGGATTTTCTCCCAGTTCAACCGTCCTTGTACTCAGAACGGTCCTGGCGGGGGCACCCCCCTGATGAGGTGTTGTGTAACCGCAACACCTCCGCAACAGGTGTTCACCCGGACAACACCCCCTCGTGGATCCGGACGCCGGCGACCGTCTCCGGGAGCTCGGTCGGCGACTTCACGATCAACCGCGTGTTCTTCGAACTCGATCGAGGCTCCTTCTGGAATCGGCAGAGATCACGATCGTCGACCAACTGCTCGGCCTTCTCCATCACGGCGTAGGTATTCGTCCGGTGGATCTTCTCCTCGGCCGCCTCGAGGACGTCCTGGATCCGACTCCCATCGTACTCTTCTCTCCCCACTGAGCTGGCCGTGACGTTCGCCGCGTGCTTGAGGACGATAGCTGCCTGGTGGTCTCGCTTCGCCGCACTCTTTCGAGCGACGTCCTGGTAGAATTCCGCTGCTCGATTCATCTTGTTAACCTGATCGCGGAGATCTACCACACGCTGACGGAGCTGCTCGTTCTCCTCCTCGAGGCCCTCGACGCGATCGACGGCACGTTGGGCAGCCTCGACGGGACCGCACTCGGTCGGGTCGATCTCGTCGCCGGCGAGCCCGTAGATGAGCTTCCGGAACGCGACGTCGTTGGCCGCATCCCCGTCGAGCGACTCGTCAGCATGGCGAGCGTCGGCGTAGTCGTCGGTCACCGCTGCTCACCTCCGTCGGGATCGTAGAGGATCTCGCCGGCACGCGCGATCCGGAAGTCCGGACCCGAGACGAGACCGCGAACGCGTTGCTTGAGTGTGTCGTCGGCGCGGATATCGGTGTGACGACGGTACAGCTTGTGGAGTCGGGTGATCTTGACCGGCTCCCCTGGCTCGAGGTGATCGATTACAGCCTCGTCGCGATCGTCATAGTTGACCGTCGAATCGGTCGAGTCTTCGAGTAACGCTTCGAGTTCCGCGACACGACCCTCGAGGTCTTCCACCCTCTCCTCGAGATCCTCAGACATGGCGGATCACCGGGTAGCCACCCGTACAGCCACCGCAGACGATCCGCTCCCCGTGCTTCGGGTGATCGATGGCGACGTCGGCCGGATCGGTGCAACCGAGCGCCCCGCAGGTCGGGCCGGATCCATCGTCAGTCTGGGCGCTCACGCGCAGACACCCCCTATCTGACCGCCAGATTGATGCGTCGGCCGGAAAATGTCGGAGTGACTACTTCCTATACACCGGTTTGCCGGTTTCTGTGGCAGACTCGGGATCCAAGAAGTAACTTCTATACCCCCGCGGTCTAACGCACCACATGAGCGTATGAGTCAGTCTTACAATCGCGGTCTCATCGAGGACTTCGGTCGCTGGAAGGAGTTCTCGGCCGGCATGTGGGCGTGGATCTTCCACAAGTTCACCGGATGGGTGCTAATCGGCTACCTGTTCACCCACATCGCCGTGCTGAGTACCTCTATCGGTGGCGCACAGGGCGAAACGACGATGGTCGACGGAGAAGCGGTTAACGTGTACACCGCGACGCTGCAGGGGCTCGAGGGCCTGTTTCTCGTCCGTCTGCTCGAGATCGGCCTGCTCGCGGTGGCCGTCTTCCACATTCTGAACGGCCTCCGCCTGCTGATGGTCGATCTCGGCGTCGGACTCGACTCCCAGGACAAGAGTTTCTACGCCTCGCTGGTACTGACGGGTGCGATCACCGTCGCCAGCGTCCCCACGTTCCTCACGGGGGTGTCGATCTAATGGCGGAACGGTATTCCTCCTTTACGCCCGGCGGCACCGGCTGGTTCCTCCAGCGGATCACGGCGGCGTTTCTCGTCGTCGTTCTCGCTTTCCACTTCTTCCTCCTACACTTCGTCAACCACGCGTACGAGGTAACCTTCTTGGGCACCGAGGCCCGAATGCAAAACATCGGCTACTTCCTCACGATGGTGCTGTTCCTGATCACCGCCGCGTTCCACGGCGTCAACGGCGTCTACAACGCGCTGGTCAATCAGGGCCTCGAGGGGGCCCAGAAGAAGGTCGTGCTGGCGGTGCTGGTCATCGCCGGCGTCGCGCTCGTCGCGCAGGGAATCTACGTCGCACTCGCAATGAGAGGGATGATCTAATATGAGCACGCAACAGGCCGAACCCGAGAGCCAGGAAGCACCGGAAGACCCGGAAATGAAAGGCGCGGAGTCGCCCCAGGAGCGGCGACTCGACGACAAAGACGACGGGATGGTCGACGACCACGCCGAAAAGGAGGCCGAACTCGAGGGGGAGACTGTCCTCATCAAGGTGTTCCGCTACGACCCCGAAGTCGAGGGGAAACAGGAACCCCGATTCGACGACTTCCACGTCCCCTTCGAGAAGGGGATGACCGTCCTCGACGCGGTCATGTACGCCCGCGACGAGTACGATTCGTCGCTAACGTTCCGACACTCCTGTCGGCAGGCCGTCTGTGGCTCCGACGCCTTCTTCGTCAACGGAAGGCAGCGACTGGGCTGCAAGACCCAGATCTCGGACCTCGAGCAGCCGGTTCGCATCGAGCCCCTTCCCCACCAGGAGGTCGTCAAGGATCTGGTCGTCGACATGGACCACTTCTACGACCAGATGCACACGGTCGAGCCGTACTTTCAGGACGACGACACGCCCGCGACCGACGACCTCGAAGAGCAGCGCCAGAGTCCGGAAAACCGCGAGAAGATCAAAATGTCCTCGCGGTGTATCTGGTGTGGCGCGTGCATGTCCTCGTGTAACATCGCGGCCGGCGACAACGAGTACCTGGGCCCCGCGGCGATCAACAAGGCCTACAAGTTCGCGATGGACGACCGCGAGGGCGAGCAAATCAAAGAGCATCGACTCCGCATTCTCGAACAGGAGCACGGCGTCTGGCGGTGCCAGACCCAGTTCTCCTGTACCGAGGTGTGTCCGAAGGATATCCCGCTCACCGAGCACATTCAGGAGCTCAAGCGGGAGGCAGTGAAGAAAAACCTGAAGTTCTGGTAACTATGTACGAACACGACGTCATCGTGGTCGGCGCAGGCGGCGCCGGCCTCCGAGCCGCGATCGCAGCGCACGAAGCGGGAGCCGACGTGGCGATGGTCTCGAAACTCCACCCCGTCCGCAGCCACACCGGCGCGGCGGAGGGCGGAATCAACGCCGCGCTTCAGGAGGGCGACGACTGGGAACTCCACGCCTACGACACGATGAAGGGGTCGGACTACCTCGGCGACGCGCCGGCGGTCGAGACCCTCGCGCAGGATGCCCCCGAGGAGACCATCAACCTCGAGCACTGGGGGATGCCGTTCTCCCGCGAAGACGACGGCCGGGTCTCCCAGCGACCGTTCGGTGGACTCTCGTATCCACGAACCACCTACGCCGGTGCCGAGACGGGGCATCACCTGCTGCACACGATGTACGAGCAGGTCGTCAAACGGGGCATCCAGGTCTACGACGAGTGGTACGTGATGGACCTCGCGACGACGGACGAACCGGATCCGAACGACCGCGAGTGTCACGGCGTCGTCGCCTACGACGTCCAGTCGGGCAAGATCGAGGGCTTCAAGGCCAGCGGCGGGGTCGTCCTCGCGACCGGCGGTCCCGGGCAGGCGTTCGATCACACCACCAACGCGGTCTCCTGTACCGGCGACGGCCACGCGATGGCCTATCGCGCCGGCGCACCGCTCGAGGACATGGAGTTCATCCAGTTCCACCCGACCTCGCTGCCCTCGACCGGCGTGCTCATCAGCGAGGGTGTCCGCGGCGAAGGCGGCATCCTCTACAACAGCGAAGGCGAGCGGTTCATGTTCGAGCACGGCTACGCGAACAACTCCGGCGAGCTCGCCTCGCGGGACGTCGTCGCCCGCGCCGAACTGACCGAGGTCAACGAGGGCCGCGGCGTCGACGACGAGTACGTCCACCTCGATATGCGCCACCTCGGCGAGGAACGTATCATGGACCGCCTGGAGAACATTCTGCACCTCGCGGAGGACTTCGAGGGAGTCGACGGGCTCGTCGAGCCGATGCCGGTCAAGCCCGGCCAGCACTACGCGATGGGCGGCATCGAGGTCGACGAGAACGGAGAGAGCTGCGTCAACGGCCTTTATGCCGCCGGCGAGTGCGCCTGCGTCTCCGTCCACGGCGGCAACCGACTGGGCGGGAACGCCCTGCCGGAACTGATCGTCTTCGGCAAGCGCGCCGGTCGCCACGCCGCTGGTGACGACCTCGGCGAGCCCGAGATCCGGACCGGCTACGGCGACGACGTCGAGGATGAAACCGACACCGAACTCCCGGTCGCTCCCGGCGAAGCGGGACTCGAGACGAGCGGAAGCGTCGCCGCAGATGGGGGCGTCACTGCCGACGCCGAGGGTATCCTCGAGCGGACCGTCGAATCGGCCCGCGAGCGCGTCGACCACCTGATGGAGAAAGACGACGGCGTCCAGCACGCCGAGATCCGCGCGAAACTCCAGAAAGCGATGACCGACTACGTCAACGTCTTCCGCACCGAAGAGGGCGTCAAGAAGGCGCTGAAGGTCATCCGCGAGTGTCGACAGGAGTACCAGGACGTCTACGTGGACGACCCGTCGCGGACGTTCAACACCGACCTCCAGCAGACCATCGAGACGCGCAACCTGATCGACGTCGCCGAGACGATCGCGCTCGGCGCGCTCGTGCGCAACGAGTTCCGCGGCGCTCACTGGCGACAGGAGAATCAGATCCGCGACGACGAGAACTGGCTCAAGCACACGCTCATCTCGTGGGACGATGGCGAACCCTCGATCTTCTACCGACCGGTCATCCTCGAGGGCGAGAACAAGACCTACGAGCCCAAAGAGCGCAGTTACTGACCGCGGCGTCGCTTTTATTTTCTCGGCGTGCGATCCGGCCGTCGTCTCGAGTAGAATTGTTTATACCCGTCCTGGCTAATGGCGAATCTATGGGTATCGTTCCGCTGCTCGGCATCGTCGCGTCTCTCGTCAGCGGCACCGTCCTGGCCGGACCGCTGCTTTTCGTGGCGGTCGTGTTCGCGCCCGCGGCGCTCCTGATGGTGCTGTGGGTTCTCATGCGGTTTTTCTTCAGCACCTGAGCGCGGCCGACGCTCGTCGCTCGATCGTTCGCTACAACCCCAGCTTCTCGAGGAGGTCGATGCCGATATCGGCGTATTCGATAGCTTTGTATCCGAGATAGATCCCGACGATGCCCATGATACCGGGGAGCTCCGGTGGGGCGGGGACCGGGATATTGAAAAACCGAAACACTGCCCCGGTCAACACTCCGGTCAGCAGCGCGAGGACGGTGAGTTGCGTCGACATTGAGTTCCCCATATCGCCGACCGCAAGTTATACTGTCGGACAGCAGCCCGCGATACGCCCGTAACCGTCCTGCTAACGGTTGTCACTGCTTCCCAGTCACGACAATCGCCTATACCCGAGAACGGCTGACCGAGCGGTCGACACCTAGTATCGCCGCGGGTTCGATGAATGACGTACACGGCATCGACAATGATAGCTGGCGTCTCGTCGTCGTGTTTTCGACAATCGTTGTAGGCAGAGTTTATTATCGTCGAAAGAGAGACGTGGAAGTATGACGCAGCCAGCAACGACTGACCTCGACGTCTCGGTACCGACCGATCTCGATTCGGCTCGAGCGAAACTCGTCTACCTGTATCTCGACGCGAGCGGCGGCGCGACCGCCGAAGACCTCTGTGACGACCTCGCGGTCACGAAGGGAACGGTTCTCTCGATTACCGGAACGCTTCGCGATCGCGGGCATCTCGAGCGAGCGGACGGACGATTCGAACTCGCCTGAAACAAGGAACCGGGCAAGTTGAGTGGCCGGGAGCGAGTTCCGAGCGTTGCGAGGAACTCGTGACCCGGGGGAGGGCAGGCCGTTTCCCGTTACTCACCGCGAGCGCCGAAGGCGCGAGCGGGCCGACGACTGATATGAGCGAGCAGCGCGAGCGAACGGAGGGAGGAGTGCTTTTGGTCCAGCTTTTGCCGAGGGACGCCGCGCTGTGTGACGGAGTCACCAGCGCGGCAGACTGCAGGGCAAAAGGTGGGTTTTAGAGCTCGATCCGCTCGACCAACTGCTCGTGATTCTCGTTCGTGTTGAGCGCGACGATCCGGATCTGATCCTCGAGACCGGAGTCCTCGAGTTTGGCCTTGAGCAGGTTGTCGACCTGGTAGACGCCGGCAGCGTTGGTCATCTCGATTTCGACCATGACGGGCGTGGTGTCGCCGGACTGGAGCGAGACGCGCTTGATCGCCTGGCTCGAGAGGGTGTTGATGCCGCGGCCACCGTACTCGTAGGGAATCCGGGAGCGGCCGCTCTCCATGTCGAGGGCGTCGGCGACGCGAATGACGCCCGCTTCGGTGGTCAGCGGCGTTTCCGCGGTGTGGTGACAGAGGATCGCGTGGAGGATCTCGCCTTTCATCCGAACGGTGTCGCCGACGTCGTAGAACTCGGGGAGGACTCGGTCGAGGATGTCCGCGGCCAGCGGGATCGAGTAGTAGGCGTGGCTGTCGCGGTGGACGACGTGGCCGACGTCGTGTATCGTCGCCGCGAGCGCGATGATGACCGATTCGTCCTCCTCGGCCAGCCCCTGCTGTCGCGCACCGTTGAAGTCGACGTCACCTGCCTTGAGCAGGTCGTAGAGGCACAGCGCCCGGTTGCGGACGATCTCGATGTGTTTCGAGCCGTGGTCGTTGTACTGCATCCGGTCGACCGCGTTGACGTTCTGGGCCTCGAGGTAGGCGGTGATCTCCTCGTCGTCGTCGATGAACTCGAGAACCGAGTTCAGTTTCTCGTCGGGAAAGTTGTGATCGCTGTCGGGAAAGTAGACGCGGCGGGAATCCTCGTCGACGGGGGAGTTGCTCATATCTGAACGTCGGTTGCAGGCTAAAAAAGCCCTGCGACAGTCGCGGATCGAACGGTTCTCGACGCAGGTTCTCGGTGCAGCGTCAGGACAGGTTCTCGACGGCGGCTTCGACCTCGTCGTAGTCGGGTTCGACGCCGGGGTCGTCGCTGACCCACGAGTAGGCGATTTCGCCGTCGGCGTCGACGACGAACACCGACCGCTTGGCGACGCCGTAGACGCCCAGATCGGCGAAGTCCATCGGAAGTCCGTAGTCGTCGATAATCTCCTTGTTATAGTCGCTGATGAGACCGAACTCGAGGCCGTTCTGCTCGCGGAACTCGTTGAGCGTGAACGGCGAATCCCGGCTGACGCCGTAGACGGTGGCGTCGAGATCGTTGAACGCGGCCAGACGGTCCTGGAACGTACACATCTCGGTCGTACAGACGCCGGTGAACGCGCCGGGGAAGAAGGCGAGAACGATCGGTGCCTCGTCCTCGAGGCGCTCGGAGAGCGTGAACTCCTCGATGTCGCCGTTTGCGAGCGGTGCGGTGAAGTCGGGTGCAGCATCGCCGGTCGTTACCATCGGTCGACAATACCGTACAAGCGGGAAAGACAGTTTCGTTCGCGGAACGGATGGAGATCGCGCTAGCGAAGTGAAATGAACCGGCGCATTTCCCCCGATCAGTGCGAAGCACTATCATTCCCGACGAATCTCGTCCTCACACGGACTGTCGCGGTGTCTTGTTTACCTAAGTGGTCCAAAAAGGTTATAATTGCCAGCGGGTAAGCCACGTATAGAGATGGTAGCCGAAATTGCACCGCTGTTCATCCCCGGCGGCATGGGGCCTCCGGAGCTCGCAATCATTCTCATCATCGCGGTCTTGCTCTTCGGGGCGAACAAGATCCCGAAGCTGGCACGATCGACCGGTGAGGCGATGGGTGAGTTCCAGAAGGGGCGCGAGAAGGTTGAAACGGAACTCGAAGAAATGCGTGACGGCAGCGGTAGCGGCAACGTCGACGAGGCCGACCGTACCGACGACGAGTTCGTCGACACGGAGCCCGTTACCTCTGAAGAGGAGACGGCCACCGACGCCGAAACCGAAACGGAAACCAACTAACGTTCTTTTCACGCCGGGGCGTGTGGCCTAGCGGAGAGGGCAGGAGGTTCCTAACCTTCTGATCGCGGGTTCGAATCCCGCCACGCCCGTCCTGCGACGAACGGACGTGAGGAGCGGACGGGCCCGGAGTTCGAACCCTGCAAGTCGCAGCGGTCGAGCGAAGCGAGCCGTTCGCGTGGTTCGAATCCCGCCACGCCCGTCTTCCAATCAGTCTCGAGGCCCAATGAGGCCGAAGTAGCGAACGCAGGTGACAGTCGCGAACGACTACAGCGGCCTCTCGAGAAGTTGACGCCGATACAGTCTCGCCCCATTCCAGCCCGTCGGTTACGTACTATCGTCCTAGACAATCGTTCCATGTGAACGACAGGCACGCGGAGTGGGCGACCGAAACTGCAAACGGAGAACCGCCGGTCGCAAGCGAGTTGTCAGTGCTCCGTCCGTCGCTCTCGATTCGGATCGCCAAAGCGAGTCAGTGGCTCGAGTTCCTCCTCGGGAACGTCTTCGAAGGCGGCTCGAGCGATGACGCGACGGTGGACCTCGTCCGCGCCGTCGACGATGCGGAACTGCCGGACCGATTCGTAGAAGTCCGACAGCGGGAGGTCCTTCCCGATCCCGTTCGCACCACAACACTGGACGGCCAGGTCGACGGCGTCCTGGGTGGCGTTCGCGGTGAATACTTTGCACATCGAGACGGGGACGCGAGCCTCGTCGCCGGCGGCGATCCGGTCGGCAGCGTCTCGGATTCCGGTTCGAGCCATGTGGAGTTCGGCCTCGGCGTCGGCGATTCGGTGGCGAAGCGACTGCTTGTCCGAGAGCGTGGAATCGAAGCCTTCGCGTTCGCTCGTGTAGGCCTTCGCGATGTCGAGGGCGCGCTGGGCCATACCGGAAAAACGCATACAGTGGGTCAATCGGGCCGGGCCGAGGCGTTCCTGAGCGTGGACGAACCCCTGATTCAGCTCGCCGAGCAGGTGTTCGTCGGGCACGCGAACGTTCTCGTAGCGGATTTCGGCGTGGGAAACCCCGTGACCGCCACCGCCCATGTGGGGAACGTCGCGGATCACGTCGACGCCGTCGGCGTCGGCCGGCACGAGAAAGAGCGAACAGCCCTCGTACGGGTGAGCATCCGGGTCGGTCCGCGCGAGGACAATCAGGACGTCAGCCTCGACGCCCTGCGTCGTCCACCACTTGTGGCCGTCGATGACCCACTCGTCGCCATCCCTTTCAGCCGTCGTCCGGATCATCTTCGGATCCGAACCGGCACCCTGCATCGGCTCGGTCATCGAGAAGCCGGACTTGATGTCGCCCGCGACCAGCGGTTCGAGGTAGGTTTCCTTCTGTAAGTCGTCGCCGGCCAGTTCGAGGAGGTGCATGTTCCCCTCGTCGGGCGCGTCGACGCGCATCGCGACCTGGCCGAGGAGGCTGCGGCCCGCTTCCTCGAACGCGGGCAGCGAATCGCGGAAGCTCAGTCCCATGCCGCCGTACTCTTCCGGAATCTGTGGGGCGTAGACATCGTACTCGCGAGCGGCCTCGCGCAGTTCCGCGATGGTGCCGCTCGAGACGGCCATCCCACCGGCCCGATCGCGTTCGATCGGCAGAACGACATCTTCCATCAAGGCGTGTGCACGTTCGGCGACCTCGCGCGCTCGGTCACTGTCATTGTATCGCATACTGGAGGTAGCCCCGGTTGAAAGCTAAGCGTTCGGAGAACTACCAGAGGGTCGCAACTGTCCCCGTGATTTTTGGTGGAAAACGAGATCGGCCGAACGTGATCGGTTCGAACGCGCAGCAGAGCGGACCCCTATCGCGCCGTCCAGCCGCCGTCGGCCGCGAGCACTGACCCGGTTACGTAACTCGCTGCCTCGCTCGCGAGGAAGACGACGGGACCGGCGATCTCTTCGGGTTCGGCGAACCGATCCAGCGGCGTGCGGTCGATGATCGACTGGCGTAGCCGATCGTTTTCCTCGAGTTCTTCGGTGAGTTCCGTCGAGACGTAGCCGGGCGCGACAGCATTAACCCTGACGTCGGGAGCCCAATCCAGCGACATGCTCTTCGTGAGCCCGACGAGCCCGTGTTTCGAGGCCACGTAGGGATGCTGGCGCGGCAGTCCGACCAGTCCGCCGACGCTCGCGACGTTGATCACGGAACCGCCGTCGCTTTCGAGGAGGTGGTCCGCTGCCGTTCGCGTCACTTCGTACGCACCGTTCAGGTTGACGTCCAGGACGCGATCGAGGGCCGCAGTATCGACGTCCTCCGGCCGCCCGAGCGCGTCATCGGGGTTGAAACCCGCGTTGTTGACCACGACATCGACGCCGCCGAACGCCTCGAGGGTTCGGTCGATGACGTCGGTCACGGCGTCGGCGTCCGTCACGTCTGCGGGCACGGCGAGTGCATCGCCGCCCGCGGCTTCGATTTCCGCGGCGACGGCCTCGATCTCGTCCGTCGAGCGCGCGCTCGGGACGACCGCCGCTCCCGCGTTCGCCAGTTCGACGGCGATCGCGCGGCCGATACCGCGTCCGCCGCCCGTTACCACCGCAACTCGTCCGTCGAGATCAAAGAGATCGTTCATCGATCCTCCATACCGTCGTCACTCACGTGAAGTTTTTCACGCAGGTGAGAGGGCGTATCGACCGTTCAATTACTTCTACGAGCCGATCCGGTCGAAGTGGAAGTGGCCGATACGGCGTTTTCCGCGATCGGCCCATATCGGTCCTCTATTGCCTGAAGCGTACCGTCGCAGCGTCTCTCTCTCACGACGAACTGACAATAAAACGTTAGTTTCAACCGAAAACCACCGGACACCGGATTATCAGAACTGGTAATGAGCGGATGAATTTTTTGAGGGGTGACTGTATGGAGGGATGCAATGGCTATTGACGAGGCCGACCAATCGGATGCCGGGGACTTTTCTGAGGGGGAGGCGTCCGACCCTGCGTCGGAGGACGAACGGGCCCACGAGTCGGAGCCGAGATCGAACTCGGCCATCCGCGTTGGAACGTACACGTGGGAAGAGTTCATGAACGAATACGGGTACGGCGACGAGGCATCAGTCCTGTATCCGGACGATCCCAAGCAAGCTGACGCGGACGATCAGCTCGGGCTCGACACCGCCGAGGACGTTGGGACGACGGCCCCGAGCGGGGACGACTGGAATCAAGTCGAGTTCGATCCGGAAGCATATCTCGGACACCACCCGGACGACCTCGCGAACCACGTGTTACCGATCGCGGGTGACAATGCGGACACGCTCTGGGAACGCTTCTGTGAGTACGCCGATCCCGAAACGACGCCGGTCGTCAAGGATACCTGGACCTGGGAACACTTCAAGTGGGAGTATTACTACGAGGACGACGGGAGTCGCCCGCGAGACGGTGACGGGGAGATCGTCCGCCACGACGAGGAGGACGCTCTCGGCTTCGATCCTGACACGATAAAGGGACACCTCGCGGCCGGCAACGACGCCGCGCTGGAACTGGACGATATCGTCGAGGAACGGACCGTCAACATCCAAGAGGATATCGAGGAAGACGAGTTTTTCTCGACGGTTGCGGGCAATACCACCGTCTCCAATCGCTACGATCTCGAGAAAGCGGTGCCCTTCGAGAAGAAGACTCACTTCCGCGAGATCGAGCGCTACTGGGTGAACAAACCCTACGCCTACGTCATCATCTTCCACTCGGAGAAGGAAAACGAGAAGAAGTACTACATGATCGAGCCGTACCAGAACGAGATCGAGAACGAACTCCAGGAGTTCCTCTCGGGCAAACTCAGGACGGCGATCAAGTACTCCGAAGACGGTATCAAAGAGAAAGCGACCGAAGACGGCCGACGGATGGTTATCGAGGACGAAACGCGGCGGCTTCTCAAGCGATACGATCTCTTCGAGGCGACCTCCGGTGACACCTCGGAGGGAATCCTCGAGACGCTCCGGGGGCTCCTCGACGACGAAGACGAGGAGGAAGTCGACAACGGGCCGAGTCAACTCGGGGGAATCGAGGTCAGACCCGAGCCGGCGATCCTCGCGGACGATCCGGACACGTTAAGCGAGTACCAGGTCGAGAAACTGCTCTACCAGCTCAAGCGGGACTTCATCGGGTACGAGCGCATCGACGGCATCAAACACGACATCAACGTCGAGGACATCTCCGTCGACGGCTACAACTCGCCGGTCTTCGTCTACCACTCCGAGTACGAACAGATCATCTCGAATATTTACCACGGCGAGGACGAACTCGACGACTTCGTCGTCAAACTCGCTCAGCGCTCGGGGAAGGGGATCAGCAAGCGGCTTCCACAGGTCGACGCGACGCTGCCAGACGGCTCGCGTGCACAGCTCACGCTCGGAAAGGAGGTGTCAGCTCACGGGACGAATTACACCATCCGCCAGTTCAAGGACGTCCCCTTCACCCCGATCGATCTCATCAACTGGAACACCTTCTCGCTCGACGAGATGGCGTTCCTCTGGCTCGCCATCGAAAACCACAAGAGCCTGATCTTCGCCGGAGGTACTGCATCGGGGAAGACGACCTCGTTGAACGCCGTCTCCCTGTTTATTCCCTCGAGCGCGAAGATCGTCTCTATCGAAGATACCCGTGAGGTCGAACTCCCCCAGCGCAACTGGATCGCCAGCGTCACCCGCCCCTCGTTCGCCGACGACGAGCAGGGTGATGTCGACGAGTTCGACCTGCTCGAGGCCGCGCTGCGCCAGCGGCCCGACTACATCGTCATGGGCGAGATCCGTGGCGAGGAGGGTCGGACGCTGTTCCAGGTGATGTCGACCGGTCACACCACCTACACCACCTTCCACGCCGACTCCGTCGATGAGGTTCTCAAGCGGTTCACGACGGACCCGATCAACGTCTCGAAGACGATGTTCACGGCGCTGGATCTGGTCTCGATCCAGACGCAGACCAGAGTTCAGGGCCGGAAGGTCCGCCGGAACAAGTCCCTGACCGAGATCAACCACTACGAGGCCGAACACGACGAGATCAACGTCCAGGACGTCTACCAGTGGCAGGCCGAAACCGACGAGTACCTCAAGATGGGGGACTCGAACACGTTAGAGGAGATCCAGTTCGACCGCGGCTGGAGCAACGAGAAACTCCAAGAGGAGCTGTTCAAGCGGGAAGTCATCCTCGCCTATCTCATCAAGAAGGGGCTGAACACGTACGCGGAGGTTGCCGCGACGGTACAGGCGTTCATCAACGACCCGGAGACGATCCTCACCCTCATCGCGAACGGGCAACTCGAGGACAGTCTGGAGGACCTCCGCGAGATGGAGAGCGTCCTGATCGACGTCGATCCCGAAAAGGAGGAACTCGTCCCGCGCCCGGATGCGAGCAGCGAGACGTACAATCTCTCGATGGACCTCCTCGAGCGGGCCGAAGAATCCCTGTTCGAGGAGTACCGGGGGAAGGTCCCGAGCGGCCTCGCGAGCGCCCTCGGCGACGTCGAGGCGGAGAGTACGATCGATGTCGGCCGCGCCGACAGCGAGGAGTTCGACTTCGCCGGTGAGGTCGACGAAACGGTCGACGAGGACGAGTGGGAACTCGGTGCCGGCTCGTCGACGTTCGCCGACGAGGACGATGACGGCGGTGACGAACCGGCGTGGCTCAGCGAAGAGACGGGGTTCGCCATCGGCGGTGATAGTGACAGCGACGAAGCTACTGCAAGTGCGACCGACGCCGCTTCCACAACCGATGTGAGTACGTCGGACGGTGCGTCCGACGCCGGCGGTCGTTCGACCGCGATCGAGCCGGCACCCACTGTCGATGAAACGTCGGACACCGACTCCTCGAGCGGCGGTTCACAGCCCACGACTGCGCCGGGTACCGAATTGACAGCGGGAACGGGGACAGCCGATTCCGAAGCTGTAGCCGGTGGGGAGGCGAAGACAACAGCGGATCGGTCGACTGACTCGAGTCCACCCACGGGAGCAGACGGTGAGGGAGCGGACTCGACCCAACCCGAGTCGACCGTACTCCCGACCGACGACGCCGAGGACGGCGATCTGGGCGGACTGTTCGACGATATGGGCGAGACGATCGACGAACTCGATAATCCCGACGCCGGCCGAAGGGAGCGCAGCGAGGAGTCGACGACCGCCCAACCGGATACCTCCGGCTTCGACTCGATGTTCCCGGAGGACGACCTCGCTTCGATCTTCGATCCGGATTCGTCCGACGACGAGCCGGATACCACCTCGGCGGCCCCAACGGATACTGATACCGGCCGATCGTCGGCCTCGAGCGACGCGGACGGACCGGAGACCCCGACGATCGACGTCGACAGCGAGTCAGCCTCCGATAGGGACGAGTCGAACACCGAACCGCCGACGATTGATATCGATGACGACACCTCGAATCCGCGGGACGACGGGGCTGACGACGCGAACGACGGCACGGAGGCGGCAACCGGCGAGCCGGCAGCGATCGACGACGCTACCGATACCGGTGCCGACACCGATTCCGATGGTGCTGCTGACACCGATTCCGATGGCACTGTCGCTACCGATGCTGACGATGGCACCGACGTCGAATCTGATACCTCCTCCGAGACGGATACCGACGCCGCAATCGGTGGCGACGAGGGTGACTCGATATTCGGCGGCGGATCTGGCTCCATCTTCGGCGACGACGAGGACGGAGCTGACGATGACGACGGCTCGCTGTTCGATGAGAGCGAGGCGGGTGACGACGGGTCGATCTTCAGAGACGACGAGACAGATTCCGGTGACGAACCGACGGACGGCAACACTGGGATTTTCGACGACGAAACTAACGCGGACGGCACTGAAGACGGAACCGACGAAGACGGAACCGACGCGGACGGCACTGAAGACGGAACGGACGAGGACGACGCATGAGTCTGCAAACTGACGACAGTGGCGGCTCGGGGATGTCGGCCAGCTCCGACGCGCTGGGTGACCGGTTCTACCCGATGTACGATCGCCTGTTCGGCGAAGACAGCGAGTTCGTCGCCGACATCGAGACGAAACTCGCGCAGGCCCGGATGAGCGATACGGTCGAGCTCTACCTCTCACGAGCGATCGGAATCGGGTTCATCAGCGGCCTGAGTCTCTGGCTGGTCGGCCTGATGCTCGGCTACGGCATCTTCGCGATCGGTCTCCTCTCGAACGAGGCGCTTATCGGTATCCCAGTCGGTCACGGACTCCTCCTCAGTATCATCGAACTGCTTCGGGTACCCGCCGTCGTCTTCTTTACCGGGCTGATATTCGGCTCGATCGGCTTCGCGGTCGGGTTCGGATCGATGGTCGCGATTCCCTACTCTCGCGCCTCGGCCCGCAAGCGCGAGATCAACATGCTGATGACCGACTCGGTCTCGTTTATGTACGCCCTGTCGGTCGGCGGCCTGAACCAACTCGAGATCATCGAGGCGATGGCCCAGGCCGACGACACCTACGGCGAGGTCGCGCGGGAGTTCCAGAGCATCGTCAAGGAGACCGAGTACTTCGATATCGACTACCGGACGGCGATCCGGAAACAGGCACTCCAGACCCCGAGCGACGATCTCTCGCAGTTTCTGACCGACATGCTCTCGATCGTCAACAGCGGCGGCGACATAGAGAGCTTCCTCGAGGACAAGAAGGAAAAGCACATGCGCACCGCGAAGCAGGAACAGGAGCTCACCCTCGAGACGCTCGAGCTCTTCGGCGAGATGTACATGACGCTGTCGCTGTTCCCGCTCCTGTTGATCATCATCATGGTCGTCATGAAGATGATACCGAACGCGAACGTGACGGACCAAATGCTCTATATGGTCGTCTACGGGCTGATTCCGATGATCGGCGTCGGCTTTCTCGTTCTCGTATCGACAGTCAAGCACGACGAGCCCGGCGATGGCTACCTTTCGATGGGAAACACCAGCCAACGGACCGAAACCGGGCAGAAAGGCGGACTACTGAGCCTCGGACTCATCGAGCAGTTTACCGGCGAGCACAGCGTCTTCGACCGGGTCAAGAACCGCGAGGGGACCTATGAAACGCTCGAGGTGCTGCGGAAGCCCCACCTCTTCTTCCGAGATAATCCTCTAGTTACGCTCGCGTTGACCGTGCCACTGGTGTTGGTCATCGTCGTGACAGCCATGGTAACCGGGTCGGCTCCCACCTCCTGGCAGGGGATACTCGACAGGCCGATCTGGGGAACGTTCATCTACGTCTATTTGCCCCTCTACATCACGGCGATCCCGCTGTCGATCTTCCGGGAGTGGAACGTTCGACACCGCAACTCCGTCGTCAACAAGCTCTCGGAGGACCTGCGTAAGCTCTCGAGTTCGAACGATACCGGGTTGACCCTGCTCGAGTCGCTCAAGTCCGTCTCCGATACCACGAACGGGAAACTCGCTCGCGAGTTCGAGATGATGCATACGAAGGTCAACTACGGAACGAGCCTGAAGGAGGCGCTCATCGAGTTCAACAACAAGTACCACATTCCGCGACTCGCCCGGACGACTCGACTGATCACCGAGGCCCAGGAAGCGTCGAACCAGATCTCGGACGTGCTCCGGACGGCCGCGACTGCGAGCGAGAACCACGACGACATCGAACGGGAACGGAAATCGCGGACTCGCATGCAGATCGTGATCATCATCATGACGTTCATGACGGTGCTGGCGGTGATCGCGATTCTCAAGACGCAGTTCATCGACACGATGGCGGGACTCAACGCCGGCGGTGGCGGTGCCGAAGCCAGCTCTAGCGCTGGCGGGGGGAGCGGAATGGAAGGGGCCAACCTCAGCGAGAATATCGACGTCGACATGCTGTCGGTGTTGTTCTTCCACGCGGTAACGCTGCAGGCGATCATCTCCGGATTCATCTGCGGATACATCCGAGACGCAGACCTGTTGAGCGGATTGAAGTACGCGATCGGCCTGTCGTCGATCGCACTCATCGGCTGGATGTTGGTGGCCTAAGATGATCGGGAAACGAACGAACAAACGCGGTCACCGGCTGCAAACGGGGCGACCAGGAACGATTTCGGTCTCGTTCGATGAGCGAGGCCAGACCACGCAAGACTTCGCCGTCGGGATCGGCGTCTTCCTGCTAGCGATCGCCTTCGTCTTCTCGTTTCTGCCGTCGGTCATCACGCCCTTCGACTCGTCGGTCGGTGGGGCCGAAACGGCACAGGCCGATCGGATCGCGGATCTGGTCGTTCACAACGTTTCGACCGAGACGGCAAACGAGATCAACGGGACGAAATTCAATACCACGTACGCGAACGGAAACCTGACCGAGACGCTTGGTCTTCGATCGAGTAACGGAAACCGAATCGATCGGGTAAACGTACGCATCGAGAAGCTCAAGAGCAAAACTTCGATCGGGGACCCGGGTGAGTGGACCGCTGGAGACACCTACGAGAATCAATCAGCAGCCAGTTCGGCGCGGATCGTTACGATCGATGGCGATCCCTCGGACTGTAATCCCGCATGTAGACTCGTGGTGAGGGTCTGGTGAAACGATGCCCGGAATAGATATCATCGATTCAGAAACCGACCGCGGACAGGCCTACACCCTCGAGGGCTTCATCGGTGCGATGGTCGTTCTGATGGCCGTCCTGTTCGCACTGCAGTCGGTCGTGATCATGCCGACGACGGGCGGCTTAGCCGACCGGTCGGTCCAGGCGCAGATTCAACAGGAGGTACAAGACGCCCTGGTCGTCTCGAACCAGGACGGGAATCTCTCGGAAACGATTCGGCGGTGGAACGAAAGCGACGGTGGGTTCGAAGGTGCGAACCAACCGGAAGCACCCGGCGAGGACGAAGAGAACCAGACCTACTCCGTGGACCGATTCGCGAACGAATCCGAACTCGGACAGATCCTGAAGGAACGCTTCGCTGAAAAGGGGTGGAGCTATAACGTGGAACTCCATCCGGAGAGCGGCGGCGAGCGAACGCTCGTGTATCAGGGGAGTCCACCGGCGAGCGCTCAGACGGCGAGTTATACGGTTACGCTGTACGACAATCAATCGGTAACGTCCGAGAGCGGCAACGACGACACTCTCGAAGAGGCCGAGAGCGATGGATATGCGGTTATTCCGCGCGAACACAAGGATGACACACCGCTGTACAACGTCGTCGAAATTCGGGTGATACTATGGTGAGCGAACGTCGCGAGCGCGCACAGGTAATCCTCATCGGTGCCATCGCCCTCGCGTTCATCATTCTGGGTATCGTCGTCGTCTTCAACGGCGTTCTCTACACGGAGACCTTGTCCTCGGGCGGGACGAGCCAGAGCGCGAGTGACGCTGACGTCATCGAACTCGAGGTTGAGCAGAGCGTTAGCTGTTTGATCGCACATGTCGAAGAGGAATCGGGCCCCCTCAATTCGACGTTACGGAACAACGTCGAGGAAAACATTTCAAAATTCAGCAAATCATATCGGAATACGACCATTCATTCGACACCGACGGCCGTAAATGTCGGTACTGACGACGCGCTTGTCGTCTCACCTATCGTACAGAACGTTACCGTGATTATTACGTACGATTCAAATACCCACAGCTATAGACAGAAGAAGACCATTGAACCGGGGGATTGCCCCACTGGAGGACCATGATTGAACGGCAGACTGGGCGAGATCGGGCAGTCTCTATTTCGCTTACTCACGTCCTGACGATCGGCATCACGACGATCCTCATCGCCATGTTGCTGACCAGCGCCGGGACCATGCTGGAAACCGAGAAGGACCGCAGCGCAGACTCTTCGCTCGAGACGATCGGCGAGCGACTGGCCGACGAGATCGGTAACGTTGACCAGATCGGAAGTCAAACAGACGATGTGACTGTCAGGACCGATCATCCACGAACGGTCGCAAACTCGCGGTACACCGTCGAGTTACTTGAGGACTGTAACGCACCCTTGCTCGAGGGGACCGACTGCGTGAAGCTGACGGCACAGGACGTCGATGCGACCGTCCACGTACCGATCAAAACCGCTGCGACTATCGACGAGAGTTCGACGGCCGGTGGAACGATTGCAATCGTCTACGAAAACGGCGAGATACACATCGAGGACGGGAACCAATGAGACGGACACATCCCAGAATGCTGACTCGGCGGCGGGGTCACGACCGGGCGGTATCCGATGTACTCGCGTTCATCCTCGTCTTCGCGATCATCCTGAGTTCCGTCGCGCTGCTGTCGGCGACCGGTTTTCAGGCGATGGAGGACTATCAGGAGGGCGAACAACTGCAAAATGCCGAACGGGCGATGGACGCGCTCGCGGTGAACTTTAACGATGTCGTCCGGTACGACGGGATCGAACAGCGCTACGGTGAACTCTCACTTCGGGAAGGAACGGTCTCGACCGGTGATTCCGGGACGAAGCTAAACATCTCGATCAGTGGCAGGGATCCAATTGGGACCGACAGTGGTGAGTTCGTCGGCTACGGAGACGGAACGACCGCTGATCTCGGCGAATTTGCGTATACAACGGACGGAAATCGTATCGCGTACGAAGGCAGCGGTCTCGTTCGAGGCGACGAATCGGAATCGTGGAGCACCGTCCTCAAACGTCCACAGCTTCGGTGTGGCGACGACGTCGCACTTCTCTCGCTCGTAACGATTTCGGCGGACGATCGATCGATACAGAGCAGCGGCGGACTCGGACTCACGATGTCCGTCGAAGACCGGAGTAGCAGAGTCTACCCCGGTGAGGACAACGTTTCCATAACGGTAGTCGACTCCGCGTACGAGGACGCCTGGAATTCGATGCTCGAGAGCGAAGGATGGGAGCGGTCAGGAGGGGACACCGGCACCTGTGACTTCGGGGGCCCCAGTAGTTCCGGACGAGTCGTCGTCACCATCGTCGACGTCGATCTCACGTACTGATTGCTGACTCTCGTCATTCCGTCTCCCAGTCCCCGGTGAGCATCGCTCGCAGTCCCGCTCGAGCGGCCAGCACCTCGACACGGGCGGCGCGCTCGTCGACGTCGCCGGCCGTTTCGAGAACGAGGCCGTTCGAGAGCCGTTCCGGGGCCTCCATGGGTGAGCCGTCGGCACAGGTCGGATCAGCGTTAAGAAGTGTCCGATCGCCCTCATCCGGAGACCAGGGAACGTCAACGCCGGCGAGTCCGCGCTCGAGGAGGTAGTCGGCGGCTTCCACGAGTGCCCCTGCAGACGTCGAGTGTCCGATCGCACCGATCGAACCCCGATCGTTGAAGAATCGCACGACGTATTCGCCGTCCTCGTCGCCCTCTCGTTCCCGGTTTTTGTCGTCGTCCGTCTCCGTATCGGCCGTCGTCCGGGTCGAGTCCCCGTCTCGAGCGGGGGCTCCCGGCCGGTCGGTGCTGCCGGTCGTATCCGGACTATCCGTCTCGCTCTCGAGATCGGTATCCGCGCTCGAGTCCGTGTCGATGGCCCGCTCACTCGGCGACTCGTCCTCGCTGATCGTCGACTCGCTGAACCGGATCGAGACGTCCGTGGCGTCGTCCGGTGACGCTCTTCCGTCCTCGGTGAACGCGACGACGAGCTGATCGAGGAACCTGTCGGCCGCGGCTTCAAATTCGTCGGCGTAGAGCTCACCCTGCGCGGTGTCGTCCGCGAGTCCCTCGGCGATCGACTCGACGAGCCTCGGCCGTTCGACCGCGAGCCGTCTGGCGACGTGGCCCCGAGTGTGTCGCCCGAGTCGCTGTCCGACCGCCGCCCGCGAATAGTCGGCGACCACAGATTCGTTCGCGGGGAGTGCGGCGCGCTCGAGCGCGTGGTATTCGACGTCCGTCGTTCCGGCCAACAGGAGGTACTGGCGGCCGTTCGTGTAGATCGCGCGGTCGACGCTCGTCCACGCCATCGCCCGGCGGAGGGCGTTCGCTCGCGACTCCTCGAGCGAGTCAGTCGCGGATTCGGCGGCGAGGAACAGGCCCGGCACCGAGTCAATGGTCGGCACGTACTCGAGACGGACGTCGTCGACGACCCGATCGGTCACGCACGACTCGGCGCGGACGGCCCAGCCGAGCGTCTCGAGGAAGGGCTCGACGAGCCACGTTCGAGTCTCCCGCAGGGTAGTGGGCGGCGAGGAATCAACCAGCGCCGCGGTGCGGGCGACGAACGCATCGAGGTCGAGCGAAGGCATTCGTCGGACGTATTCGGCGGACCATCATGTAACGATTGGGTATTTTCCAACACGCGAACCCGCATCGTCTCGATCGCGGTCGGAACCTGAAATCGCAACCTCCTGTTACGGACGTCGGTAACCGACGAATTAGGATTCGGAACTCGAGTTCGGACGCCGGTCAGGTCGGCTAGCGTCCGAACCGTCGCCCTCTCGCTGGTAAATCCGCAGGCGCGCCTCGCGGACGTCGAACGCCGACTTGAGTGTCGGCGGGATCGTTTCGGCCTTGCCGATGACGAGGTAGCCGTCCCGTCGTAGCGACCGCGCGATCGTCTCGAGCATCGGCTCCTTGTACGCGTTGTCGATGTAGATGAACAGGTTGCGACAGATGACGAGGTCGAATCCCGACTTCGGCTCGTCGTTGATCAGATCGTGGCGCTGGAAGCGGACCGATCGTTTCACGGCGTCGCCGATCCGGTAGGTCCGACCGTCGACGTCGACGTAGCGGTGATAGTCGTCGAGAAAGGAAAGTTGCTCGTCCAGATCGATGGTCCGCGATTCCTCGTAGACGCCGTTTCGTGCCGTCTCGAGCGCCGGGGAACTGATGTCGGTCCCGAGGACGGAGACGGCCGACTCGTCGATTTCGGGGTCGTCGTGGGCGAGCATCGACACCGAGTACGGCTCCCGTCCGTCGGCACACGCGGCGCTCCAGACCCGGACCGTGTTCTCGGTCTCGGAGAGCCGCCGGAGGATCGTCCGAATGCCGGCCCAGACGTCGGGGTTGCGAAAGAACCCCGTGACGTTGATACTCAGCGCCTCGAGGAGCGCGTCCTGTTCGTCCGGATCGGAGCGAAGCGTTTCGAAGTACGTCGCGTAGCTATCGTTCTGGGTGCGGCGCATCCGCGAGGAAACGCGTCGGTCGAGATAGCTGTCGTTGTAGTGGCTCGTCGCGAACGCCAGCTCGTCCTCGACGAATTCGAGAAGGGTGGTAAACGCATCGTCACCGTCGACTGCTTCCCCATCGTCAGCGTCGGAACCGGTGCCGGCAGCGCCGTTGGCGGTCGTATCCGTATCCGTCTCCCCACCGCCGTCGCCGATCACAGCTCTGTCACTCCGTTGTCGCCGTCCGAGGTCTTGACGGTGAGCACTCCCGTTCCCGGCGTAAACTCGACGGTACGGCCGTATTCGCCGCCGACGTCTTCCGCCTCGAGCGGGACGCCGAGCTTCTCGAGTTCGCTCTTCGCGGCGGCGATGTTTCGCTGCCCGACACCCTCCCCGAAACTCTCGAATTCGAACATATCGCTGCCGCCGGCGATTTTCGCCTCAACAGTGGTGTAGTTGGCACCCTGCTCGACCATCCGGCGCAGCAGTGCGCGGATCGCCGTATCGGCGTACTTCCCGGGTTTGCGGTCGCTGTTATCGGCGGTGTCGCCGTCGGGCAACATGACGTGTGCCATCCCGCCGATTTCCGAGCCGGGATCGTACAGCGCGATGGCCAGGCACGAACCCAGCCCGTAGGATTTGAGCGTGTCGTCGCCGTCACTGACGACCAGTTCCGAGATGCCGACCTGGACCGGTGTCGGTGCGCCCGGTTCGGTGCCGTACGTTTTCATGCGTTATCGACTTCCTGAAACTCCGCCGTCGTCGGGGCGTCCTCGATCCGATCGACGTCGAGATTGTTCAGCGCCCGCTCGAGGTCCGATTCGTCGGGGATCGCGTACACTTCGCAGTCGAATTCTCGGCCGTCGGCCATGACGACGGTGTCGAAGACGAACGCGAAGTCCTGATTCTCGCCGAGCTGGATGATCACCGGGTCGACGGCCGCCGCTCCGATGTCGTGGATGAACTCCGGCGGCGAGTGATCGATCGTCGTATCCAGGACGTTCGCCCAGCCGTCGAGAAAACCGCTGGCCATGATGTTGCCCAGTTCTTTGATTGCGCTGGTCCCCATCTCGCCGAAGCCGTCTTCCTCGATTTCCATCGGCACCATCGCATCGACGATCTCGTGGGCCGACTGCTCGTCGAACAGGAAGAGGAGATAGCCGCTTGGCATCCCGTCGAACTCGAATGCGACGCCGACGAGTTTCTCGTTCGCTACCTGTTCCGGAATCGCCTCGAGCGAGACGAAGTTGAGCCGACGGATCTCGACGCTGGTGTCGATCCCCGTCAGCGTGGTCGCCGTCTTGGCGACCTCCTCGGCACCCCGCTCGGCCATCCGATCGAAGCCGTCGAGTTTGTCGTACTCGATGCCCTCGCTGGTTCGCAGTCGCTCGAGGAGCGTCGCCATCGACTCGCGTTTCGGGAAGAGGTAGTGACTGAATCCGACCTCGGTGCCGACGGTCTCGATTCGACTCTGGAAGAGCAAGGCGAGGTCGTCGTCAGCCGGGGCCTCGTCGATGTCACCGAAGAACGGCTCGGCGGATTGGCCCTCGACGAACTCCGGCGTCGAGACGTCGATAACCGCCTCGAGCACGTCGGCCCAGCCGTCGATGAAACCGCTGTTGATGATGTGGCCGACCTCGGTCGCGGCGCTTTCGGTCATCTCGTCGAACTCGGTAATCTCGCCGACATCGGTGTTGACGTCCGCGTCGGGATCCGCTTCCGCGAGCAGCGTTTCGACGATACGGAACGCGTTCTCGCGCTCGAAGACGACGACCGAGTAGCCTTCGATCGCGCCGGTCAGCTTGACCCGGACGCCGACCTTCTCGGTCGAGTCCTCGAAATCGCGCCGGATCTCCTGGCCCCGCATGAAGTTGAGTTTCGTCACGCCCAACTGCGTCTCGACGCCGAGCATGTGCGTCAGTCGACCCGCCGCGAGGCCGGCCCCCTCTCGAGCCATTCGGTAAAACGTGCCGAGCGCGTTGACGTCGAGTTTCATGCGGGTTGGACTTCGATGCCGTTGACCATTTCCACGAACTCTTCGAGATCGGGGAATGCGTAGATCTCGGCTTCGATCTGGTAGCTGGGGACCGACAGGTCCGAATCGAAGAACAGCGCGAGGTCGTCGCCACCGAGCCCGGCCGTCCGGGTGACGATGTCACCGGTCGGCGCGTAGACGAGCTGGGGGGCGGCGATATCGATCGCGCGCCCGAGCACGTCGGCCCAGCCGTCGATGAAGCCGCTGGCCATCATGTTCCCCATCTCCTCGACGGCGCTGCGAGCCATCTTTCCGGAGACATCTCCCATGTCATCGACGACGTCGCGAAGCATGATCGCCGTGATCTTCTTCGCGCTCGCCTCTGGGAAGAGAATGAGGATGTGTCCGTGTGGGGGGTCCAGCAGCCGGACGCGCACGCCGACCCGCTTCCCGCCGTCGAGCTGGGACCCGATGTCGTCGACGTCGATGAAGTTCGTCTTGGTCACCTCCATCTGGGCGTCTTCGCCGGTCAGTTTACTCATGTTGTCGGCGACGCCGTTCGTCCCGACCTTCGCCATCTCGTTTATGAAGCTCAACTTTCGAATATCGACCATCATCGTCATGGATTCCTCCGTAGGGTTGGGTGTTCGTTCATAGTGTCGTCACGTCAAGGATGTTGACTACCTCCCCCCGCCCCCGAACCGTCGCACCGCTTATTCCCGGCATGCCGCTCATGAAGCCCTCGAAGGGCTTGACGACGACCTCCTGCTGGCCGCGAACGTGATCGCAGTGCAACGCAACGTCGCGGACCTCGCCGCGGATCCGGATGACCATCCCGTCGCCGTTCGCGCCGGGGGTTGGCGTCTCGAGAGCGTCGGCCAGCGAGACGACGGGATAGTCGCTCCCGTCGCCGGGGAGGACGGATTCGCCGTCCACCGTCTCGATCGCCCCGGCGGACTCGATGTCCTGGACGGCTTTGGTCGGGACGCCGAACTCTTCGCCGCCGCTTTCGACGAACAGGATCTCGTCGATGGCGACCGTCACGGGGAGCCGCATCGTGACGGTCGTCCCCTCGCCCTCCTCGCTGTCGATGGCGACCGTGCCGTCCAGATCTTCGACCGTCCGCTTGACGACGTCCATTCCGACGCCGCGACCGCTGACGTCGGTCACCTCGTCGACCGTCGAGAGGCCGGGATGGAAGATGAGGTCGTAGGTCTCGTCGTCGGACATCGCCGCCGCCTCCTCCTCGTCGAGGACGTCGGCCGCGACGGCTTCCGATCGAAGCCGGTCGGGATCGAGTCCGGCACCGTCGTCTTCGACCGTGATCGTCACGCGATCGCGCGCGCGATCGGCGTGCACCTCGACGGCGCCCTCGCGAGGTTTCCCGGCTTCCTCTCGATCTTTCGGCGGCTCGATTCCGTGGTCGACGGCGTTGCGGACCAGGTGGATCAGCGGATCGCCGATCCGATCGAGGATACTCCGGTCGAGTTCGACGTCCTCGCCGGTCATCTCGAATTCGACTTCCTTGTCCTGATCGCGGGCGATATCGCGAACGACCCGCGGCAGGCGGTTCGTCACCGTCTCGAGGGGCACCAGACGGATGTCCATCACCGTCTCCTGCAGATCGGTCGTCAGGTCCGACAGCGCGTCGAGTTCCGTCTCGAGGGCGGCGTCGCCGTCGTCGTCGGCCTCGGCCGCGTGCCGGAGTCGGACGCGGCTCGTCACCAGTCCCTCGACGAGCGTGAGCAGCGAGTCGATCTGTTCGACGTCGACCCTGACCGATTGGATTTCGTCGGTTTCGGCGTCGGCATCGGGTCGATCGCTCGACTCGGGGACGTCGATCTCCGGACGCTCGAATTCGGGCTCGTCGATGATCCGGACGGCCGATTCATCGTCCGCGTCGGCGTCCGAATCGGTCGTATCGTCGCCGAACGATGCCGCCGGCGGACCGCTCGAGTCGTCGTTCTCCCCAGACGCGGCGGACGAGTCGAAGTCGACCCCGCCGGTGTCGAACTCGTCGGTTCCGGCGAACGCCTCGTCGTCGAGATCCTCGGACAGATCGTCCTCGAACTCGCTTTCGAAGTCGTCGTCCGCGTCGGACTCATCCGACTCGGCCGCGTCGTCGTCGAACGAATCGTCGTCGAACGTGCCCTCATCCTCGTCATCGAACGGGTCCGAGTCGTCCGTCGTCTCTTCGAGGTCGTCACCGAAGGCCGCCGTCGGCTCGAACTCCGCTTCGACGTCAGCACCGAAGGAACCGCCGGTTACAGCGTCATCGTCGGTAGCGGTGTCTTCCTCGCCAACGTCTGCTGCGGACTCGAGGCCATCGTCGCTCTCGGCACCGTCGCCTGTTTCGAACCCGGTATCGTCAGTCTCGAGGGCGAGATCGTCGCTTTCGACGGTAGCGTCGTCGGTCGATTCGGTTTCGGTTGCATCGGTGGCTGCCGGGGACTCGTCAGCGTCGCCGATCGGTTCGGCGTCAGCGGTGTCGGCCGCGCCAGTACCGTCGTCGACTGCATCGCCGTCGACTTCGTCGGCGTCGGTTTCATCGGTATCGTCGCTGACCGTGTCGTCCGCAACTGGTTCGTCGACGATTTGCTCGTCCGTGACGGCGTCGTCGGGAGTCGAGTCAGCCGCGGCGACGTCCTCCACGGGAGCCTCATCGGCCGTTGTGTCGTCCTCGGCCGTGGTTGTATCGACCGGGTCGTCGCTGGAAACGTCGGGTTTCGAGTCCGTCGGTTCGGGCTCGTCGACCGGATCAGGTGCGGGCCCGGTCTCGATTTCGTCGTCCGGTCCGCCAGCCACGTCATCGGCAGCGACCACGTCATCGTCCGTTTCGGCAGCGACTACGTCATCGTCCGTTTCGGCAGCGACTACGTCATCGTCCGTTTCGGCAGCAGTCACGTCATCATCCGTTTCGGCAGCGACTACGTCATCGTCGTCGACGATCGCTTCCTCGTCCGGCTCGGTCGCCGGCTCGAGGCCGCTATCGTCCGCCACCGAGTCATCGTCCACGCCGTCGGCCGCCGTCGTGTCGACATCGGGTGCATCGGTCTCGCCCTCGTCATCGGCCGCGTCAGCAGCGAGGTCCTCGTTCGACTCCGCATCGACCAGTATGTCGTCGACCGCGCTCTCGGACGGCTCCTCGCCGTCGAGGAACGCGTCGTCGTCGACGTCCTCGCCGAGAAGCTCGTCCATATCGACCTCGTCCTCGTCGTCGAACTCGTCGAACTCGAGTTCCGCGAGTTCGTCCTGCAACTCGTCGAAGCCGACCATTTCGACTTCGTCTTTGAGTTCGTCGAAGACTGCGCTGGCGTCGTCGACGTCGTCTTCGGACGCCGAGTCCGTCTCGGTCGCACCGGGACCGTCGTCGGTCGCCGACCCCGAGTCGGGAGTCGCCGCGTCGTCAGCCTCGTCGAGGGGCGTTTCGGGCGGTTCTCCCGGCTCGTCGTCGAGATCGTCCTCGTCCAACAGGTCGTCAAACGAGCCGGCCTCGCCCATGTTCTCGAAGACCTCGAGTTCGTCGTCCCCGACATCCTCGACCATCTCGTCCAAGTCGTCGAACTCGGTGAACTCGTCGAGGAGGTCATCGACCTCGAGGTCTTGGGCTTCCTCGGGCGAAATATCGTCGGCCCGTTCGGCTGCGTCCGCGAGCCGGTCCGCCGTCGGCGCCGTCTCGTCGGCCGTCTCGAACCGATCGGAGACGTTGACGAGTTCGAAGTCCGCGACCTCTTCGACCGGCTCGAGACCGGAGGAGATCGCGCTCTCGCCGACCGCGGTGGCGAAGACGGCGTCGAAGCGGTCGCCGTACGCCGCGGCCTCGATCGTCTCGCGCGGCGGATCGGTCCCGATCAGATCGAACGCATCGATCAACGCGTCGACGACCAGTTCGCCGTTGTTGACGCCCTCCCGCTCGGCGATCGCGAGCCGTGCGAGATAGACGTCGTGACCGTCGTCGGCCGGCGGCTCGAACCGCGAGCACACGTCGTCGATCTCGTCCGCCGCGGGCGCGACGAGTCCGGCTGCCGCCTCGTTCTCGGCGTCCTCGAGGTGCGTTCGAAGCGCCTCGATCGTCGCTGACGGATCCGTCTCGATCTCGCCGGTCGCGGCGACTTCGTCGACCATCGTCTCGAGCTCGTCGACGCCGTCGAAGACGACGTCCATCAGCTCCGGCGTCACGTCGATCTCGTCCCCACGAACGGCGTCGAGCAGATCCTCGATCGCGTGGGCGAGGTCGCTGGCCGAATCCAGCCCCATCGCCCCGCAGTTCCCTTTGAGGGTGTGGGCGATTCGGAAGATGTTCTCCATCGCCTCCTCGTCGTCGGGATCCCGCTCGAGGGTGAGCAAGGCGTTGTTCAGTTCCGTAATTCGTTCTTCGCTCTCCTGAACGAAGTCTGTCAGATAATCAGTCATCGGTCTCACCGTCCGTCGTGAACGCGTCGACGATCGCGTCGGCGATGCCGTGAGCGGGTACGACCGCGTCGACACAGCCCGTTTCGATCGCCCGACAAGGGATGCCAAAGACGGGGCTCGTCGCCTCGTCCTGGGCGATCGTCCGACCGCCCGCGGCCTTGACTGCCTTGATCCCGGCCGCGCCGTCGCGGCCCATCCCGGTCAGAACGACGCCACAGAGCGCGTCGGAGATCCGCTCGGCTGCGCTTTCCATCGTCACGTCGATCGCCGGCCGCACACCGTGGACCCGTTCGCCGTCATCGAGTTGCAGGCGGAGGCGGCCGCCGACGTTGCTCGCAACCTCGAGGTGGGCGTTTCCCGGTGCGACCGCGGCCTCGCCGGCCGCGAGCCGATCGCGATCCGCGGCTTCGGTGACGTCGTACGCGCTCCGAGCGTCGAGTCGTTCGGCGAACCGGGTCGTAAACTCGGGCGGCATGTGCTGGACGACCAGCACCTTCGCCTCGAGGGCGGCCGGCAGCCGTTCGAACAGCCGTTCGACGATCTTCGGGCCGCCGGTCGACGCGCCGAGGACGATAGTCGGTGCCTCCGCTCGTTCGCCGTCGACGGCGATCGGTTCGGCCGCTTCGTCGGTCGCGGCCCCAGTCTCGATACCAGGAGTGGCGTCGGGACCGGTCGTCCCGCTGTCGTGACGAAACTGTGCGTCGGATCCGCCGCCCGCGACCGCGTTTCCGGTCACGGTGTTGTGTCCCGGCCCGCTGGCGCGTCTCGATCGGGTCGAGTGAGCTGCCGCGGTGGCGCGAGCGAGCGCGACCGACGAGACGTTCGCCTCGGCGAAGTCATCGACTTTCGCGACGACCTCGTCCGTGAGGTGGGCGATATTGCGCGAGTCGGAGCCGTCGGGCTTGTGAAGGAAATCGACGGCACCGCGCTCGAGGGCGTCGAGCGTGGCCTCCGTGCCGCGTTCAGTGTGAACGCTGAGCATGAGGATCATGGTCGGATTCGTCGCCATGATCCGCTCGACGGCGTCGATGCCGCCCATCTCGGGCATTTCGACGTCCATCGTGACGACGTCCGGATCGAAGGTCGAGGCGAGTTCGACACCGTCTGCGCCGTTCGCCGCCGTTTCGACCTCGTAGCCGGCCTCGCCGAGCGCGTTGCCGATGACTGTCCGCATGAACCTCGAGTCGTCGACAACGAGTACTCGCGTCATGCCGCGACGACGTCTGAGAGGGCCTTTCTAACGCTGGGCTCTTCGAACGGTTTTGTCACGTAGCCGTCCGCACCAGCTTTTACGGCGAGTTTCATTTTCTCACGCTGTCCAACGCTCGTACACATGATGACGCGGGCGTCCGGATCGATTTTCTTGATCGCCGCGGTCGCCTTGATGCCGTTGCATTTCGGCATCACGATATCCATCATGACGATGTCGGGGTCGTGTTCTTTGTACAGTTTGACGGCTTCTGCTCCGTTGGACGCTTCTCCGAGAATGCGGTAATCTTGTTCCAAGATCTGCCGCAGTAGGTTCCGCATAAAATGAGAGTCGTCCACGATGAGCACCCCTGTCGACATTCAGTAGTACACCAAACGTCCGTAGAGATACAACTACCATAAATGCTGTCTCTCGATTATCAGTCATGATAAGTGTCGAATCTGCCCCGGAGACCCCACTCAGAGCAGAAGATCGAAAATCGCCGGTTCGCAGCAGTTTTACCGGTTTCCCGACGCCAACAGCAGCCGGTCGATATCGACGAGGGCGGTCGCTTCGACGATGATCTCCTGCGTCGAATCGTCCAGCTCGTTCTCATCGATGTCGTCGCCGGTATCCTCGTCCGATTCGATCTCGAACGTCTCTCCGATCGGCTCGCCGACGCCGCCGCTCGTGCGACGCGCCGACGACAGCGCCGCGGAACCGCCAGCGCCGACTGTCGTTCCGGCCCCGGGTGTCTCGACACCGTCCTCGGCCGATTCATCCGCGGTTACGCGTCCGACGCGCGGCTCCGGTTCCGGGTTCCGTTCTTGCGTAACGAGTGCGAGGACCAGGGGATGGTCGAGGGCGTCGCCCGACAGCTCACTGGCATCGACGGTGTCCGCGTCGATCACGTCGCTTTCGGGGACGGTCTCGACGCCGATCACCTCGTCGACGCGGATCGCTGCCGACTGTCGGTCGCTCGAGCGATCGAGCACGAGCAGTCGTTCGCGGCCCGAGCGGGAGTCGGAAACCGGGAAGTGAACCCGCGGATCGATGACGGCCGTGATCTCCCCCCTGAGGTCCATCAACCCCTCGATCGCGGGCGGTGCGCGTGGGACGCGGGTCAGTTCCGCCGGTGGTTCGGTGATCGTTCTGACCGCGTCGACCGGCAGCGCGAGTCGGTGTTCACCGACGCCGACGAAGACGAACTGGCGGAGTTCTTCTTGCTCGTCGTCCCCGCCGTCCGAATCGCGGGTGCGATCGGCGTCGTCGATATCGATTCCGAGGAACTTCTCGGAGAGGTCCGGGGCCATGGTCTTGTTCGTGTATCAGAGCCCATCACTAAAACGTTGACTCAATCACGTATGTCTACTATTCTGATAGGTATCCGGACGCATCCACTCACGTAGCGCACCGGAAGGCTTATTTTCCGAACGGGAAGTCTTCAGACGAAATGGCATCGGCTTCGAACGACGAAACCGGCACCGACGACGAACGCGTGACCGTCCTGACGTTCGATCTCGAGGAGCGGCGATACTGCGTCAGGGCCGAGTCCGTGGCCTCCGTGCTGGGCGTCGCTGACGACGAGTCACTCGCCGACGCGGCCGATCCGTGGAACGCGGGGACGATCACCGTCGCCGGCGAACGGGTCAGAGTGGTCGACCTCCCCCGGGTGTTCGGATCGACGTTTCGAACGGCGACCCGGGTCGACGAGCCGAAACTGCTCGTCTTCGACGCCACCGACGAGACGGGGCGCTACTACAGCTGGCTCGTCGACCACGTCGATGCGACCAGAACCGTCCGAACAACTGCACTCGAGCCGCCACACGCGAACACGACCCACGTCAAAGGTCGACTCGAGATCGACGGCTCGAACGTCATCTGGCTCGACGAACGAACCATACACGGCTGAGCGGCCGTTCCGACCGGATCGAAGCAAACACTGAATCTGCCGGAAACGCGATGTCGAACTGACTACAGGAGCCCCGGCGGCCCGCCGTCAGAATCGTCGTCGACGTCGACGCCGAATTCCTCTCGTTCCTCCCGGAGTCGCTTGACCTGTCGGTAGTAGTAGCCGATCCCGATGCCGCCGATGAGGACGACCGCTCCGATGAGACCGAGGAACAGCGGGATGTCACGCGCGAGGTAGTATCGAAGCGAGATCGTGCTGTCCTCGTCGACCTCCTCCCAGTAGAGTTGCTCCCGATCGTCGGCGACCGTGCGCTCGTACCCGTTGGGCGAAACGTCGCCGAACAGGAAATTCGACGTCCGATGACCCTCGGGGACCAGCACCTCGTAGGAGCCCCCGACGTAGGCCGGCTGCTGGAACGTCTTGCGCCCGGCCTCGCCGGAGAACGCGAGCGTGCCGTTCCCGTCGGGAACCTGGACGGTAGTCATCGATCCGCCCTGTTCGATCTCGAGTTCCGAGCCCGTGAGTTCGGTGCCGTTGGGATACCAGTAGCGAACGCTGTGGATATTCAGCGGTTCGTCGCTAAAGAGGGTCGACTGGTACAGCTCCAGTTCGTCGGTCCCGCTGAGGTCGTAGACGGCCCGGAACTCGCCGCCCCCGAGCAGGTTTCCGTCCTCGAGCGCGATGGTAACGTCGGCGTCGGTTTCGGTGTCACGCAGGTCGCCGTACTCCTGCTCGCGGTCGAGCTCCTCGTCCGATATTCCGCCGAAGAATCCCGAGCAGCCGGCTCCCGTCGTCAGCAACACGACCGCGATCGTCGCGAAAACGAGCCGTCGGTTCATGCTAGGGAACGACACAGCGGAGTTCGGCCGGGAGGTACTCGCCGACGCTCGCGAGGAGACCCGGCGGGTCGGTATTTTCGGTACAGATGACGCTCTGCTCGAGCAGCCCGAGTCGTTCGACGGTGACGTAGTCCTGCGCGTGGCCAGCGCGGTTGAGCGTGGCCCGAACCTCGGCTCGCGTCGCGCTGTTGACGTTGAGCCTGCCGTCGCCGCGGGTCCACTCGTAGAGCCGATCCTGTTCGGCGTCGGCGAGCCGGGACGGAGCGGTGTCATCGTCGCCATCCGCATCGCCGCCGTACACGAACTGCAACGGCAGATGCTGAACGAGCCCGTACCGCTCGCGGATCTGCGTCGCCGACCCCGGGCCGAGCCCGAGTTCGTCGGTCGGGATTCGGACGCCGTCGCCCTGTCCAGCATCGAGGACGAACCCGTCGTCGTCCCAGGATTCGAGGGTTCCGACGTACGTTTCGCCGGCCTCGAGGTCGGGGACGATCTCGCCGAACGCCTCGCGGAGGACGTTGCGCGCGACGGTGGCGTCGTCACCCTCGATCGTCACGGAGGGGAAATCGTCGTGGCGAATTCCGATCTCGAATTCGACGTCGAGTTCGCCGATTTCGTTGGTGACCTGCGATCGCAGCGAATCCAGCGAGCGCTCGCGGGCGTCGCCTTCGACGTACAGTTTGGTTGCGAGTACGACCATTAGGCGTCCAGGTTGAGTTCGTCCTCGAGCGACGCGAGGCGGTCGTCCATCGAGTCGACCAGGCGGTCGTTATCCATCGATTCCAGCGGCGAGCCACACTCCGGACACTCGAAGCCGAAGTCCATCGCTTCGCCGAACTCGAACCGGATGGAACAGATCTCGCAGAGGTAGAACTCGTGGTTGCGCTCGTACTCTCGGCGGTCGTCGAGCGCCTCGTGGAGTCGGTACATCTCCTCCTCGAGGTTCTCCGGAATGTTGTCGTACTCGAACGTCCAGAGGTAGGTCAGCCACCCCGAGTCCTCGTCGCGCAGTCGCCGATACGTGGCGAGATCGTTCTCGTACAAAATGAACAGCGCGCGCCGCACGTCGTTCAACTCGAGATCCAGTTCTTCCGCGAGCTCCTCGTCGGTCACTTCGCCGTCCGGCGGTGCCGCCGCGACGGGCATCCCCTTGGGACCGACCAGCTCGTGCAAATATTTCTGGATTACCGGATCCTCGAGCAGGTCCTCAAAAGCCATTACCTCCATGTAACGGCATGAAGCCATTAAAGCTTGTCAAGTGCCCCCGCCCGCGGTGGCAGGCGTTCCGATGTCGATGTGACTGAGATGGAGTTGACTCCACGGCACAACGCTCCACTTCGAACCGACAAACCGGCAGACGGTGGGCAGTGCTATGCGTATCCGATAGTAGTTCTCTCCGGTTCGGAGAGCGGAATAGCAGCCGCTCGTGGGTGATTGAGAGACGGGGTAGGTCAGATCAGGTGAACGCACGTGGAAACCACGTGCGCTGAAAGGTAACTGTCTGACCGTGCCGTCTAGTATCCTCTCGCTGTTCTCGCTACAAAACACCTCCGGTAGCCGTGTCCGGTGGGCCGCCGGTCTCTCGAGAGCCATCGCTCACCGCTCGATCGATTTCCGAAACAGCACTGCGTCGGGCGCGGACCGTCAGCGCGTTCGGGCGCGACGTTTATGAAGCTGGATCGCACTTCTCGAGATAATGACTACCGATGCTTCTTGCAGTTCCATTCGAGCCGACGACGCTCTCTCGCTGATCCATCGCCTCGAGTTCGACGTTCCCTGGCCACCGAACCACGTCGCCGCCTACCTCCTCGAGGGACCGGAACCGATTCTGATCGACGCGGGCGCGCCGGACGACGCGGGCGAATCGGAACTACGCGAGGGACTCGAGGCCGCCGGCTACGAGCCGTCCGATATCGATCACGTACTCGTGACCCACGTTCACAGCGACCACATCGGACAGCTACCGGTTCTCAGAGCGGCCGACGCGACGGTTCACGTCCCCCAAACCGCGCTGTCCAGACTCGATCGCGGTCTTGAGGCGACCCGCGCCGACTTCCGGGACGCGTCGATCGCGGCGGGCTATCGCGGTGATGCTCTCGCGGAGATCGTCGACGAGGAAGTGGAGTCGTTCCGTCGAGATAGGCAGATGGTCGACCCGGAAACCGCCCGTGCCATCGAACCCGATTCGACGTTCACCGTCGGTGATCGGACGTTCGAATCGTTCGACACGCCGGGCCACGCGGTCGATCACCTGTGTTTCGAGACGACGATCGCGGGGACGACGGTCCTCTTTTCGGGCGACGCGCTGATCGAGCCGTTCCGCGCCGGGGCCTTCCAGGTCGGGCTCGATCGGGGTGCCGACGAGGCCGTCGACGCCTACTACGAGGCGATGGATCGGCTGACCGAAACGACTGCCACTCACGTCTTCCCCGGCCACGGCCCGACATTCGAGGACCCCCATCGGACTGTCGGCACGACGCGCGATCGACTCGACGCGCTCCTCGAGGAGACGCAAGCGGCGACCGCGGCGATCGAACCCGCCACGGCGCTGGAGATCGCCAAAGAGCGCGTCGGCAACGTTCGGCATATGGCTCCGGTACTCGACACGATCGGAGCGCTCGGCACGCTCGAAAATCGGGATCAGGTATCGTCAGAGACGAGAGACGGTGTCCGGTACTACGAGACGACGTGAGTGGACAGCGAGCGCCTAGCACAGCGAGTGCCCAGCGCTGCAGGCTCCACACGACGATGCGTTACTCCTCGCCGTCCTCGAGTTTGTATTTCTGAATCTTCCCGCTCGTCGTCCGCGGGAGGTCGTCGATGAACTCGATCTCGCGGGGGTGTTTGTAGCTGGCCACTTCCTCGAGACAGAACTCCGTGAGCTCCTCGGCGGTCACGTCGCTGCCGGGCTCGACGCCCGAGGCGGGGACGATGAACGCCTTTGGCACCTCGTTGCGTCGTTCGTCCGGGATCCCGACGACGGCCGCGTCCGTGACGGCCTCGTGCTCGAGGAGGAGGTTCTCGAGTTCGCTGGGATAGACGTTGTAGCCGGCGGTGTTGATCATGTGCTTCTTCCGGTCGACGATCTCGTAGTAGTTGTTCCCGTCGCGGCGGGCGATATCGCCGGTGCGGAAGTAGCCGTGCTCGGTGAAGGCCCGCTCGGTGGCCTCGGGCAAGTTGAGATATCCCGTCATCACCTGTGGGCCGCGGACGACGAGTTCGCCTTTCTCGCCGGGCGCGACCTCGTCACCGGTCTCGTCGACGATCTTGCAGTCGGTCATTCGGAGCGGCTGTCCGATCGTGCCGTGTTTCAGGCCGAACGTCGAGCCGCTCTGGGTGTGGGTCGCGCCGTGGGTCTCGGTGAGGCCGTATCCCTCCGAAATGTCGACGCCTGCGGTCTCCTCGAATCGTTCTTGCACTGCCGTAGAGAGCTTCGCGCCGCCTTCGGAGGCCGACTCGAGACTGCCGAGATCGTACTCGCCGAACTCCTCGGACTCGACCATGTCGGCGTACATCGTCGTCACGCCGACGAAGTGGGTGATCCCCTCGTCCTCGATGAGTTGCATGCACTCCCGGGCGTCCCACTCGAGGGCGCTGCGGAAGTAGAGGCGGCCGCCGCCGACCAGCGGCTGGAGCGCCGTGTGGGTGAAGCCGGTAATGTGGTAGAGAGGGAGCCACGTGAGGCTGCGGACGTCCTCGGGCTCGACGTCGACGTTCGAGGCGGTCAGGGGCCACATGAGCTGAGCCCGGGTGTTCTCGTGGGTGAGCTGGACGCCTTTCGGGTCGCCGGTCGTCCCGGAGGTGTAGGGCAACAGGGCGACGTCGTCGTCCGCGCGGTCGACCAGCGTCGGCTCGCCGCGCAGTTCCTCGAATGCGTGGTCCGCGTCGTCCCGCGGCCAGTCCTCGCTCCGAATGGTGATGATTTCGGGTTCCATTCCGGCGTCCTCGATCGCTTGATCGACGACCTCCCGCAGCGCCGGATGGGTGACGATTGCGCTCGCGTCCGTGTCCTCCATCTGGTAGGCCACTTCGCGGCGCTTGTACTGCGGGTTGACCGGCGAAATCTCGACGCCGGCTTTGAACGCGCCGAGCGAGGCGACGAGGTACTGCGGACAGTTCGGCAAGAAGAGCAGCAGTCGGTCGCCGGGCTCGAGACCGATATCGTGGAGTCCGCCGGCGAGTTCGGCGGTCCAGTCGCGGACCTCCTCGTGGGTCCAGCGGCGGCCGTGGTGTTCCATAGCCTGTGCATCTCCGTGTTGTGCGGCGGTCTGGTCGAACAGTTTTGCGACGTTGCCCTCCAGTGCGGATTCGTCGACCGCGTCCAGATCCATGGATCGTGATACCGAAGGCCACATGTAAAAGCTTCCGCCAGCCGGCAGTGGGATAGCTTGTCACGACTCGATCGAGACGGGTGACCGGTACATTTAGTGTAGATCGAGTGAAATAACCGACAAATGGTCCAGCGGATCGTCGGGCGGCTTCGGAACTCGATCGACGCGAGCGGCATCGTCGCGGTCGTGCTCCTCGTCGTCGTCCTCTCGCAGTTCGGACTCGAGCGGGTCGAAATCGCCACGCTCGTCTCCGCGATGGTCGTCGGTCCGGTGATCGCCGACGCGGTGTCCGACGGGACCGATACCGATCCGCGGCCGGGGTTCACCGAATTCACCTTCGGAGTGCTCTGTATTGTCACGGGCGTCGTCCACCTCCGAAGCGCGAGTAGCTGGCTCGGGTGGGTGTTCGTTGCGGTCGGCGGCTGGCTCCTCGAGGAACTCCGCGAGGCCGACCGCCCGCTCACGAAGACGGAGCTCTGTAACCGAACCGGGCTGCTAGAGGATGACTTCGAACGCCTCCTCGAGATCCACGGCGAATCGGGATCGATCGAGCGGGTCGGCAACGGCTACGCGATCGACGAGAGCGAGATGGGGATTGGTGGGGTCGCTCGAATGGTGGGTCGGCGACTGCTCCGGCCGATTCGGTTGATTCGGCCGGCGGTTTCTCGATGATCAGGCGGCGACGTAGGTTCCGAACGAACTGATGCGACGATCGGGGGCGCTGACCGTTCGCCGTGACCGAGTTTCGACGGTCAGGCTGTCAGGGGTAGTTCGATCGAACTGCCGACGCCGACGGATCGGAACGCTTCGGGGAGCCGGTCCGCGAGGATCCGTTGTGCCTGAAATCCGGTGCAATGGGTGCCGGCGAAGAGCTCGAGCTTGCCCGCGAGCCAGTCGGCGATCTCGCGGACCTCGTCGTCGTCCAGCGCGACGAGATGCGTCCCGCCGATGACGTAGCGCACGTCGTCACCGGTCACGGCTTCGGCGTACTCGATCGAATTGCGTAATCCGGCGTGACAACAGCCGAGGACGAGCGCCGTCCCGTCGCCCGTTCGGATCGCGATCGCTTGATCATCGTCGACCGTATCGTCCACGAGTTCTCCGCCTTCCCGTCGTTTACCCGTGGTCATCTCGCGGTGTTCTCGCGGAATTTCTCCCAGCGCGAACACGCCGTCGGCGACTTCGACCGGATCCCGATGTTCGACGAGCGTGGCCCCGCTCTCGACTTCGGTTCGCGAAAACGGGATTCCGAGATGGATCGGATCCGAGAATTCGCCGCCGCCGGGAGGGCCGGTCGAGTATCGATCGGTCCACAGCTCCGGATGGCAGTAGACCGTCGGTTTCTCCATCGGATCGAGGAACTGATCGAGGCCGGCAGTGTGGTCGAAGTGGGTGTGGCTCAGGACGATGGTGTCGAACGTCGTCGGAACGTCCAATAGCCTGGCGTTGTGGACGACGCCCGCCGACTGGCCGGTATCGAACAGGACATCGCCGACGGCTGCCGCGAAGCCCCACTCACCGCGCAGCCCCTTTGGAATCGGCTTCGCGACCGTATTGTCCGCGAGAACCGTTATCTCGACCACGGTCCTCGCCCCGTTCGGTATCGATTTCGGTTCCCGTCGCGATGCGTCCGTTCGCCCTGCCGGTCGAGAGGCGGATCACCGTCCCGTTGATCGAGACACAACATAGTACGTGACTACGTCGGGATGATTCACCACGATTCCCCTTCGGATATCCGTACTCGAGCGAGCGACGAGTTCGGAATCCAAAGCTCCGACGCGCGGTTCCGTTCGCGACTGACACTACGGCTCCGGATCGGCGTCCGGATCCGACGACTCGACGCGCTTGCCCGTCTCCATCGGAATCACGCGGCGGTCGGCGTCGGCCCACTCCTGCTCGAGTTCCCGGCCCTCGAAGAGCCGGTCGAGAAAGACCGCCAGCCCGGCCACTTCGGAGTGAGGCTGGTTGGTGACGCCGACGTTCCAGTCGGCTTCCTCGTAGACGTCGAAGGGGACCTTCTCGGAGCCGACGACGAGCAAGAGCGGCTCTCCCTCGGAACGGTGGGCCGTCCGAATATCGGCTTCCACGTCCTGAACGCGCTCGCCGTACATCGTGAGGTGAACGACCCGTCCCTCCCAGTTCCGGATGATTCGAAGGGGCGAATCGGTCAGTTCGGCTCCGAAGGGGCCGCCGAACCGATCGGTGATGTCCGCGACCGTCTCGAGCGACTGGCCGGCGTTGTCGGGAAAGTAGACGCGGTCGGCCCCCAGCGCCCGCGCGGTCAGTCCGACGTGGGTCGTCATCCGCTCGTCCCGACCGGGGCGGTGGCCGAGCCGAAGGACGGCAACCTCGCTATCGTCGTGCATACCGCTATCCACTCTCGGCGGCGGTTAGGGGGTTTCGTTTTCAGCGTGCCGGTCCCGATCGCGGCCAGTGTGACGATTCACTCAGTATGGGAACCAAGGTATTACGCCAGACCGACCATCCGGCGTACTATGGCGCGCGCTGTCGACCGTCCGAACGAGAGTGAGGGCGGTCATCGATGCCGTGCGAGGTCTTCGTGAATAGTGCGGGACCGACGGTCCCGCATACCATGCGAACGGGTGCTTCGCACCCGTGAGCAGACGCAGTGAACGAAGGCTTGGAAGACGCTTCGCGTCTTCCTGTGGATGAGTGAGCGCCGTGAGGCGCGAACGAATCGGTTGGGGAGGGCGTGGCAATTCCCTGTTACCACGATAGCAGGACACTTTGTCACACGCATTCCCATCAGAACCGACTACTCCATTCACACGACTACTGAAGGAGTCACCCACGACGCTCGAGGCCGACACGAAGTTATACGTAATTGACGTGAGTGACAAATGGTATGGAAACGATCAACGAGTCGATCGTCGACTGGAAGGAGTACGATCGAGAGCAAACGGCGTTCCGGCGGAAGGAGCTCTCCAATGCCGTTAACGCCTCGGACCTCGGCTGTAGCCTCTACGAACTCCCGTCCGGGATGCGGTCGTGGCCCTACCACTACCACACGGCCAACGAGGAGGCGATCTACGTGCTGGCGGGCGACGGCAAACTCAAAACGGAAGACGGCCTCGAGCCCCTGACGGCCGGCGACTACGCCACCTTTCCCGCCGACGAGCGTGGCGGCCATCGGGTCGTCAACGACGGCGACGAACCGCTCCGATATCTGGCGATGTCGACGATGAACGAGCCGGATGTCACGGTCTACCCGGAGATGAACAAGTTCGGCGTCTACGTCGGCTCGCCGCCGGGCGGCCGCGACGAACGGTCGCTCGAGGGCTACTACCGCATCGACGACGAGACGGAGTACTGGGACGAATAACGATTCGGAAATACAGGAGTGGAAATAAGTGCTAGTCGTTGTATTCTACTGATATGCGATCAGTACACAAATCTGACGCGCCGGCACTGAGCCGAGACGACGGACTCGTTTCCCACATTCTGCACTCCCAGCGGGACGCGTCGGAGACGGATCTGACGATCACTTGGGTCGACGTCGAGCCGGGTGCGCGCCAGGTCCGCCACGAACACGATCCGGAACAGGTCTACGTCATTCTCACCGGCGAGGGAATCATGTCCGTCGGCGACGACGAGCGGGCGGTCGAGGCCGGCGACCTGGTCCACATCCCGGCGAACACCGAACACGGCCTCGAGAACACCGGCGACAGCACGCTCGAGTACGTTTCCGCTGCGACGCCGGCGTTCCCGGACGCCGAAGTCGACGAATTTTACGACCAGTAACCCGACACAGTCGTCGATACTCTTTTTTGAGTGTCTGCGAAACGTTCACGTGATGATGGAAACCAGAAGGGAGGTCACTCGATGACCGGAGCCGGCGAGTGGCTTCGAACCGCTCGCGAGGAACGGTGGGGGATACTGACCGACCTCGCGTTCGCGGTCATCTGGGTAACGCTCGTCGAGACCATCAACGTCCTGCTCGGGCCACCGACCATGGTGTACTACATGCTCATGCTCGCCGGGATCGTTGCGTATTTCGGATTCGTCTGGAACTTCGAAATCGCAAGCAAGCGCGAGAATCAGTAGCGGTCAGTCGGTTATTTCTCGAGGGTCGTTCCGAAGGCGATCGAGTCGATGGTTTCGTCCGCGACTGCTACTGACGGGGTCTCCGAAGGCCCCACGTTCATCTCCTCGTTCTCACGCTCGGTCCGTCGATATCGCCACCGCTGTCCAGCGTAGCGTCGCGAAAAAAGCCGCAGTCTCGATCCGCGAGTCGGTTCAGCTCGAGTCGATGACGAGGATCGGAACGTTGGTCGACCGAAGCGTCCGTTCGGTGACGCTGCCGAGCAACGCCCGCTTGACGCCCGAGCGACCGTGCGATCCCATTACGACGAGATCGATTCCGTTCTTGTCGACGTATTTGGCGATCATCGAGTGGGGTCTGCCCGCCGAGACGTGTTCGACGACCTCGAGCCCCTGCTCGGCCGCGCGATCAGCGACGAAGCCGGTGGCGCTATCGGCGCGTTCCCGCACCTCGTCCATCTCGCCGTAGTTCCCTTGCTCGATTCGATCGAGCTGTTCGCCGCCGAGGCTGAGACTCATCGCGTTGGTATCGAGCACGTACAGGGCGTGCACTTCGGCCCCGTACCGGTCGGCGAGATCGAGCGCGTGCTCGACCGCCTTCTCGGCCGTTTCGCTACCGTCCGTCGGAACGAGTATTTTCTCGTACATGGTGTTAGTCGTCCGCGGGGTTTTCTCCCCCGTCGGTCACGACGTCTTCTGCAGTCTGTTGCTGACGCATCGGTTCGGGGCTGTGACACTGTCGGACGACCCGCTTGGTCGCCATGTCCGGCTCGTCGGTCACCACCGAGACGACGATGGTGACCACGAAGACGACCGGCAGCGTGATGAGCGCCGACCCGATGGCCGGCATCCACTGCGCCAGTCCTGCCGAGAGGGGTGCCTCGAGCGAGGAGACGTAATTCGGGACGATCTCGTTGATCATCGGGATGGACCACATGATCAGTCCGGTGGTCATGCCGGCGAGAGCGCCCTGACGGTTGGCGTTCTCCCACCACATGCCGAGGAAGAACATCGGGAACAGCACGGAGGCGGCCAGCGCGAACGCGTAGCCGACGAGGGCGGCGATCGACGACGCGGGGTCGAGCGCGGCCAGCGTAGTCAGCACACCGAGCGCGATAATCGACAGCCGTCCGACGAGGACCTGCTGGCGCTGGGTCGCGTCCGGGTTGATGATGTTCGTGTAGATGTCGTGGCTGATCGCCGAGGAGCCGGCGATGAACAGCCCGGCGACCGTTGCGATCGCCGCGGCGATACCGCCTGCTGCGACCAGTCCGACGAACCACTGTGGTAGCGCCGATAGCTGGGCCGCCAGCACGACGATGACCTCACTGGCTGCACCGGTCATGCCGGGGTCACCGTACGTCGGGCCGACGTTCGAGGAGTAGAGGTCCGTACCGAACGCCGCGAACGCGGGGGCGCTCCAGTACAGAATACAGATGAAGAACAGTCCCCAGACGGTCGACCAGCGGGCCGTCCGCTCGCTTTCGACCGTGTAGAACCGCACCAGCACGTGCGGGAGCCCGCAGGTACCGAAGATCAACGAGAACGTCGTCGCGACCCACAGGTAGTAGCTCGAGCCGGAGAACGGTTCGCTGAACTCGGAACCGAGGTCGTTGATAAGCGCACCGTACTCGAGCTGGGGCAGCACCGTCGAGTAGCCGTTCGTCCAGCCGACGACGTACAGGCCGATCACGAACGCCAGGATGAGGATGACGTACTGGACCGCTTGGCCCTTCGTCGCGCCCATCATACCGGACAGCGTCAGGTAGGCGACGGTAATCGTCATCATGAAGACGACCATCACCTGGTAACCGTCGAGGCCGGGGATGAGGCCGCCGAAGTCACCGAAGATGTACAGACCGACGAGTGCCATCCCTTTCGCCTGGCCGATGGCGTAGACGAATCCGATGAGGAACGTCGTCACGGCCGCGATGGCGCGTGCGGTGTCGGAATTGAAACGGTCGCCGACGAAGTCGGGTGCCGTATACTTCCCGAACCGGCGCAGCTGTGCGGCCATGAAGATGAGCAGGATGAAGTATCCCGTCGTCCAGCCGACGACGAACACCAGCCCGTAGAAGCCGGCCAGTGCGATAGATGCCGCCATCCCGAGATAGGACGCTGCCGACATCCAGTTGGCGCCGATCGCCATCCCGTTCTCGAGGTTTCCGATGGAACGGCCGGCGACCCACATGTTATCGGTGTCGGCCACGCGGAAGACGAAGCCGATGGCGAGGAACAGGCCCAGCATCGCCAGCACCAAGAGGGCCGGAAGGATCTTGAACGAGATGTCCATCGCCTCCGGCAGAAGACTTTCCTGCAGCGGAACGACCGGAACCCCCGTCATTCGTCGACACCTCCGTCGGCGGCTGCAGCGGCTTCGCCGCCGGTCTCGTCATCGATGGTCGGGTGCTCGATGCCGTACTTGGCATCGAGCGCGTCGCGTTTGCGCGAGTACCAGAACGACAGGATCAGCGCACTGGTCGGTGCGCCGAACGCGACCAGGAAGTAGTGGAGCGGGAAGCCCAGAACTGGCATCTCGACCGTCATCATATCAGTCGCCAAGTACGTCATCGTCACCGGGCCCCATACGGCGATGACCCAGATGACGAAGCCCGTCCAGACCACACGTAGGTGGTCGCGCATGAACGGTGTGCTCGGATTCAGGAGATTCACCTCCGAATTGAGATAGTCGGTGTTTCGGTGAGCCTGGCTGGCCTGTCCAGCCACGCCACCGTCCGTTGCAGCCTGTTTGTCAGCCGAATCGTGAGTGTTATTATCTGGCATATGCGTTCGAATCGTGTTTTTTAGTCGCGTTTTTCAGCCCGAAAATCGGGTGGTGGTTAGTCTTTCGACACTTGCTCTGCGATCTCGTCGACGACCTCGGGGTTGCGCAGCGTCGAGGTGTTCCCGAGTTCGTTCCCGCTCGCGATATCCTCTAACAGCCGGCGCATGATCTTGCCCGAGCGCGTTTTGGGCAGTTCGTGCGTGAAGGCGATCTCCTCGGGCTTGGCGATCGGCCCGATCGAGTCGAGGACGGCCGACATGGCCTTCTCCTCGAGTTCGTCGTGCCGGTCCTCGTAGCCGTCCTCGGGGATGGCGTAGACGTAGACGGCCTCGCCTTTGACCTCGTGGTCGCCGCCGACGACGGCGGCTTCGGCGATCCCTTCGACGCCCACGACGGACGACTCGATCTCCATCGTTCCCAGCCGGTGGCCGGAGACGTTGATCACGTCGTCGACCCGGCCGAGGATGGTGATGTAGTCGTCTTCGTCGATCTTCGCACCGTCCTCGGGGAAGTAGACCCACTCGTCGGCCTCCTCGTCGGAGTACTCCTGCCAGTACTCCTCGAGGAAGCGCTCGTCGTTGTCGTACAGCGTGCGAAGCATGCCGGGCCAGGGGTTGTTGACCGTCACGTAGCCGGCCTGTCCGGCGTCGACTTCATCGCCCTGCGCGTCGACGACGCGGGCGTCGATCCCCGGCAGCGGCGGCCCCGCCGAGCCGGGTTTCATGGTGTTGACCCCCGGCAGCGTCGTGATCATCATCCCCCCGGTCTCCGTCTGCCACCAGGTGTCGACGATCGGGCACTCCTCGTTACCGATGTGCTTGTAGTACCATTTCCACGCGCGCGGGTTGATCGGTTCTCCCACGGTGCCGAGCAAGCGGAGGCTCGAGATGTCGTGGTTCTCCGTGTACTCGGCGCCCCACTTCATGAACGCGCGGATGGCCGTCGGCGCGGTGTAGAAGATGTCGACCTCGTTCTTCTCGACGATCTCCCACAGCCGGTCCTTGTCGGGGTAGTCGGGGGTCCCCTCGTACATCACGCTCGTCGTGCCGAGCGCCATCGGTCCGTAGACGATGTAGGAGTGGCCGGTGATCCACCCGATGTCGGCCGAGCACCAGTAGGTGTCGTCGGCCTCGATATCCAGTACCGCGTGGCTCGTCCAGGCCGTGTACGCGAGGTAGCCGCCGGTGGTGTGTTTGACCCCCTTCGGCTGACCGGTCGTTCCCGACGTGTACATCAGGAACAGCATGTCCTCGGCGTCGCGCGGGACCGGTTCGACCGTCGACCCCTCGTGGTCGGCCACGAGTTCGTCGTAGTCGTGCTGGTTGTCCGCGAGCTCGTGATCGAGATCGTCGCCCAGTCGGTCGACGACCACGACGTCGGAGACCTCGTGCTCGACGCCTTCGAGGCCCTCGTTTGTCTTCGAAATGTGATCGAGCGCGTCGCCGCGGCGGTAGTACCCGTCGCAGGTGACGAGGTGCTCGCTGTCCGCGGAGTTCATCCGGGTGGCCAGCGCGTCGGCCGAGAAGCCGGCGAAGACGACGCTGTGCGGTGCGCCGATGCGGGCACAGGCCAGCATGGCGATCGGTAGCTCCGGAACCATCGGCATGTACAGCGTGACGATGTCGTCCTCCTCGACGCCGAGGTCTCGCAGCGTCGCCGCGAAGTCCTCGACCTCGTCGAGCAGCTCGTCGTAGGTGTACGTGCGCGTCTCGCCGAGTTCGCCTTCCCACTCGATGGCGACGCTGTCGCCCCGCCCCTCCTCGACGTGTCGGTCGAGGCAGTTGTACGACGCGTTGAGTTCACCGCCGGTGAACCACTCGTAGAACGGGGCGTTCCCGTCCTCGAGAACCGTATCGTACTCCTCGTCCCACGAGAGGAGGTCGGCGGCACGCTCCCAACACTCCGGCCAGTTCTCCTCGAACTCCTCGTAGATCCCCTGATCAGTGACGTTTGCCTGCTCGACGAACGACTCGGGAGGCTCGAACGCCTCCTGTTCTTCGAGTCGCGCCTCGAGATCGGCATTGTCCTGTGACATGGTACACCCAATCAATCTCCAACTAGCATAGTAAAGACGGCCTCTAGTTGTGCAAAATCGACTCGATACGCAGAAGGGAACCTAGCATATATTGACTGTATTAGGACACGATAATCGGCCGTCGCTCGCTCAATCGGGACAGATCGGGAGCGCAACGAACTACTCTCCCTCGAAGTAGCGTTTCATACGAGCCGTTCGAGGACGGATAGAATGCCGCCTCTAGAGACGTAGCCCCGATCGGATCAGGTGACGATCCCTCGCGACGCCGTGACTACTCGGCCGGATCGTCGAAGAACGTCCGAAGCAACTCGTGTTGGCCCTTCCGCAGGTGGTTGTGCAGCGTCGGCGATGAGACGCCCATCGCGTCCGCGACTTCCTCGGCCGTGCTCTCCCGGGGCCAGTCGTAGTAGCCGCCGAAATACGCCGCTCGGAGCGCGGCTTCCTGTCGGTCCGTCAGTCGATCCTCGAGCCCCTCTCGGAACTCGCGAGCGGTCTGGACGGGCCGCTCGGTCTCGCGTTTGCCGACCAGTTCGGAGTCCGGGAACGCGGATCGGAGACCGTCGACGATGGTCCGAAGGTCCGCGTCGACGGCGCAGTCGCCGGTGATCGTCGCCGTTCCGCCCTCGAAGACCGCTTCGTGAACCGTGACGCCGTACTCCGTGAGCGTCACGATAGGACAGGAACCGTCGACGACGACTTCGATTCGCCAGCCGTCCTCATCGGTCTCAACCAGCCGACAGTCCTCGATCCCGGGCTCGTCGTCGGCGAGGTCGAAGACGTCGGCCGGCGACGCGTCCTCGAGGCGGACGTAGTAGAGCTGCGTCGACTCGTCGATCGGGACCAGCGAGTCGAGTTCGAACCGGCAGTCGAGTCGGCGCGAGACGTCGACGAAGAACGACCGACCGTCGCGGCAGGCGACCTCGAGTTCGGTCACCCGGTCGGATAGCAAGAGGTTCCGCCGGCGGATGGCAGCGATCGCGTAGCCGACCTGCCGGCCGATCGTCGCGAGCCACGCGCGTTCGTCGTCTCCGAACGCCGCCGAGCGCTCGGTCGCGACCGAGAGCGTCCCGTAGACGGTATCGCCGTACGCAAGCGGGATCCGGGCGACGGCGCCCTCGAACGCGTCGTTCTCGAACACATCGGTCTTGAGCGTCGCCGTCACGTCGTCTGCGACGAGTACGGTCCGCTCCCCGTAACGATTATCGGACACCGCGTTCGCGTCTGAGAGGGCGGCGATCGACTCCTCGTCGTCCCACTCGTCGGGGGAGACCCGCTCGACCGCGTCGGGATCGATCCCACTGGACGCGCGCCACTCGCGGCGACGGTCCGACACCGTCGCGCGGTCGATCCACGCGAACTCGTAGGCTCGGCCGTCGGCGAGCGCCCCACAGGTCGCCGTCTCGACCTCCTCGTGATCGGTCGAATCGAGCAGCGCGTGAGTCACGGCGCGGTGCTGGTTGGCGACGGCATACAGCCCATCGAGTTCGTCGCGTTGCTCGCGCGCGGCCGCCAGTTCCTCGTGTGCGGCCGTAACGTCGCGGACGAAGACGGCGAACCCCCGATGGTCCCCCCGATCGTCCCGCAGCGGCGAGACGACCTCGGTCGCACGGAACTGCGACCCGTCCTCGTGGACGCGCCACCCGTCGGTCTCGGTGCCGGATTCCTCGAGGGCCCGAGAGAGCGCTCGCTCGGGAGCGCCGTCCTCGACGGCGCTGTCGGGATAGAACGTCGAGACGTGCGTGCCGACGATCTCGCCGGCCCGGTAGCCGAACATCGCGGCCGCGCTGCGGTTCCAGCGTTCGACGTAGCCGTCCGCGTCGAGTCGGAGCAGCGCGTATCGGTCGCTCGCGGCCAGCAACAGGCGGATGACGCTGTCGTCGCCCACCACCGGACCGGATCGACCGCCCGATCGTCCGCGGTCGGCCCCCGACGGTCGTTCGACGGCGTCAAACGCGTCGACGATCTCGGTGTCCGTCGGCTCGGGCAAATAGGATTCGAGGGCCTCGAAACTGCGCCAGCCGCCCGCAGTCTTGACGACGCGGGGGTTAACGTCGTGCTCGACCAGGGCGGTGTGAGCGAAGTACTGCCGGAGGTCGCTCGTGGAGGCGTCGGAGAGCCCGGGCTCGTCGGCCAGTTCGCTCGCTCGGTCGGCCACGTCCGAGACCAGCATCTGGAGCCGACGGGTCGTGACCGAAAAGATCCGATCGTCGGTCGAAAGATCGTTACTCCGGGCGTATCGTCGGAGTTCGCGCTCGACGCGGGTCGGCAGGTACGCGGTCCGGTCCCGCGTGCCGTCGTCGGTCGACACGCGAATCAGGTACCGCGGCGGATCGATCCGGACCTGCTCGATATCGCCGATCGTGAGCCGCGTCAGCTCGGGCGGTCGGAGCCCGACGTCGCCACAGAGGCGGATCACCAGCGCCTCGCGATAGGTTTCGGCGGCGTCGAGAAGCGACTCGTACTCCCGACGCTCGAGTACCGTCTCGGTTCCCCCCTCGAGGCTCATGGTTCGCTCGTTCTGGCGACGCGAACATAATTGTATCGCCTCTCGTTGACATTCGCGACCGTTCGACTGATTCGGCGGGCGACAGCGGATAGTCGCGGTTTCGCGGTACTGGGTTCTGCGAAACAGAATCAGTCGAAGTCGCCCTCGTCGCCGATCTCGGCCTGAATCTCGCCGACGATTTCCGGATTGCGGAGCGCGCTGGTATCACCCAGTTCCTCGCCGTTAGCGACGTCCTCGAGCAGGCGGCGCATGATTTTGCCCGAGCGGGTCTTGGGCAGTTCCGGCGTGAAGATCAACTCCGCGGGGCGGGCGATCGGGCCGATCGCGGATTCGATGCTCTCGAGGATCGCCCGCCGAATCGTCGCGTCGGACTCGTGGCCGCTCTCGGTGCTGACGTACGCGTAGATCTCGGTGTCCTCGGTCTGGCTCGAGCGGCCGACGACGGCGGCTTCGGCGACGCCGTCGACGTCGGCGATCGCGCCCTCGATCTCCATCGTCCCGAGTCGGTGGCCGGAGACGTTGATCACGTCGTCGACCCGGCCGAGGACGGTGATATAGCCGTCGTCGTCGGCTCGAGCCGTATCGCCGCTGAAGTAGCGCCAGTCGTCGGTTTCGGGATCGGAAAAGCGTCGCCAGTACTCCGCGACGAACCGCTCGTCGTTGTCGTACAGCGTCCGCGCCATCCCCGGCCACGGGCGCGCGATCGTGAGATAGCCGGCCTCGCCGGGAGCGACTTGCTCGCCCTGCGCGTCGACGACGCTGGCGTCGATCCCCGGCAGCGGCGGCCCCGCCGAGCCTGGTTTCATCTCGTCGATGCCCGGCAGCGTCGAGACGGTCACCGCACCGGTCTCCGTCTGCCACCAGGTGTCGACGACCGGACAGTCCCCGCCGCCGATGTGTTCGCGATACCAGTTCCAGGGCCGGGGACTGATCGGCTCGCCGACCGTGCCGAGCAGGCGCAGCGACGAGAGGTCGTGGCGCGCGGGGTAGTCCGAGCCCCACTTCATGAACGCGCGAATCGCCGTCGGCGCGGTGTAGAAGATGTCGACGGCGTTCCGATCGACGATCTCCCAGAGCCGATCCCGGTCGGGATAGTCGGGCGTCCCCTCGTACATCACGGTCGTCGTCCCCAGCGCGAGCGGCCCGTAGACGATGTAGGAGTGGCCCGTGATCCAGCCGATGTCGGCCGCACACCAGTAGGTGTCGTCGGGTTTGACGTCGAGAACGGCGTGCGTCGTCCACGCGACGTGAGCGAGGTAGCCCCCCGTCGAGTGGACGACGCCCTTCGGCTCGCCGGTCGTCCCAGAGGTGTACATTAAGAACAGCATGTCCTCCGCGTCGCGCGAGACCGGCTCGACCGTTTCGCCCGCGAACTCGTCGCGAAGCTCGTGGTAGTCCCACTCGCCGTCCCCGAGGACGTGCGGGAGGTCGTCGCCGAGCCGGTCGACGACGACCGTTCGGACGTCCTGCTCGAGGTCGATGCGGGCGTTGTCGGCCTTGCTCTTCTGGTTGAAGGCGTCTCCTCGTCGGTAGTAGCCGTCGCAGGTGATGAGAAACTCGCTGTCCGCGGCGTCCATCCGCGTTGCGAGCGCATCCGCAGAGAGGCCGGCGAAAACGACGCTGTGGGGTGCACCGATCCGGGCACAGGCCAACATCGCGATCGGCAACTCGGGAATCATCGGCAGGTAGATCGTCACGACGTCGTCTTCCGCGACGCCGAGGTCGCGCAGGGCCGCCGCGAGTTCGTTGACTTCGACGTAGAGATCCCGATAGGTGTAGGTCCGGCGCTCGCCCTGTTTCCCCTCCCAGCGGATCGCGGCGTGGTTCTTGCGCCCCGACTCGAGGTGGCGATCCAGGCAGTTGTACGAGGCGTTGAGGCGACCGTCCGCGAACCAGCGATAGAAGGGCGCGTCCTCCGCCTCGAGGACGGTATCGTACGGCTCGTCCCACGAGAGGAGGTCGGCCGCACGCGTCCAGCAGTCGGGCCAGTTCGTCTCGAACGACTCGTGAAGCGTCGGATCCGTGACGTTCGCCTGCTCGATGAAGGAGTCGGGAGGGCTGTGGGGAGAGCCGGTCGGCGCGGACGCGTCTCGATCCGGCCCGTTCCGTTCGACCATGTATCGTCCGAACGGTGGTCAGTCAGAGGAATAAACGTTCCTCCCGATCGCCGCGCAGTAGGCGGATCTCGATCCCGCTGCTCGCGGTGCGTTCCCCGAACCGATCAGAGATCGTCCTGGGTCGAATCGATATCGGCCATTTCCTCGGGATCGATCTCGTGACCGGGTTCGCGAACGACGTAGACGTCGTAGCGGTGGTCGTTCGCGACCGGGCTCCCGACGCTCGACTGGGGCGCGATGACCGAGCCCGCGTTCTCGGAGCCGATGAAGACGACTGAAGCCTCGATCTCGCCGGCGATCCGTCGGATCTCGCGGACGACGTTCGTCGTCGACGTCGCAGTGGGCTCGTCGGAACTGACCCGCTCGATCCGGACGGTCGCCTCCGGCGCGACCTCCTCGGCTCGGGTCTGCATTCCCGTCGCGATCGCGTCCGGATCGAACGGCTCGCCCTGCGTGATCCAGCCGCGATCGCGCGCATACTCGGCGTCGTCCGGAATGACCGTCAGTACGATGAGTTCCTCGTCGAGCAGGTCGCCGAAGGCGGCGGCCCGTTCGAGCGCTTTCGTCGCTAACTTCGACCCGTCGAAGGGAACCAGCAGTGACATACGGCTATTTCATAGGACAGCAGAGGTAAATGTTCTCCCTCCGCTCGACCGCACTCGGACGGACTCACCCTGTCAGTTCCGGCGCACCTGCGACCCGCAAGACGTGTGCGCCGGTAGAACGGTGCAGTAACCCGTATCAGACGTCGCTTCCGTCGGCGTCGTGCGGCGGTTCGCCGGCCGACCGATCACCGACCTGCTCGCCGCCGCCACCGACGACCAGCACGGGTCGATTCGCGATCCTGACGACTCTGTCGACGGTGCTCCCGAGCAGCGCCCCCCTGAACGACGAGCGGCCGCGGGAACCGAGAACGATCGCCCCGGCGTCCCGATCGGCCGCGTCGTCGAGGATCTCCTCGTGGGGAACGCCGGACCGAACGGCCGTCTCGACGGTCACGCCGGCCTCGGCCGCCGTCGACTCCAGTTCCTCGAGCCAGCCAGCCGCGCGCGCTCGAAGCTGTCGCGTCGCCTCCTCGGGATCGACGATACCGGTGTCGTATTCGGTGCGCTCGTCGACGACCGCGATCCCGTACAGCGGCGCGTCGAAACGCTCGGCGAGCGCGATCGCGTGATCGACCGCGGTCGCCGCAGCCTCGCTCCCGTCGGTTGCGACCAGAATGGAATCGTACATGGACGTCAGTACGTGCCCCCTCGAGAAAGCGTTGGGGCTCGCAGGGCGGCGTCCCCGGACGTGGTTACGCCCCGTTCGAATGCCATCCGAAAGTTCCAGAACGATTATTTCTCGTCAAATAGTCATCACCTGATAATGTCGCAGGAATTGGGTCCGCGCGCTCGAGAGTTGTCGAAGCCCTATTACGAAAACGCCCTTCCGGCGCACGATCTGTTCCACGCTGCTCGAGTCAGAAACGTCTCGATTCGGTTAGCAGCGGACTGCGAGCGCGGGGTCGATAGAGCCGTCCTTTCCGCGGCGGCGTGGTTACACGATATCGGTCGCCCGCGGGAGAGAACGGGAGCGATCGACGATCACGACGAGTGGGCCGCGGCCGAAGCCGCGGAGCTTCTCGAGACGGACGGAGTGACGGCGGATCGAATCGACGCGATCACGCACTGCATTCGGGCGCACAGTATTCGGGCAAGTTCTCCGGAGCCGGAGACGCTCGAGGCCAAACTGCTCTTCGATGCGGACAAGTTAGACGCCGCTGGAGCCCGCGGTATCGTTCGAATGGCCTGTATCGTCGGCGAGCGGTCGGGCAGCGCCGGTGAAAAATACGCGGTCATCGACGATGCATCGGTGTCCGGAGCGGATTCGTCGGACCGTCCCGACATCACGCTCCTCCGGGAGTGGGGTCAAGAGCGCCTAAACGAGCTGTATACCGCGCCGGGGCGGCGTCTCGGCGACTCGCGACGACAGTTCATGGACGACTTCTTCGCACAGTTCGAGAGCGAAATCGGCGTCGAGGGAGAGCGATGATTTCGACTTCGCGAGTCTCGAGAGAGACGGCCGATAGGGCTTCGAAGCACCGTCAGTCGTCGGTCCCCTCCCGTGAGCGATCTTCGATCCCGACACCGCGCGCCGCCGTCGCCTTCACCGAGGCCACGATCGACCGCCCGGGCTCGAGTCCCAGCGTCTCGACGCTCCGCCGCGTGACCAGCGCGACGAGTTCGGTGTCGCTCCCGCCGTCGCCACCGTCCGCACTCTCGAGACCGATTCCCACCCGAGCGACGGCGTCCCCGGCCTCGAGCCACGAGACGGTCCCCGGGAACCGGTTCCGAACGCTCGTCCCATCGGCTCGCGGCACGTCGCTTGGCGCGTGGAGACTCACGGCGTCGGAGCGGATCGTCACGGACGCCGTCGCGGCGTCGGCCGGAACGACGGCCAGAATCTCCCCCGCAGCGGTCTCGACGGTTGCGAGTTCCCCGTCGCGGTCGACGACCGTCCCCCTGAGAACCGTCTCGTCGACGCGGGCGACGCCCTCGTATGCCGCGACCAGTCGATCGAACCGCGCCAGCAGATCCCGAGCCGTCGGCGTCAGCGAACTGCCACCGCCGTCGGCTCCGCCGCGAGTGCGCTCGACCAGGGGGCCGATCGCCTCCTCGATCGCCACCACCCGCTGCTGGAGGCGGGGGTAGGATCGCTCGAGAGCGTCGGCCGCCCCCGACAGCGAGCCGCGGTCGTCGATCGCGCGCAGCATCTCGACGTCACTGCGATCGACGGCGACATCGTCGATCCGCAGGTAGGGGTCGAACTCCTTTTCCATGGTCATCGGTGGATCACGCGGTGGGTTCGGTCGAATCGCAGCCGGGTCCGGAGCCGCTCGAGTCCCCATTCGCGTTCACGCGAGAAGTTCGTTTTCATCGTACAACAGGTCTCCGTCGACGAACCGCGCGGTTCGCTCGTCGCGGGGATCGTCGAAGATCCGCTCGGGCGGGCCCACTTCGACCAGTTCGCCCTCGAGCAGGAAGGCGACGCGATCCGAGATCCGCTCGGCCTGGTGCATGTCGTGGGTCGCGAGCAAGACGCCGTGACCGCGCCCCCGGGCGCGCTCGATCGCGCGCTCGAGGATAGCCGTGTTCCGCGGGTCAAGATCAGAGGTCGGCTCGTCGAGCACCAGCAGGTCCGGTCCCGCGGCGAGTGCGCGGGCGAAGGACACCCGCTGTGCCTCGCCACCAGAGAGCGAGCCCGCGTCCCGGTCCCACTCGTCCCGGAGTCCGACGAGTTCGAGGGCCTCGAGCGTCCGGTCGTCGACAGTCGGCCGGCTCCGGATCCATCGGTCCGCGAGCCGTCGGCCGAATCCCCGAACGCGCTGCGACCACGGCCGGCGAACCCGCCGGCCGATATCGACGTTGCGCGCGACCGAGGTCTCGAACAGGCTCGCCTGCTGGAAGACCATGCCGATCCGCCGACGGAACTCGAGTCGATCGTCCCGCGACAGCGACCACGGATCCATTCCGTCGCAGCGGACGACGCCGTCGGTCGGTCGCTCGAACAGTGCGGCCAGCCGCAACAGCGTCGTCTTGCCGGCCCCCGAAGGGCCGATCACCGTCACGATTTCGCCCGACTCGAGGGGCAGCGAGACGCCGTCCAGAATGTCCGTGTCGTCGACGCCGTAGGACACGTGCTCGAGCTCGAGATTCATCTCTGATGCGCCTCCGTTGCAGTCGCTCGAATCATTATCGGCCTCCGAGTCGCAGGACGATCCCGTTGACGAGCAAGACGAGGACGAGCAACACCGCGCCGAGTACCAGCGCCGTCTCGAACTCGCCGCGGCGCGTCTCGAGCGTGATCGCGGTCGTGATCGTCCGCGTTTTCGACGTCCCGTCGGCGTAGGCGATGTTGCCGCCGACGATCAGAACCGAGCCGACCTCGCTGATCGCGCGGCCGAAGCCGGCGAGAATTCCGGTCACGACGCCGTAGCGCGCCTCCTTGAGGGTGATCAGCGCGACATCGGTTCGGGTCCCCCCGACACCGTAGGCCGCGTCCCGGACGGCGTCGTCGACGCTCTCGATGGCCGATAGGGCGACACCGGTGATCACCGGTGCGGCGAGAACGCACTGAGAGATGATCATGGCTTCGGGCGTGTAAACGAGCCCGAGCGCGCCGAGCGGGCCGCTGTTCGAGAGGGCCATCAAGACGAGCAATCCGACGACGACGCTCGGAAAACCCATTCCCGTGTTGATGATGGCCGTGATCACCCGCTTCCCGCGGAAGTCCGCGAAGCCGACGACGAAGGCGATCGGTAAACTGAGAAGGGTACTCAACAGGATGGCGGCCAGGCTGACCGTCAGCGAGACCTGAATGATGCTCCGGAGATAGTTCGGTTCGGCGAGGGACTCGAATGGCATCGGTAGTAGGTTGTTTCGTCCGGATAGTGGGTCGTTTCGTCCGGGTAGTGGGTCTGTCGATCACTCCTCGCTCGAGTCCGGCTGCCATCCTTTCGGGACGTACTGCTGGAAGTTCGGGTCCGCCGACAGGGCCTCGGGGTAGAACAGCTGTTCGCCGTTCGCCGTGTAGTCCCCGACGAGTTCCTGTCCCTCCGGACTCGTGAAATAGCCGATGTAGGCCATCGCGAGGTCGTAGTTGACGTTCGAGTGGATCTCCGGATTGGCCGCCATGATCCCGTAGGGGTTCGCGAGCAGTTCCGGCCCGCCCTCGATCGGGCCCTGAAGCAGGATCTCGAGGTCGACGTTGTCCCGCATCGAGAGGAACGTCCCCCGATCGGCGAGCGTGTACGAACCCGACTCGCTCGCGTTGTTCAACGTGTTTCCCATCCCGTCACCGAGTTCCTGATACCACTCACCGCCGGGCTCGGCACCCGATTCGTCCCAGATCGCTAACTCCTTCGTGTGCGTGCCAGAGTCGTCCCCGCGCGAGACGAACTGCGCTTGCGCGCTCGCGATGGCCTCGAAGGCTGCCGTCGCTTGCTCGGTAGTACCGACGCCCGCCGGGTCGTCGCTCGGCCCGACGATCACGAAGTCATTGAACATCAGGCTCCGCCGGTTGATTCCGTGTCCGTCCCGCATGAACTCGTCCTCGAGCGAGCGGGCGTGGACCAGAATCACGTCGGCGTTGCCGTTGCGAGCGGACTCGATCGCGGCACCCGTCCCCTGAGCGTTGGCCGCGACGGGCGTTCCGAACCGCTCCTGGAACGCGGCGTTGATCTCGTCGAGCAGCCCCGTGTCGTACGTGCTGGTCGTCGTCGCGAGCGCGAGTTCCTCGCCGGCGATCGATCCCTCACCCTGGTCGCTTCCGAGTCCGAGACAGCCGCCAACGGCAGCGGCGATCCCCGCCGCACTCGCCCCGAGTAGCTCTCGTCGCCGATATTCCATATTGGGAACAACGATGGAACACAGTGTGATAAACGTACCGCTCAGGGACCCCGACAGTGGTTACCGAGGCCGCTCTCGGACTCGATGCGAGTGAAAACGTAACTGTAACCGGTTACAGCGACGGGACTGATCCAATCGACGTTCGACCGAGACTAGTCGGCCTCCGCCACCGCTACCACGACGTTCCGAACGTAGCGCATGCTCGTCGCGATGGCCATGATCCCGTCCATCAGTGCCTGCTGGGAGGCACCGTCGGGATAGATTCGGTACTCCACTTGCACCGTCTCCGCCTCGCGCAGCTGACAGGAGACGCCGTCCTCATCGAGGAACGTGTAGAACCCCGGCGTCGCCGCCAGCATCGGCCCGACGTACTCGAGCAACTCGCCGCGTCGCTGATCATCGCGAAGCAGGTTTCGGGCCCGCTCGGTATCGAATCCGCTCCGGCCGACGATCCGAACCGGGCCGAACTCGGTCTCCTTGACGACGTGGACCGGCAGCTGCGAGAGTTCGACCTGGAAGTTGAATTCAGTGTCCTCGTCGGTGTGGGGAGTCACGTTCCGGATGGCCGTGTCGTCCAGCCAGTGGCGGACCTGCGTTTCGCTGATGTGTCTCGTCATACAGGGCCGTCAGCGAGCAGCAGGATAAGGCTTCAGCGGGATATCGCCTGTTCCGTTCACCGGTTTCTGCCTCGAGCCGGAATCGGGCGAGTGAACCGAATCCGCGCTCTCAGTGCTTGTCCGGCATCGTCGAGTGCCGCGTCGTCTTGCGCATATCCGCCCGTTTGGACGGCGGCGGTGCCATCGTCGAGTGGCGGCTGTGGCCGCCCGACGCCGTTCTACGATTCTCATCGCCGCCGAGACCCGATCCCAGAAGTCCCTCGTCGTCCTTGTCAGCGTCCTCCTCGTCCGCCGCGTCATCGGCTGTCGCTTCGGCGTCGGCGTCGGTCGTCTCGTCGGTTTCGTCAGCCTCCTCAGTCTCGGCACTCGCCGACTCGAGTCGCTCCTTGAGTTGCTGGACATCGTCGCCGAACTGCTCGAACGAGGATTCCATCGACGATCGGAGGCGATCTCCGAGATCGTCAGCCGTCTCGTCCGCTTCCGATTCGGCCGCCTCATCCGCTTCCGATTCAGCCGCCTCGTCCGCTTCCGATTCGGCTGCCTCGTCCTCCGTAGTCGTCGACTCGTCGTCCGGCGTGTCCTCGTCGACGTTGCTCTCAGCTCCCTCCGCTTCTTCGGCATCGGATTCGGCCTGTTCGCTCATCGTCTCTTGGAGATCACCGACAGCCCCTTCAAAGCTGTCGTCGTCAGCCCGGTCGGCGAGTTTCGCGAGGTGGAGCAATCGCTGGAGGTCCTCGAGGTTTCCCTGCTCGCCGCGAGCGATAGCCGCCGGGATCGAATCCGGTTCGGAGCCGTCTTCGAGCGTGTCCAGTCCGACCGCTGCGAGCAGTTCGTCTGGGTCGGCCGACTCAAGGATGTCGCTCGCCTCCCGGGCGGTCTCGAGCAGATCCCGCTCGGCCGACTCGCGCTCATCGCTCGAGTCGTCCTCTCTCTCCGAATCACTGCCCGAAACGATCGATCCGCTGAACTCGTCGGCCTCGTTCAGTACCTCGTGCACTCGATCGTGAAGTTGTGTGTCGCTCATCTGTAACTTTCAGGTGGTACCGCCGTGTCGTGTGCGGTAGTCGGATCGGGAGCGACGGAGTGCAGTCGATCGTCTCGTCCCTGGTGGTCGTCACTCGGCTTCCGCTTCCCTTTCAGACTCTTCGTCCGAGTCCGAGTCCTCATTCGTGGTGGAATCCGACCCCCCATCCGTCACCGCCTCGATGATCTCGTCGGTCATCTCCTCCCGGCTGAGATTCGCCTTCACACCGACATCCTTCGCGACCGACTGCAGATCGCTGTAGGACATCACGCCGAGGAAGTCCTCGAGCGTATCCTTCCGGAGATCCTCGAGGTCCTCCGCGGACGGCTCGTCCTCGCCCGCTTCGGGCGGTTCGGCTTCGTCGGTCGATTCTTCGCTTTCCTCAGCCGTCTCGTCACCGTCGGCAGCCGATTCGTCAGCTTCGTCGCCCGTCTCTTCGCCGTCCTCGCTCCCTTCGCCGACCGTCTCTTTGGCTTTGCTGGCGGCTCCTTCGACCGATCCTTCGGCCGTATCGGCGGCCTCTTTGACTGACTCAGTGGTGCTCGTTTCGTCGCTTTCAGTGCTGTCGTCCTCCTGTGCGTCCGTTTCGTCCGTCCGCTCCTCGTCTTCGGATTCCGTCTGCTCCTCATCCTCGGATTCCGTCTGCTCCTCATCCTCGGATTCCGCCCGTTCCTCGCTCTCGGATTCGTCCTCGTCGGTCTCGTCGCTTCCGACGCCGTCGAGGAGTCCCTCGAGACTGCTGCCGTCGGTCACGCCCTTGGCCATCGACTCGAGCGAGTCGCGGCCCTCCACGTTCGCGACCGACTCACGGAGGGCGTCCTTGATCGCCGTCGAGAGCTCCGTTCGGATCTCGTCGAGTTCCTTTCCTTCCTCGACGCCCGCGGCGATCGTCTCGTGGATCTCCCGACCGATGGACGCGCCGAGTTCGCGCCCGAACCGTTCACCGAACTCGCGACCGACCGAAGCGCCGACTTCCCCGCCGTCGATATTGTCCTCGAGACTCCCGTCGCCCAGCATATCGGCGACATCGATCTGGTTGCTGACCTCATCGGCAACCATGCTCTTCAGTCCGCCGGACTCGTCACTCACGGCGACCACCTCGAGTCGGTTCGCGGAGCGGCTGCGTTCCCTGAATCACGGTCTTATTCCTCGGCTTCGGCCGTCTGCTCTGATTCGTCGTCCGCCGATTCCTCGTCCGCCGCGTCCGATTCGTCGTCGCCTTGCGCCTCGCTCTCGTCTGCGTCGTCCTCGGATTCGTTCTCGCCGCTCTCGTCGCCACTCTTGGCGTCGGTCTCATCTGCACCCTCTTCGTCCGCGTCGTCTTCTTTGGCGGACTCGTCGTCGTCTTCGGCGCTTTCGTCAGCAGACTCGTCGTCTGCTTCATCATCTTCCTCGCCATCCTCGGCACTGCCTTCGTCGGACTCCTCGTCCGTCTCATCCTCCTCGTCGGAGCTGAGGAGTTCGTCGACGACCATGTTCCCGATCGTCCGCCCGAGGGATTCGCCGATCGCCCGGCCGAGGATCGCGCCGATCTGTCCGCCCAGCGCCTCTCCGAGCGGTTTGTCCCCGTCGATCTCGTCTTCCCACTCGGTTCCCTCGACCAGTTCGTCGACGTCGATGTTCTCGGTGATCTTCTCGGTATCGACCCGCTGTGTGAGTGACTCGTCGCTCATTATGCTGCCTCCGCCTGTGACGGCTCCGCCTGTCCGCCGCTCTCTTCGTCCTGATCCGGCTCGAGTTGCTCGAGCAACTGTTCGAGCACAGCGCTAACAATCGCCGAGACGATCTCCTCGGTGGGGAGGCTCGGAGCGAGTCCGGATAGTTTCTCTCTCACCCAGGTCGCGGCTCCCATGACCCCGTTCTTCAGACGCCGTACCGCCGACGAAAGCGGACCGGAGGACTCGTCTTCGCTTTCGGACGCCTCTTCTTCCTCGGCGTCCGACTCACTCGCTTCCTCGTCCCCGCCGAAGAGCCCCGTGAGCTTTTCGACGGGCTTGTTCAGCAGGTTTTTGACGAACTCGATCGGCTTGCTCAACAGCGACTTCGCCTTGTCGATCATCGCGCCGGGGCCGTCCAGCAGCCCCGACACCGCCGACAGCAGATTCCCCAGCAGGTTGTTCTCACCCGGTCGCGCCGAGACGTCCAGCGTCATCGGATCCAGATTGACCTCGAGTCCGAGCAGATCGAGGAACACCCCGTCGAGGTCGAGGTGGACGACGCCCGACGCGTCGTCGCTCTGGTAGACCTCGTCGGTACCCTGGACATGGGACTCGTCTTCCTCCGCCTCGTCCTCGGCTTCTTCCGCGTCTTCTGACTCCGTCTCCGAACCTTCGCCTTCGGCCCCTTCTTCACCGTCGCCCTCCGCTTCGGGGTCTGCCTCGCTCGAGTCGTCGTCTTGCTCGGCGTCGGACTCCTCCATCTCCGCTTGCCCACCGTCAGTCAGCACTCGGCGTGGCGATCCTGCCGTCGATTCGGCTTCGTCGGGACGGCTCGAGGCCTGTTCGGTTCCGTCGGGAGCCGAACGTTCCTCGGTGCCGTCGGATGCGAAATCCTCGGTCATTATACGGAAACACAGACGAGAGAGAGCGTTGTGGCGGTTGGCCTTGCGTATGCGACTACCCCGACGTACTGCGGCAGAAAATCCTGCTGACGGCCGAATCGATCGACCGCGTTACTCGAGCGAGCCGACGCGAAGTGCGTACTCGCCGCGCGTCTCGCCCTCGTCGTGGTACTCGACCGGCTCCTCGACGGCTGCGACCGTTCCGCTATCGACGGCCGCCGCCGTCGCGATTCCGTCGAGGCGCTCGCAACCGCCCGCGCCGGACTCGAGATCGAACCAGCGAACGGCGTGGGTATCCGGATCGCGGACGCGGAAGTTCTGTGCACAGGGGGCGACCAGTCGCCCATCGTCGGCAGCGAGCCCGTGAACGAAGCCGCGGACCTCGTCGTCCCAGACGAGGTCCCCGTCGGCGTCGAACGCGGCGACGCGGTGTTCGTTCGGGTGGCGACTCTCGGTCTCGCGGCTCTCGATCGCGTACGTGTTGCCGGTCACGAACGCCACTCGGCCGTCGTTCGCGTACGCGTGATTCGGATACGCGTACAGCGTCTCCCCGTCGATCTCGGTCTCGACGGCGAGGTCGACGTGCCACCGCTCGGCACCGCCGGGACCCAGCAGGTAGCCGCGTTTGTCGCCGTGACTCGAGACGGCGACCGACTCCCCATCGAAAGAAACGTCGCCGACGCGCCGGTCGCCGTCCGTTCCGGGGTCCCAGGTCCACCCGAGGTCGCCCGATTCGGTCTCGAGGACTACCAGCCCGGTGTCGTGGTCGCCCATACAGCGGTTGTAGCCGACTGCGAGCCGTTCGCCCGCCGCATCGAGATCGAGTGCGATCGGCGAGGCGTCGGTCTCGTACGTCCAGCGGACCGAGCCGTCGGCGTCGAACGCGTAGACAGTGCTGTGCCACCGTCGAGTTTCGCCGTCGCGCTCGTAGCGTCGTGCGGCCGCGTAGAGCCGATCGTTGCCGTCAGCGTCGGTTCCAGTCTCGAGCGCGACCACGTAGGGCAAGTAGAAGACGGTGTCCTTGACCGCCTCGCCGACGTCGTCAGCGGTGTCGTACCGCCAGCGCCGGTCGCCGGTCTCCCCGTCGTAGGCTGCGATCGTCCCCGTTTCGCCGCGGCCGGCGACGACGATCGTGTCCACACTCTCATCGACACCGCCCTCGAGGGACGCGATCCCGACCGCGTGGTCCGGATGATCGGCCGTCCACCGCGCCTCGAGCGTGTCGGCGTCGCGGGCGGTGACGGTTCCGTCCCACGTCCCCGTGACGACGAGGTCTCCGTCCTCCGCAACGTGGACCGCGGATCGAGTCCACATGTGGCGGCTGCGGGCCGTCTCGATCTCGCCGAGCGGGACCGACCGAAACTCGAGGGATCGTTCCCGTTCGGTATCGGCAGTTTCGCTCATCGTCACTCCTCGACCGGGAACGTCTCGTGGAGGGTATCGTGGGCGTCGCCCAGCCCGTCCACGATGCTCTCTCCCTGCGCGCTCAGCCGCTGGACCGCCCGCTCGGCGTCCCGGACCGCCAGCAGTCGTCCGCGCGTGTAGTCGTATTCGGGGTCGTCGCTGTCCATCGATGCAACCTCTTCCTCGAGGTCGACCAGCGCCGCGTCGAGGTGGCGTTCGATCTCCGCGAGGCTGTCGGCCTCCGCGAGACCCTGGATGGGGCCCTCGAGGTGGCCCTCGAGTTCTTTCTCCGCGTGATCGCGGGCACTGTCGTCCCCGACGCCGAGGACGGTCATCAGTCCGAGTCGTAGCGCTTCGATTTCGTAGCAGCTCATGGGTTGAATATCTGAATTGTCGATTTCGCGTCGTTCGGTTCGATTACAGCGTCTGATCGACGAGATCGCTGACGATGCGATCCCGATCGAGGTGGTCGCCGACGATCCGTTCGGCGTCGTCGTCTTCGACGCCGCCGTACCAGATTCCGTCCGGATACACCGCGACCATCGGCCCGTCGCCGCAGCGTCCGAGACACGAGGAGCGGGTGATACGGGCGTCACAGTGCGCGGAATCCCGCACCTCCTGGCGCAGGCGCTCGAGGACCGCCGGCGCCCCCATCTTCGCACAGGTCTGGTTGGTACAGACCGCGACGTGCTTTTCCGGCGCGTCGTGACTGTGCGGTTCGTCGTCGACGTCCTCGCGGTCGGCGTGGGCCTCCTGATGTGCCAGCGCGCGCAGCATGGCTCGAGCCCCGCCGACGTCCTCCTCGTAGCCCTCGAGGTCGACTTTGTACTTGCACGTGTCACAGGACATCTCGACGCTCCCCGACCTCGCTTCCTGCCAGCGATCGGCGAAGACATCCAGCAGCCGGGAGTCGGTTCCGAGCGGGTCGCCGGCCAGCGCATCGACGTAAGGATAGTCCTCGTCGAACTCCGCTGTCCAGTCGCGAACGCGCTGAGTGAGGACGCCGTCGCCGAGCATGTACGGCAGGACGACGACCGCGTCTGGCCGGTGCTTCGAGAGTCCGTGGAGGCTCTCTTCGAGCGTCGGCTCGGTGACGCCGATAAAGGAGGCCTCGACGCGGTCGAACTCGCGGCCCTCGTAGAGCAGCCGGGCAAGCTTGTGGACGTCGCCGTTGGCGTCCGGATCGCTCGATCCGCGGCCGCAGACGACGACCGCGACGTCGTCCGCCTCGCGGTCGACGCCCAGTTCGCGTTCCACGGCCGCGGCGCGGTCGTCCAGCAGATCCAAAATCGCCGGATGGACACCCAGATGCGCGCCATTGGCAATTTCGAGGTCGCGCTCGGCCCGGGCCTGTTCGATCGCCAGGGGAACGTCGTTCTTGACGTGGCTCGCGGCGAACAGCGAGCAGTGGACGACGGTAACCTGCGACGCGACGGGCTCGAGCCCCGCGAAGGCCTCGTCGATCGCCGGCTCCGCGAGTTCGAGGAACGCGGCGTCGACCGGGATCCCCAGCCGGGACTCGAGGTCGGCGGCCAGTTCGCGGACCTGTTCGTTGGACTTCTCGCGTCGGGAGCCGTGACCGACCAGCAGGACGGCCTCGTCGTCGAAGCCGGCTGTCGGTGCGGGCGTGATCTCGTCGGGTGTGCTCATCGATTGTCGGTGTACTACGTCTCGTCGCCGTCGTAAGCTGACGCCTGCTCGAGGCTCCGCTCGAGTTTGCGGCGGCGACTCGGCGCGAACAGTCCGGTTTCCTCGCAGTTCTCGTAGAGCCACGTGCCGAAGTCGGGGGCGGCATCGTCGTCGACGCCGAACCAGTAGCCGCCCGACGAGGTCTCCGAGAGGTCGCCCATCGGCGCGGTAACCGGACACGCCGCGATCAGCTCTCGCGCGAGCTCGAGCAACTCCTCGTCATCGTGGACGAACGAGATGCCGACGGTGCCGCTCGAGGACTTGAAGCAGATCGTGCCACAGCCCTCGAGCAGCCCGCGGAGCAGTTCCCGATCGTAGCTCGCGAAGGCCCCGAAGCGGTAGTTGCCGCGGCCGTCGACGGGGAGGCCGAGCGCGCCGCTGCGCCCGAGCAGGCCGGCTCCCTCAGTGTCGGCTCCCTCTCCCCCGTCACCGCCGATCGAGAGCGTGTACTCGTCCTCGGTTCGCGTAATGGACGTGTCGTGGGCGTAGTCGCGGGTGGTCGTGTCGTGCTCGAGGTCGCCGCCCGCGATCGCGGCGAGCACTTGCGCGGACGCCTCGTCGTTGGTGACGACCTCGATGCCGGCGTCCGAGACATCGCCGCTCCCGGCGACGTGGCCCCAGAAGTACGCCGTCGCGGCGTGACCCGCGAGCGGATCCGACGGAACCTCGATCTCGGTCGCGGATTCCGTGTCGCTCATTCGCCCACCTCCTCGACGATGATCGCGTCCGTCGGGCACGCCGCGGCGGCCTGCTGGGCCTCGTCGATGCGGTCGTCGTCGAACGTCGCGACGACGCGCTCGTCGGTGTCGGTGACCTCGCCTTCGCAGTCGTAGACCGGATCCGCGCCGGGATCGATCGTCGCGAGGCCGTCCTCGCCCTCGACGAATCGCGGGTCGCGGGTCAGGCAGGCGAAGATGCCGTCGCAGGCGTCCTTCTCGATAGTAACTTCGTATCGTGACATTGGTGAATTGCGTCTGAGTCGGATTTCAATCGAAGCGCTCAGTAGTCGTACTTCGTCTCGTAGCCGCGCGGCGTGACCATCCGGTCGTCCCAGACGTAGGTGTCCTCGTTGCCGACGACGATCGTCGTGGTCATGTCGATGATCTCGCTCTCGCCGAGCTCCTCGAGTTCCCCGAGTTCGGTGATCATCACCTGTTCGTCGTCGCGGCCGGCACCGTGGACGATGCCGACGGGCGTGTCCTCGTCGCGGTGGGCCATGAGGATCTCGCAGCACTTCTCGAAGTTCTCCCGGCGCTTGCGGCTCCAGGGGTTGTAGATCGTGATCGTAAAGCTCTCCTTGGCCGCGGAGTGGAGCCGCGACTCGATTTCCGGCATCGGGACGAGGTGGTCCGACAGCGAGATCGAGACGGTGTCGTTGACCAGTGGCGCGCCCAGCCGGGCCGCACAGGACTGGGCCGCCGGGACGCCCGGCACGGCTTCGAAGTCGACCATCGACGCCGTCGCGCCCTTGGACTCGAGGATCTCGAGTGCGAGCCCACCGAGCGCGTAGACGTTGGGGTCGCCGCTGCCAACGATGGCGACGTCGTGGCCCGCGAGCGCGCGGTCGATCGCCTCTTCGGTGCGGGAGACTTCGCCGCACATCGGCGTGTCGTACAGCTCGTCGGCCTCCTCCGTGATCTCGTCCGGGATGAGGTCGATGTAGGTCGTGTAGCCGACGATGTGGTCCGCCTCGAGCAGCGCCGTCTTCGCGCGGTCGGTCATCCCCTCCGGGTGGCCGGGACCGAGGCCGACGGCGCTCAGTTTGCCGGGCTCGGCGTCGAAGTCGTCGACCGTGGAGCCGACCTCTTTCTCGTTCGAACTGTCGTCGTCGGAGCTCGAGGCCCCGCAGCTACTCGAGGACGAGGAACCGGAACTCGAGGACGCTCCGCACGTGGAGTCGCTCGAGTCGTCGGTACTGCTCGAGGCACCGCACTTCGAACTCGAGCTATCGGTGCTCGCCTCGCTGGTGGTGCTCTCCGTGCTCGAGGCACCGCAGTTGGAAGTCGATTCGTCGTCGGCGTCCGCGTTTGTGTCAGTACTCATCGTTGTGCTGTGTGGTGAGTTAGAAGTCGTCGACGTCACGCCCGCCGCGCGGGGTGACGAGGTACGTTCGGTCGTCGTTGCGCCAGGTTTCGGTCTCGTGGTTGCCGATGATCAGCGAGGTCCCCATCCCCGACACCTTGTCGTCGTGGTCGGCGGCCTCGCCGAGGGTGGTGATGAACTGGCTCTCGCCGTTCCGGCCGGCGTCTTCCCGGCCGGCGTCGTTGACGATTGCCACGGCGGCGTCGTCGGTCCGCTCCTCGCGGACGATCTCGACGGCCTGCTCGTAGTTGCGCCAGCAGTTGTAGAGGACGATCACGAAGCCCGAAATCGCGGCCGCCCGGAGCTTCTCCTCGATCTCGTCCCAGCCGCGCCACTTGTCCGACAGCGAGACCGTACAGAAGTCGTTGCACAGCGGCGCGCCGACGTTCGCCGATCCACCGAGCGCCGCGGTGAGGCCGGGGACGATCTCGATCGGAATGTCGGTCGCGTCGTCCTCTTTCGCCATCGTGAAGACGAGGTCGGACTTGCCGTAGACCGACGGATCGCCGCCGGAGACGTGGGCCACGTCCTTCCCCTCTCGGACGTGGTCGAACGCCGCTCGAGCGAGTTCGATCTGGCGGCCCATCGTCGAGCGGATGATCTCCTGTTCGAAACCGTCGTCTCGGATCGCGATGCCGTCTTCGTCCGTTCGCTCCTCCGGCAGCAGCGTCCCGTCGTCGCGTAGAAACTCCTGGTAGAGGCTCGAGGCGATGACGACCTCCGAGGACTCGATGACCTCCTTGGCCCGCTTGGTCATGTGGTCCGGTAGGCCGGGGCCGATGCCGACGACGTAGAGGGTCCCGTGATCGTCGGGGGTACCGCCGGCCGTCGCATCCGCGGATCCACTCTCGGTCCCGCTCATCGACCGATCGCCACCGTAACCTCGTTTTCGTAGCCGATCTTCTCGAGGACGAGTTCCTGTTCAGCACCGCCGGCGATCGCGCTCGCCTCGGAAACGCCGGGCCAGCCGATCAGCTCCTTCGACTTCGAGGGCGTGGGACCCTCGTGCTCGAGCAGGGTCTCCTTGTCGAAGGCGACCACGCCGAGGTCGAGTTCCTGCGCGGCCTCGAGCAGCCCCTCCTCGTCTTCCTTCCGAGTCGCGGTCCCGACGAACTCCACGTCGTCGAAGTCGTAGTCGGTCCGCTCGAGGGCTTCCTCCCACGCGGTGATGAACGACTCCTTGCTCGCTCCCGAAACGCTGCCGGTGCCGATGACGCAGCCGTCGTCCGTGTTGCGCTTGAGCACCGTTACGTCGTCGCCGACGAGGACGGCCTTCGGGCCCTCGAGTCGGGCAACGGGACCGAGGTTCTCGTCGAGGACGGCGAGATTCGTCTTCACGGTCGAGTCGCCGTTGACGACGTGGGTGTCCATCGCCTTCGCGCGGGACTCGACGCCCTGCTTGCCGGCCGCCTCCGAGGCGGTGGTCATCGCCGGAACCGCGCCCATCGTCGCCAGGTCCTGTGCGACCTGGTTCGCACCGTGGTGGCCGCCCGTGATCGGGATGGCCCACGTTAGCTCCTCGTCGACGACGCAGATCGCGGGGTCCTCCCACTTGTCGTCGAGCAGGTGGGCCGTCTTCCGCATCGCGATCCCGGAGGCCATCAGGCCGATGAAGCAGTCGTACTCGCCCCAGTGCTCCTCGAAGACGTCGCCGTGGTACTCGATGATGTCGATCGCCTCGTAGCGATCGCCGAGCTCGGCTTTGATCTCCTCGGCGGTATCCATCTTCCGGCCGAAGGAGATGATCGCGATCTCCTCTGCGACCTCGCCGTCCGAATCCGCCGTCGAACAGTGGCCGCCGCCGGAATCCGATCCCGAATCGTCCGTCGTGTCTGCGTTCTCAGTTCCTGAACTCATTGTGTAACCTCTATCGTAGCAAACTTCTCTTGTCCACGTACCTCCAGCCCGCTCGGTCCACCGCCCGGGTGGGACTGAAAGGGGCTGGCGCGCTCGGCGAGCGAGGCGACGCAAGCACTGGAACGAACGGAGTGAGTGAAGGGCGTGGCTCGAGAGAGCGAAGCTCTCTCGTCATCACGAAAGGCGCGCAGCGCCTTTCGAACGACAGCGAGTCGCAGCCGTCGAGCGCGCCAAGGGCTTTCGCCGTATTCGCGGTCGCAATTCCAGCGCATCTCAGTCATCACTCGCCTCCGTCTCGCCGGACTCTCCCGACGATCCTCGATTGGCCCAGTCGCCGTAGAGGAACGAGCGCTCGTAGCCCGCGCCGGTCACGGCGTCGCCGATGACGACCAGCGCCGAGGCGCGGTAGCCCGCCTCCTCGACCTTGTCTGCGATCGTCCCGATATCGCCGATGATCACGTCCTCGTCCGGCCACGAGGCGTGGTAGATCACCGCGACCGGCGTCTCCGGGTCGTGGTCGTCCTCGAGCAGGCGGTCCATCGTGTCCCGAACCGCGTGGGTCCCCAGATAGATGCAGGTCGTCACGTCGCCCATCTCGACGAAGTCGGAGATGTGGTCCTCCTCGGACGTCAGGGTCTTCCCCTGCGGCCGGGTGAACGCGACGTGGTTCGAGACCTCGTTGAGCGTCAGCTGCGTCCGCAGCGTCGCGCTGGCCGCGAAGGCCGACGTGACGCCCGGGACGAAGTGGGTGGGGACGCCCTCGTGTTCCAGCGCGTCCATCTGCTCGAGCGCGGCCCCGTAGATGGCGGGATCGCCGCTGTGCAGGCGGACGACGTTGTCGCCGTCCTCGTAGGCGTCTCTCATGAGCGGGATCAGTTCCTCGAGGTCCTTCCCCACGGAGTTCACCAGTTCGGCGTGCGAACAGTACTCGTCGAGCAGTTCGCTGTTGACGAGCGAGCCCGCGTGGACGACGAGGTCGGCCGCCTCGAGCAGTTCCTTTCCGGCGACGGTCAGCAGCCGCGGGTTGCCGGGGCCGGCACCGACGAAGGGAATGCCCTCCTGTTCGTCGCCGGCGCTGTGGTCGAAGATCCGGTCGTCGAGTTCCTCGCGGCGGCGTTCGCCCTGCGAGTCGATCGCGTCCTGCGGGTCGTTCGGTGTGTCATCAGTCATCGGTGTCCTCCGCGGTGTCCGCCACAGTCGCCGCCCTCGCAGCCTTCAGCGTGCTCGATCTCGATCAGCCGACCGCCGTCGGTCACCGGCTCACCATCTGCCGTCGCATCCTCCGATCCCGCCTCGTCGTCGGTCTGAAAGGCCGCCGTCGCCTGCTCGACCTCGAGGTCTTCCTTCTCGGCGTAGGCGAGCGTGTAGTAGTCGCGCTCGTCGATCTCCGCAGGGTCGTCCGTGACGATCGTCTCGCCCTGTTCCATGAACAGCCGGCGACCGTAGGTCACGTCGTAGCCGGCCTCGAGAAGCCCCTCGTGGGTCGCCGGTGCGTCGGTGACTTTGAACAGGATCATCCGATCGGGACCGGTCGGACTCGCCCCGCTGGCAGCCTCCCGCAAGGAGAGTCCCGCGCCGGCCTCGATCTCGACCCCCATCGCGGTCGCGAAGGCCGTGACGGCGCTCACGCCGGGGACGATCTCGAGGTCGACGTCCGGATGAAAAGCGTCGATCGTCCGGCGCAGGTGGCCGAACGTCGAGTAGACGTTGGGATCGCCAAGCGTCACGAAGGCGACATCGCCGTCGCGTGCGTTCGGGGCGATCTCCGCCGCGGCCGCCTTCCACGCCGTTCGCAGCTTCTCCTCGTCTTTCGTCATCGGGAAATCGAGGTCCCCGATCTTCGACTCGTCGACGTGTTTCAGCGCGACCGTCCGCGATAAGCGGCCCGGCGAGTAAACCACGTCGGCGTTCTCGAGGACCTCCTTCCCGCGAACGGTTACGAGATCGGCCTCGCCGGGGCCGAGTCCGACGCCGTACAGCGTCATTGTCGACTCCTCCCGCTACCGTCTGCAGCGACTTTCTTCCCGCCATCGTCGTCCGCGTCTTCGTCCGGCGTCGCGCTCCCGACCAGCATGTACACCGGGTTGTCCGAGTTGAAACTCGTCGCCCCGGCGAGTTCGTAGCCGTGGCTCACCTGAAACTGGACGACCTCCTCGAGCAGGCCGCGCTCGCGGAAGGCCTCGGTCGCCTGTCCGGCGACCTCGAGTCGAGAAACGTTCATCACGACGCGGTCGATCTCGGTCTCGACCGCGTGATCGAGCACCTCCTCGAAGTTGCGGCTTCCGCCGAGAAAGAGCGCGTCGGCGTCGTCGGGCAGCCCCTCGGGCGCTTCCGCGTTGCGCAGTTCGACGTCGGCGCGTACCGACTCCTCGTTCGCGGCGAGGTTCCGCTCCGTCGTCTCGAGTCGCTCGGGTTTCCGCTCGAGTGCGGTCACCCGCCCGGCTCGCTGTGCGGCTTCGATCGTGACGGCCCCCGTACAGGAGCCGACCTCCGCGAAGTGATCGTCCGACTCGAGCGCGAGCTTCGAGCCGACGACGGCGCGTACCTCCGACTTGGTCGGGCCGGCCTTCGCGTCGTGTGGCAGCGCGATGGGTGGCATCATCAGGTGGAACAGAGCCCGCCCCTAAAACAATTTTGTTTGGGGTAGAACAACTACGATTGCCCATGTAGACTTGGAGTAGGACAACGGAGGTTGATAATCGGATCCGACCGTTCGTCTCGGGGATAAACACGGTCGAGAACTGCCGAAGCGAGTGAGAAAAGAGACCGATGAGCATCGTTCGGGCCGACGCACCACGACAGTAACCACTGAAACGGATTCCGTGCTGATCGCACCGCGATCATGCGATCAGGTGTAGAGTGACGGTCTGTGGCTACGACAGCTCGAAGCTACGACAACCGTACCGTCACCACTCCATCCCGCCGTTGATGCCGAGAACCTGCCCGGTCATGTACTCGGCCTGATCGCCGGCGAGGAACCGGATCATGCCGACGATGTCCTCGGTCTTGGCGAATCGGCCGAGCGGAATGTCGTTTCGAATCTTCTCTTGAACCCGTTCGGGCACCTTCTCGAGCATATCCGTCTCCGTGAATCCCGGCGCGACGCAGTTCGCCGTCGAATCGTGACTGGCGAGTTCGAGCGCCAGCGTCCGAGTGAACGCGAAGAGACCACCTTTCGAGGTCGCGTAGTTCGCCTGCCCGTAGTTGCCCTGTTGGCCGACGACGCTCGAGATGTTGATCAGCCGGCCGTGATCGGAGGTTTTGATGTCCTCGTAGAACGCCTTCGTGCAGTTGAACGTCCCGGTGAGGTTGACGTCGATGACGGTCTGCCAGTCCTCGTAGGTCATGTTCTCGAACGTTCGATCGATAGTGATCCCCGCATTGTTGACGAGCACGTCGATCTCACCGATCTCAGCCCGGATCTCCTCGGCCATCCGCTCGACCTGCGCCGGATCGGAGACGTCCGCCTGGACGGGAATTGCCGTCTCGCCGTTTTCCTCGATGGTCTCGGTCACCTCGCGGGCCTTTGCGTCGGACGAGCGGTAGTTGACCGCCACGTCGGCGCCGCACCGGGCGAGTTCGAACGCGATCTCGCGACCGATCCCCCGCGAGGACCCGGTGACGAGACAGGTTCGGTCGGTCAGCGGACGGCGCTCCAGGGGCTCGAGGCGCTGCATCGTTTCGGCCATACGGGACCCTACGTGCCGGTTCGTGTTAATGACCTGACTCTCGTTTCAGAACGTGTGAACGAACGTTCGTTCACACGTCGTCTCGTTGGATCGGGCTCGCCGTCCCGGCTGCCATTCGGAACCGGACCGACCGTCCGGGAGACCGGTAGATCGGACGGCGAAGTGGGGCCCGTATGCGGCACGACAGTGCGAGCACTATAACTAGGATATAACCGAATCCCGTTCGCGGTTGAGTACCGGCGGACGAACTCAGTTTGCGATCGACTCGAGGAATCGATCGAACGCCCCGCTCTCGGGATGGACGTGGACGTACGTGCCCAGCGACTCGTACTCGGTCAATCCGTCGTGGTCGCCGTCGATGCCGTCGCCACGAACCGTCTCGAAGGCGAATCGGGCGTCGCCATCGACGTCGGCGCTCGAGTAGTGGAACTCGTGACCGCGGATCGTCTCGCCAGCGGCCGCCGTCAGCGTCTCCTCGGTGGCCTCGAGTTCGACGTGATCGAGCGCCTGATAGCGGTCGTGCATGGTAACGTCTGCAGGCAGAATGCCGGCCATCTCGCTCCGTTCACCCTCGGCCGTCGTTAGCGACTGGCTCATCGCCATCAGGCCACCGCACTCACCGAGTACCGGCACCCCGTCAGCCGCGAGGTCACCGACCTCCGAGAGGGTGCCCGCCGACTCGAGAGCGTCGGCGTGGAGTTCGGGGTAGCCGCCGGGGAGATAGACAGCATCCGCGTCCGGGACGGCGTCGCCCGCGACCGGCGAGAACGCGACCAGTTCGGCTCGCTCCCGAAACCGCTCTATCGTCGCCGGATACCGGAAGCAAAAGGCGGCGTCACTGGCGACGGCGATCGTAGCGTCGACCGACTCCCCGGATTCGGGCGGCGTTTCGGGAGCGGGCGGCTCGCTCGCGACGGCCGCCAGTCGATCGGCCGCGAGCGATTCGGCGGCCGCCCGCAGCGCGTCCCGGGGCAGCGCGGCCTCCGCGCCCATCTCGAGGCCCAGATGTCGGTCGGGAATCTCGAGGTCGTCGTTCGGCGGGATCCGACCGAAGAACTCGAGGTCGTCGGGCAGCGCGTCGCGGATCCCCTGCTCGTGGCGGCCGCCGTGGGCCCGCTGGGCAACGACGCCCGCGACCTCGATGTTGCGGCCGATCGTCTCGGCGTACTCGCGGAAGCCGAGCGCGGTCGCGGCGACGCTCTCCATACCGGCCTTCGCATCGACCACGAGGACGACAGGAAGACCGAGCGCTTCGGCGACCATCGCGGTGCTGGAGCCGTCGCCGTCGTAGAGCCCCATCACGCCCTCGACGACGCAGATATCGCCCTCGCCGCGCCGGTAATTCCGGCGGAGACCGTCCTCGCCCTCGAGCCAGCTATCGAGCGTGCGGGAGGGACGCCCCGCGATCGCCTCGTGGTGGCTCGGATCGATGAAGTCCGGGCCCGCCTTGGCCGGCTGGACCTCGTGGCCCGCGTCCTCGAGCGCCTGCATAATCGACAGCATTGCGACCGTCTTCCCGACGCCAGAGCTGACGCCGCCGAGGACGAACCCCTTCATCGTCGCCGCTCCGGGACGCGCTCGGTCGTCTTCACGATCCGGTCGTCCGCGATAGCCGTGGCGTCCACGAACATCATTGTCGTTGAGTTAGGACAATTCGACTTGAATGCGTCGGTGGCATCGACGAGCACCGCGGCGTCGCCTCACGTCCTCGAGCCGTCCGAGACGGCTGGACAAGGGATCGTTCGGGCGAAAAGCCGAAACGTAATTGGGAGTCGTTCGCGTTGGGCAGGGACGAATGAGGACGACCGAATCGACGACCCTGATCCCCGCGCTGAAAGAGCGCGCCGGCGTGGTTACCGCCCTCGCCGACGGCTCTCAGACGGTGCTCGTTCGACATCCTACCCTCGACCCCGGAACGATTGACGACCGGTTCGTCCTCTATCCGGCCTACACGCATCAGGAGCCGAGTCGCTACCAGTCCGGATACGAGGAGTACTACCATCGAGCGAGCACCAAACCGGACGACGGCGTGCCGATCCGCGCCGTCGCCGACGTTCGCGAGGAGTACACCGTCTCGAGCGATGACCTCGCCTCCCTCGCACGTCACTACGTCTACACCCCTGACGGCCTGCGCGACAAGTACGGTCCGGACGACGACCTGCGAGTGCTGTTACTTCGTGTGTCGACGCTCGAATCGCCGCGGCTTATCGAGGAACGCGACAGCTATCGGGGCTGTCGCGCCTGGATCGAACTGGCCGACGCGGTCGATATCGATCTCGAGTCGACGACACCCGTACTGGACGACGCGACGTTCGCCGAACGCCGCGCGGCGATTCGAGACGCGCTCGAGTGACCGGTTCACCCCACCGACGAACTTAACCGCTCGAGTCGGTTACGACCGCCCCCTCGAACTATGAGTGGCACAAACGGAACCGACACCGAACGTCACCTTCGCGAGGCGCTCCGACACCTGGGTCAGGCACAGGACGACGATACTCTCAGGAAGACCAACGCCGTCGCGCTCGAGGAAGTGTCGAACACCGTGTCGTCGGTGCTGCGCGAATACGAAGGCGACGAGTAGCGAACGGTCGGGCACTCTGCCCCCGGCTCGCCAATCGTGGCTCCCCAATTACGCCACGCCAGTCGTGATTCTCACCGTGCTCGAGCCGCTCTGACTCTCCACGTGGCGCGCGCTACCGACGCGCTCGAGCAGTGCGAGAGCGCGTCACTCACCCGTGCGAGGGGCGAGTGAGCGAGCCCAGCGAGCGAACGAGTCGGTTGGGGAGGGTAATGGGTGGGGAGATGGGTGGGTGGGACTGAGAGGGGCCGGTGCGATCGGGGACGGCGGGCGACGCAAGGACCGCAGTCGACGGGACGGAGACGAGGACCGCAGCGAGCCCTCCGACTCGAGCGCACCGGGGGCTTTCTGACCAGGAGTCATCCGAGCGTGATCGACAGAATCGAATCGAGGACGGTGAGACCCGACGGCACGGAGTGAACCAGACAGCCCATAGACACCCGACAGCCGACAGATTATACCGGTTGACGGACCGCAAGCACGACCAGATCCGAGAACGGCGTATCCTCTTTCCCGCTCCCGCCGGCGTGTTCTGCCAGCTCCGCGAGCGTGAATCGATGGACCTGCTCGTCGTCGTGGGTCAGCTTCTCGAGCACCAGCGCCTCGAGGTCGGATTTAGCGCCCGCCTCGAGCAGGAACGCGGCGATGTCGCCGGGCATCCGGTCGTAGGGGCGCGGGAGCACGAGCAGGTGCCGTTCGTCTGCCGTCGCCGCGGCGGCGAGGCGGTCCATGTCGGCCGCGAGGTCGCCGCTCTTGTGGAGCGTGACGAACTCCGTGTCCTCCATCGGCGTCCGGGCGCGGCTGGCGGCCATCTGGAGCGACGAGATGCCAGGAATCACGCGCACCGGGCGTTCTGTATCGCGGCGTTCAACGGCGTCCTGGACCTTCCCGACGAACTGGTAGCCCGAGTGGTTCGGGTCGCCCATCGCGACCGCGGTTCCGGACTCGCCGGCGGCGACGCGCTCGCCGAACTCCTCGAGCGCCTCGGCCTCGTCCTTGTAGCCGCAGGTCAGCAAGTCGGCGTCCGTCAGGTCTTCGACGAACTCCACGACGGTCGCGAAGCCGACGACGACGTCGGCCTCGCGGATCGCGCGCTCGCCGCGGGGGGTGAGATACTCCTGATTCCCCGGCCCGACGCCGACGGCGTAGACCGGGTCGTCCGCCCCTTCGTCCATATCTGGCTCCGCCGCTGCAGCCGCGAACGTCGCCGGGTCCGGTCCGCTCTCGAGGTCGTATTCGTCGCTCATTCGTCCTCGGTCGCGTCGCGATTCCGGGCTGTTCGAGCCTCGGCCTCGAGTTCCAACTCGAGGTCGTCGGTCCGAACGTCTTTCGCGACGTGAATCAGTTCGTTCGTCAGGGCCGCCGCCAGTCCGCTGCCGCCGCGGCGGCCGACGTTGGTGATCGCCGGCACAGCATATTCTTCGCTGACTTCGCGGATGCGCTGGCGGCTCTCCTCGGCCTTGACGAAGCCGACGGGCGTCGCGACGATGGCGGCGGGTCGGGTGCCGTCCTCGATGCAGTCCGCCAGCGCGAAGGCGGCCGTCGGCGCGTTGCCGATCGTCGCGATCGCGCCGTCGTAGACGCCCTGCTTGTCGAGCTCGAGCACCGAAGCCGCGGTTCGGGTCATCCCAGTCTCCTCGGCCAGCTCTGCCCCGTTGCCGATCGCTTTCCGCTTCTCGCAGTTGTGTCCGCGACCGGTGATGCCGGCCTTGGACATCGTGATGTCCGTGACGATCGTGGCTTCGTCGAGGACCGCTCGAGCGCCGGCCCGAACCGGCGCGTCCTCGTCGTCGCCGAGCGCGTCGCTGCCAGTGAACTCGATCAGGTGCTGAAACTCGATGTCACCCATCGAATGAACCGACTTCTGCCGAATGCGGTCGGCCAGCGTCTCGTCCGGCACGAACTGCCGGACGATGTCCATGCTCGTCTCCGCGATGTCCATCGCGTTCTGCGTCGTTGCACCCAGATCGGCGTACTCCTTCTCGAACTCTTGTTCAGTCATCGGTGGTCACCCCCACGGCCTCGTTGGTCGTCCGCGCCTCGAGATCGCCTTCCACCTCGAGATTGAGGTCTCGAAGCTGGTCGATCGTCTCGTCGTCGGCGTCCCAGAGGTCCCGCTCGATGGCCTCGAGCAGCGTGTCCGTGATGGACTCGAGCGCCCACGGGTTCACGTCGCGCATCCAGTCCTGTCGATCCTCGTCGAAGGCGAACTTCTCGGCGACCTCCTCCCAGAGGGTGTCGCTGACGACGCCGGTGGTCGCGTCCCAGCCGAGCGTCACGTCGACGGTCGTCGAGAGGTCGCCAGCACCCTTGTAGCCGTGCTCTTCCATGGACTCGAGCCAGTCGGGATTGAGCACGCGCGAGCGCATGGCCTTGCGGACCTTCTCCTCGTTGGTGTAGACGTCGACGTTGTCCGGGTCCGAGGAGTCGCCGACGTAGGAGGCCGGTTCCTCGCCCGAGATTTCGGACACGGCGGAGATGAAGCCGCCGTGGAAGGCGTACCAGTCCGAGGAGTCGAACTCGTCCTGTTCCATCGTGTCCTCGATCTTGACCGTCGCGTCGACGCTCGAGAGGCGGCGCTCGAAGGATTCGTGGGCGTCCGAGACGCGCCCTCTCGAGCCCATCGCGTAGCCGCCCCACTGAACGTACACCTCGGCGAGATCGGAGCGATCGTCCCAGTTGCCCTCGTCGACGGCCTTGTTCGTCCCGGCACCGTAGCCGCCGGGGCGGGTCGTGAAGACGCGGTGTTTCGCGGCCTTGCGGGCGTCCGATTCGTCGAGGCCCTCCTCCGCCTCGAGTTCCGCCTGCTCCTCCTCGACGTGCTTTTTGACGTAGTTTCTCTCGAGGGGTTCGTCGAGATCCACGACGGCGTCGACGGCGTCGTGGATGACGCCCGCAGCCGCCGGGAAGGCGTCGCGGAACAGCCCGGATACCCGGGTCGTCACGTCGACGCGGGGTCGATCGAGTTCCTCGAGCGGGATCGGTTCGACGTCGTCGATCCGTCCGGCGTCGGTCCACTGTGGCTCGACGCCCATCATCGCGAGCACCTGTGCGATGGTCTCACCGCGGGTGCGGACGGTGGGGGTGCCCCAGGCGACCACGCCGATCTCCTCGGGGTACTCGTCGTTTTCGCTGTGGTGGCGCTCGAGCACCCCTTCTGCGACTTCGCTCCCGACCTGCCAGGCGGCCTTCGCCGGTACCTTGCGCGGGTCGAGCGTGTAGAAGTTCCGCGCGGTCGGCAGCAGGTCGACCCCGCCGCGGGTCGGCGCGCCGGAGCCCCCCGGCGGGACGTACTCGCCCGAGAGGGCATCCGCGGTTCTGGGAATCTCGTCCTCGGCCCCCTGCACGCGCGGCTGGGCCTCCTCGCAGATGTAGGCGAGGGCCTCCCGGAGGTCGTTGTGTGCGCCGGATTTCGCGCGCCCGTCGCCGATCGTCTCGAGGTCGACGATCAGGAGGTTGACGTTGACCTCGTCATCGGGACCGGCCTCGCGACCCGAGACCGGGATGTCGAAGTCGTGCTCGGCGAGCGTCTCGATCAGTTCGACGCTGGTCTCGTAGACGATGTCCGCGGCCTCGGCGTAGGTCATCCCGAGATCCTCGGCGTACTCGCCGGGGGAGTCGAGCATCGTTTGATAGTCGACGCCCAGCGCGCCGGCCACGCTCTCGCGAAGGCTCGGTGCGCCAGGGTTCTCGAGTCGCGTCAGGGCGACCAGATACTCGGTCAGGCGTTCGCCCTCCGGCGGCTCGGACATGGTGTGCAGTCCGAGCCGGATCTGGGTCGTCTTCACGTCGGTCAGGTACTCGTGGATCCGTTCGACCAGTTCGTCGATATCGACCTCGTCGCCTTCGACGTCGCCTTCAGCGAGGCTCGAGCCAGCCACATCCGGACCGCGAACGTCGGCCTTCTCGTCGATCGTCCCGGTAATACCGAGTTCGACGGCGAGATCGAGCTCCTCGACTTTCTCGCGCATGAGGTCCGCCAGGTGTTCGCCGTCGTCTGCGCGAGCGTCCTCCATTCCGGCTTCTCGATACTGGTTGGCGAGTTCCTCGAGTTCGGATAGCTCGTCGTAGGTGCCCGCGTTCCGCATGACGGGCGTGAGGTAGTCGACGATAGCGGCGTAGGATCGGCGCTTGGCCTGAGTCCCCTCACCGGGATTGTTGACGATATAGGGGTAGACGTTCGGAATGTCGTCGATCAGCTGGTCAGGTGCGCTCTCGCCGTTCAGGCCGACGGTCTTGCCTGGGAGCCACTCGAGGCTGCCGTGCGTGCCCAGATGGACCACCGCGTCGGTTTCGAACGTATTTCGTAGCCAGCCGTAGAAGGCGTAGTAGTCGTGTGGGGGCTGCAAGTTCGAGTCGTGGTAGACCTTCGATGGATCCATCCCGAACCCGCGCGGGGGCTGGACCGTGACGAGGACGTTGCCGAACTCGACGCCCGGAATCGCGAACGGGCGGTCGGGAACCTCGCCCCATTCCTCGATAATATTCTCCTGGAATCGGTCGTCAGTATCGCTGAACCACTGTTCGTACGTGTCCGAGGAAACGACATCGACCGAGAGGTCCCGGACGTCCTCGGGTGCGACCCAGCGGTCCTCGAGCGTGAGTTGGGCGGTCAACTTCTCGACGAGTGACTGCCCGCTGTCGGGCATCTCGTCGCCGAGGTCGTACCCTCGAGCGTCGAGTTCCTCGAGCAAATTGACCGTCGACTCCGGCGAATCGAGACCGAATGCGGTCCCGATCCCGTCGTCGCTCGGCGGGTAGTTGTGGAGGACCACGGCGACCTGTTTGTCCTCGTTGGGCGTGTGACGAAGCTCGGCCCAGTTCACAGCGAGGCGGGTCGCGTGGTCGATCCGGTCCTCGATCGGGAAGTGGTGTTTCGGCGCGGAGCCGATACCGGCCTCGTCGTCGGTGCGCTCCTTGCCGGAAATCGGGTGTGTGATCACGTTGCCGTCGAACTCCGGCAGCGCCACGGAGAGGGCGAGTTCAAAGCCCATCACGCCCGTGTCGCTGGATTCGTAGCGCGAGCGCGATCGCATCGTCGTGACCGTCTGCAAAACGGGGACGCCCAACCGGTCGAGGAAGACGTCTTCCGCGGAGGTACCTTCGTCGCTGGCACTGCGGCCGCGCTCGTCCATCGAGAGCGAGAACATAAAGGACGACAGCACGGCGTCAACGATCGAATTCCCGTCAGCGTCGATGAGCCAGTTGTCCGTCACCCACTCCGCGTCTTCCTGTTCGTCGGTATCCGTGGCGGGGTTACAGAAAATCGGCAGGGCGTTCGCCCCCTGCTCCTCGAGCGCCCGGACCTGTGAATCCACGTAGCGGGTGTTCTCGTGGGTCCAGTGGGACTCGTAGAACCAGACCGCGACCGTCGGCTTCTCGGGATCGTGCGTCTCGAGCAGGTCCTCGTACTCGATCCCCGGATGGTCGGGGTGGTAGACCCCCTCCGTCGGCAGTTCGGTGGGATCGTCGTACTCGAAATCCTGTCCCTCGTACTCGGCGGCGAGGAACCGACACAGGTTCGCGACGTTGATCGTCCCGCCCTTCTCCAGATAGTCGTAGACGCGGTCTCGGTGGGCTGCCGAAACCGTCGTGTCCTCCACGGCGAAGGCGTCGCCGGTCGCCTTGACGATCAGCGGGACGCCCGCCTCTTCGAGCGCGCCCGTCGCGTAGTCGTAGCCCGGCATGCTGTCCTCGGCCCCGTGCAGCCAGAAGACGGCCGCCGCGGCGTCGCGCAATTCCTCGACGAACTCCTCGACGTCGGCCTCCTCGTCGAGGTCGCTCTCCGACCGGACGACCAGCTCGACCCCCTCGAGGCGCTGTGCGGCCCGGCCGATCGAGCCGAGTTCGTTCTCCGTCGCAGTGTAGATCCCGATCCGTGCCATCGTGTTTTTAAACCTCTGTTGTATTAGCGCAAGTATGGTTGCAAACGCCGGGGGCAAAAAGCTGTCGTCACTCCCCTTTCCGGCGATCGTCGGACAGGACGATCTGAAACGCGTGTTGTTGACCGTCGCGGCCAACGACGGCCTCGACGGGGCCCTGATCGTCGGCGAGAAGGGGACCGCGAAGTCGACCGCCGTTCGAGCGCTCGTGGATCTCCTCCCCGAGCAACGAGCTGTCGCCGACTGTCCGTACGGCTGTTCGCCCGACGACCCCGATCTGCAGTGCGACGAGTGCCGCGAACGCGATTCCGACGACCTGCCGGTCGAGACGCGCCCGGTCCCGCTCGTCACGCTGCCGCTCGGTGCGACTCGAGACCGCGTCGTCGGCACCCTCTCCGTCGAAGACGCGCTGGCCGGCGAGGCGGATTTCGATCCCGGCCTGCTGGCTCGGGCGAACCGCGGCATCCTCTACGTCGACGAGGTCAACCTGCTGGACGACCACCTCGTCGATGTCGTCCTCGACTCGGCCGCGAGCGGGCTCAACACCGTCGAGCGCGACGGCATCAGCGTCTCTCACCCCGCCGACTTCACGCTCATCGGCACGATGAACCCCGAGGAGGGCGACCTACGGCCTCAACTGCGGGATCGATTCGCCCTACAGGCCACCGTCGAGGGCTGTCGCGAGATCGACGACCGCGTCGAGATCATCGACCGCGCGCTCGAGGCGGACGGCGGCGAAACGGATGCTGTGACGGAGTACGCAGACGAAGTCGAAACGCTGCGCGGCGACCTCGCCGCGGCCCGCGATCGCCTCTCGAGCGTCGATCTCCCGCCCGATTTCAAAGCGGAGATCGCCGACCTCTGCCTCGAGGCCGGCGTCGACGGCCACCGCGGCGACGTGGCGACGGCTCGAACCGCCATGACGCTGGCCGCGCTCGAGGGTCGAGAGACCGTCATCGAGCCCGATATCCACGAGGCCGCGACCTACGCGCTCCCACACCGCCTCCGGAGCACGCCCTTCGAGGACGAACCGGAGCTCGACGACCTGCTCGAGGACCGGTTCGACGAGGAGTCGCCGGACGAGGGCAACGAGGAGGGAAACGAATCTGGCAGAAATGACGCGGACGACGGTGATGGAAGTGACGGCGACGATCCGAAATCAGAGCCCGAACCGAGAGACGGAGACGAGCGCGGCGATCGCGAGGCGGGCGGAGACGACGGATCCGGCGATGACGACGGCGGTACGGACGGCGACGGCTCGAGCGACGGCACCGATCCCGAATCCGACGGTGACGACGGCGAGGACTCCGAGCCCGAGCAACGAACGGAGGGCAGTGATGATCCGGCATCGCCGAACCGGTCGTCCGCCGAGACCGGTAACGGGAGTTCGAACGACGACTCGAGCGAGCATGACTCGGAGTCGGACGAGTCACCCGAAGACGATAGCGAAGACGAAACCGCCCAGCCGCTCGTTCCCGGCCAGCAGCGCGCAGGGATCGGCGAGGCGCGGGCACCGGATCTCGAGACGCCGACTGCCGAACGCGACAAGAGCGCGGCCGCGAGCGCCACGGGAACGCGAGCGAGCACGGCACCGAGCGCGGACAACCGGGGCGCTCGAGTCCGTACCGAACGCGCGTCCGGCGACGGACCGATCGACGCCGCCGCGTCGGTCCGGTCGGCCGCGTCCCGCGGGGAGTCGCGGGTCGACGAGCGGGACCTCCGGCGATCCGTCCGCACCGGCGAGACGTCGGTGACGATCGTCTTCGCCGTCGACGCCAGCGCCTCGATGCGGCCGGCGATGCGAACCGCGAAGGGCGTCGTCCTCGAGCTCCTGCGCGACAGTTACGAACACCGCGATCAGGTCTCGTTCGTCGCCTTCGCCGGCGAGGACGCCGACGTCTTGCTCCCGCCGACCGACAGCGTCTCGCTGGCTGCCAGACATCTCAAGGACCTCCCCTCGGGCGATCGGACGCCGCTGCCGGCCGGCCTCGAGACCTCGCGGAAGGTCCTCGAGCGCGCCGACACCGACGCCTCGGTCGTCGTCCTCGTCACCGACGGGCGAGCGAACGTCGCCGACGGGAGTCCGACCGAGGCGACGCGAACCGCGGCTCGAGCGCTCGCGACGGGCGACACTCAAGTGATCGTCGTCGACGCCGGCGACGACTCCCGCGCCGGCCTCTCGGAACTCGTCGCGAGCGAAACCGACGGCGAACTGGTCGACCTCGCCACGTTGTCGGCCGACGCCGTCAGAACGGCCGCCGAGCGTGCGGCCGACGAGACGGGCCGATAGGACGGTTCCCGAGGTAGCACCCTCGAGCGACATCGACGAGAGCGGACCAGTATCCCGTTTTGATCGCCACTCGGAGTGTGACATGCAACCCGGCGTTCTAAGAGCGAGCGGCCCCCAGTCGTTGTATGGCAGAACTCGAACTCGACGACGGGACCATCTGGTACGAGACGACCGGTGACGGACCGCCGCTGGTGTTCGTCCACGGCGGCTGGATGGACGGGACGGCCTGGGAGCCACAGATCGAACACTTCGCCGACGAGTATCGGGTCGTCACGCTCGACGTGCGGGGCCACGGTAACACCGGCGTGACGGAGCCCGATCAGTACTCGATCGGCCTCTTCACCGACGACCTCGAGACGTTGCTCTCGCGACTCGAAATCGAACGGCCGATCCTCTGCGGGCTCTCGCTGGGGTCGATGGTCGTTCAGGAGTATCTGAATCGTCATTCCGACGACACGGCAGGGGCGATTCTGGGCGGGGCAGTACGGTCGATGCCACCCGTAGAAATGCCGTCGGGAGTGAAGTCGTTCTGGTCGCCGATGCCCGCGCTGGCCACGTCGCTGTCGGTCTCGGGGTCAAAAGGGACCTTCCGTTCGATGCTGTATTCGATACAGGCGACGACCGGCGAACGGTGGCTGTCGGTCGACCCCGATACCAGGGCCGACGCGATCGACGCCGTCGGCGATATCCCGTCGGCCGAGTTCCGGAAGATCTTCGACGCGCTCTACCGCTACGATCCGCCCGAGCTATCGGGCATCGAAACGCCGACGCTCGTCGTCCACGGCGAGCAGGAGGCCCCGCTGGTCAAGCGACAGGGGAGACAGATCGCGTCGGCCGTCGCCGACGGCACGCAACTCGAGCTCACGGAGTCGGGCCATCTCGTCAATCAGGACCGGCCCCGAGCGTTCAACGCGGCGGCGACCGACTTTCTCGAGGACCTCCCCGCTGCGTAGGCGATCACTCCCCGTCAGGGATCGATTCGCTGAACCGCTTCGGTGAATCGCGCACAGGGATACCGTCAGTCGCAGTCGACACCGATCGCCGTTCGGGGTCGCCCGTCAACAGTCACGAGAGTCACGGTTGCCACCCCAACGTGATTTGGCGATACCCCGAAGGCAGCGACCGTGGTACGCACTTTCGGCATCGGAAAGTCACTCGAATGACACTCCGACCCGGAACCAGATCAATGAGTAGCCACTGTACGGACACCGACAGCGTCGACTCCGCTCCAGCAACTGAGCACTGGACCAGTATCTCGAAACACGTCTTCAACAGCTACATCGAGGCCAACAACGCCTTCCTCGCGGCGATGGGATTTACGGGCACCGGCGAGGCGTCCGCCACCCAGCCGAACGCGGACACGACGACTTCGACGCCGGCCGTCGAAGTCGCGTTCGGCGACGAGAACTGGCTCATGGAACGGTCGACCGACGACTACGACTCCCTCGGCGTCGGTGACTACGTCCGATTCACGAAACCGATTATGGACGCCGACATCACCGCGTTCGCACAGGTTTCCGGCGACACGAACCGGCTCCACCTCGAGCCCGAGTTCGCCGAAAATACCCAGTTCGGTGGCCGGATCGCCCACGGGACGCTCGTAGCCGGCACGATCAGTGCCGCGCTGGCCCGCCTCCCCGGGGTGACCGTCTACCTCTCGCAGGACCTCGAGTTCGCAGGACCAGTTCGGATCGGCGAGACGGTCACCGCCGAGTGTGAGATCGTCGAAGATCTCGGCGGCGATCGCTACCGGCTGCACACCACGGTCGTCAACGAGGACAACGAGACGGTTATCGACGGCGAAGCCGTCGTCATCATCAACGAACTGCCCGACGAGTGACGCGTCGCTCGAGGTGAGCAGACGAGCAGCGTCGAGGCTGGTCGCCCGTTTCGCAATCGAAACTCCGGCCGACGGAGCGGCCAGAGCGACGTGGCCGGACGAGAGTTGCTGCGGGGTATATCGACGCGGAGACCCGTCGCGAAGAACACAAAGCTGGTACCCTTCGAGTGAGACCGTCGTGACGATGACAGACGATCCACGTGCCGTCGACGGGCGACTCGAGCCGGCACACGGCCGGCGTCGGATACTCCAGGCCGTCGGCACCGCCGCGGTCGCGACCGCCGGACTCGCCGGCTGTCTCGGCCAACGCGGAACGGACGCGATACCCAGAGCAGAAACCGGACTCGAGCAGACCGTTCCCGACGGCGTCGCCCAGTTCAGACACTCGCTCGAGCGGTGGGGGTACTATCCCGACGCCACGGTTCCCGACGAGGTCGAACGGGAGTGGCGGCTCGACCGACTCAATACGGGCTCCCACGGCGCCGCGAAGGCCAGCGCCGTCCCCTTGCCGGACGGCGGTCTCGTCTTCCCCGGCGACACGGGGTATCTCGTCGCCCTCGACGCCGACGGCACCGAGCGCTGGCGTACCGGGACGGACACCGACAGCCGCGGCATCCACGGAACCCCTGCGATCGCCGACGGCCGCGCGTACGTCGGCGCGTACGACGGCGTGCTCTACGCCATCGACCTCGAGACGGGCGACATCGAGTGGCGAAACGACCTCGGCGACGCCATCGGCTCGAGCCCGCTCTATCACGACGGCACCATCGTCATCGCCGTCGAATACTACGATCCCGAGGGAAGCACGTTCGTGGTCGACGCGGCGGACGGATCGGTCGTCTGGGAGGACCCCGAGGGGCGGCCGACGGATCACCCGCACTCGACGCCGGCGATCGATCCCGAGTCCGGCCATCTGGTCTGCGGATCGAACGACGGCAACCTGTACGGGTGGCGCTACCCCGACCTCGAGTTCGCCTGGTCGTTCGAGACCGAGGACCGAGACGACAACAACAGCGAGATCAAGGGACCGATCGCGACCTACGACGGCGGGGCCTACTTCGGCTCGTGGGACCACAACGTCTACCGGGTGAACCTCGAGGACGGCACCGAAGACTGGTCGTTCCAGACGGGGAACCTGGTCATGTCGGGGCCGGCGCTCGATCCCGAACTGGACACGGTCTTCGTCGGGAGCCACGACGGCAACCTGTACGCGCTCGACGCGCAATCGGGCGAGCGACACTGGTCGTTCGAAACCGACCTCGCGATCACGGGCTGTCCGACCGTCTGCGACCAGCGGGTGCTCGTCGGCTCGAAGGACACCACGCTCTACGCGCTCGAGAAACGCACTGGAGATCTCGTCTGGGAGGTCGACAACGACGGCGTGGTCACGAGCACGCCGCGCGTGATCGACGGCGACATCTACTACGCCGAACGCGCGCCGAATCCGCCGGAAGACGGCGAGGACCAGTCCGACGAGGATATCGATACCGACGGCGGCGGCTACAAGCTCGTCGAGGCCGAGTGAGCGATCGACTAGCGACGATAGTTTGCGATCGACCGATTCGACGACTCCGTTCCGACCCGAAGTCAGCCGCGCGCGACTACCACCAGCATTAATACTACCACCACCACAACCAGTGGCCGAGAATGACCGATCGGCCGCCATCCCCATCGACACCGACCGTCGCGTCCGCGATCGCGAATACCGGACCCGAGGATCGCGTTCTCGCGACGACGACCCAGTTGACCGATTCGATCGAGACCGCGCTCGGCTGCCGGCTCGACGAGACGGTTCTCGAGGACCTCCTGCTCGAGTTGGACCGTCACGACTACGTCGAGTGGGTGACGGTGTCTCGCGGCGGCGACCACGTGTGGGACCTCTCGGAGTCGGCCGATCGCATCGGTGACGCCATCGCCACGGTCGTCATCGAACGGATCCGGTCGTGGCTCGACATCGACGAGTAACTCGCGGCAGCCCTCGAGCGGGCGCGGGTCGCACAGTCCGCCTCGCTGCCCACAGTTCAGTACCTGAATCCTCGCAGACCGGTGTGTTTCGAGGATCGTTTTCTCCACGCAACCGACTCGGTACCGCGCCCTCCAGCGCAATTCTAATGGTGACGGTCGGTAGACTGTTACCAGTGGTCAGCTGGAACCGTGCCATCTCCGTCGTCGGTGGGAGAACCATCATCATCGCGCTCGGCGCGCTGTACGTCGTGCTCGCCACGGGGCGGGCGCTCGTCCGAGTCGCTGCGGGGACCCCGATCGAGAGCGTTTTCATCATCACGCTGCTCGTCGCGGGCCCCGGGTTCGTCCTCCTCTATACCGGCTATCGGTTGCCTGCGCTCGATATCCACGCCGAATTTCACGATACGATCGCGGCGTGGTGTCTCGGCGGGTTCGGGGTGATGTTCGGCGTCCTCCTGGTGTACAGTCTTCAGCCGGGCGAAATCGTCGACGACGTGGCGACGATCCTCATCCTGACGGCGCTCGCCAGCGTCGCCGGGCTCGCCGCCGGGATCCGCGACGGGGAGGCCAAAACGCGAACGAGAGAGCTCGAAACCCGCAACCGAGAGCTACAGGTCGCCCAGTCGGAACTCGAGGAAACGGTCCAGCGACTCGAGGACGCCAACACCCAGCTCGCGGAGTCGAACGAACGCCTCGAACACTATCGAACGTACACCGACCACGTGCTGAACGCAATCCACGACGTCTTCTACGTGCTCGAGGCGGATGGGACGCTCCAGCGGTGGAACGAGAGCCTCTGTGAGGTAACGGGCTACTCGGACGCGGCGGTCGCGTCGATGAGCGCCGGGGACTTCTTCGATGACGACGATCGCGAGCGGATCGCGGATTCGATCGCGACGGGATTCGAAACCGGTAGCCTGCAGCTCGAGGCAGCGATTCGCACCAGTGACGGCGCGTCAGTCCCCTACGAGTTCGCCGCCTCGAGACTCGAGACTCCGGACGGCGAACCGGTGCTGGCGGGTATCGGCCGCGATATCTCGAAGCGCAGAGAGCGCGAACGAGAGCTCGAACGGCGAGCCCGGCAGCAACAGGTCGTGGCCGATCTCGGCCAGCTCGCCCTCGAGACCGACGACCTCGACGAGCTCATGCACGACGCGACCCGGCAGGTGGCGACCGTCCTCGATAACGAGTACTGCAAAGTGCTCGACCTCAACGAGGGGACCGACGAACTCCTGCTCCGCCAGGGCGTCGGCTGGACCGACGGCCTCGTCGGCGAGGCGACCGTGTCCGCCGTCGAAGCGGACTCCCAGGCGGCGTACACCCTCGCGAACGATCACCCGATCGTGGTCGAAGACCTCGCGACGGAATCGCGCTTCAGCGGGCCCGAGTTACTGCGGAGTCACGACGTCCGCAGCGGCATCAGTACCATCATCGGTCCGGCCGACGACCCCTGGGGAATCCTCGGCACGCACGACACCGACAGCAAACGGTTCACCGAGGAGGACGTCACCTTCGTCCAGAGCGTCGCCAACGTCCTCGCGGAGGCGATCGAGCGCCGGCAGTATCAGGACGAACTCGAGGCGTTGATCGACGACCTCGAGGAGTCCAACAAACGCTTGGAGCAATTCGCCTACGCGGCCTCACACGACCTGCAGGAACCGCTCCGGATGGTCTCGAGCTACCTCACCCTGATCGAACGGCGGTACGGTGACGAACTCGACGAGGACGGCGAGGAGTTCCTCGCGTACGCCGTCGACGGGGCCGACCGCATGCGCGATATGATCGACGGGCTGCTCGAGTACTCCCGCGTCGAGATGCGGGGCGATCCGTTCGAACCGGTGGATCTCGAGGCCGTCCTCGAGGACGTTCGCAAGAACCTCCAGGTGAAAATCGAGGATCAGGAGACAGAGATTACGACGGAGTCGCTCCCCCGAGTCGAGGGCGACGCGGCCCAGTTGCGCCAGGTCTTTCAGAATCTGGTATCGAACGCGATCGAGTACAGCGGCGAGGAGCCGGCTCGGGTTCACGTCTCCGCCGAACGGAACGGTGCGGAGTGGACGGTGTCCGTCGCGGACAACGGAATCGGTATCGAGCCGGACGACCAGAAGCGCATCTTCGAGGTATTCCACCGACTCCACAGCCGCGAGAAACACGCCGGCACCGGCATCGGCCTCGCGCTCTGCGAACGGATCGTCGAACGCCACGGCGGGGAGATCTGGGTCGACTCCGAACCCGGCGAGGGCTCGACCTTCTCGGTCACCCTGCCGGCGGTCGACGAAGAATGCGACGACCGCACATCGGGCGTTCGATCGGCGTGACGGGCTCGATGGGGAGGACTTATTTGTTCATAGCTATTCACTGCTGATCTTACTGCTCACTGCTCCTGGCCGGACTGAGAGAAAGAGAACGTACGATACAGTCGGAGCTTATGAAAAGAACCTCCTCCTGGGCTAGTCCTGCGGAACTGTCTGGCGACTAGGTACCATCGTTCCACTGAGGACGAGTCCGAAGTTCAGACAGGAGCTTCGTCAGTTGGTGGCTTGTGTCTCGATGGGGATTCTTCAATAGAGGGAACTACGACCACTAATTATGGTGGAGGGTCGTTTCAGTTCCAAATTGAAGCGTTCAGGAACGGATGTCGCGCCTCGAGCACTACTACACATGATCTACGTGGATAACGCCGCGACAACGAAACCCCACGAAGAGGTTACCGCATCTATGCAGCCGTCTCTCGAAAATCACTACCGCAACCCATTGGCGGTCTATGCGACCGCCGAGGGTGAGGCGGTTCGAACTGCCCGAGCGGCCGTCGCTGAGTTCGTCCGATGGCTAGCATCGACTCGATGGAGCCATCGAACGGCGCCATCGCGACCAGGTTAGTCGACTCCTTCAAGAACGTTCTCGAGGAGAACTACGTAGAGGAAGGGAAACGAGTGCGGGTGTATAAGGACATCGCGGCCGAAGACATCGAACCAGCGCTCAATCAGATCGACTGGAACGGAACGGCGGTCGAGGTGGCGGGTCGCCTGGCCTCGAATCTGATCCTCAAGCACGCGCTGCCCACCGCGAACCATCGAACGGCCATCGGGATGTGCCAGCTTTATCTCAGACGAGTGAATCCAGGTTTTCGATGCCAGAGACGGCGACACAGCTCGAGGAGGCCGACGAGCACGATTGGATGGAGTGGGTCAACGACTATATCAACGAGTCAAAGTTGGAAGGCCATTTTTCGGGTAGCTTTTCGGCAAGCCACAGTTCTGATGTGTTCGAAAGGCGTGTAGGAATCGTGGTTAAGACGATACGGGTCTTTCCACTGTTCTCTTGGGGTCGTGTTGTAGCACGAAGTTGGATTCCAACTAACCACAAAACGGATGGGGGCTGCAGGCTCGAGTTCCAGTGTCGAACGAATCGACCATTGAGGCGTGAGGCGGCCGAATGCAGGGGGTCTGAAAACACCCGTTACGATATCCAATTGACATTCATGCGCTTGCTGTATATCTTAATTCGTGTACAGAGAAGCAGCTCTTCCCCCCCCAAACACTTAGATACTGAGTGCGAACGTATAGCATGGATTCAGCACTCGACGAGGTCGAGTATCTCACACGCTCAGAACACCGCATTGAAGTGATCGACGCACTGGCCGACGGTCCGCATAGCCGATCAGACCTACGAGCCATAACTGGCGCATCGTCGTCCACGATTGGACGGATGCTGCGCGAATTCGAAACGCAGGGCTGGGTCGTCCGAGACGGCCACCAGCATCAGGCGACGCCCGCGGGTCGATTCATCGCGGAGGAGGTCACGACGTTGCTCACGCGGGTAGAAACGGAGCGGACACTCCGGGATGTCGCGCAGTGGCTCCCGACGGAGAAACTCGGTATTACGATTGAGGCGTTTGCCGAAGCGATTATCACAGTCTCTGACGACGAGGATCCCTACAGGCCAGTCGAGCGTTACGACGAGCTCATCGAGGACGCTAAGACGATGCGGGCATTTGGCACGGCAACCCTCAAGTCGGCCAACGCCGGATCATTGTTCCGAAACGTCCGCGCCGGCATGGAAACGGAGATCATTTACCCTCCACCCATCGTCGAGGCCGTCCTCGACTGGTCGCCCCAAGCAGCCAAAAAAAGGTCTTGCTAGCGGGAACCTCACTATCCTGCTGCACGACACTCTTCCGTGCGGACTCACCATCTTCGACGACCGTGTCGTGCTCACTGGCTACAACCCTGATACAGGCATGTTACGGGCAATCGTCGATACCGACGCTCCGAAAGCACGCGAGTGGGCGATTCCACTCTACGAGTGCTATCGTGACGAGGCCCGACCCCTCGAAGTAGAAGCTACCGAGACGTAACCCGAGATTCTCGACGAGGACGCACGGTCTCCGCCACCGGTCAAAAGCTCCATCATCTTTGATGCGACGATGCGCGGCTACCGAGAGGTCCTCCCCTTGGTGGACATCCCGATGCTGGTATACGCCGGTACGGACGAAAAGTGGCGGGCGGTGGATATGGTCGAGCGGACTGCGGAACTCGTCTCGGACGCTCGCTTTGAGCTATTCGAGGAAAGTGGGCACTGCCCACCATTGAGGAACCTGATCGGTTCAATCAGATCGTTGGACAGTTCATCGATTCACTGTAATCAACTGTGTTATCTCCAATACCCAATACCAGTGCCCCACTATTCTTTCGGGCCGCTGCACTAAACCAGCGGCATCCTCCACCCGTATCTGGAACGGATGTCGGAAGTGAGGAGGTGATCGATTGCCGGTCGTCTAGTTCGATGCACGGATGAACGTGAGTACCTCGTCAACAAATCGGTCCGGTGCAGTATTCATTGGCTCGTGTGCGTGCTCGTCGAAGATAACGATCCGGCTGTTCGGGAGCGCAGCGCCGACCGCTTCGGTCGCGTCTCTGTAGAGTGGAGGGCTCTCACCCCCGGACAGCAGCAACGTCGGCGTGGTCAGTCCCTCGAACCGGGTGGCATCGAACTCGTACTTGGCGATCGCTCGCAACTCGCGGGGCAGTGCTTGGGCCGCCTCAACCATCTCCTGCCAGATCGGTGCCGAGCGAACCGCGTTGAGTTCGTCCGGCGTAAGTTGACCGACGTCTTGCAGGAACAAAACGAGCGCCTGCTCGCTCTCACCGTTGTCGAGCAACCGTTTCATTGCGGTGACCGCTTCTTCGACGTTAAGTTCGTTGTTGCCGACCGCAATGGGGGGTTGGTTCAGGATCAGTTTGCGTAGATTATCGGTATGTAGGGCACCTTCCAGTGAATAGAGGGCCCCGCCTGAATGCCCGAGCAGTGTCACTGGGTCGTCGATCGAATCGACGACCGCAGCCACGTCCTCGGCCTCTCGTTCCAGCTCGTACGTGGCGGCGTCGCCGCTCGCCCCACGACCGCGACGGCTGATCGCGTATACGGTGCAACGTTCCGCGAAAGCAGGATGGGCTCCAGCTAAATCCCAGAATTTGTGAACGTCGCCGTTCCCGTGGACGAGCACGAGCGGTGGCCCGCTCCCCGTTCGCTCGAAGGCGACCGTAGTTCCATCCGTGGACGTGACTGTTCCTGTTTCCTTCCCCGTGCCTGGTGGTGTCGCTTCTGCCATCGGGTGGATCACCCAGGGTCACTACGTGGCGTCATCACATAGTCGCATTCCGTGAAAGATCCGCAGAGCCTGACCACGATGCACGAGCCGACCAGGAACGCGAGGTACTCCGTGTCGATCCGTAGGTGAATAATACACGCCCTGCTGCAGCACAGCCAATACAATTTATCTCTGTCCGGAAATCTCGATAGAGGCGAAAATCATTCAACACCACGTTACTCGGCATGAGCATCCCTCGCTGGCTACGGGGATATTCGTCGTGTCTATCACTGGTGACTGATTCGGTCAGTGACAGGATGGGTAGAGGGAACGATTCACTCGCTTGCAGCCGGTGGCTCACTTTCATCGGCTACAGGAGGACCAGACGCTGGGTGAATTGCACTAGATACCTATGTCTTCATTCGCCCCGTCTCGGGATACGCAGGACGACCAACTATGACAACAGAAACCCGCACGCCGGCAGAATCAATTGATGAAGAGAAACTAGACGAACTCGTCGGAACAGCCGTGAACGATCTCGGCGGTGCGGTCCAAGCCGCACTGGCCGAAATCGGTGACTGGCTCGGCCTCTACACGGCATTGGCCGACGCAGGACCACTCACATCTACTGAACTGGCCGAACAGACAGATACCCACGAACGCTACGTGCGTGAGTGGCTACGCTCGCAGGCTGCTGGTGGCTACGTAACCTACGACCCCGAGACAGGTCTGTATAGTCTTTCTCCCGAACAGAAGGCCGTGTTAGCTGATGAGGACAGTCCGGCGTTCATGTTGGGCGGCTTCCAAGGAATGAACGCTATCCTTGCGGACGTTCAAGACGACATCGAAGCGGCGTTCCGGACTGGCGACGGTGTAGGATGGCACGAGCACCACCCGGAACTGTTCCCGGCCACGGAGCGGTTCTACAAACCTGGCTATGCGGCCAGCCTAGTGAGTGAGTGGATCCCTTCCCTTGAAGGGGTAGATGAGAAGCTCGAAAACGGCGCACGCGTGGCCGACATCGGCTGTGGCTATGGGGCAACAACGATCCTCATGGCCGAGGCGTACCCGAATTCGACGTTCGTCGGCATCGACTACCACGACCACTCGATAGACATGGCACGTGAGCGCGCCGAAGAGGCTGGTGTCGCCGGCCGCCTCAGCTTCGAGGTGGCGACAGCTGAGGAGTATAATGGGAACGACTACGACCTAGTAACCATATTCGACGCCTTCCACGACATGGGCAATCCCGTCGGCGTGGCGGCGCACGTCCGGGAGACGCTCGCCGACGACGGGACGTTGATGTTGATCGAGCCGTTCGCCAACGATCAGGTCGAAGACAATCTGAACCCGGTGGGGCGAGTGTTCTACGGCTTCTCGACAATGTTCTGCACGCCGAACTCGCTTGACCAAGGCGGAAATCCTGCACTGGGTGCGCAAGCGGGCGAGGAACGGCTGCGTGAGGTGGTTACTGAAGGAGGCTTCAGCCGATTCCGGCAGGCGGCTGAGACACCGTTCAATCTGGTACTCGAAGTCAGAGAGTGATGGTTACCCCCGACCTCAAAACGAGGGGTCGATACATTTTGAGTTCTTTCTCCGCAGCCCTCATCGTCACGCATCTGTGAACTATTTGCACTGGAGTTACTGATTTACTGAATGCAGCCTCTGTATTCAGTACGAAGTCTTGACAGGCCCTACGGACGTCCCGAATCAAGACTACTGATTCGGAGCCATCGAAGATTGCTCTTCAATCGGCGATTGATTTTCTCGAACGCGACCAGTTTGGCTGTACGCGAATTTCCGAGACGTCCACTCAACCGTTCGGTCATCGAATGAAAGTGAAATCAGGCTCGTTCGACCGATTATCGCTGTGCTGTCGGGCGTTTATCTCGCGTCAAATGTATGGGCGCTGCAGGATTTGAACCCGCGACAGCTTGGTCCGAAGCCAAGAACTCTGTCCAGACTGAGCTAAGCGCCCGCATCGCTTCGTTCCCGATGTATCCGTATAAGTCACTCGATTTTCACCGCTTTCGACAGTGACAGACACGCCCACGCCTCGAGAGTTTTCACCCACTGACAATCGCCGTCAGGGGTCTTTGTTATGTAGTCCCAACGTCTACGCGTACCATGACGAAATCCGAGGCCCCCGTTCCCGACGAGGTGCAATCCGGTGCGACCCCGCTCGAGTTACTCTCCGACGACGAGCACGTCTGGACCGCCGTCCCCGCGGACGCGAGCGGCGACGAGCGGGTGAGCAAGTGGCTCGAGATCGAAGACGAGGTGCTCTGCGACCTCGAGCAGTGGCGCTGAAACGCGGGACGGACGCCGGTTCCGCTAGCGGTCGATTCCTCTCTTTCTGTCCGCGAGTAATGTCGGTTCGAGTTCGCCGTCGGCCGTTCGAAAATCGATTCAACGGTCGTACTGTGGCGCTCCTCGACGGCGGACCGCACCGTTTAACCGGTCCGCATGACCACTCCAGCGTATGACAGCCGGGGAGACTGGTCGCGGGTTGCTCGAGTTGACGCGGCCGGTGAACGTGATCGCGGCGGGCGTGCTGACGTTCATCGGCTCGTTCGTCGCCGGCGGCGTGACTGAGGAGCCGATCGCAGTCGCTGCAGCGGTGGGTGCCACGGCGTTGGCGGTCGGTGCGGGGAACGCGATCAACGACTATTTTGATCGGGAGATCGACCGAATCAACCAACCCGAGCGGGCGATCCCCCGCGGTGCGGTGAGTCCGCGTGGCGCGCTGGCGTTCAGCATCGTCCTCTTCGCTGGCGCGGTCGCCCTTGCGCTGGCACTGCCCCCGTTAGCGATCGGTATCGCGGTCGTCAATCTCCTGGCGTTGATCGCGTACACTGAGTTCTTCAAGGGCCTTCCCGGACTGGGTAACGCGCTCGTCGCGTACCTCGTCGGCAGCACGTTCCTCTTCGGCGCGGCGGCGATCGAGGGAGGAGAGATCGGTCCAGCGGTCGTGCTCTTCGTGCTCGCGGCGATCGCGACGCTGACCCGAGAGATCATCAAGGACGTCGAGGACCTCGAGGGCGACCGCGAGGAAGGACTGCACACGCTTCCGATCGCGATCGGGGAACGCCGGGCGCTCGCCGTCGCGGCCCTCTTGCTCGTGGCGGCAGTCGTCGCCAGTCCGATGCCCTACCTCCGCGAGGAGTTCGGGGTCGCGTATCTACTCGTCGTCGTCCCCGCGGACGCGATCATGCTTATCGCCGCTTACGAGAGCTTCGCGGACCCGACCGCCGGCCAATCACATCTCAAGTACGGGATGTTCCTCGCCGCAGTGGCGTTTATGGTCGGTCGTGCTGCTCTCTCGGTATCACTGCCACTGTAGTTCGCGATTGTACCGGTATAGCGCGATCGGAAGTGGACGATAGCCGGACATGTGAGACGATTGAACGAGTGATCCGTATATTGTAATCAAAAGTACTATAAGCGGCTTCGCGTATTCTCATACAACACGCCGGCCATCGGAGTGAGCTGTGGTACCAGCTCGTTGCCACGGCGATGGATGTGAGTATTCCGTATGTATGACCTCGCAGATGTCCTGCCGGACGCCGAACTCGATCCGGGGACGAACGTACTCGTCGCGGGCCCGCCACTGACGGGGAAACGACGGATCGCCTTCGATATCCTCGCGAGCGGCGCGAACCGCGGTGATGGCTCGATCATCGTCACCACGAAGGATAGCGCCGACAAGGTCCTCGAGAGCTTCGACGACCGTATCGACGAAGGCATCGAACCTGACATCGGTGTCGTCGACTGCGTAACGAAGCAACGTGGCATCGGGACCATCGACGACGATCCGCGGATCAAATACGCCTCCTCGCCAGTTGATATGACCGGCATCGGGATCAAACTCTCCGAGTTCCTCCAGGAGTTCTACGAGACGCGAGGGGTCACCGAGAACCGCGTCCTGTTGCACTCCGTCTCGACGCTACTGATGTACTCCGATCTGCAGACCGTCTTCCGGTTCCTCCACGTCTTCACGGGTCGAATCCAGAGCGCCGACGCACTGGGCGTTTACGTCATCGACTCGACGGCTCACGACGACCAGACGATGAACACGCTCAAACAGCTGTTCGATGCCGTCATCGAACTCGAGGAAGGGGCCGATGGCGAGGAGCCCCCGATTCGGACGGCCGGGTTTTCGACGTAAGTGGCTGTCACGACGATTTCCCATCCGCAATCAGACGGAGCCGTAGCCACCGCAATTTCGGCGCTGTAACGGCCGACCGCCCGTCCGCTATCGGGTAGGAACTCGAACGGGGCCGAGCGCTCGCGAGCCGAACCGATGCGAACACGGCCGCCGAGCCGCGCGTAGCGAGGTGCAGGCCGCGAGCGCGAGAGGGCTTTCGGAGTGGTGCGGCATCGAATCCCTCGAGGATCGACGTCCTCGACGCCACAACTTACTACCGCCTTACCCCCGCGCCGTAACTCACTACCGCCATACCCCCGCGCCGCAACGCACTACCGCCACGACCCCGAGACGTTTACTCCTCGAGCCCGTACGCTGCGGTATGCCAGTCGAATCCGCGGACGAACTCGAGGCGATTCTCGGATACGACACGATCGCCGTCGTCGGCTGCTCGAGCACGCCCGGGAAGGCAGCCCACGACGTGCCGAAGTACCTGCTCGAGCACGGCTACAACGTGCTCCCGGTCAACCCCTACGCGGACGAAATATTCGGCCGCGAGGTGGATGACTCCCTCGCGGACGTCGAGGAGGAGATCGACGTCGTCTGTATCTTCCGCCCGAGTGACGAGGTGAGCGAGATCGTCGACGCGGCGCTCGAGCGCGACGACGTGCGCGTCATCTGGACCCAGCAGGGCATTCGCGACGACGAGGCGGCGGCCCGCGCGGAGACCGACGGTCGAACCGTCGTCCAGGATCGGTGTATGAAGGTCCAGCACCGGCGTCTGGTCGCTTGAGGGAATCGGTCACGAAACCGACGCCGATTCCGCCCGAAGCTCGGTCAGCGCGTCGTCGAGGGTCGTGTACATCACGCCGTCGACGATCGACTCGAGGTGTCGTAGTCGGATCGCCGTTTGAACGACCGGTTCGTCGGGGAGTTCGGTGACGGTCGAACCGATTTCGTCAGTATCGACGGCAACCGGGTACCGGTATTTTTCGACGCGCTCGGCAACGTACCGACGCGTCGAGCGCTCGTCGCCCGTTAGCCGGTCGCGGATCGCTCGTCGCTGCTCCGCCGAGACGGTCTCGGCGACCGGAACCGAACAGACCGACTCGCAGTACCACGTCAGCGCTCGAGCGGCGGCCGCGAGCAGCGCTTCGTTCGACCGGTCGAGCGACGCGTAGAGTTCGGACGCGGCGGCGTCGATCGCGGCCCGGCGCTGGGCCACGAGTTCCTCGAGTCGGTCCGGAACGTCGGACGCGAGGACGGCCTCGATCAGCGCCTCGGTCGAGCGGTACTCGTCGGGATTCCCGTCGAAGCAGACGAGCGGCAGCGTCGCGACGCCGTTCTCGACGTCTTCGGGCAGGTCCGCGAGGTCGTCGATGACGGTCAACACGAACAGGCCGTTCGTCGCGATCGTCCGCAGGTGCTCGAGTTGCGCGTCGGAATAGCAGCCGAGAGCCGCGATGATCTCGACCGCGAGGTCGCCCCAGATGCCGCCGCGCTCCTCGATGCGAGCGATCGCATCGTCGACGGTCGCCGTCGTCGCGTCGAACGCTTCCTCCGCGAGCTGGCCCGACCCGATTTCGCGGACGGTCTCGAGCGCCGAGCGCAGGTTGACGTCGGCCGGCGTCTCGGCGACGGCGGCGGCGACGTTCGTGAAGGCGAGATCGCCGACCGAGACGTGTTCGTTCAGGCGCTGCTTGCGATCCGCGCACCACGTATCCGCCTCGTCGATCGCGTCGTCGTGGAGCGCGCTCGTGACGAAGAGATCGGTCGGGATCGACGCGAGCGTCGCGGCGAGTTCCTCGTCGTCGGTCTCGAGCGACGCGAAAAAGTACGTGAACGCACCTAACAGGCCGCCCTGGTCGGCGTAGGCGTCGACTTTCGGCCGAAGGGCGGGTGGCAGGTCCGCTTCGGACTGGAGGAAGTCCGACAGCCGGCTCATACCCACTTCTTCCGGGGAAATCAAAAGAGTGTACTGGTTAGCGGCCGCATCCGGACCGATCACCGGTCGGTGCCCCGGTCTGACAGCGGTCTACGACGTCCACTCCTCGAACGAGCGGTAGATCCCCTTCGAGAGGTAGCGCTCGCTCGAGTCGGGGAAGATCGTCACGACCGTCTCGTGGGGGACCTCGAGGTCGCCGTCGTCGATCCGTTCGGCGACCCGTTTCGACGCCACGCTCGCGGCGCCCGCACTCGAGGCGACCAGATGCCCCTCCTCGCGGGCGAGCCGTTCGAGTTCCGCGTGGGCCGCTCGGTCCGAGACGGCGTCGACCGCGTCGACCAGTTCGGGCTCGAATAGTTCGTTGGTCGCGGTGTCGTGGGTGCCGATGCCCTCGGTCTTGTACTCGGCTTCCGCGCGGTCGTCGCCGAGGAGTTCGCCGTACACCGATCCCTCGGGCTCGACGGCGACGATGTGGGTTTCCGGCTCCTGCTCGAGCGCGTAGCGGGCGATTCCCATGAGCGTGCCGGCGGTGCCACAGCCGGCGACGACCGCGCCGACCTGGCCGTCAAGTGCCTCGAAAATTTCCGGAGCAGTCGTCTCGTAGTGGGCCTCGGTGTTCAGGGGGTTCGAGAACTGCTGGGGGACGGCGGCGTCCTCGAGTTCCGCGGCGAGTTCGTGAGCGCGAGCGATAGCACCGTCCATGCCGTCGTCCGTGGGCGTGTTGATGACCTCCGCCCCCAGCGCCGCCATCAACTGCTGTTTCTCAACGCTGAACCGCTCGGGGACGACGAAAATCGACTCCAGGCCCAGTTGCTCGGCCGCGATCGCCAGCCCGATCCCCGTGTTGCCGGCCGTCGGCTCGATAATCGTTCCGCCGGGTGCCACGTCGCCGCGCTCGAGCATTCGCTCGAGCATGTACTTCCCGATCCGGTCTTTGATGCTGGCCCCGGGGTTGAACGTCTCGAGTTTCGCGTAGATGGGGACGTCCGCGGGACCGTCCTGCAGCCGGACGAGCGGCGTTCGACCGATCGTCTCGAGGACCGAGTCCGCCGGCTCCTCGTGGGTCGTCATCGTACTGGCAGAAGGCGCCCCCGCTGTTAGCTCTTGTCCCGAAGCCGTGCCCGAGGCCGGGAACGTGAACGGACGAAACGGCGGGAGTCTCGAGCCGTTATTCGGCGGTCGTGTCGCCCGCGGTCGCCTCGGCCGTCGCATCCCCATCGGTCGCCGAATCGGCGGCCTCGTCCTCGAGTTCGGCTTCGTCGATCGCCGCCTCCGCCAGGATTTCCTCGCCGTCGAGCCCCTGTTCCTCGGCGATGGCGAGCAAGAGCGCGCGCTGTTCGGTGAGCTGGTGGTCCATGCGCGTGACCGTGTCGTGGGTTTCGTCCATCTCCTCTTCCAGCCCCGTAATGCGCTGCTGGAGTTTCTGTACCTGCTTGTACATTGCTTCCGCTCGGTCCGAGATGCCCTGAATCTTCTTTGCGGTGCTGCCGAGTCCCATACCCGAAGGATGTGTCGGGGAACTAATGGGCCTTTTCCTCCGCTCCGAGCGGAGGTCTCGCCCGAATCAGCGACGGATACGGCCGGTCGACCACGGTACGCTTGAGCGAGTTAGCCACCGCGCACTCGAGCGCACGGAGACGAAAGGCCCATAAGTACCCATTGCCTATGGTGAACTGGACTAGGTCGGGCAGTTTGGCCCTGCTCGTTACCCGCGCTATGGTCATTAGCGGGGACCGAACACCGCAGGCGTCCGGTCAGACCGACCGGGGCCTCGGGAGCCAACAGAGAAGCCTCGTCCGTCGGGGACAGCGGTCCACGATGGCCGTCCGCAGGGACGCCCCATCGTGGTTAGTCGGCGACAGCCCATCAGGCGCGGAAGCGAGCAGTGGACCGCCGGACACCTGTCGCTCGACGGGTTGCGGGGTGGAGAAGGCAACCGAGATTCCCCCGGTCGGAACGCCGGGCAACCGCGGTTGTCCGCATTCATACCGACCTTTTACTCTACGTGAGCAGCGGCGCTGCGCGCCGCGCTCACTCGGTAAAAGGTCGATCAAAAGCACTCCTCCTTCCTCTCAGCTCGTTTCTCTCGCTTCGAGTCAGTCGTCGGCCCGCTCGCTGAGCCTATCTCACGGCCTTCGGCCGTTCGCCTGTTCGCGGCGCGTAGCGCCGCGCACGGCTTCGCTCGCGGTCGGTACCGGGTAACCGCCTGCCCTTCCCCGTTGAGCGGACGCTCCGCGTCCGCGAGGTCGTCGGCGCGAAGCGCCGACTGCTCGAGGGACCAGCGGTCCCTCGCCGCTCGGAAGAGCTTGCTCTTCCGCTGGGTCGCGCGGCTCTCACTGTCGTTCGAGCAGCGTTCCCGGCCACTGACCGCGTGGACGAACTCGAGTCACTCGTCGGGCCTCTCTCCGGACACAATAACGGAAAAACTTACAGCAGCTCTTCTAAAGGAGTACACCAATGACGACTCGTCGATTCGCAGCTGTTCTCGGAATCATTGTCGTGGGCGTTCTCCTCAGTGGCTGCATCGCTTTCGACGCTCCCTCGAGCGGTCCCGACAATCCCGACGGTCCCGACGATTCCGACGGCCCCGATCCAGAAGCGGTGTTCGAGGGCGCGTTCGTCCACGCCGACGATCTCGAGGACGTGCAGGGGAATCGGACGAGCGAAGTAACCAACGGCTCCGTGACGGTCACGGAACTCGTTCGTGTTCAGGAGCGACCGTACATCGACGAACGAACCGAAGTACTCGACGCATCGGATCCCGCTGCGAAAGGGAACGTCTACGTCTCGAACGCGTCGAAGAACTGGTTCTATTTCCCCGACTCACAGGTGGCGCAGTACTTCAAGCCGGACGAGCCGTTCGACAATGAACGGGTTCGATCGGATCGGGCCAAGATGGCCGACCAGCAACTCGAGAAGTACGATCTCGAGTATCAGGGCACGGAACAGATCGCAGGGCGGGACGCACACGTTCTCGACGTCGAAGCGAAAAACGAGACCGTCGAAAAAGGAATTTCGGCGATCATTGGCGACACCAAGTTCGTCTACGCCCTCGAGACGAGCGACCCGAAAGACGAACTGCAGGCCGTCGAACAGACGCTGTGGATCGACACGGAGTACGACTACCCGCTCAAGGAGCGAGTCGTGTTCGAACAACCGAACGGCGAGCGCATCGTCATGACCGAACAGTTCGAGTCGGTTTCGTTCAACACCGGTCTCGACGACGAGACGTTCACGTTCGAGCCGCCGGAAAACGCGACCGTTCAGGACATCTCGTAGGTCGATCAGCGGGGAACGGACGGAACGATGGCGGTTTTTTGCTGCTACTCTGCTGGTTGCACGACGCTCTTGTCACTCTCGAGGTCGAGTCCGCCCTCGAGCGTGCGGACGGGGTAGGGAATGTCGATCCCCTCCTCGTCGAAGCGACGTTTGACCGCGGTGACGTACTCCCCCCGGGTTCGAACGAAGTCGGCACGAGACGGGTTCGAGATCCAGATCCGCGACTGGAGGCCGACGTCGGAGTCGCCCAGTTCAGTCAGGCGAACGGACGGTTCGGGGGTGTCCATGATGTCGGGGTGGCGTTCGGCCTCGTCGACGATGACCTCGGTCGCCTGCTCGATGTCGTCGTCGTAGCCGATGCCGAAGACGAACTTCAGCCGGAGTTTATCGGCCTCGACGGGGTTCTTGAGGACTCCCTCAGTGAGCGCCGAATTGGGAACCGTGAGCAGTTCGTTGTCGAACGTTCGCACGCGGGTGACGCGGAGGCTGATGTCCTCGACGACGCCCGAGTAGGTGCCGTCCTCCCACTCGATCCAGTCGCCGATGCGGAACGGTTTGTCCGTGTAGATGAACACGCCGGCCACGAAGTTCGAGATGACGTTCTGCATCGCGAGCCCGACGGCGAGCGCGCCGGCCGCCGCGATACCGGCCATCGAGACGAGGAAGTTGCCGAAGCCAGCGAAGCCGAAGGCGACGGCGAACGCGAGGAAGCCGATTCCGAATCGGGTGAGCAATAACAACGGGTTCTGGGCGTGTTCGTCCAGTTCGCGCCTGTCGAGGGCTCGTTTAACCAGCGGGACGAACAGTAACCGACCGATCACCCAGATCACTGCGAGCGCGACGACGAATCGAATCGCTCCCTCGGCCATCCCGGCCTGCGTCGGAGTGAGCCACGCGTCCTCGAGCGCGTTTCCGATCACGCCGAGATCTCCAGTCCCGTTCTGTAGCAGCTTCGCGGGACTACCGCTCATCGATGCAACACTGCGGTGTGCCCGCGCGTATCGATGAGATCCGCGTGGACGTGCTCGGCGAGATCGGCCGCTTTCTCCTCGGTCGAACTTCCGGCGCGGGCGGCCCGCAGGAATTTCACCTTCACGAGGTCCCTGTCGGTTAGCTGGTCGTCGAGTTCGTCGACGACGGCGTCGATGCCGCTCTTGCCGACCCAGACGGTCACGTCGAGGTCGTGTGCGCGGCGCTTGAGTTCCTGTTGGTCCATACCCGGGAAAGGGAGAGGAGCGGTTTCAATCTTCTCGATTCGGCACGGACAGCCAGCGGAGTGACTGCGTCGTCGCGATTCGACCGTCGTTCGGTCTCGCTAATCTCAGGTCGCGGTTCAGTCTTCGTCGGAGACGCGGTCTTCGTACGGGTATCTCGCGTGCGCACCGCAGTCGCAGGTGACGACGACGTGACCGTCCCGTAACCTGACGCGAGCGTTGGCCCCCGGCCGGAGATACGCATCACACTGATCGCACGTGGACCGACGAAACGCGAGGGGCAACGTGAGCCGGTTTCGCTCCGCGACTCGCCGCGCGAGGCGGACGTAGTAGCGCGCTCGATCGGCGTCGCCGTCCGCTGCCGCCGCTCGAGCGAGGTCGTGAAGCCGCTCGATTCGTTCACCGGCGACGTCCATACCCGACGTTTCGTCGGTCGACCTATTGATGTTGCGCTCCGAAACCGGCGTCAGATCACGGACAGCTATCCAGCGCATCGGTAACTTATCACACGACTGCGCGTCCGAGACGAATCTACTCCCGAGTAGAAAGATTCTTTACAGTGACACGTCTTCATTCATAGTACGCAATATTGTTATATATCACATGATAGGAGGTGCTACATAACGCTATGAATTGGAACCCCACCCTCCCCGACGACGGTCTCAGCAGGCGGTCGTTCCTGGCGGCCGGCGCAACGGGGGCTGCAATCACGACGAGCGGCTGTATGAACAGCGTGCGAAGCGTGGTCGGTCAGGCCGGCGACAATCAGCTATCGCTCTCTATCGCGACGGTCCCGGCGGAAGGCGACAAGCAGAGCATCCAGATCGCGCGCCGTCTCGAGAGTAACCTCAAGAAGGCCGGTATGGCGGTCACACTTGACGTCCGCTCGCAATCGGAGCTGCTGAAAGCGGTCCTGATCGATCACGACTTCGATATCTACGTCGGTCTCCACCCCGCCGATTACGATCCGGACTTCCTCTACGAAACGCTCCACTCGACGTACGCGAACGAAGCCGGCTGGCAGAATCCATTCGGGCTCACCAACATGGCGTTCGACACGCTACTGGAGCGACAGCGCCACTCCGAGGGCGACCAGCGGAAGCGAGACGTCCAATCGGTCCTGAAAGCGCTGGCACAGGCGAAACCGTTTGACCCGATCTGTCTGCCCGACGAGTATCGCCTCGCCAGAGCGGATCGGTTCGAGGGCTGGACCGAAGCCGATCTCACGACCCGCCACGGCTATCTCGGTCTCGAGCCGGCGGACGGTGTCGATCAGCTCCACGCGCTCAGAACCGACGCTCGAGCGACGAGCAACCTCAACCCGCTCTCGGCGACGATGCGTGAGCGAAACACGACTATCGACCTGCTCTTCGATTCCCTGGCGACGGTCAACAACGGCGAGATAGAGCCGTGGTTGGCCACGTCCTGGGACTGGACGGAACCGGATGCCAGCGAGCAGGAATCGACGCTGACCGCGACAGTCACCCTCCACGAAGACTGTCAGTTCCACGACGGCGAGCCGCTGACCGCCGAGGATGTCGCCTTTACCTATCGGTTCCTCGAAGACACGTCGCTCGGACGAGGGCCCTCGTCGCCGGCACCGCGGTATCAGGGCCACGTCGACGTGATCGACGAGATCTCTGTCGACGACGACGCCGCCGATGGCGAGTACGAGCTGCTGTTCTCGTTCAAGGGCGGTCGGGAGGCCGCTAAGCGAGCGTTTACCGTCCCGATCCTGCCGAAACACTACTGGCGCGATCTCGTCGACCGACGAACTGCCAACGGCGAGTTCACCGCGCCGCAAGGCCGGTGGATCGCCGTCACGGGGGACCACATCCCGCCGGTCGGAAGCGGCCCGTTCCAGTTCGACAGTCGAACCCAGGACGAGCAACTCCGCCTCACCAGATACGAGGACCACTTTACGCTCCGTGAGGACGTGGCTCTCCCCGGGCCGACCGTCGACGAACTCCGATTCGATATCGAACCCAGCAGCGCGTCAGCGATCAGCCGGGTCGCCGACGGGAATGCGGACGTGACGGCCTCGATGCTCTCCGCATACACGTTGGACGCGCTTCCCGACTCCCCGGACGTCGAACAGTTGAAATCCACCTCGAGAACCTTCTACCATATCGGATTCAACGTCCGCAACGCACCCTTCAGCAACACGCACTTCCGACGCGCGGTTTCGCAATTGATCGACAAGGAAGCGGTCGTCGAGGACGTGTTCTACGGACACGCAACTCCCGTCGCAACGCCGGTCACCGACGAGTGGGTTCCCGAGAGCCTCGAGTGGAACGGTGAAGACCCCGTACTGCCGTTCATCGGGTCGAACGGGGAACTCAACGTCGAAGCGGCGAAAGCGACGTTCGAGAGAGCCGGCTTCCGGTACGATGATAACGGTCGGTTGCTTGGAGGCTACTAGGTGCGATGCTCGCCGAGGTGCTGACTCAGCTCGTCGTCGTAATCGCGATTCTGGTGCCGGTGTCGATCATCGTCTTCATCGGCCGTGAGCGCCTCGCTCGAACGCGCTCGGAGTGGCGGACTCGGCTCAAGACGACTGCCCCGGTGATCGCCGTGTTGATCGTCGTCTTACTGATCAACCGGGTCGCCCGACAGACCGCGCCGAAGCTATCGCGGCAGATCGGGATCCGCCTGACGTCGGCGTTTTACAATATCGAAGGGGAGTTCATCCTGGTCTTTCAGACGATTCAGACCCCGGAGACGTCAGCGTATTTCTCGTCGGTCTACGTCTACGGCTACACGTTCCTGCTGATCTTCCCGGTTATCGCCTACTTTACCCTCTCCGATACCCGGGTCTTTCGCCGCCTGTTGACGGCCTACGCCCTCAACTACGCGATCGGTCTCGTCCTGTATATCTTCGTGATCGCGTACGGTCCTCGGAATCTGATGCCCGCCGAACTCATGGAGCGGATGTTGTACAACACGAACCCAGAGTACCAGTATCTCACCCGCGAGGTCAACGCCAGCACGAACGTCTTCCCGTCGCTTCATACCTCGCTTTCGGCGACCGTCGCGGCGTTCGCGTGGCAAACGCGGTCCGCGTTTCCGAAGTGGTTCCCCATCGCGGTCGTGCTGGCGGCGAGCGTCGCGATTTCGACGATGTATCTCGGAATTCACTGGGGCATCGACGTCGCCGCGGGATTACTGCTCGCCGCCCTCTGTGTGAGCCTCTCGGATCGGCTCGTCGGTCGCTGGACGCTCGAGGAACTCGCTACAAAGGTCAGTGATCGATTCCCCTGGCTGCAGGAGCGACTCCCTTCGGTTCAGGAACAGGACTAAACGCGGGGAACCGAGTCCAACTGAGTCGACAGATCCCCCACCTGATCTACCGAAGTCGTGCGGCGTCACCGACGACTCATCCATTCAGGGAACATAATACTGTTATAGCGCGGTGGGTAATGATGAGAGACGACCATAATGAACGGACGACGTGGCGTCCCGAAACGCAGTAGCCGCGACACTGACGGCACATCCATCAGCCGTCGAGCCGCGCTCGCTGCGACCGCCGGTCTGACGGTCTCCACCAGCGGCTGTATGCAACGCCTCCGGAATCTCGTAACCCGGGACAATATCGACCAGCTCTCGCTAACGATCACTACCCTCCCCGCCGAAAGCGACAGAGCGTGCATCAGGATCGCGAACGGATTGGAACAGACGTTCACGGCAGCCGGAATCGATGTCTCCTTGGACGTTCGATCGGGCATCGACTTCCACCGGACGGTGCTGTACGACCACGATTTTGACATCTGTATCAGTCGTCATCCCGGCGGAACCGATCCCGACTACCTCTTCCAGGCGTTGTACTCGCGCTACGCCGACGAATCGGGCTGGCAGAACCCATTCGGCTACACTAACCTGGCCGTCGACGACCTCCTCGTGAAGCAACGCCGCGCCGAGGGCGATGAACGACGGCAGGCCGTCACGAGCGCACTCGAGGCGATCGCGGTCGAGCAGCCGTTCGTTCCGATCTGCATTCCTGAAGAACACCGAGCCGTCAGAACGGATCGATTCGCCGGCTGGAGCAAGGACCACCTCGCGACCCGTCGCGGCTATCTCGGTCTCGAGCCGTCGGTGGGCGTCGAGACGCTCCGCGCCACCCACACGGATGCCAGACCGACGGAAAATCTCAATCCGCTCGCGGTCGACTATCGCGGTCGCGGAACGATTACCGAGTTGCTCTACGACTCGCTGGCGACGGACGATCCCACTGGCACCGTCCACCCGTGGTTCGCAAAATCGTGGGACTGGGACGGAGCGACGATCGATGTCCGACTGCGAGACGGGTGCGAGTTCCACGACGGCACGTCGGTAACCGCCAGCGACGTCAAGTTCACGTACGAGTTTCTCAAAGACATGTCCTTCGAGGATGGGGATATCGACTCTCCAGCCCCCCGGTTCCGCGGTCAGGTCGAATCCGTCGAGACGGTCGACACCCGGGGCCGCAATCGCGTCGAGATTACGGTCGGGACGAATCGAGCGGTCGGCGAACGCGCCCTTCTCGTTCCGATACTCCCCGAACACGTCTGGCGCGACCGGACAGCCGACGCCAGGGGACCAGGCACTGTCAGCATCGCTCAGGGGACCACGAAGGCGGTCGTGACGAACAATATGGAACCGGTCGGAAGCGGCCCGTTCCGGTTCGCGGACCGAACCGAAGGCGAACGGCTCACCGTAGAACGGTTCGACTCTCACTTTACACTCGACCACGACGTCGATCTGCCGTCACCGACCGTCGACGAGTTCTCGGTCGGAATCGCCCCGAGCAGTAAAACGGCGGTTCAGGCCGTCGAGAACGACGACGCCGACGTCACGCTGTCGGCACTCGAGATGAACGTCATCGACGGCGTCAGCAGATCCGACGGTGGCCAGCTGGTCGAATCGCCGTCGTGGACGTTCTACTTCCTCGGCTTCAACGCGCGGAACGCACCGTTCAGTAACCCACGGTTCCGGCGCGTCCTCGCGCAGTTGATCGACAAGGAGTGGCTGGTGGAAGAGGTGTTCCACGGAAACGCACGACCCGTGGCGACGCCAGTCATCGACGAGTGGGTTCCCGAGAGCCTCGAGTGGAACGGGAGCGACCCCGAAACGCCGTTCCTTGGAACGGACGGAGAGATAAACGTCAACGCGGCACAAATGGCGTTCGAAGACGCTGGCTTCCGATACGACGAGCAGGACCGACTCCGCGTCAGACAGTGATCGGCGTCGTGTTCCCGTCGATGAGCGCGGAAGACGCGCTTCTCGCGTCGCTTATCGGCCGGAGAAGCGTCGAAAACGAGACGGTGACGTTATCGATCCTCGAGCGCGTCGGCGATGCGCTTGAGTGCGCGAGTCTGATCGCGTAGTTCGTCCCGCATCTGTCGGACCTCACGCACGAGTTCTTCGTTGCTCTCGTCCTGTGCGCTGGGACCGCCGGGACCAGCACCCGGACCGCCCGGGCCGGCACCGGGGCCGCCACCGCCGCCCATCATGCCGCCCATCATCTGTGCAAACGGGTTGCCGCCGCCCATACCGCCGGGGCCACCCGGACCGCCACCGCCGCCGAACGGGTTCTCGGGGGCCTCTCCTTCGCCGTCGCCCTCTTCGGCGCGTTTTTCGCGAATCTCCTCGACACGCTCGCGGAAGGATTTCTCCTCGCTATCCTCGCCTGTCTCTTCTCCGTCGGGAGAATCGTTTTCGTCCGTCATACCAATCGATTCTGGAGCGGCGGGGAAAAGGGTTGCCATGTCTCTGATGAGCACGCCGGACCGAACGTGATGCCTACCCGAACGATCCCAGCGACGATTGCAGATCGCGATTCGACGGGCCCTCTTCGAGGTCGTACCCCACGAGGTCGCGCATATCCACGGCGTAAGTCGTCCCGCCGTTCGTGAGCGCGACCAACCGCCCTTTCACGCCCACGACGGTCCCCGAGGCGATCGTCTCGCGAACCGGACGCGTCTCGAGGTCGACCCCGTAGTCGAAGTCGAACCGCTCGAGGATATCGAACTCCGCGAGGGTGGACTCCCACGCGGCCTCGTCGACCGTCGCGGCCAGCGAGGCGACCTTCGCCGGCGTCCGGACGCGATCGACCAGCCGCTGGGCGATCTCGGCCTCGATCTCGCGGGCGATCCGGCCGTTCGAGACGGTGTGGACGTGGGCCGCGCGGTCGGCTCCCTGTTCGCGCAGTCGGGTCTCGAGCCGCCGATGCTTGGTGACGCCGACCTTGAACGTGTCGGGGGCGAAGGCTGCGATGTACACCGCGTGCTCCTCGTAACAGTCCATTTCGTCTTTCAGGCAGGTGCCGGTACAGCGGGCACAGACCCACGTGCTCGTGTGGTACTCGCAGTAGGGGGCCGACGGCCGATCGCAGGCGACGTGCGCGCCGTCTTCGTCGATGGTGCCGGCACAGTGACGCTCTCCGAGCGAGTACGCGAGGTCCTCGCCGGCCTCGAGCGGTCGGTGGTCGATCTCCCCGGCGTCGTCGCTCACCAGCAGCGACGAGCCGTTCCCGCTCGAGCGGTAGCCGACCAGTTGCACGGGTTCGGGTTGGGACCGGGCGTAAATAGGCGTAGCGCTCTCAGGATTCGCCGTCTCGGACGCGCCGACCGATCGTTCGGCGGCCGCCGAGGAAGACCTATCCGCGACGACCCCGATTGGTGAGCCATGTCCCTCGAGGGAACGCTCGAGACGGCCGGTGACGACGCGCGTGACGCCGTGTTGTTCGTGTTCACCATTACCAACGCAGGCGGCGAAGCGGTCGAACTCGAGTTTACGGACGCGTGTACGGCGGAGTTCGTGCTCGCCGCGGACGAGGAAGAAGTTTGGCGATTCTCCGAGGGACGGGTGTTCGCGCAGGTACTCAGCTCGGAACCCCTCGCGCCCGGCGAGTCGGCGACGTACGAAGCGGAGTGGTCCGACCCCCAGCCGGGAACGTACACCGCGACCGCGGAGCTGCGAGCGACCGACGAGACCTGCGAGGCGAGAACCGACGTTTCGGTGCCGTCGTGACGCTCGCCGCTTTGGTGGCGTCGTAACACTCGCAACTTCGGTGCCGTCGTGAGACCCGTCGTTTGCGGGGTCGAACCGGTTCCAGCGCCGTCATCGGACCCGGCGACGAGGACCGGCAGCGAAGTCCATATACCGTGTCCATCCTAAGCGTCGGCCATGCAAGCGCTGGTCATCGCGGCACACGGATCGCATCTGAATCCGGACGCCTCTGATCCGACCTACGCCCACGCGGACACGATCCGCGAGACGGGCGCGTTCGACGAGGTCCGCGAGGCGTTCTGGAAGGAGGAACCCCACTTCCGCGAGGTCATCCGCACCCTCGAGTCCGACGAGGTGTTCGTCGTCCCGCTCTTCATCAGCGAGGGCTACTTCACCGAGCAAATCATTCCGCGGGAACTTCGCCTCGAGGACTGGGATCCCGACAGGTGGGAGTCGGACGGCACCAGCGCATCACAGGCCACGCTCGAGGCCGAGGACGTCGGCAAGACGATCCACTACTGCGGGCCTGTCGGCACGCACGACGCGATGACGGACGTGATCATCCAGCGAGCCGAAACCGCGACCGAGAATCCGGACGTGGGAGAGGGGGTCGGCCTCTCGGTCGTCGGCCACGGCACCGACCGCAACGAGAACTCCGCGAAGGCCATCGAGTACCACAGCGACCGAATCGCCGAACGAGACCGCTTCGACGAGGTGAAGGCGCTGTTCATGGACGAGGAGCCGGAGGTCGACGACGTGACGGACTACTTCGAGAGCGACGACATCGTCGTCGTCCCCCTCTTCATCGCCGACGGCTACCACACGCAGGAGGACATTCCCGAAGATATGGGGCTGACCGAGGACTACCGGCTCGGCTGGGACGTGCCGAGCGAGGTCGACGGCCACCGGATCTGGTACACCGGCGCCGTCGGCACGGAGGACCTGCTGGCCGACGTCCTCCTCGAGCGGGCGGCCGACGCGGGAGCCGACATCGGCGACGCGCGCGAGGCGGTCCGCGAACTCGCCGCGTCGGTCGCCGAGACCGGGGCCGACTCCGGTCCCGAACCGAACGCCGGAGCGGGCGCGGGGGATTAGACGCGTGACGGTCGCGACGGACGACCTCGAGGCGCTGCTCGACCGCGCGTCGTCGGGCGTCGCGTTCGACGGCCTCCGAATCGACGAGACGGACGACGGGTACAGCCTCGAAGCGGGCGAAAACCGGTGGCCCGGCCTCGACGAGGCCGCGTTGGGGCGCGCCCTCGAGTCCAGCGACGAGTACGTCACGAACTGGCGCTACTGGCAGGAAACGGTCGGCGGGGAGGGGACCGCGCGACGCGCCTTCCTCCGGTGGTGCGAACGAGCGCCGCTCGCGGACGCCGAGGACGCGGCGGATGCGGAAGCCACGGTCGACGCGCCGCTCGCCGTCCCCGAGCGGTACGACGCGCTGCGCGACGGTATCGACCGCGAGTGGGGCCAGCTGTCTATCACGGCCCGCTTCGTCGATATCGACGACCCCGACGGCGAGCGCGTCTACGACCTCTGGCACGTCGACGATGCCGACAGCGATCTCGCCGACCTCGAGGTCTACGACGAGCCGCGAGACGCGCGAGAGATCGCGACGCACGACGATGACGGCCGCTATCGGCCGCTGAAGACCGCACCGACGCTTCCCGCCGGCTGGGCCTTCACCGGTCTCTCGGGTGACGACCTCGTCGACGCGATCGGGTTCTTCTATCCGGCAACGATCGCCAACTGGCATCGAGAACGACGGGGGGCCCTCGATGTCGACCACTGGCTCGAGACCGCCGAGCGACAGACCGGGATCTACGACGTGATCGACGAACTCCCCCGCGAGGCCGTCGAGTGGATGGCCGAGGCCTGCTGCGTCGATTCCCAGTGTCTCCGTCGGCGGGAGTGGGAGTACGAGGACGGCGACGAACTCGACGCCGACGGCGGCGACGGCCCCTTCCCCTGCCGCGAGCCCTGCTCGCTCGTGATCGCGGCCGCTCGCAAGTGGGCCATCCTCGAGTCCGAGGAAGAACGAACCTACGAGCTCGAGTTGACGACCAGCGAACGCAACCAGCTCGAGGAGCTGATCGACGCGGTCGCCGAGGGGCGGGTCGACGAGATCCGCGAAGCCGACGTCAACGACGGTGCGAACCGCTACCGGGCGCGGTACCTCCGGGCCAAGCGATTCGGCGAGGAGGGACTCGAGGCGACGCCGGTCGACGAGTGAATCGGATATCGGCCCGTAATTCGTATTCCGGCTCGAGGCCCGGACTCGAGGCTGCGACCCGCCGCAACTCGACTTTCGATCCGTCGTCTGGGTTCGTACTGGGGAGTTGCACCGACGATACGCGACGATCTACTGAACCAACAGAAACAGCGCGACGGCAAACCCAGCGACGACGATCGCGAGCCCCGCCGTGACGACCGGACTGCCGATCGACGCCGCCGTCAGCGCGGCGATCCCGACCGCGACGACTCCGAGCGCCAGCACCGCCAGTGTTCCCGGCTCGAGTCCCGCGATATCGGTGACCCGATCGACCGCGCGCTCGAGCGTCGTCGGCTCGGGCTCCGAGCGGGCGGGTTCGGCGAGGGACTCGTCGACGTCGACATCCGGCGGTCCGGGGACGACGGTGACGGCGATCGAGATCGACTCGGAGCCGTAGCCCGTCAGTACCTCGAGGTGGCCGTCGACGGGACGTTCGATCACGTCGGCGTTGACGGCAATCGGGACGGTCGTGACGCCGTCCGGTTCGACGAAGTAGTTCGACTCCTCGAGCGATGCGATCCGTTCGAGGTCACCCGCGAGGCGACAGTGGACGTGTGCGGGCGACTCGTGACCCGACAGCGAGAGGAGAAACGAGCCGTCGGTCTCGAGCGACGTGCTCGACGGCTCGAGCGCCTCGGCGGACCCGCGGTTGACGTGGACGGTGACCGCTGGTTGAGACACGATAGATCTGACCGGTTAGGCCGGCGTTCCCTCGCGCATGTCTGGCGGCAGCAGGTTCGGAATGCCGTCCTCGATGGGGTACTCCTCACCGCACTCGGAACAGACGAGGGTGCCGGCGATGACTTCCTCGTCATCGTGTTCGGCGTCCTCGAGCTCCAGGTCGTGTTTATCGAGCGGACAGCAGAGAATGTCCAGCAACGACTCCTTCATACTACGTAGGCTCGTCGCCTCCAGCAAAAGGTTTCGGGAACGTCGCTCGCGAGCGGACGGGCAACCGGGCGGTAGTGGGACTGGTGACGAAGCGTAGCGGTTTGCGCACGCCCGAGCGGAGAGCGGACGGCGGTCGAAGAAAACGGCCGTCGCGCTATTGGTACGGGTTCTCGACGACGATGGTCTCCTCGCGGCCGGGACCGACGCCGACGGCGTAGATCGGCGTCTCGAGTTCGTCGGCGATGTACTCGAGGTAGGTCCGCGCGTTCTCGGGGATAGCCTCGTAGCCCTCGGCGGCGACCGCGCCCCAGTCGACTTCGGGCCAGCCGTCGAACGATTTGAACGTGGCCTCACAGCGCCCCCACTGTTCGGTCGTCGGCGGCATCGTGAAGATCTCCTCGCCGTCATCAGAACTCGGGGAGTTCTGATTGCTCGCCGAGCTTTGCTCGGCGGCGTCGAACTCGTAGCTGTGGCCGACTTCGACCGTCTCGAGACCCGCGAGCACGTCGATGTGATTGACCGCGAGTCCGGTGAATCCGTTCGCGCGGGCCGCGTGGCGAAGCATCGGCATGTCGAGCCAGCCGACGCGCCGCGGGCGGCCGGTGACGGTGCCGTACTCCCCACCCTCGTCGCGGATGTAGGTCGCGAGTTCTTCCTCGTCCGCGGCCCCATCCGCGTCACTATCGTAGTCGGGCGTCTGGTCCTCGACGCCGCCGAGTTCGGTCGGCAGCGGGCCGGTCCCGACTCGAGAGAGATACGCCTTGACGATGCCGATGACCTCGCCGTCGCCGACGACGGTCGGGCCCAGACCGGTGCCGACGGTCGCGCCGCCCGCGGTCGGGTTCGAGGAGGTGACGTAGGGGTAGACCCCGTGGTCGATATCGAGGGAGGTACCCTGCGCGCCCTCGAGCATGACGTTCTCGCCGGCGTCGATCCGCTCTTGCAGGAAGGTCCCGCAGTCGACGGTCATGTTCTCCTCGGCGAGGCGCTCCCCGTACTCGCGATAGGTTTCATAGAGGTGGTCGATGTCGAACTCCTCGCCGGTCTCCTTGTCGAAGACCTCCTCCGCGAGGGCTTTCTTCTGGGGAACGACGTACTCGAGGCGCTCGCGGAGCACGTCGGGGTCGAGCAGGTCGCCGATGCGGACGCCGCGGCGGCCGGCTTTGTCCTCGTAGGTCGGGCCGATGCCGCGTTTGGTCGTCCCGGCGGCGAGGTCCTCCTTTTCCTCCTCTTCGATGCCGTCGAGCGCGCGGTGGTAGGGGAGAATGACGTGGGCGCGCTCGGCGACCCGGACGTCCGGCTCGAGACCGCGCTCTCGTAGCGTGTCGATCTCGTCGAACAGCGTTTCGGGGTTGACGACGCAGCCGTTGCCGAGGACGCCGATCTTCCCTCGAACGGCTCCCGACGGCACGAGCGACAGTTTGTACTTCGTTCCGTCGTGAACGACGGTGTGGCCAGCGTTGTCGCCGCCCTGATACCGGGCGACGACGTCGGCGGCGTCGCCGTAGAGATCGACGACCCCACCTTTGCCTTCGTCGCCGAGTTGCGACCCGACGATAGTGACGGTCATAACAGCGGCGGGTTCTTGCCGGGCCGATAAACAGATTACGGTATGCGGGTGACTCTACCGAGGGCCGCGAATCCGCCACGCGAGCGACAGCGTCCGCGAAAACGCGCTTCCCCGCCGGTCTCGGGTCTGTGACTTGAGGCACAACCGGAAGCGACAGATTCGGGTGACTCGCCCGCGGGCGTCTCCGACACGCCGGCGCCACCGAAAGTGTTAACTACTCACAGGAACAAACACCTAGTTGAGAGTGGACGTTCCGATTCTCGAGGGGAACTTTTAAAAGGTCCAAAGACAAGTTAACAAATGCCATGATAGACCGACTTGAGAAGGAAGTCGATATGTTGGAACGTCATCTGCAGGTCCTGAAGATGGTTATCGAGAACGAACCGATCGGGATCGTCAAGATGTCGAACGAGACGGGGTACCCCCACCACAAGGTCCGCTACTCGCTTCGAGTCCTCGAGGAGGAGAACCTGATCGAGCCCTCGAGTCAGGGAGCGATCAAGACCGAGCGCACCGTCGAGTTCGTCGACGAACTCGACGGCAAGCTCGACGAAATCGTCGAGAAGCTCGACGGCATGAAGATCGAAGACGTCGCGGAGATCGAAGGCTAGTCTCGCGTCCGGTTCGGACGCCGTCGCCCGACCCCGCGGCCGCTAGCCGGTGCGTCGCCGACGAACGACACTTCTTCCCGCCGTTTTTTGCCGGACAGCGGCTACTTATAGCTCACCTGTTCCTCTCAGAGCGTCGCTACGCCGAGAGAGCCACCGCGGCCGATTTGGTGATCAGTAGTAGGCACCGTCGGTACGATGGTGATAACTGCTATCGACGGGGAAAATCGGACGGATTCGACGGCGGCGGCCTACAGCTCGGGGACGTTCATGTGGAACCCTTCGGAACGGGACTCGACCAGACAGAGGTGGTAGCCGTCCTTCCGGGAGAGGTTGACGTAACTCAGTTTCGAGCCCCGGCTGAGGAAGCCCCCGCTCGTGGCCTGCTCGGCCACCTCGAGCGCGCCGGGTTCGAAGTAACTCGAGGTGACGGCGATCGCGGCCGCCAGATCCGGATAGTTCGCCTTCACCGCGGACGCGGCTTCCTCGAGTTCGCCGAGGAGTTCCTGCGTCGCCGGCTCCCGCGAGTCGTTGAGCGTGACCAGCACGAGCGGATTCCCCATTTTGTCGTAGGCGACGATGTCGAAGGTGACCTGGTCGGGGACGTCCTCGGTCTCGTCGTCCGCGAGCGAGATGGTCGCGCCGAGCTCGGCCCGATCGATCCGCGGGATCGCGTCGTACAGGTCACCAAGTCCGTCCGCGTTGCCGGTGTCGCGGATCTCGTAGAGCAGCATCTCGGTGAGCCAGTCGACGAACCGGTGTTCCATCGTCGACTCGAGGAATTCCTCGTAGGACGTCCCGTCGACGGCGGCGTCACTCGAATCGAACCCGGTGTGGTGTTCCAGTTGGAGGTTCGACGCGACCTCGCTGCGATCCGCGTTGCCGTCGTGGGCCGTCTCGAGGGTCGGCTGACTCTTCGACCCGTAGCGAACGAAGAGATTCGTCCCCGAGAGCGCCTGCTGGGCCGAGAGCTGGGTGGTCGCGCTCGCTTCGGCTTCCACATCGCCGGCCTCGCGCTGGCGGGCGCGTTGCAGCTCCGTCTCGAGTTCCTCGATCCGCGTCTGGAGCCGCTCGACGGTCGCGGAGAGATCCTCGTTCGTCGACTGCAGCCGATCGCGTTCGGCCTCGAGTTCGTCGGCTTTCGCGACGAGCGCGTCGCGTTGCTCCTGTAGCGTCTCGACCTTCTCGGTGAGGGCCGCAACCCGTTCGTTGCGCGCGTCGGTCGCGGCGGCGGCCTCACTCCGTGAACCCGACTCCGCGTCTCGAGATCGGCCCGCTCGCGACCCGGCGGCGGCCGACGCCGTCGACGTCTCGGCCGCAGAGTCCTGCGAGTCCGCTCGAGCGTCGTTCGACGGGGTGTTGGCCGTGCTCGCGTCGGCCTGGTTCGACGACTGCTCCGACGAGGATCGATCCGGCGACGAGCGACCCGGTTTCGCCTCGCGTTCGCTCGCACTCGAGTCGGAAATCGCCTCGCTGTTCTCCGGATCGATCGACGGAATGCGTCGCGTCTCGCGCCACTCCTCCTCCCGTTCGAACTGCTCCTCGAGGCCGTCCTCCGCGCTCGTCGCCTCGGCCTCGGTGGCGGGTTCGTCGTCGGACGAGCCGACTGCCGTCGTCTCGTCGTCCTCGTCTGCGTCGTCCTCATCGACCCAGGAAATATCGTTCTGTTCGAGTTCCTCGGCCGCCGCCTCGACCTCCGCGAGGTTGGGACTCGAAGCGGACCCCTCGCCCGTCGTCGGTCGTGAATCATCGGTGTCGGCGTCGTCGGTTTCAACGGAATCCGCAGTTTCAGTCGGTTCGACGGCCGTCTCGGTGGACGCTGCAGTCGTCTCCGTGGTCGTCGACGGCTCGTTCTCAGTGCTGTCTCCGTCCGTCGGATCGGGCGCGGTACCCTCGCCGGCCGACGATCCTTCGACTTCCGGCTCCGCCAGTGCTGGCTCCGACTCCGATTCGGACTCGACCGATCCAGCGGATTCAGTGTCGGGATCCGCATACTCCGTCGACTCGGTCTCCGCGCCCGTCTCCTGCTCTGCTGGGGTGCGTTCGTTGTCCGGGTCAGAATCCGGATCGAGATCGACGGACAGCCCCGAGTCGGTAATGCCCGCAGTGGCGGACTCCGACTCCGCTTCGCTTTCGTCGGTCGCCGTGATACCCGTCGCGTCGTCCGTCAGATCGATCTCCGACGACAGCGTCGGCTCGTCGTCGTCGGTGGCCGCTTCGATCGGGTCGCTCCCGGCCGCGTCGTCGGTGGCGACTGGGTCGGTGTCCGAGACGTCGATCGGGTCGATCGACGGGGTCGTTGAGTCAGTAGATGAGTCAGCGGTCGGATCGGACGCCGAGTCGGCAGCCGGAGACGGGTCGGTAGCGCCCGCGTCGACCGCTCGATCGGCCGTATCGGCGCCTGTCGTCGATTTCGGCCCTGAATCGGGTTCGACGTCGGCCGTCCCTGGAACGTCGACGACATCGATCTCAACGTCGGTGACCTCGTAGATACCGACCTCGTCGGCCGCTCGCTCGAAGGCATCGTCCCCGGTGTGCAGCCGTTCGGCGTTGCCGATGTAGGCTGCGGCCATGCGGCGACCGCCGTAGTAGACGGCGTAGTAGTCGCCGCTGAGCACGTTCTCGCTCAGTTCGATGTAGCCGGTGAACGAGCCGCTCTGCAACGTGCCGTCGACCTCGCGAAGCGGTGTCTCGTTCGTGTAGTATTTCGCCCGCGGCTCGCCGCCCTGTTCCTCCATCGTACAGAGTAAGGGAAGCGACGAGTGGGGGGCCTCGTACCGCGTGCCCGAGGCAGTCTCGAAGTCCTCGATGTCGCCATCAACAACGCCGACGATGCGGCCGTTGAGCATAAAGAGCCACGTGCCCGCCGCCGATACGGCACCCGAAAAATCACTATCAGCGAGATCGGAGAGACCGTCGAAACCGCCGTTGAATGGGCGGGAGTCCCACTCCTCGACGCGCTCTTGCGTGCGCGAGTCCATACGTCAACAAGCGGGAACCACACCAAATACGTTTCGCCTAGACGACCGCGCTATTTTCTATATCTTCGATTCCGCGTCCTCGGCGAGTTCCTTCATCCGCTTGCCGATCCGACCGGCACTCGAGAACTCGTCTTCGCTCATCGCGCTCGCGAGCGCGTTGCCGAGGACGAAAACCGCGTGTTTGTGTTCACTCTTCGACTTGTGAACGTGCGAGGGGTCGACGTCGAGTTGTCGGTAGTGATCGAACAACGTCTCGTCGACCTCCTCGCGCTCCGAGAAGTACTCCATGATGACGACGAGTTCTTCGTGAAGCTCGAGGAGTTCGTCTTTATGCATATACACGTGTAAGAACGGTTTCGATTTAAGCGTTGTGTGGCCGACGGTCGCAATAACGGCCGGAAGCGCTCACTAGGCCGATACGTCCGGTTCGCTGTCAGCCCGACGAGAGACGGTGAGTGCCAGCGAGAGGATCCAGCCGCCGAACGCGAGGGCGGCGACGAATTCGGGGACGGCGAACCACGTCCCGGTATCGATTGCGCCGCCGAGGGACACCAGCCAGCCCAGCCACGCAACCGGGTGGACGATTCCGAGCCAGAACGAGGCGACCGCGAGACGGCCATCGCCGGCCAGTGCCGCACCGGTACCGTAGATCCACCCCGCAAACGGTGCCACGCCGAACACGGTCAGTGCCGCGAGGCCGTGCAAACTCGTCTCGAGGTAGAGGGTCGTGTGTTCGAGGAAGAAGATCCCGACGCCGATCATCCCGACGACGGCGACCGCGAGTAGCACGATGCCGACGCGCTCGAGGCTGTTTCGACTCTCGAGCCACAGCCGCCACGCGAAGGGGAAACCGAGCAGCCCGCCGACGATCAGTCCACCGTTGAACAGGAAAAACGTCGGCGCGCCGTACCGACCCATATCGGAGAGCGCCCGTCCGTGCCACGTGAACGTCTCGAGCGGTGCAACGATCGTGGCGAGCATGATCGCCCCAATCGAGACGATCGGTCCGGCGAACCCACAGTACGTCGCGATCCGTCTCCAGGCAACCATAGCGCTGACTCGCATGTGCGTCTCAATCAACGTGACTATTCGGATCGTTGATTTCGCTGTGAGCGAACACCTGCGTAAGCGCAAGTGCCGGTAAAGGGGTAAGCCGCCGTCGAATCGACTCGAGCGAGGGTCCACACCATCAACTCTCGAGCGACAGATCCGAACAGACGGGCGAGGCCCGCTGGAAGACGAAAAGTGGCTGGGAGTCGTGACGCGTCGCGATCAATCGGCGCTGGCGGGAGCGGGCTCCGCGTCGACGTCCTCGCGGTGATCCGCGGGGAACCACGCGAGTTCGTGGTCGGTGCTAACGCGGACACCGACACGCTCGTCGAGGTCGATCCGGTCGGAGTGATTGTGCATGCACTCGATCGTCTCCCCGCCGTCGAGTTCGACGCGATAGAGGACGGTCGGGCCGAGATAGCGCCGATAGACGACGCGGCCGTCGGCCTCCGCGCCCTCGGCCGGATAGGCGGTCACGTCGTCGGGCCGGACGAGCAGGTCGACGGTACTCCCGTCGTATTGCTGTGCCAGTCCGTGAACGTCGTTGCGGAGGACGCGGCCGAGCGCGGTGTCGACGCTGTCGCTGTGGACCTCACCAGAGAGGAAACTGGCGTGGCCGAGGAAGCCGGCGACGAATCGAGATTCTGGTTGCTGAAAGACCTGCTGCGGGCTGTCGATCTGTTCGATGTCGCCGTCGTTCATTACGGCGACCCTGTCGGAAATTGACAGCGCCTCCTCCTGATCGTGGGTAACGGAAATCGCGGTGACGCCCGTTTGCTTGATGATCCGGCGGACCTCCTCACGCATCTCGACGCGCAAACTCACGTCCAGGCTCGAGAACGGTTCGTCGAGCAACAACATCTCGGGTTCGGGGGCCAGCGAGCGCGCGAGTGCGATTCGCTGTTGTTGCCCGCCGGAGAGTTCGTCCGGATAGTGGTCGCCGTGTGCCTCGAGACCGACCAGATCGAGGAGTTCGTCGACGCGGGCTGCACGCTCGGTCTCGGTCCGGTCTTGAAGGCCGAAAGCAACGTTCTCTCGCGCGGACAGGTGTGGAAAGAGGGCGAAGTCCTGAAAGACGATTCCGACGTTACGTTCCTCCGGCGGCACGAAGTTCCCGTCGCCCGAGACGGTCTCGTTCTGGAGTCGGACCCGGCCGGCGTCGGGTTTCTCGAGGCCAGCAATCAGCCGGAGCGTCGTGGTCTTGCCACAGCCCGACGGGCCCAGGAGGGTGAGAATTTCGCCGTCGTGGACGGAGACGGAAAGGTCACCGATGACGTCCTCGCTTCCGTACCGTTTCGTGACTCCGTCGAGTTCGAGAATCGACTCCCTCGCCGTCGGCTTTGCGGATTGTTCCTCGGCCGTCGTCGTCCGTAGTTGCCCGTTCACCATATATCGACTCCTCGCCGTCCGCCGGCGTACATGCCTTTAGGCACGCCTAAAACACTTATAATTGCCGGTCCAGCACCGGACGGTGAACGCGCGACACGACGCTCAGAGTTCGACGCCGCTGGGGATCAGGCTGTGTTGCCGGAGCAGGCTCCCCTCGTCGTCGTAGACGAGAAACGTTCGTTTGTCGTAGTCGACGAACGAGTCACCGTCGAGCGTGATCTCGACCGCGTACCGGCCCTCGTCGTCGGCGGCGTCGCCGTATCCTCGCGCAGCCTGAATGAACTGAAGGACGTCGTCGGCGTCCTCGTTGAGTTCGAGGATGAACTCGCCGGTTATACGATTGGTGACGCTCACTACCCCCGCAGTGTCGTCTCCTAACGGCCCCTGCAATCGAAGGGCAACGTCCGTTTCGCTCGCCTCGAGAACGTCGCCGCCGGGACCAGTCAGGCGCTCGCGAAGCATCGTCGCCGGGCCGGTGAAATCGATCGATACCACGGGCTTTTTCGGTTCGCCGTCGGTCTCGACCCAGTCGATATGAACGACATCTAACGTGAAGTGCTCGCGCCTCATTCCGTACCCGTTGCTTCGGACTCCCACGGTATGAACGTAACGCACGGCAAATTATGTAGGCGGCCGAATTCGAACTGTAATTCATCGATAGTGGTCAACAATTCGTGCGGTATCGTGAGCACGGTGATTCGTCACTCGCCTCGAGCTGACGGTCGACGCACCGGTCGGCCGTCTCATTTATGGCAGTCGCGTCCGGACGTGTCACGAAACCCGCGATCGATGGAATCCTCAGACCACAGCGGTTCGGGCGGAGCGAGAACCGACGACGAGAGCGACGTCGACGCTCGTCCGTCCGACGATTCCGCGGCTACCGGCACCGACGGTTCGGACGTGGCCGCCGGCGAGCGCCTCGAGTCGACGATCGACGCCGCTCGGCGCGCGCTCCGACGGGTCGTCGAGACCCTCCGGGGGTCGACCGTCGACGTCGGAGCCTACGAGCCGGGCAGTCACGGTCCGCTGGTCACGTTCGACGACCGCCAGGGGCTCGAAGAAGTCGACCGATACTGGGTCGATGCACCGTTTTCGTTCGTCTCCATCGGCTACGACCACGACGCCAGCGAACACCGGTACCGGACAGTCGAACCGACGCTCCGCGACGAGGAGGCGGTCCTGCTCGAGACGCTGCTCGAGGACGTCCGCGATCCGCTGTTGTACCGCGAGGACGAGGGCGACGACATCGAGTCGCTGCTCCGGGAGACGATCCGCGAGTTCCTGGAGCGCTACGGGGCCGAGATCGACGCGGCGACGTTCTACCGCCTGTTTTACTACATCTACCGGGATTTCCGGGGCTACGGCCCGCTCGACCCGATCATGCACGACCCGCACGTCGAGGACGTCTCCTGTGACGGCTACGAGTTGCCCCTCTTCGTCTACCACGACGAGTACACCGACGTCGCGACGAACGTCTCCTTCGAGAAGTCCGCGCTCGATCGGTTCGTCGTTCGGCTGGCCCAGCACTCCGGCCGACACATCTCTATCGGCGACCCGATGGTCGAGACGACCCTGCCCGACGGCTCCCGGGCCGAACTCGCGCTGGGCGAGGAGGTGACACCGCGGGGCTCCGCGTTCACCATCCGAAAGTACGCCGACGAGCCGTTCACGCCCATCGATCTGCTCGAGTACGGCACGTTCGACGTCGAACAGTTGGCCTACCTCTGGCTCGCGATCGAGCACAACAAGAGCCTGCTCTTCGCGGGCGGCACCGCGTCGGGGAAGACGACCAGCATGAACGCCATCTCGATGTTCATCCCGCCCCGATCGAAGGTGGTAACGATCGAGGACACCCGCGAACTCCAGTTATCTCACGACAACTGGCTCTCGTCGATCACGCGCGAGCGAGTTCACGAGGGAACGGACGTGACGATGTACGATCTGTTGCGATCCGCGCTCAGGCACCGCCCCGAGTACATCATCGTCGGCGAGGTCCGCGGCGAGGAAGCGATGACCCTCTTTCAGGCGATGAACACCGGCCACACGACGTACTCGACGATGCACGCCGATTCGGTGCAGACGGCCATCAACCGGCTCGAGAACGAGCCGATCAACGTTCCCCGATCGATGGTCCAGAGCCTCGACGTGCTCGCGGTGCAGACGCTGACACGCACGGGCGATCAGCGCGTGCGCCGGAACAAGGTCCTCGCCGAAATCGAAGGCGTCGACCAGCGGACCGGCGAACTCGATTACTCGACGGCCTACACGTGGAACAGCGAGACCGACAGCTTCCGGAGCGCCGGCAGCAAGCTCCTCTCGGAGATCCGGGACGAACGCGGCTGGAGCCAGCAGGAGCTACTGAGCGAACTCGCAAACCGAAAGCGGTTCCTCGAGTACCTCCAGGCAAACGGTATCGCCGACTACCGACGCTTTACCGCGCTCGTCAACGAGTACTACAGCGACCCGGATCGGATCCTCGAGACGATCGCGGACGACGTGGACGTTGCTGCGGACGAGGCCGCTGATGATCCGACCGGTGACGACGATAGCGCTCCCACCCGCCCCGACGCGGGACGCATCGACGGATCGACCCGAACTGAGATCGACGACGCTCGAGACGGATGAGACTCGTCACCGTCGGTCCGCTGGCGTTGGCGGTGATGCTCTGTGCACTGGTCGTGAGCGCCAGATACGCCGATCGCGTCGATAGAGCCCTGAGTCGGATCGCGATCCGTCTCTTCGGGAGCACCGTCGATGCGGTCCGCGGCGAGCGCCCGGATAGGCGAGCGGCGTTACGAGCCGCACGGGTTCCGACGACCGGCCGCGATTACGGGTCGAAGACGCTACTGTACGCCGCCATCGCCGCCGTCGCCGGCTCGATTCTCGGAATCTACGCGATCTGGGGCCTCCTCGTTCTCCTCTCGATCGATCCCGAGACGCTGCGGGCGGCGCTCCCGGGCCCGCTCGGGTTCCTCGCGGCCATGGGCGGGCTCCCGTCCCTGTCGCTGGTCGAACTCGTCGTCCTCTTCTGTGGTTCCGCGCTCACGCTCGGGGCCGTGGCCGGCTACGCCGCGTACTGGTTTCGGTGGTGGTATCCGGGGTACGTCGCCGACGCCCGCGCCCGACGGATCGAGGCGGGGTTACCCGCACTGGTCGCCTTTATCTACGCGCTCTCGCGGAGCGGCATGGCGTTCCCGGCGGTCGTCCGCGTCGTCGCCGATCAGCAGGACACCTACGGCGAGGCCGCCGCGGAGTTTTCGGTCGCCTGCCGGAGCATGGACACGTTCGGAACCGACGTGATCACCGCCCTCCAGACGATGGGGCGGCGCTCGCCCAGCCCGCAGTTCCGCGAGTTCACCGAGAACCTCGTCAGCGTCCTCCAGAGCGGACAGGGACTCTCGCCGTTCCTCGAGCGACAGTATCAGGACTACCGCGAGGACGCCGAATCCCAGCAGGAGAGCGCCCTCGATTTGCTCGGGACGCTGGCCGAAGCCTACGTCACGGTGCTGGTCGCGGGGCCGCTCTTCCTGATCACCATTCTCGTCGTCATGGGGATCGCGGGCGACGACACGTTCGGACAGTTGCGGCTGTTCGTCTACCTCGTCTTGCCCCTGGCTAACGTCGGGTTTATGGTGTATCTGAGCACGGTGACCGACAAGCTCGACCCCAGCAGCGAGGTCGCCGAGGGGTCGCCCGCCGTCGACACCACGTCAGTCGACGCGGTCCCGTCAGGCGTCGAACGACGGGCCGACGGCGGGACTGGACCGGACGAGGGCGTCGCCACCGGACCGAGCCCGACCCCGCACCCGAACGTCGAACGGGTGCGGTACTATCGCCTGCTGGCCGGGATCTGCGATCGGTTCGGCCACCCGATTCGAACGCTCGTCGAGCGGCCGGCGCTCACGCTCGCGATCACCGTCCCGATCGTGCTCGGAGCACTGGTTAGTCAGCTTCCGACGGCGCTCGAGGGCGGATTCGACGCGACTGCGGTCGACGACACCGTCGCCATCGGGACCTTCGGGGCCCTGACCGCCTTCGCGATCGCCTACGAACTCCACCGTCGCCGGCTCGCGGCGATCGAAGGCGCGGTCCCGGACCTGCTCGATCGACTCGCCAGCGTCAACGAGGCCGGCCTGTCGATCGTCGCGTCGATCGGCCGCGTTCGGGGGTCCGATCTCGGGCCGCTCGGTCCCGAACTCGACCGGATCTGGAACGACGTCCAGTGGGGTGCAGATCTCCGGACGGCGCTCGGCCGATTCGAGGGTCGCGTCGGTACCCGTTCGATCTCCCGGGTCGTCACCCTGCTCACCGAATCGATGAAGGCCAGCGGCAACCTCGAGACCACCCTCCGAATTGCCGCGCGACAGGCCGCGGCCGATCGCCGTCTCGAGCGCGAGCGAAAGCAGGCGATGGTCGAGTACATGGTGGTCGTCTACGTCTCGTTTCTGGTCTTCCTGTTCATCATCGCGGTGCTCGCCGGCTATCTGATCCCGAACCTCCCGACCGGGGGTGCGGAGCTGCCCGCCGCGTCCGGCACCGGAATCAGCGGCCTGGGCGGGTTCTCCCAGGTCAGTGCCGACGCCTACGCCACGCTGTTCTACCACGCGACCCTCGTTCAGGGGACGTTCTCGGGGCTGATCGCCGGCCAGTTGAGCACCGGGGATGTCGGAGCGGGGACGAAACACGCCGCCGCCATGATCGGACTCTCCGTGCTGGTCTTCGCACTTTTCCTCTGACCGGCAGCCCCGCGGTAGCCGCGGCGGACTCGCCCATCCGCCCGGCAACCGTGGTGTCGATGTAGAAACGCTTTAGTCCCCGACGCCGGAAGCGGTAGTGGGAAGCGCACGGCCGCAAATCCGACTGTGTCACCCCCTCTTTCGGGTGGCTTGGGATTGCGGAAGTGCACGGCGAGAGCCACGTACTGTCGGACAGCGCAACTCCCGTCGCGGGAGCAGTGACTGTCGCTCGACAGACGACACTCGCGGTCAGTGCGATTCCTATCCTCAACCAATGGCACGAATGCACACCCGCCGTCGCGGCTCGTCCGGTTCGGACAAGCCGTCGGCAGACGAACCGCCGGAGTGGAGCGACGTCGACTCGGACGATATCGAAGCCCGAGTCGTCGAACTGGCAGAACAGGGCCACGATCCCAGTCAGATCGGAATGAAGCTGCGTGACGAAGGCGTCACCGGCACGCCCGTCCCGGACGTCAAGCTGGCGACCGGGAAGAAGATCACCGAGATTCTCGAGGAGAACGACGCGAAATCGGAGTTCCCCGAGGATCTCCGGAACCTCATGATCCGTGCCGTGCGCCTGCGCGAGCACGTCCGTGAGAACCAGCAGGACTTCCAGAACAAGCGCGCCCTGCAAAACACCGAAGCGAAGGTTCGCCGCCTGGTCAAGTACTACCGCGGCGACGAAATCGCGCCCGACTTCCAGTACTCCCACGAGGTTGCGACCGAGCTGCTCGAGGACGAATAACCCGCATGTCCACCGAGGGTCGATCCGCCGAGCCGGCGTCCGCCACGAGCGCGCTCGAGAGCGCCGGCTTCGTCCGTCTGGTCGCCCGCGCCGACGGCGACGCACTCGCTGCGAGCGGCCTCATCGCGAGCGCCCTCGCCGAGCGCGAGACGCCGTACCAGGTAACCGTCGGCCGAACGATCGCGGACCGATCCGATCGCGTTCCAACCCCGAGTAGCGAGGACGAGGCCACGATCCTCGTCGGCGCCGCCGACGCGGCCGAAACGGACGATTTCGTCCGGCTCGCGGCCGCGGATCGACCGGCGACGCTGGAAGCCGTCGACCTCGTCCGCGAAATGGGTGCGACGCCGGATCCGGTGCTCGCACTCGCCGGCGTCGTCGCCGGCGGGAGCGAACCCGGTGCCGGCGAGAGCGAGTGGCTCCTCGAGACCGCGCTCGAGCGCGGCCTCGTCGAGCAGCGACCGGGCGTCGCGGTGCCGACCGCCGATCCGGTCGACGGCCTCGCGTACTCGACGCGCCTCCACGCGCCGTGGTCGGGCGATCCCGACGCGACGCGCGAGGCGCTCGCGGACACCGTCGACGGCGACCCCGACGACCTCGATGCGGACGATCACCGTGCGATCGGCTCGCTGGTCGCACTCGACGTGGTCGGTGCGGACGGGGCGGCCGACGCCGCCGCGGCGTCGATCGGGCGCGCGCTACGGCCGTACGCCACGCCCGAGGCCCCCTTCGCGACGCTCGGCGGCTTCGCCGACGTGCTCGAGGCCCTGGCCCGAACCGAACCGGGCACGGGAACGGCGCTCGCGATGGGCCACGACGTCAGCGAGACGGCACTCGACGCCTGGCGCGAGCACGGACGCCGCGCTCACACTGCGCTCGCGGACGCCTCGACCGGACGCTACGACGGCCTGTTCGTCGTCGGGATCGACGACGGTCCCGTCGAAGCGGTCGCGCGGATCGCGGCGGCCTACCGGTCGCCGGAGTCGGCCGTTCTCGCCGTCGGAAACGGCGAATCGGCCATCGCGACCCGCGACGCCGACCCCCTCGATGCGACCGTCGAGGGCGTCGCCCGCGAACTCGAGACCGGAGCGGCCGACGCGGACTCGGAGACGGCCCCCGAGGCCGGTATCGCGGTCGAGTACGATGTCGGCCACCGACGCGGCTACCTTCGATACGACCCGGACGTGGACGAATCGGCGATCATCGCGGCAGTGAGGGAGTTCCGATGAGCCGGCGCGCGACGATCAGGACGGATCGCGACGACGCGGCCCTCATCGCGCGGGCGCTCAGCCCGGACAACACCGACGAGATGTCGACGACCGTCGAGTGCAATGGCACTGCAGCGACGGCCGACGACGATGACGAGCGCGCAGGCACCGTCGTGACGCGGATCGACCGCGAGACGACGAGCGGCCTCCGATCGACGGTCGACGACTACGTCGTCAACCTCGAGGTCGCGATCGACGTGACGTCGCAGGCACGGACAGTACAGCACGCGGAACCGACGGACACGGGACCTGTGTCCGAACGCGGTAGCGACTCAACACACGATACAACACAATGAGTGAACGATCAGTTTCACGCGCGAAACAGGAGAAGCGGTGGTACACCGTTCTGGCACCCGAGCAGTTCGATCGCCAGGAACTCGGCGAAACCCCCGCTGACGAACCGGAAAAGGTCTACGACCGAACCATCGAAACGACGCTCGGCGAACTCAACAACAACGCCAGCGAGAACAACACGAAGCTCACCTTCAAGATCAACGACGTGGGGAGCGACAGCGCGTACACGGAGTTCGTCGAACACTCCCTGACGCGGGACTACCTGCGCTCGCTGGTCCGACGCGGTGCCTCGAAGATCGAGGCTTACGTCACCGTCCTCACGACGGACGACTACCGCGTCCAGATCCAGCCCGTCGCCTTCACGACGAAAAAGGCCGACGCGAGCCAGGAGAAGGCCATCCGCGAGCAGATGGTCGCGATGATCGAGGACGCCGCCGAGGACCGCTCCTTCGAGGAGATCATCGACAGCGTCGTCGAGGGACATCTCTCCTCCGCGATCTACGGCGAATCCAAGACGATCTACCCGCTTCGCCGCGTCGAGATCCAGAAGGCCACCCTCGAGGCACACCCCGAGGAAGTCGCCGAAGAGGAAGCGACCGCGGTCGACGTCGACGACGAAGACGTCGCTACGGACGACTGAACCCGTCGCCGAGCACGATCGATTTTCGCGGTGCCGATTTCGACATTTTGGGCCAAAAACGACCGACAGCAGTCCGTCTCAGAGCTCGAGTTCTTCGGCCGACTCCACGTCGAATCGAGTCACCGTCGGCTCGCCGGCGAGCAGCTCCGGTAACGCCGACGAAAACTCCTGGAAGTGATCGGATTGCGTGTGCGCCCCGAGCGCGGCCTCGTCCTCGTACCGTTCGAAAAAGCGGACGACGTTCGGATCGGAGACGTCCGTCGTCGCCCGGTAGTCGATCATCCCGTCTTCTCGCTGTGACTCGGTGACGAGTTCCTCAATTAACTCGAGCGCGTCGTCGCGCCGGTCAGGGTCGATCGGAAAACTCGCGTGAATAACGATCATTCCAACGGAATAGTTCGACCGGGAGGGGATAAAAGTAGTCCGCGAGGCTCGAGCCGGTGGCCTTCGGCGGCCGTCACTCCGAAACGACGATTTCGCCCATCATCTCGGCCCCTTCGTGGGGAATGCAGAAGTATTCGTACGTCCCGGGGATCTCGAAGGTGTGCTCGAACGTCTCGCGCGTTCCGAGTCGGCCGCCGCGGTCGTCCCAGGCGTCGTACGCGGCCGCCTGACTCTCGTAGCCACCGGACGCGAAATACTCGGCGTCGTCCGGAATGAGCGTTTCGTAGGCCGTGACGGTGTGGTCGGCTTCGCTCGTGTTCTTCCAGACCACCGTGTCGCCGACGGCGATCTCGTACACCTCGGGCAGGAACTCGGTTCGGTTCATGCCGATGTGGCAGTCGTCGCCGGTACAGGGATCTCCCTCGAGGACGCTGAGGGCGGACGAACACCCCGCGAGGCCGGCCGAGGCGGCGGTTCCAACGGCGGCGAGATAGGCACGCCGGTGCATACGTGATCGTTAGGAGAGTCGCGGTATAACCGCCCCGGTTCAATCCTCGAACGTGGGAACGCCCTGGAAACGAAAACACGTAAGGTAGCTCCCCGTCGATTCCGGGCATATGCTCCCCCGGTTCGTCGGTCGGCTCGGCGTCGCCGACGCGGTGACGATCGCCAACGCCGCACTGGGGTTCGTCGCGGTCGTCGTCGCGGTCGTCGACATCGATCTGGCAGCCCGGTTGATCCTCCTGGCGGCCATCGCGGACGGCCTCGACGGCATCCTCGCACGCCGCTACGGCGGCACGGACGCCGGCCCGTACCTCGATTCGCTCGCCGACGTCGCCTCCTTCGCCGTCGCACCTGCCGTTCTCTCCTTCGTCGTCGTGCGGGACGGTCTCGGAATCGATTTCAGCGCGATCAGCGCCGAACTCCTGCTCGTGACGACGGTCTGTGCGCTGTTCGTCGCGATGGCCGTCACCCGACTCGGAATGTACACCGCCTACGATATCTCCGGCAGCTACACCGAAGGCGTTCAGACGACGCTGGCCGCGACGATCCTCGGTGCAGCGATCCTCGCCGGCGAAACCCAGCCGTGGCTCGTGCTCGCGGTCACCGGCGCGTTCTGTTACCTGATGGTCTCGCGGATCCAGTACCCCGATCTGCTGGCTCGAGACGCCGCCATCATGGGCGTCATCCACGCCCTCGCGATCCTCGTTCCCGATTTCGTCGGTCGGACCTTTCCGTACGCACTCCTGACGCTCGGGCTGGCGTACATGGTGCTCAGTCCCTGGCTGTACTGGGGCGACGCCGAACGAACCGGCGAGGTCGGCGTGCATGGAAACGCTTAGGGCCGTGCTGACACGACCGTAGGGTATGGACACTGTCACGCGTCGGCGTCGCCTCGAGGTGGGACGATGAGCGAGGACGAGGCGAACGGTGACGACGGGACCGTCGAGGACGAACCGGGCGACGACGAACAGCCCGCCGACCTCGAGGAGATCCGCGAGCGACTCGAGGCGCTGGCCGTTGATCTCGAGGGACTCGATTCCACCCTCGAGGCGGCCGAGACCGAGGACGACCTCGACGTGGTCGAGGCGGACCTCGAGTCGTTCCGGGCCGAACTCGAGAGCGTCGAAGTGCCGGAGCCGCCTGAAGCCGACGAGGACGAGGAGGACGAAGACGCGGAACCCGCGCCGGAGGAGGAACTGCAGGAACAATACGACGAAATCGAGAGCGACCTCTCGGACCTCGAGTCCGACCTCGAAGACCAGCGTGGCCCCTACGGCGAGGACGTCGTGGGTGAGATCGACGACGCGAGCGGCACGATCACGGGCACCCGCTGGACGGAGGAGGGCAAGGCCGAACTGATCGAGGCGGTCGACGGCTTCCTCGACGAGTTGAACGGGCTACTCGGCAGCTCGGTCACGCTGGTCAATCGGGGCGAGACGGTTCCCGAACAGCTCGATGCGACCCTCGATGACGCGAGCGAGGCCGTCGAGGACGCCGCACTCGACGCCGACGACGACGCCGAGACGATCGCGGACCTGCTCGAGGCGACCGACGATCTGCAGAGCGACATCGACGATGCGACCGAGTGGACCGACCTCGAGATTCGCGAGCAGCTCCGCCGCGAGGGCTACTACGACGTGCTCGATCACGTCAAGGACTTCCCGCCGGAGTGGCACGCGCTCAAGGTCCACGAGAAGCAGGGGAACGTCGAGCAGATCCTGCTCGCCCTCGAGACGTTCGACTCCGACTTCATGGAGGAACACTGCATGGAGGCCCTCGAACGGATGGGGCCCGAGGAGGCCATCGATCCGATGATCCAGAAGGCCAACCGCCGCGATCAGGCCGCGATGGCCGTCCTCGGAAAAATCGGCGTCGACGACGAGGAGATCGTCGAGACGCTGGTCGATTACGTCGACTCCAACCCGAACCTCCAGCAGCCCGCGTTCCGCGCCCTCGGCGAAATCGGTGCCGCGGACGCGGTCGAGCCGATCGCTCAACAGCTCGTCGCCGACGAGGCGGACGTCCGAAGCTGGGCGGCCCGCGCACTGGGCCTGATCGGGGACACCCGCGCCGTCGAGCCGCTCGCGGACGTCCTCGCGGACGACGACTCCGATCGCGTCCGGGCCAGCGCCGCGTGGGCGCTCAACCGCATCGGCACCCAGGACGCTCTCGAGACCGTCGCCGACTACGACGACGACCGCGCCTACCTCGTCCAGGCCGAAGCCGAGAGCGTGGACCTCGAGCCCGCAGCCTGACGATCGGCGTTACGGAGAACCGTCTTTCGACTGCTTCGACCGTCCGACACTGGGAAAGTCGATACGGGCAGTATCACCTCTCGGTACCCTATACTCCACAGACGAATTCGATCGCGACCAGAACTCGGCACCGATATTTTAAGTAGAGAAAAGCGGCCAGACGGAGCGATGGATCTCCGGCGGGCCGCCCTCGTCGCTGTACTCGCTTGCTGTCTCGTTGCCAGTGCAACGATACTCGCCGGGTTCGCGGTCGCCAACGGAACATCGGCGCCCGAACGGCCCGCCGTTCGAGCAACCGCGGATGGAACACCGAGCCCGTCCGAACTCGCCTGTCCCTCTCGAGCAGGGGAGAGCAATTCGACCCTCACTGACACGGCGAAGAGCCCCCAAATCGTCGGCCTCTACCCGAACCCCACCACTGACGGCAACGCCGGCGAGTTCGTCGTCCTCGAGGTCCCGTCCGAAACCCGCCTCGAGACCCTGACGCTCACGGACGGCCACACAACGGCGACACTCCCGAACGAGACGGTCACCGGGCGCATCGCGGTGAGCACGGCACCCAACGTCACGAAATCGCTGACCGAGCACCCGGTCCTCGGGCTCGAGGGCCACCTTCAACTCGCAAACGATGGCGACGACCTGCGACTCCGAAACGCGACGGCCACGATCGATTCCGTCTCCTACGACAGCGCGCCGGAAGCCGAACGGTGGTACCGAACGGAGCCGACCGACGCCGAGGCGGAGGGCGAAAGCGGCAGCCAGTGGTGGCCACGAGACGCGACCTGTCTCCCCGTCTCGAGCGCCGAGGTCGACGAGGCCACTGCGTTCGTCCTCCCCGACGGTCCCGCGGTTCCACGGGAGACGATCCGGAACGCCGACGATCGGCTGCTGCTCGCGGGCTACACCGTCACCTCCGACACGATCGCCGCGGACCTCGTCGATGCGGCCGAACGCGGCGTCGACGTCTCGGTGCTCCTCGAGGCGAGCCCCGTCGGTGGCACGCCGGCGGCGACCGAGGGCGTCCTCGAGACGCTCGCGGCCGGCGGGGTCGACGCGCGGGTTATCGGTGGCGAAAGCGCACGCTACCGGTATCACCATCCCAAGTACGCCGTCGCCGACGACCGCGTGCTGGTCACCAGCGAGAACTGGAAGGCCGCGGGCGTCGGCGGCGAGAGCAGCCGCGGCTGGGGCGTCCGACTCGAGGACGAGACGCTTGCAGCCGATCTCGCGAGCGTCTTTCGAGCCGATTTCGAGGGGTGGGACACGACAACGGGTGAGAACTACCGCGCGAACGCCTCGTTCGTCGACGACGAGGAGCAGGGCTTCTCGTCGTCTCGATCCGAGTTCCCGACGACCCACGAACCCGCAACGGTCCCCGTCGACTCGGCCGAACTCCTGCTCGCGCCGGACAACGCCGAGGGCCGACTGCGGGAGCTACTCGCCGGCGCCGACGACGAAATCCTCGTCGTCCAGCCCAGCATCGCCGCCGACGTCTCGCTGCTCGAGGCGACCCTCGAGGCGGCCCGCCGCGGCGTCGACGTGAAAATTCTGCTCGGATCGACGTGGTACAACGCCGACGAAAACGAGCGGCTCGCGGCCGACCTCGAGCGGGTCGCCGATCGAGAGGACCTCCCGCTCGAGGTCCGCCTCGTCGCGGATACCGACCGGTTCGAGAAAATTCACGCAAAGGGCGTGGTGATCGACCGAGAGGTCGCGATCGTCGGCAGCGCAAATTGGAACGCGAACTCGCTCGAGAACAACCGCGAGGTGCTCGTCGCGCTTCACGGCGAGCGAGTTGCGAGCTACTACGCCGACGTGTTCGAATCCGACTGGTCGGGCGATACCTGGTCGTTCCCGATCGGACTCAGCGTGGCGGTCGTCGTTGCACTCGCCGCTGCGGCGATTATCGGACGGCGGTACATTCGGTTCGGTGATCAGACGCTGTCCGAACGCACCTGATCGACGGTGACTGCCGCATCGAATCGGCCGTCTCGTGTTTCCGTCGCTCGAATGAAGCGGTGTACTCGGACGGGATCAGGTGTGCGAAAAGGGATTTTCATACGGACCGTTGTCAGTCATTTCCGGTGCAACCGCGACCGTCCTCCAGTTGCACCGGTAAATCGTTACAACAGACCGTATCAGTCCGCGTGACCGCCGGCCTCGAGTTCGAGCAGTTCACAGCAGTCCGCTTCCGCATCGAAACAGTCGGGACACTGCTCGGGCCGGTCGATGATCGTGTCCAGCCGTTCCGCGACGGTGTCGTCGATGACGCTCTCGAGGGCGCGGGCCTCGTCGCGAAACTCCTCGACCTCGAGGACGTTCGCGAGGAATCGCTCGATGATACAGTATGTCTGGAGGGCATTGTGGGCGCGCTCGAGTCCTTCGTCGGTCAGACTGGCACCCTTGTACTTCTCGTGGTCGACGAGTTCGCGGTCCTGGAGTTTACCGATCATCTCGTTGACGCTGGCCGGACTCACCTCGAGCAGGTCCGCAAGCGTTCCGGTCGATGCGGGGCCATCCTCGATTCGCTGCGCCAGATAGATCGCTTTGAGATATTGATCTGCGGTGTTCATGCTCTCCCTCCATTGGGACTGCCGTGGATCGCGTTCGTGTTGCACCGATCTAACCGAACCTGGGAGCCGATACGGACGTCAGACGGCGAGCCGTCGATAGCGGTCGCCGCGGTCGTCCGTCCCTCGATCATGCTCTGTGCTCCATGATCTCGGTCACTTCCTCGACGCCCTCTTTTTCCTCCTCGCGGATGCTGTACAGCGTCTCGAGCAGCCGATCTCGATCGACGGCGAACGCGGCGTCCGACGCCTCGATCGCGTTGATCAGGTCGTCGTAGAACTTGTAGGCCGTCTCCTCGTTCGCCAACTGATCGTAGAGGACGCCGTCCGTATCCGCTGGCGGCCCGTACTGGGCGTCGACCAGCGCGTTGATCTCCTCGTATCCGACCGTTTCCGCCTCGAGATCGTCGATCAGCGCCTCGAGTCGCTCGCGGTGGTCGGCCGACTCGGCGGCCGCCTCGGCGAGCAACTCCTCCACCTCCTCGTCGAACTCCGCCCGCTCCTGGGGGGGCAGGGACTCGATGTGGTGGGCGGCGCGTGACTCGACGAGTTCCTCCAGTACGACCCCGATCTGCAGCAATCGGGTCAACTGGTGGTCGCTCGAGACACGCTGTCCCAGACTCATATCGTGACAAGAGAGCCGCTGTTACTTAGTCGTCTCGGAGAGCGGACAGCAAAATCGGGCAGCGAAAACGAATCGGTACTGAATCGAAGCGGATGCGACGGCGGCTAGTCCCGCTGGCGCAGTCGAGCCCCGATCAGTCCCTCGAGGTCGTCACGGAGTTCGTCGACGTCGATCTCCTCGAGGACGGGCACGAAGAAGCCCTCGACGAGCATGTTGCGGGCCGAACGCGGATCGACGCCGCGGGAGGTCATGTAGAACAGATCCTCTGCGTCGATCTGGCCGACCGTCGCGGAGTGGCTGGCCTCGGTGTCGTGGTTGTTGATGATCAGCTTCGGGGAGGCGTCGGCCTCGCTCTCGTCGGAGAGCATCAGCGTGTTCTCTCGCTGGTAGGAACTGGTGTCCCACGCGTCGGCGCCGACGTCCTGGACGCCCTCGTAGACCGAGCGAGCCACGTCGTCGGTAACGCCCCGGGTGACGAGGTCGGCGGTCGTGTGCTCCGCGCGGTGCCAGACCTTCGCGTCGAGGTCGAAGTGCTGATCGTTGTGGCCGTAGAAGGCCCCGACGATCTGCGTTTCCGACGAGTCGCCGCTGAGCGTCGTCGAGACCTCGGTCTTGGTCAGCTGCGTGCCGATGTTGCCCTCGATCCAGTCGATCGTAGCGTAGGTGTCGGCGACGCCGCGCTTGACGGTGAAGTTGTAGGCCTCCTCCGAGAGGTTCTGGAGGCTGCCGTACTGGACGTAGCTGTTCTCGCCCGCGGCGACTTCGACGACGCCGCTGTAGTACTGTTCGTCCTGCTCTGCGCCCGTCGACTGCCGCTCGATGATCGTGACCGAGGACGACTCCTCGGTGACGACGAGCGTGTAGTTGAACAGCGAGCGGGAGTTCTGCTCGGTTCGGATGGCGACGTCCTCGGCGTCGACGCCCTCAGGGACGTAGACGACCGTCCCGGTGCTGAAGAGGGCGGTCGAGAGTGCCGTCAGGTAGTTCTCCTGCGGGTCCACGGTGCTGCCGAAGTGTTCCTTCAGGAGGTCCTCGTGTTCCTGAACCGCGTCGGCCCACGAGAGGACCTCGGCTTCGTCGGGACCGACCTGGTCCTTGTTCTCGGCCGCGTTCAGCGGATCCACGAGGGACTCGAAGTCCAGTTCGTGGAGGTTCGTCCAGTCCCGACCCGGCGTCCGGATGACGTCGGGCATCTCGAGTTCCTCGAGCGCGTCGAGGGCCTCGAGACGGGTCTCGAGGAGCCACTCGGGCTCGTCGAGGTCGCCGCTGATCTCGCGTACCTGTTCTTCCGTTAGATTGGCGTGTACCTGCGTTCCTGCACTCATATTATCCGAGGCTCCCCTCCATCTCGAGTTCGATGAGACGGTTGAGTTCGACCGCGTACTCGATCGGCAGTTCCTCCGTGATCGGCTCGATGAAGCCGGCGACGATCATCTTCTTTGCGTCGTCGTCGTCCAGTCCGCGCGACTGGAGGTAGAAGATGTCCTCGTCGCCGATCTTGCCGACGGTCGCCTCGTGAGCGACGTCGACCTTCGACTCCTCGATCTCCATGTACGGCATGGTGTCCGAGGTGGACTCGTTGTCGAACATCAGCGCGTCGCACTCCACCGCAGTCGAGGAGTTCTCGGCGCCGTCGGCGATGTGGACGAGCCCGCGATAGTTGGTGCGGCCGCCGTCCTTGGAGATCGACTTGGACTCGATGGTCGAACTGGTATCCGGCGCGTTGTGGTAGACCTTCGCTCCGGTGTCGATATCCTGGCCCTCGCCCGCCAGGGCGATGGTGATGTGGGTGTCGGTCGAGCCGCGACCCTTGAGGATGGTACACGGATAGAGCATGGTCACTTTCGATCCCATGCTGCCCGAGACCCACTCCATCGTGCCGTTTTCCTCGCAGATGGCGCGCTTGGTGTTCAGGTTGAACGTGTTCTTCGACCAGTTCTGGACGGTCGAGTACTGAACGTGCGCGTCCTCGCCGACGAAGACCTCGACGCCGCCCGAGTGGAGGTTGTGGGTGCCGTACTTCGGTGCGGAACAGCCCTCGATGTAGTGGACTTCGGAGCCTTCCTCGGCGATGATGAGGGTGTGCTCGAACTGCCCCATCCCTTCCGAGTTCATACGGAAGTAGGCCTGAACGGGCATCTCGACGGTAACGTCTTCGGGGACGTACACGAACGACCCGCCGGACCAGACGGCCCCGTGGAGCGCGGCGAACTTGTTGTCGCTCGGCGGCACGCAGGTCGTCATGAAGTGCTCTTTGACGAGTTCGGGGTGCTCGCGAACGGCCTCGTCCATGTTACAGAAGACGACGCCCTTCTCCTCCCACTGCTCTTGCATGTTCTGGTAGACGACCTCGGACTCGTACTGGGCGCCGACGCCGGAGAGTGCGTTCTTCTCGGCTTCCGGAATGCCCAGCTTGTCGAACGTGTCCTTGATCTCGTCCGGCAGCTCCGTCCAGTCGTCGACGCCTTCGCGCTTGTCGACGTCCGGGCGGATGTAGGGGATGATCTCTTCGACGTCCAGTTCGGAGAGGTCGGGCATGCCGGGCCAGTCGGACGGCATCGGCATATTCTGGTACTGCTCGAGCGCGCGGAGACGCCGCTCGAGCATCCAGTCGGGCTCGTCCTTGTCGTCGGAGATCATGCGGATGACCTCCTCGGTCAGGCCCTTCCCGGATCTAACGGCGGAGTTCTCTTCCTTCTTGAACTCGAACCGGGCCTCAGTGTCTGTCTCTTTTAGGTGGTCTTGATCGGAACTCATTGGTTGATGTAGTTGTGTTTACGGCTGTAGCGTTATTACGGTTGTTCTAGTCGGATTCGGTTACGCGGTGCCGTAGACTTCCTCGCGGACCCAGTCGTACCCCTTATCCTCGAGCTTCTCGGCGAGTTCGGGACCGCCGCTCTTGGCGATCTGCCCGTCGAGCATCACGTGGACGTGATCGGGCTCGACGTAGTCGAGGATGCGCTGGTAGTGGGTGATCTGGAGGATCCCGGTGCCCTGCTCGTCGCGCAGCGCGTTGATCCCGTTCGAGACGTCCTGCAGCCGGTCGATGTCGAGCCCGGAGTCGATCTCGTCGAGGACGGCGATCGAGGGTTCGAGGATGGCGGCCTGCAGCACTTCGTTCTGTTTCTTCTCCCCGCCGGAGAAGCCGGCGTTGAGGTAGCGCTGGGCGAACTTCTCGTCCATCTCCAGCTGTTCCATCTTCTCCTGAAGGATCCCCTGGAACTCGGCGACGCCGACTTCGCCTTCGTCGACGTTGCCTTCCATCGGCGAGGTCTCGAAGCCGTCGTCTTCTTCTTCGACTTCCTCACCGTCTTCGTCCTCGAAGAGTTCCTCTCGCTCCTCGATCTTGGCGTTCAGCGCCGTTCGGAGGAAGTTCGTCATCGTGACGCCCTCGATCTCGGCCGGATACTGGAAGCCGAGGAAGATGCCGAGCGCGGCGCGCTCGTTGGGCTCGAGATCGAGCAGGTTCCAGGTTCGCTGGTCCTCGTCGATCTCGATATCCTCGCCGAACTCCTCGTCCTCGAGGTGGAGGAGAACCTCGCCCTCGGTGACCTCGTAGGCGGGGTGGCCGGCGATGACCTTCGCGGTCGTCGACTTCCCGGAGCCGTTCGGCCCCATCAGGGCGTGGATCTCGCCCGACTGTACTTCGAGGTTTACGCCCTCGAGAATCTTCTCGTCGCCCTCCGCGACTTCCGCATGCAGGTTGTTTAGTTCGAGACGTGCCATAGTATTCTGTCGTATGGACGAAGGGCCGTTCGCCCCATAACGTTTTCGTGTTCGATTGGATGCAGTCCGATTTCGAGAAGATTATTTTCCGTTTCGGAAACCCACAGGTTCGAGTACAGCGAAGTCCGTTCGGGCGACTGCGGGAACGAACGGCGGCGTTCGCTTCGATGTCGTCACCGACCGACTCACATGTAGCTGTCCAGGCCCGTCTGCTCCTGCCCGCTCTTCACTTCGTCCCACGAGATGTCGAGCGCCTCGAGGATCCGCTCGATCGGTCCCTGCAGCGTCTTCTCGAGCATCTTGTCGTAGTCGACCTCGAACTCCTCGGGGATCTGGTCCTCGTACTCGAAACAGATGACGTCGGGGTCGCGCTTGAACGCGCCGTAGAGCGGGTCGGTTCGGGCGTCGAACCCTTCCTCCGCCTCGAGGCGCTCGAAGAACGACGGATCGACGCGGTCGAGGTAGAGGCGCTTTGGTTTGCTTCCGCGCTGGAAGTTGGTTCCAAGCAGCAGGTTAGCGTACTTCGCGCCGCGGACCTGCGCCGTGTCGGTGTCGTAGTTGTCCAGTCGCTTGCCGATCCCGCCCGGAATCGCGATATCCTCGAGCGAGATGTCACCGTCCAGGACGTCCTCGATGATGCCGTTGACGTACTCCTTCGCGCCTTCGACATCACCCTCGCGGACGATCATCTCGATGACCCGGTGTTGGACCTCCTTGGTGATCGGGGCGATATCCGAGCGCTGGTACTCGAAGCCGACGATGTCGACGTTGTTGACGTCCTTGCCCTCCTTCCAGGTGATGTGGCCCGCGTAGCGCTTCTTCTTGCCGGCCTGGAAGAATCGGCGGTAGAGCTTCTCGAACTCGATCTGGAAGCGGTGTTCCTCGGCGTTCAGGTCCTCGCGCGCGAAGTCGTCGTAGCGGCCGTTGATGTACTCCTCGATCTCGAAGGACTGCTCGAGTGCTTCCTCTTTCGACACGTCGGGGCCGAGCTCGAGCATGACGCTGTCCGTGTCCCCGTACGCAACGGTGTAGTCCAGCTCGCCTGCGGCGGTATCCGTGAACTCGATCACTTCGCGGCCGGTCGCGGTGATCGCGGATGCCGCGTCCTTATCGTAGAGCCGAAATTGTTCCCACCCCGACACCCCGTAGAGCGAGTTCATGATGACCTTGACCGCGCCCTGCTGTCGGTCGTACTGCTCGTACTCTCTGGAACCGGGTTCGTACTCGTTGCGCTGGGACTTCTTCTCCTCGCGTTCGGCCAGCAACTCGTTGATCATCTCCCGCATGACGCCGTCCGGTTCCTTCCGAAAGTGAGTCGGTTCGGGCCTGGTCGGCGCAACGTAGGTCTCCCCGTCGTACTCGTCGGGATCGACTCGCGTCTCCGGCGAGGCGTTAATCGTCGTCATGCACATCGGATACAGCGACTTCAGGTCGAGCACGGTGACGTTTTCCTTGACGCCCGTGATCGGCTCGAACACCGCGCCGCCCTCGTACTCCTCGCCGGCCTCCTGTTGCCCCTTCGAGGGCAGCGCGAACCGCCCGTAGGCCTCGTGGAGGACGTACATGTCGACCGCGTCGCCCGGCGTCGGCGCGTCCTCGAGTTTACAGCCGACGAACGAGCGCACCTCGTCCCAGAAGGTGATGATTTCCTGCTGGCGGTCGAGTTCGACGCAGAGCTCCACGTCCCGGAGGTTGTACTCGAGCAGCCTGGTCGGATCGCCCTCCCAGAGGTCGCCGATGTCACCGGCGTAGCGCTCCTTCCCGACGCCCAGTTCAGCCTCGCCGACCGCATCCAACCGGTAGGAGTCGAGTTCGGAGAAGACCGTCCGCTGGTAGGCGTAGAGCAGGTCGAAGACGATGCGGCCCTTGATGTCGGGGCCGCCCCAGTTGCTGCGCCAGACCTCGTCGACGCGAGAGAGTTGGTCGATAGAGAGGTCGTACTCGTGGTGGGGTCCCGCGAGTTCCTCGAGGCGGTCGAGGAAGTACGGCGCGTCGAAGTCCTCGAAGTTCCAGCCCGTGAGGATGTCTGGATCGGTGTCGTCGATGTACTCGATAAAGGCCTCGAGCATCGCTTCCTCCTCCGCGAAGGCTCGGACCTCGTGGTCGATATCCCCCTCGATGGGGTCGTAGTCGTCGATTTCGGTGGGGATCTCGCCGTCGCCGATCGGGGCCTCGTAGAGCCACATGATGTACTCGTCGTCGTACGAATCGTGGCTCGTCAGACAGACGATCGGCTCCTCGCCGTCCTCGGGGAACCCCTGTCGGTCGTCGACCTCGATGTCGAACGTGTTCACGCGAGGGTCGGCGTCGACGTCGGCCGCCTCGACTTCGGTGTGGGGGACGACCAGTGAATCGTCGTCCGCGCGTCGCTCCGGCACCCGAATGCCGCTCCGGATGTCCTTGTCGATCAGAAACCGGTTCGGGAACAGGATGTCGGCCTCGAAGTGATCGAAGTCGTCTCGGATCTGCCCGACGTCCCGGGGCGTCTGGCCGAAGATTTTGGTGAGTTTCTCGCCCCGAATGCTCTCGTAGGGCTCGCCATTCTCGTCGTACTCCTCGCTGCCGGTGAGCCGGTCGTACTGCTCCGCTGGGGGCCGCTCGAGCGTCTCCGTCGGCGTGTAGAAGTACGGCCTGAAGCCGACGAACTGAACGTGCTCGAGCGTGCCGTCGGGCGTCCGCCCGAACACGTGCATGATCGGTCGCTCCTCGTCGCCGTAGCCGGCGATCGTGTAGTCGACCTGCATCACGGCGAGTTCGAGTTCGCCCTCGGGTTCGGGGAGAGTCTCCTCGACGACGTCGATCACCTCTGCGGCGTTCGATCCGCCGTTACCGGCGATGGCAACCGCCTCTTCTGCCGGCCGGTCGTCGGTCTCCTCGGAGTCGCCGCCGAACTCCGTGAGTCCGGTCTGGCCCGCCTCAGTCATGATAGCGAGATTTGCAGTCGGCGGATAAAAACCCCTGCAATCCCCGCCCGCGAGCGGTGTCACACGGAGTGTGATCGATTACGGGGTGAGCCCGATTGTTACGACCGACCCGACGGGAGTGTACGGCGAGACCACGACCCACGTAGAGACCGACGTTGTCCCTGTAGACCGGCTCCCCATAGTGACTTCGACAATATTATTCCGTGATAGGATATGGATATTTATTCTCCATAGTGGAGATGTTCATACGCTGCATCGAAGGCTTGCAGGAGCAACAAGACATATAACTTGGTAACACATAGCATGGGATCAGGTGATCGATGTGTCCACCCACATGAAAGACGATGCGACGGATCGGAGTGAACCGAGCAGCGAACCCGAGGGGACCGCAACGATCGAATCCTACGAGACCGACGACGGCGTCGTCTTCTATGACGCCGAGAACCCGCTGGCGTGGGTAGAGACCTCCCGAACGCTCACACTCGAGGATCTGGCCTGAGACTATCTGCCGTACCCGTGTCCCGGCACACCTGCGACCCGCCATGCGGGTGAGCGGGATTGACTGGCAGTAGTCCGTATGAAACACAGTAGTCCGTATGAGACGGCACTTGCGAAGCGAACGCTTTTCCTCCCGCTGGTCATCGGATCGTATGTGGTATTCGACCGGACCGAGAACGAGCCCGAGGAGTGGGACCCCGAAGAGGAGTTCTACGACCCCGACAGCGACGGGTTGACGATCCCCCAGGTGTCGACCGGAGACGACGAACCGGACGACGACCTCGATGATCTCTCGAGCGTGATCGAGCCACCCGCCGTTTCCACCGCCGAGACGGACGTTCCCGGTGACATCCTCCAGGCCTTCTGGGCGCTCGTGTTGGTCCTCAACGCCGCCGTCCTGGCCGTTTCACTCGGTCTGTTACTGGCCGTCTTCGAGGGGAGTCTGATTCGTGGTGGCGTCCTCGTCGCCGCCGGCGTCGTCCTGTTCGGGCTGGCCGGTCGACGATATCGGCGCTTCCGGAACGACGACGCCAGTACTACCAGCGACACGGACACCGACACCACCAGCCGCACCGACGACACCAACGATACTGACACCACCACCGGCACTGACGACACCGTCGAGAGCGATACTGACCCGATCGAGTCGACTGGGGACGATCGGGCCGAAACGACTTCCGGGGACATCTCCCGACACCAGTCACCGACCCGAAACGACAGCCCATGAACACAATCGAGGACGACACTGGCAAACGGTACCTGCTTCTCAAGCGATCGGATAGCGCGAGTCTGGTTCGCGACCCCGAAACCGGCAACGAGTGTTACATCCAGAACGATCGCCTCGAGGCGGTGGGCGATGAATCGGCCCTCGAGACGGCTGCGCGAAGCGTGAGCGATCCGGTTCTGACGCTACTGACCGCCGTCCACGACGAGGAAACACTAGGTCTACTGGTCGAACTCTCGGAGCGGGGACCGCTCTCCGTTCGCACCCTGCTCGACGCCTACGACTTCTGTGAGAGCGACTTGCACGGCCGGCTCACGGTCCTTACCGCCGCCGGGCTGCTCGAGGAAACCGACGTCGCCGGCGAGCGCGGCTATCGAATCACCGAAACGTGTGAGACCGCACTCGAAGCGATCCGGACGGATACCGAGGCGACGGACGAGTCGGCGGTAGAAGAGTCCTGAGCGCGAACGAACTGGCCGGCTCGAGACGGGGACGACTGATCGTTCGTCGTCAGTCCGACGCGAGCAGTTCCGCCTCCGGCGGCTGACCGCGCTCGAGCCGCGAGCGGTTCGACGTGGCGTCTTTTTCGACGCGAACGATGGAGTCGGCCGCGCCGACGAGTTCCTCGTCGTGGCTGACGACCACGATCTGTTCGACGCCGAGATCGCGCATCGACTCGACCAGCGAGACGAGCTGCGTGACGTGGCCCGAATCGAGGAAGACGGTCGGCTCGTCCAAGATCAGCGGCGGCATCGGGGCCGTTCCCTCGACACCCTCCGCGAGCAATCGGTAGATCGCACACCGCAGGCTGAGGTTGAACAACGCCCGCTCGCCCCCCGAAAGCTGTTCGGGCTCGAGCGCCTCGCCGTCCTTCTGATAGACCGTCAGCCGGTAATCGCCGTCGAGGTCGATCGCCGCATAGGAGTCGTTCTGGTAGACGAGATCGAACGTCTCGTTGAGCAGTCGTTCGAGGGTCTCGACGTTGCGCTGGCGCAGTTCCGCCCGTAGCTCCCCGTAGGTCGTCTGCAGCGTCTCGGCTTCGTCGTAGAGCGACTCGAGTTGCTCGCACCGATCCTCGACCGTCTCGAGGCGCTCCCGGAGGCGCTCGAGTTCCTCGAGTTCGTTCTCGACGGCACCGATGGCGTTCTGGATCCCGTTTCGTTGCTCCTCGAGCTCCGCGAGTTTCTCGTCGACCTGTTCGATGTACGTCTCTGCGTTTTGCTTGTCCGCTCGCGCGGTTTCGACTCGCTCCTCGTCGAACGCCGACTCGAGTTCGCGCTTGCGGTCGCGCTTTTCGGTCAGTCCCTCTCGGCGCTCGTCGTTCATCGTCTCCCAGTCTTGCAGGCGCTCGCGGAGGGTTTCGATGTCGCTCTCGAGGTCGGCTCGTTCGTCGGCGATTTCCGAGCTGCGCTCGAGTGACTCGAGCGTCTCCGAGATTTCCCCGCGCTCGGTGTTGATCTCGCCGAGCGCTTCGCGCGCGTCAGCGACCTCCTCCTCGCGCTCATCCGCTGCGGCCCGCTTCTCCTCGGCGTCGGCCTCGTACTCCTCGGCGTCGTCCCGCAACTGATCGCGCTGGTCACGCCGGTCTGCAAGGCTTTCGCGTTTCTCCGTGAGCAGCTGCTCGATGTTGTCACGGTTCTCCTCGAGCCGATCGACCCGCCGTTCGGCCTCTCGCAGTTCCTCGGCGCGGTCGATCCGCTCGTCGACGTCGTCGCGCTCGGTCTCGAGGTCCTCGCGTTCGGCCTCGAGATCGGCGAGTTCCTCCCGGCGTTCGTCCAGCACGTCGACGTGGGGGGAGTCTTCGACCGGCTGTCCGCACTCGGGACACTTCCCCTCCTCGAGCAGTCGTTCGCCCTCTTCGATCGCGTTCTCGGCGGCTCGGATATCGGCGGTGATGTCGTTGTGCGCCGAGACGAGTTCCTCGCGCTCGGTCTCGAGGTCCTCGAGGTGCGATCCGGCCACCCCGAACTCGACCGGCGCGTCGTCGAACGTCGCCCGCGCGTCGTCAATCTGTTCGTCGAGGTCGTCGAGTTTCTCCTCGCGATCGGCGATCGTCTCCTCGTCGGCCTCGATCTGGTCCTCGAGTTCGTCGGCGTTCTCGCGGGCCCCCTCGGCCTGTGACTCGAGTTCGTCGGCCTCCTCACGGAGCCGCTCGATCTCGTTGGTCCCTTCCGTGATCGTCACTCGGACCGACTCGAGGTCGTCTCGAAGCTCCTCGTCGCGGGCCTCGAGTTCGTCGATGCGGTTCCGAACGACCTCCTCGTCGGGATCGGCCGCCTCGAGATCGACGTCCTCGAGGAGGTCGGCGCGCTCGTCCGCGAGCTCCTCGCGTCGGCTCCGGATTTCACTGATCTCGTCGGTCGCGTCCTCGCGCTTGCGCTCGGTCTCCGAAATTTTCGACCGTAGCTCACCGATTTCGTCGTCGAGCTCCGCGATCTCCTCGCGGGTCTCCTCGTGGCGCTCGAGGACGTCCGCGGCGGCCTCGAGCGTCTCCTGAGCCTGCTCGCGCTGTGACTCGAACCGATCGATCTCGTCGGTGATGTCCGTGCGGCGGGACTCGAGGCCGTTCAGTCGCTCGTGGAGGTCCTTATCCTCCTTTTTCTGGACCTGTTTTCCGACGTCCTCGAGCACCTCCTGCTGGCCGTCGAGGACGGTTTTGACGCCGAGTCGAGCGTCGCTGGCCCGCTCGCGGTAGTCCTCGAGCGCGCCGAGCTGGAGGAGGTCGTCGATCATGTCCTGGCGATCGCTCGGCGAAGCGTGAATGAGCTTGTTCACCTCGCCCTGTCGGACGTACGCGCAGTTGACGAACGCCTCGGCGTCCATCCGCAGGAGTTCGGTCACCTCCCGACGAACGTCTCGAGCGCCCTCGATGGTCTCCGTCGGCGTCTCGAGGACGCATTTGGTCGTCGTCGCGCGATCACCGCGGAGTTTGAGGTGGCGTTCGATCTGGTACTCGCGACCGTCGTGGGTGAACCATAGCTCGATCTCGCACTCCTCCTCGCCGGTCGTGATGACGTCATCGAGGGTGCGCTCGTCCAGCGCTTTCGAGCCGTAGAGCGCGAAGAAGACCGCCTCGAGCAGCGTCGACTTCCCGCTGCCGTTAACGCCGTGGACGACGGTGACGCCGCGCTCGAGCGAGAGGTCGGCGTCGCCGTAACACTTGAAGTTCAACAGGCGGACGCGATCGACTCTCACGCGAAATCACCCAGCGAGGCGGTGTCGGCGTCGGCAGTCTCCTCGGGCTCGTCGCCGTCGTCCGGCGCGTCGCGGTCGGGCGGTGCCGTCGTCGCATCGCTATCGGTATCGGTGGCTGCCGTCTCGGCGCCTCCGTCCACTTCGGCTACTTCAGCCGCTTCGGTTGCCTCGGCATCTACCGAGTCAGCTGCTGTATCGGCGTCGTCGGTGAGCTGATCGGCGACCGTCGTCACGTCCTCGTCGCCCGGTTCGCGCTCGGGTGCGGGTGCGAACGCCGACTCGTCGTCCTCGAGTAACTCGCGGACCCGACGTTCGACGGACTCCCGAACGTTCGAGTCGGCGAGATCACCGTTTCGGACGCTCTCGTCGATCTCGAGGGCGGCGTTGCTGAGCCCCAGCTCGCGCACCCGCTCGCGAACGGCCTCGTCCGGGTTGGCGAAGCTCACCGACACGTCCTCGTCCTCGTCGGGGAGGTCCCGTCGGTCGTTCACGCGGGCGACGAGTGCGCCGCGGTCGATCGCGAGTTCCTCGATGGCCGCCGGGGCGATCGGTCGGCCCTCGCCCTCGACGGTGACGATGACGACCGCGTCCGCGAGGTCGTGCTGGCGGACGCGCTCCTGCACGCGGTCGATTCCCTCCTCCGCCTCGAGTTCGACGTCAACGAAAACGAACTCGCGAGTCGACGTGAGGCCGCGGCGGCTGATCGCGACCGTTCCGTCACCCTCGAAGTCGAGGAGGTTGTAGCCTCGATCCTCGCGCTCGCTGGCGCTGGCGCGCTCGGTCGAACCGCAGTACGTAACCCACGTTTCTGAGACTTCTGCCGTGTCGGGCTTGTGGTTGTCACCCAGCAGAACGGCGTCGAAGTCGACCGTCGACTCCTCGAGGACGGTTTCGGTGTCCCAGTCGGCGTGCGCGAAGGGTTCGAAGAGGCCGTGGCTCACCAGGCTCGCGTGGTCCGCTTCGTCCGGCAGCGAGTCGAAGTCGTACGTGAGGTCCTCCCGGCGCGAGCGGGGGACGAAGTCGAGTCCGTAGACGGCGACGTCGTCGACGACGACCGGATCGGCACCGAGCCGGGCCGCCAGTCCGAGATCCGCGAAGAGATCGAGCCACTGCGCGTCGCGTTTCGACTCGTGGTTTCCCACGACCGCGAGAAAGGGGATATCGGCGTCGGCGAGCGTCCGGAGAATTTCGACGGTTCCCTGCAGGTCGACCAGCGACGGCCGGCGGTCGTGAAAGAGGTCGCCGGCGTGGATCACCGCGTCGACGTCGTCGGCGACCGCGTCCTCGACGACGGTTCGAAATGCCTCGAGGAAGTCCTGTCGTCGGTCGGGCGAATTGTACTGCTGGTACCCGATGTGGGTATCGCCCGTATGGATAACCCGCGTCATTGGCCAGTCGTTGGCGAGCCGACCCTAAAGGGGTTGCGTGACCGAAGTGAAAGTAGAATCGATACGTCACGCGAAGTGGAAGAAGGCGTTCGTCTCGCGCCGGACTGCGGAGTGCGTCGTGCCGTGCTGATAAACCGCCGTTACAGTGGCGACACATTCGGATCGACTGCGACGACAAATCGAAGCGAAACGAATCGAGGTATCGAGAGCGACGATCAGCCGTTACGATCGAATATCGAGATCGTACAGGCGCTTGCGGGCGTCGGAGAACGAAAAGCGGGAGTCGATGACGTTTTCCTCGTCGAGCCGATTGAGCGCGTAACGGACCGTTCGGGAGGGCAAGAGCGTCTCGTCGGCGATCTGTTGTTGGGTCATCGTCTCGTTGTACTCGAGGACCTTCGCGACGAGTTTCGCGCTCGGCGGAAGGTCTCGAACGTCGTCCCACGTTCCTCGTTCGTCGGGTTCCTGTCGAAGCGACTCTGAAGCACTCATCCTACCTCTCCATTCCGAATACGGGGTAATAATATTTTCTATTCCATATAATGCTTTGTGGTAATATTTCGCGATTGAGTGCACCTACCCGAAGCCTCTTATGAACCAACACCCAAAGGGTGCGTGATGAGCGACACCGTGGACGACGTCGACCTCCCATATGACGAGGACGAGGCGTCCCAACAGGAGAAAATACAGTCACTCGAGGACCGGCTGGAGATCCTCGAGGCGCAAAACGAGGAGATGCGCGACAAGCTCCTCGACGCTAACGCCGAGAACAACAAGTACCAGCAGAAACTCGAGCGGCTCACGCACGAGAACAAGAAACTCAAGCAGTCCCCGCTGTTCGTCGCCACCGTCCAGGAAGTCACGGACGACGGCGTCATCATCAAACAACACGGGAACAACCAGGAGGCCCTGACCGAAGTCACCGACGAGATGCGCGGCGATCTCGAACCCGACGCGCGGGTCGCGGTCAACAACTCGCTGTCTATCGTCAAACCCCTCTCGAACGAAACTGACGTGCGCGCTCGCGTGATGGAAGTCACCGAGAGCCCGGAGGTCAGCTACGAGGACATCGGCGGCCTCGAGGACCAGATGCAAGAGGTCCGCGAGACGGTCGAGATGCCCCTCGAGAAGCCCGAGATGTTCGACGACGTCGGGATCGACCCGCCGAGCGGCGTGCTACTCTACGGGCCGCCGGGGACGGGCAAGACGATGCTCGCCAAAGCCGTCGCCAACCAGACCGACGCCACATTCATCAAGATGGCCGGCTCGGAACTGGTCCACAAGTTCATCGGCGAGGGTGCCAAGCTCGTCCGCGACCTCTTCGATGTCGCCCGCGAGCACGAACCCGCCGTCATCTTCATCGACGAGATCGACGCCATCGCCTCCAAGCGAACGGAGTCCAAGACCTCCGGCGACGCCGAGGTCCAGCGGACGATGATGCAGCTCCTCTCGGAGATGGACGGCTTCGAGGAGCGCGGCGAGATCCGCATCATCGCCGCCACCAACCGCTTCGATATGCTCGACCGCGCCATCCTTCGTCCCGGCCGGTTCGACCGCCTCATCGAGGTGCCCAAGCCGAACGCGGAGGGTCGCGAGATCATCTTCGAGATCCACACGCGCGGGATGAACGTCGCCGACGACGTCGAGTTCGCCCAACTGGCCGAAGACGCCGACAACGCCTCCGGTGCCGACATCAAAGCCGTCTGTACCGAGGCCGGCATGTTCGCCATTCGCGACGACCGCACCGAGATCCGAATGGAAGACTTCCACAACGCCTGGGACAAGGTTCAAGCCGAATCCGACGAGACCGAAGAGGTCTCGAAGACGTTCGCCTGAACTCGCTCTCGAGGTCGGTGTCGTTTCTCGCTCCGTTTTTCGCCCGTCTGAGCAACGGCGCTCGAGCGAACGGTCGCGGGTAGTCGAGAGCTGCAGTAAGGATCGAGTATCGGAGTGGGCAGTCTCGACAGGAGAGGCGGTGCCATCACTGTTCAAGAGTTCTGGAGACGTACCTTTTTCTCGTCGGGTTCGCTCGCGTTACTCGCTCACCGCTCCTCCAAAAATCTACGCTAAAAAGGCCGCTCGCTCCCGGTGATCGCTCGCGGGTGCACCCCTTGTGACTCGACCGCAGCGAAAACTCCTCGGCCTGCGCTGATCGGAGTAGAGACGTAGCAATGAGGAGCGACGGTGGTGTCAAATCAGCCGCCAGTACATCATCTCGCGCTTATAGGACCGAAAAGACGAGCCACGGCACGATGAACAGCGCCAGCGTCAGCACCGCGAGGATCAGTCCGTACCCGATGCCCATTCCAGCCGCGGTGAGCCACGCCGGATGCTCGAATTCGCCGAGATCGACTGCCATATGCTTGCCATCCGGTGACGAACGCTTAAACGTACCGGAACGCCGGTTCGGCGGCGACTCGAGTGGCCCCCGCGTTACAAACTATCGATAGATGTTCTCGTACCGGTCGCGGTACGCTCGCAGCGCGAGCCGCGCCCTGCGCCTCGATGTGAAGCCGAAGCCGACCGCCTCGCACTCGTCGGCGTCACACTCCCACCGGAACGTATCGGAATCGGGATCTCTCGTTACCGATGCGTCCGTCTCGCACAGCGGACAGGTCCAGCCCCACCGCATATCGCCCGCGTAATCGTCGGATCGTTCCATACTGTTCTCGGCCGTTCTCGGTACCGTCGCCGAAAAAGAGTGGACCTCCAACTGTGTCCTCTCTTATACGCCCGAATACTCCGACTCGGTGCGACGAGCTCGAAAGCGCCCTCTGGCGCACACCCGATGTCGACGACCGAATCTCAGTACGTGCCGACCCGACGGCCGTCAGGGTAATCGGGGTGCGATGAATCGGAGACGGTATGAATCGACGGCAGTCGCTTCGATTACTCAGCACAGCAACCGTGACGGCGCTCGCCGGTTGTGCGGGCGGGACGCCGAACGACGGCAGCAACGGCGACGCTTCGACCGCAGGGAATGAGTCGAAAAAGCGCGTCTCGGGCGGCTGGCCGATGGCGGATTTCGACCCCTCGCACTCGGGGTACGCGCCCGACGAGCGCGGCCCGGCGAGTTCGCCGGCCCCGCTCTGGCGGACAGGAACCGGGAGCAACAGACGATTAACCGAGTCGGGGCTCAGCGGGGCGCCAGCCATCCGGGACGGAACGCTCTACCTCGGGGCGGCAAGCGGAGACGTCATCGCGGCGGACGCGACGACCGGCGAGGTTGTCTGGCAGAACGGGACGAACTTCTACATCGAGTCTTCCGTGGCGATCGGCGACGAGCAACTGTTCGTCGGTGCAGGTGACAACCACGTCCACGCCTTCGACCTCGAGAACGGCGACCGGAACTGGAAGCGAAACCTCGGTTCGAGCGTGGACTCCTCCGTGATATATACCGACGACCTCGTCCTCTGCAAACCCGTCTTCGGGTCCCTGACGGCGGTCGAATCCGGGACCGGCGAGCCCGTCTGGGAGTACGGCGGCGGAAGCGGGTATACGCCGTCGGTTCGCGACGGCGCCGTTTACGTGCCGACGTCGACCACCGACTGCGGTATTTGGTCCGACTGCACGACCACGGGCGGCGTCGACGTACTCGACGTCGAGAGGGGCGAGAAGACGGACCACTGCGAACTGGGGGAAGGCGTTCGGCCGATGTCGACCCCGACGCTGGACGACCAGCAGCTGTATCTGGCGGCCGAAGGGGGGAGAGTGTTCGCGGTCTCGCTCGAGTCTCTCGAGGTGGTCTGGGAAGGGGAGATGGCGACCGAAATCGACGCCGTCCCCACCGTCTCGGACGTGTTGGTCACCGGCGACACCGACGGCACCGTCTACGCGTTCGATACGGCAGACGGCACCGAACTGTATCGGTTCGAGGCGGGATCCTCGGTGACGGGAACGTGTGTCGCCTCGGAGACGCTGTACGTCGGCGCGGCGCGCGGATCCGACGGCGTCGTCCACGCGCTGGACCCGGCATCGGGAGAGAAACGGTGGAGTCACGAACTGCAAACGGCGGTGACGACGAGCCCGGTCGTCGTCGACGGCGCGCTCTGTATCGGCGACAAGGACGGATCACTTCGGGTGCTCGTCGCCGAGTCGGAGCTGGAATCGTACGCGCCCGCCGGGAACGCCACCGCGTCTGAGTGAGTCTCGACGACCGCCGTGAGAAATGAGCGACGACTCTCCGAGGACCCGCCGAGGCCCGACCCGAACGGAGATCGAGGGCGCGTTTCGGACCGTTTTTACCCGGTGATCCGCTACGAACACCCAATGACGACTATCGTCGTGGTGGACAACCACGGACAGTTCACCCACCTCGAGCACCGGGCGCTTCGCGACCTCGGCGTCGACACGGAGTTGATCGACAACGACACGCCACCCGCGGAGGTCGACGCCGACGGCGTCGTCCTCTCGGGCGGCCCGGATATGGATCGGATCGGACGGTCTGCCGAATACCTCGACGCGGACGTCCCCGTTCTCGGTATCTGCCTGGGCATGCAACTGATCGCCGAAGAGCTGGGCGGTCGCGTCGGGGGCGGCGAGTACGGCGGTTACGCCGACATCAGCGTCGACATCGTCGACGCGGAGGATCCGCTGACCGGCTCCCTGCATCCCGAGACTCGCGTCTGGGCGAGCCACGCCGACGAGGTCAAAGCGTTGCCCGAGGGCTTCGATCTGACGGCGAAAAGCGACGTCTGCGGCGTCGAAGCGATGAGCGATACCGACCGCGATCTCTACGGCGTCCAGTGGCACCCCGAGGTCGCCCACACCGAGGAGGGCGACGAGATCTTCGAGAACTTCCTGTCGATCTGCGAATCGCAGTAGGCGTACGGACGATTCAGCTTTATTGGCGGTCGATATCGTCCGTCTCAGCTGCGAGCTACACGCGTATCGAAATCAGCGCCCTCCACTCGTACACCGTATTTTCCGGATCTCCTCTCGCTTAGAGAGACAACTCTCCCGGGCGATCGGACGCATCGTCGCTGACTCGATCCGCCGTGTCGTTCGTCGTGTCGAAGCGACGATCGGTGGCGTCGTCCGCCTCCTGCTCCGCGTCTCGATCAGCTCCGGCGTCACGAGTTATAGCCGAACGCCGATATCGGCTCGGAAATGGCAAATGAGCATCCAGTAGTATCTTCACTGCCCACCCAGATATGAGAACTGATGACAGTCGACACTGTCGGTCGGTTCGAACGCGCACTCGAGGGACTGGAAGTAGGACTCGAGCGCGTCGCGGCCGCCGACGCGACCGAGCGAATCGAAACGATCGTCGCGGAGCCAGCGGTCGGTTCGCCGCTTCCCTTCGACGGCGTCTCGCTCCCCGGCGAGGTGACGACCGAGCCGACGACCGCCGAACTCGAGGCGGCCCGGACGGGCGTCACGCCGGTCGGCTTCGCGATCGCGGAGTACGGCAGCGTCGCCGTCGAGTCGACGGCCGACGGCGCGGAGCCGATCAGCCTCTACCCGGAGCGCCACGTCGCGGTCGTCGCGGCCAGCGACGTGGTGCCGGATCTGAGCGCCGGCTTCGACCGCCTCGCTGACGGCTTCGACCGGGGTCGGGACAGCGTCGTCTTCGCCACCGGACGGAGCGCGACCGCCGACATGGGTGATCTCGTCCACGGCGTCCACGGCCCCGGCGACGTCCGCGTGATCGTCCTGGAGGATCGATAGGATGGCTCAGCGCACCCGAACGGAGCGGGCCGACCGGATCCGCCACCTGCTCGAGACCGAAGGCGAGGCCATCCACGCCCACGCGAGCGCGTCGAACGCCCGCCGATACGAGACCTACGGCGCGACCGACGACCTCGAGGCGCTGCGAACGGAAGCCCGTTCGATCAAGGAAGACGCTATCGGCCGGCTTCCCGACCTGATCGAGACGGTCCGGGAGGCGGTCGAGGCGAACGGCGGCACCGTCTACCTGGCCGACGACGCCGCGGACGCGAACGCGTACGTGGCCGACGTGGTCGAGTCACGGACCGATGCGAACGGAACGACGGAGGACGGCGACACGCCGTCGGTCGTCAAGTCCAAATCGATGACGACCGAGGAGATCGATCTCAACGAGGGACTCGAGACCGAGGGAATCGCGGTCACCGAAACCGACCTCGGCGAGTGGGTGCTGCAGGTCGCCGACGACACGCCATCGCACATCGTCGGGCCGGCGATGCACATCTCGCGGCCGGAAATCGCCGACCTGTTCAACGAGCGCTTCGACCCCGACGAGCCCTTCGAAACGGCCGAGGAACTCACTCGGTTCGCCCGCGACCACCTCGGCGAGCACATCCGCGAGGCCGACGTGGGGATCACCGGCGCGAACTTCGTCGTCGCCGACAGCGGGACGATCACGCTCATCACGAACGAGGGCAACGCGCGCAAGTGTGCGGTCACGCCCGACACCCACGTCGCGATCGCGGGCGTGGAGAAGCTGATTCCGACGCTGTCCGATCTCGAGCCGTTCGTCGACATCATCGCCAAGAGTGCGACGGGCCAGCCGATCTCCCAGTACGTGACGATGCTTTCGCCCCCGACGGATTCGCCGACGCTGGACTTCGATTCGCCTGACGAGCCAATTACGGGCGACGATGACGGTGCGGCTGACGGGTCGGGAGCGGCGGACGGAACCGGGGATCCGGATCGCGAGTTCCACCTCGTCCTGCTCGACAACGGCCGCATGAACATGCGCGAGGACGACCAGCTCCGGGAGACCCTCTATTGCATCCGCTGTGGGGCCTGCTCGAACTCGTGTGCGAACTTTCAGTCCGTCGGCGGCCACGGTTTCGGCGGCGAGACCTATTCGGGCGGGATAGCGACCGGCTGGGAAGCCGGCGTCCACGGGCAGGAGTCCGCGGCCGAGTTCAACGACCTCTGTACCGGCTGTTCGCGCTGTGTAGACGCTTGCCCGGTGAAGATCGATATTCCGTGGATCAACACCGTCGTCCGGGATCGGGTCAATCGGAGCGGCGAGTCGGAATCCTACGACTTCCTCGTGGACGGTCTCACGCCCGACGAGGAAACGGGCGGCATCGATCTCGGCAAGCGCTTCTTCGGCAATATCGGCACCGTCGCGAAAGCCGCCAGCGCGACCGCACCCGTCTCGAACTGGCTCGCCGACGTCGGTCCCGTCCGTAGGCTACTCGAGCGAACCCTCGGAATCGATCACCGGCGCGACCTTCCCTCGTTCCAGCGAGAGTCACTCGTCGACTGGTTCGAGGGGCGAGGGGGCTTCGCCACCTCGAAAAGGCGAGCGGCGGAGCCGCGAGTACAGCGAGGCGGGGCGGCGGTCTCGAGCCGGCGGGCGGAGCGAGCCGGTACTCGAGACGGAGATACCGGCCTCGACCGCGAGGTCGTCCTCTACCCCGACGTCTACACGAACTACGTCGACGTTGACCGCGGGAAGGCCGCCGTCCGGACGCTCGAGGCGCTGGGCGTCCCGGTCCGCGTGCCGGACCTCCCCGAGAGCGGGCGGGCGGCGCTCTCCCAGGGGATGATCGCGACGGCGGATCGGCAGGCCAGTCGGCTCTACGCCGCGCTGGCTGAGGATCTCGACGCCGGCCGGGACGTGGTCGTCATCGAGCCCTCCGATCTGGCGGCCGTGCATCGCGAGTACGAGCGGTTGCTCCCCGAGGGGTCCGTCGAGCGACTCCGCACGAACAGCTACGAGATCTGTGAGTACGTCTACGGGCTGCTCGAGAACGGCGCGGACCCCTCGGCGCTGTCGACCGGCGACGGCGCGGAGCCGGTCGCCTACCACTCCCACTGCCAGCAGCGCACGCTCGACCTCGAGGCACCGACGGTAGCCGTTCTCGAGCGCTGTGGCTACGCGCCCGAAACCTCCAGCGCCGAGTGCTGTGGCATGGCCGGCTCGTTCGGCTACAAGCGGGAGTACTACGAGCTGAGTATGGATGTCGGCGAGCGGCTGGCGTCGGAGGTCGAGGGCGCGGAGACCGTCGTCGCGTCGGGAACCTCCTGTGGAGACCAACTCGAGACGCTGCTCGATCGCGAGGTCCCTCATCCGATCGAGTTGCTCGCCCCCGGTGGGTATCGGGCGTAGCGGGCGCTCGGCATCTTCCGCTGCGGTCGCGGTCCCTTTCGCGGATGTCGTTGAGGAGGGACTGTCGAGTCCCGACCGCCGATCCGGGGGAGCATCGGAGAAAGACGTAAGTATGTGATACGGTGTATCATAACGCGGTAAATGTCCACAGTAGACAGGGACGTTCTTCGCGATCGGATCGAGGACAAGCGCGAGGAACTCGTCGATCTCCTCGAAGAACTCATCGCCCAGGAGTCCGTGACCGGCAACGAAAAGCCCGCACAGGAGGTCGTCGTGTCGCGGTTGGAATCCCGCGGGCTCGAGGTCGACACGTGGGAACCCGACGCCGACGACCTGCGGGACCACCCCGGGTTCTTCGAGACCTCGTCGTACGCGGCGTACGGGTACGAGGACCGCCCGAACGTTGCAGCGACGAGGGACGGCGTTGGAGACGGGCGATCGCTAACCCTGAGCGGACACGTCGACGTCGTTCCGGTCGACGAAGACGAGTGGCGCTACGACCCGTGGGACGCCACCGTCGAAGACGGTCGCCTCTACGGACGTGGGAGCAACGACATGCTCGGCGGCGTCGCATCCATTCTCGTCGCCGTCGAGGCGCTCGACGACCTCGGCGTCGAACTGGCCGGCGACCTCACGATCCAAACGACCATCGAGGAGGAGGACGGCGGCCCCGGCGGTGTCCTCTCCGCGCTCGAACGCGGCTATCGGCCCGACGCGGCGATCATCACCGAGCCCTCCGGCCTCCCGAACATCGGGATGGCGAGCGCCGGTGTCATGTACTTCCGCGTTCGCGTGCCGGGGAAGTCCGCACACGCCGCGCAGGGTTACGCGGGCGTGAACGCCATCGGGAAGGCGACGAAACTCTATCGGGCGCTGGACGAACTGGATCGGGAACGGAAATCGCGCATCTCCTACGAACCGGCCGTCCGGCAGAACCCGAAACTCGACGGCCACGAGACTAACCTGAACGTGGGAACGATCGAGAGTGGCGATTGGCCCTCGACGGTGCCGTCCGGAGCGGTGTTGGAAGGACGCATCGGTTGGCCACCCGGCGAAACGCGCGAGGAGGTTCGGGCGGACGTGGAAGCGGCCGTGCGAGCGGTCACCGAGGACGACGAATGGCTGTCCGAGCATCCGCCCGAGTTCGAGTGGTTCGGCTGGTACGCCGCGCCGCACGAACTCGACACCGACGAGGAAATCGTCCGACTCGCGCGGGAGAACGCGGAGACGATTACCGGCGAGAAAACGACCTTCGGCGGCGGAAGCGCCGGCAACGACGAGCGGTTCTACAATCGGTATTACGACATTCCCTGTCCATCGGTCGGTCCACGCGGCGCGAACATCCACGGTGCCGACGAGTACGTGGAGATCGAGTCGCTCGTCGAGACGGCACAGACGCTCGCGCTGACGGCGATCGACTGGTGTGGAACCGGAGAGTAACGCCGACCAGCTACTCCGGACCACCGGCAACGCCGGCCCGTTCACCCTCGGATCGACACGAGTCTCTTCGTGGGGCTTCGCGATCGACTGCTCGCTCCACCGCCGCGCAGGGGCACGTCTCACGCCGCGACCGCTGATCGATAGGGCTCGCCCATCGACGTCTGTGAAGGTGCGGGAAACTCCAGATCGTACCGCCGCAACTGCTCCGCCTGCGGGTTCGACGTCGTCCCTCGACGGATACCTGGTCTGCTGGCTTACGGGCAGGGAGCATCGTTTCGGCCACCGAAAACCGTCTGGGATAGTGATATACGTGTCAGCGTTGAGGGTGGAACTGGTATGCTTGGTGAAGACGTACTCTTGGACGTACAGGACGGCATCGCGACCGTCACGCTGAACCAACCGGACCGGATGAACGCCCTCTCGGCGGGCATCAAAACCGGTATCGAGGAAGCGCTCGACGAAGTATCCGACCGAGACGACGCACGAGTGGTCGTCTTCGAGGGGGCGGGGAAGGCGTTCTGCGCCGGCGGCGACATCAGCGGCATGGACGACGCCGAGTACACGGACCACGAACGCACTCAGGGCATCGTCGAGGCCTGCGAGGCGATCCCGATCCGTATCTACAACCTCGAGTTGCCGACGGTGGCGACGGTCGACGGCTACTGCGTCGGGGCCGGCGTCGGCGTCGCGATGTCCTGTGACATGGTGCTGGCGAGCGACCGCGCCCGGTTCGGGCTCGCGTTCCGGGACATCGGCCTGACGCTCGATTACGCGACGTCGCTGTTCGTCACGCGGGCCGTCGGCCCGTACGTCGCGAAGGAACTGGCGCTCACCGGCGAGACGATTACCGGCGAGGAGGCCGACGAAATCGGACTGGTCAACCACGCGTATCCGGCCGACGAGTTCGAGGACGAGGCGGGTGACCTGATCGAGCGGATCGCCACCGGACCGACGGTCGCGCTGCACTACTCCGTTCGCAACATCGACCGATCGCACAACAGTTCGATTCAGGAAGTTGTCGAGCGGGAAGCGCAATCCCAGAACCTCGCCAGTAGCACGCGGGACCACCAGGAGGGCGTCGAGGCGTTCGGCGAGGACCGCGACCCCTCGTTCGACGGTCACTAACCGCGTTCCGGCCGGTCTCGAGCGGGCGTCACTGCCCCCGGAATTCCGGCTCCTCGCCGCAGCGCAGCGCCTCGACCGCGCGTTGGTAGTCCTCGGTCTCGAAGACGATCGTCTGCCGCGTCGCCTCGTTTGCCAGCGCGTCGTCGAGGCTCGTTTCGTGACTCGTCCTGATGAGCTCCTTGATGTGTTTGAGAGCGATCGGCGGCCCGTTCGCGATCTCCGCGACGATCTCGTCGGCCCGCTCCTCGAACTCGTCGGTCGGGAAGACGTGATTGACGAGTCCGAGGTCGCGAGCGCGGTCGCCGTCGACGATCCGGCCGGTCATCGTCAGTTCCATGGCGAGTCCGCGACCGACGAGTCGGGGGAGGACGTACGAGATGCCACAGTCCATGCTCAGGCCGAAACGAACGTGCGAAAAGCCGATCCTGGTTCTCTCGCTCGCGAGCGGAACGTCGCACGCGATGGCGAACCCCGCCGCATCGCCGATGGCCGGCCCGTCGATCTTCCCGATGACGGGGAGCGGATGGGTGATGATCTCCCGGACGAGCCTGTGCTCGTGGCGCTGAATTTGCTCGACGGTGTCGTGTAACGACCCGTCTTCGGCGTCCGACTCACCCATCGACTCCACGTCGAACCCCGACGAGAACGCGTCCCCGGCACCCTCCAGCACGACACACCGCGCCTCGGTGTCGCGCGCCGCCTGCAGCGCGTCGTAGATCGCAAGATAATCGTCTCGAGAGAGGGGATTCCCTCGTTCGGGCTCGTTCATCGTGATCGTGACGACGCGATCGGCGAACTCGGTATCGATACTGTCCGACATCGTCAGTCACGTCACCGAGTACGCGTGTAAAATTTCCGTGCAGTCAGACGGCCGGCAGAACGGGACAGTACGAACCGGCCACCGACCCGGCCCCGCGAGATCGACGCCTTCGACCCTCTACTCTTACGTGGCCGCGATCGTACGATACCGGCAATGGCGTCGCTCCCTATGCGCGATCACGTCCGTCCGACTACCGGCGACTACCCGGACGGAATCTACCGCGTCGTTGGTACCGGCGACGAGTCCACCACGCTGCTTCGGGTCGGGGACGCCGACGGTCGGCGAACCACCACCGGCGAGATCGTGACGGTCGCCGACGACGACCTCGAGACGTTCGAACCGGTTGAAAATCCGGACGGGAACCGGCCGCTCAGTGCCACCGTCGCGTCGACCGCCCGAATGAGCTACTGGTCGCTCCGAGCGTTCGGGCAGCAACTCGCCGCGCAGCCGCTCCCGACCGCCGTCGCGCTCGCGCTCGTCCTGGTCGGGTTCGTCGGCGAGGGCGTCGTTCCGTTCCCGGAAATCGTCCTGACCGTGTCGGTGCTCGTCGGCAGTCTCGGACTCGCGTTCATCGGGGGCGGTCGCCTGTAGCGACCTCCCAGCGGTCGATCACGGCTCGAACGAGTCGCTCACCGAGTCTCACCGAACGGCCGAAAAGCGAGTCGGGTTCGCAACCGTTACTGTTCGCCGAACAGGTCGTCGACCGCCTCTCGAGCCGCGAGCGCTGCGTCGTCGGCGACTTGGTCGGGATTGGCTTCGTCGTCGGGCGCGTTGAGGTAGACGTCGACCTCGAGAACGCCGTCCTCGAAAACGACGGTCACGTCGTAATCGCGCACGTCGGATTGTTTGTACTGCGAGAAGATCACGCCCTCTGCAGCGTCGGCTGCCGTCTGGACGACGGTCTCGTCAGACGGCTCGTCGGTCGACATTTATGCGCCGCCAGCGCCCGGGCCGCCGGGGCCGGCCGGACCGCCCATGCCGCCGCCACCGCCGAGCATCTCCTCGAGTTCGCTCTGGAGGCTCTCGAACTGGTCCTGCACGCGCTCTTCTTGCTTCTCGAGCGTCTCGAGGCGGATCTCGAGCGTGTCGACCTTGTCCTCGAGGTCCTCCTCGGCCTGGTCGTAGTCAGTCTCGACGAGGAGTTCGCCGACGTTCCGGTACATGGTCGTTCCCTCGTCGATGTTCTCGAGTTCGTCGAGGGCGTTCTGGGCGTCGGTGAGTCCCGACTCCGCTTCCTGTTTCTGGACGGCGACTTCCTGTGCCGTCTCCTGAAGATCCTGTAGCTGCTCGATTTTCTCCTGTGCTTCGGGCGGCAGGTTTCCTTGCATATCTCGACCGTCGCCCTCCGGACTGATAAAGACCAGCTTTGTCTTCCGAATCGCCGTTCGGCCGCGGACCGACGGCCGACCTATCGGCAGCGTCCGAGCGGGCTACTTCGAGCCGCTGCCGTCCGACGCAACCGCCTCGTCGCTGGCCCCCGGCGCGGCGGCGCTGTCGGTCCGAATCACGAGATAGCCGCCGACGGTGAAGAGCGCACCCCAGACCAAGAACGCTGCGTCCCACAGGATGATCGGGCCGGGACCGGCGGGCCAGACGTGGTGAAGCCCGAGTAGCTGGTGGTTGACGAGTCCCTCGACGACGTTGAACACGCCCCAGCCCATGATCACCGCGCCGAGCAAGATGCGTCCGGATTTCGGCACCGGATGGAACCGCCACGCGCGAGAAAAGAGGACGAGACCGATGATCGTGAAGGTGTACGTCGCGAGGTGAAAGAATCCGTCGGCCATGACGTTGAGCTCCAGATCCGTCGCGACGCTCGAGTCGGGATACGACGATAGCATGTTGTGAATCTGGAGAATCTGGTGGAAGACGATCCCGTCGAAGAAGCCGCCAAGCCCCACTCCGAGTGCGAGGCCGGCGACCACCAGCGGCTTGGCGTCCCGTCGCAATCCGAGCCACGTCTCGTCACGTTCGGCCATACTGATTCCTCGAACGAGGCGATCAAAACGCCGGTGCCTGCCTGTTCCGGGATCACGGGCGTTCTGAGACCGATACCGGGAAGTCGGCGCGAGTCGAGGATATCGTGGAATTACCGCGACTCGAGAACGCGCTCGCCCGCGTCGGCGGTCCGTTCCGCCACGTCGATCAGCGAAAACCAGGTGTTCAGCGCCGCCCGTAGCGCGATCACGTCGGCGGCGACGATCTCGATCAGGATATCCCGTCCGTCTCGCTCGAGGGCCGTCCGCGAGCGCTCGTCGTCGATCTCGCCGATTTCGCGAGCGACGCTCTCGGCGACGAGTCGGGCGCGCGACGGCGTCTCGAACTCGAACTCGAGGGTCGCGTCGTGAGAAGCCACGTGGTTACCGGACGTCGACTTCCTTGACGTCGCGGCTGCGTTCTTTCAGGAGCACGCGGTGACCGCAGTAGGGACAGCGGACGCCGCCGTACTCGTCGAGCTGGACGTCGCGTTTACAGCGGGAGCATTTGTAACTCATACTGGTATCGAAGCGGGTTACTCGTCCTCGGTGTCTTCTGCGAGGGCAGCGCGGATGGAGCGCTTGACGGTGCGGCCGGCGGGGGTCTCGGGGCGGTACGCGCCGCCGGTGAAGACTTCGCCGGTCTCCTCGTTCTTCCAGATGCCGGTGCCGACGCGGGTGACGTCGTCGCCGTCGACTTCGGCGTTCTTCATGTCGTCTTCGATCTCGCTGACGCGGCGTCGTGCGACGCGGCCGTAGCGGGCTCCGAACCGACCGGCGCTACCGACCTCTCCTTTGTTGGCCATAGTAGTGCTGTCTATCGCCAGCGGATTCTTAAACCTGTTGAGTCACGTCGGCTCGTGCAGGGGGATCGTCTCACGGTGAGACGAGGTGATCGAGCCGACGCGGTCGAGACGGGTGAGTCGAATCGGGACGGCTACGACTCGCCGATCCGCTCGGCGACCGGCCACGCCAGCAGCTCCAGAAAGACGAGCGCGAGCGCGGCGACGTATCCGACCGGTGCGAGCGGCGCGCCGAGCAGCCACGTTCCGATACCCGTGGTCGCGATCAGCGTTCGCATCGCGAGGCCGCTAACCGCCACCAGCGGAATCAGGGTCAGGACGGCGTCCGGTCGCTCGAGCATGACTAATTATATCTAATTACATCGGTCCCATTAAGGCTGGGAGAACCAGCAGCACCTGTCACCGCCATCAGGAAGCCACAATACTTGCCTCGAGAATCTCCCGACCGCGATACTGCCATCGTCGGCTGAAGCTGGCAACTACTGAAACTCCGCGTCCGTGAGCACGTCGTTCAAATCCTCGCGGATCCGCTCGCCCATCTCTCGATCGCGGGCGGTCGTCACGACGCGGTTTTCCTGGACGCTCGAGCCGTCCCGCAACAGCATCCGCACGTTGCCGCCGTCGTCGGCGCGGGTCACCTTCGCGCGCATGCCGGACTGAGAGCCCTTGCCACCGGCGTCGATCGGGCCGGGAATCACCTTCTTGACGTGCGGATGGTCCGCGACGGTCCGAATGGCCCGCATCCCGGTCCGCCCCCCGATGAGCGTCGTGTGGCTGCCGCCGATTTTCTCGGCCGGCGGCGTCTCGACGACGTCGAGCGCGCGATTCCCGCGGCGCTCGAGGACCGCCCGAACCGGATCGTCGTCGTCGACGCGATAGAACGAGTGGTGGGTGTCATTTCGAACGGCGCGAATCACCGTCCGGACGCCGCCGGCGTAGACCTCCTCGGGACGTTTCCGACGTATTTCGTCGCCGATCAGGCCCGCGAAGTTCCGGAGTTCGATCGGCTCGTTCTCGCCGTCTTCCGGCGTCGTCGTGATCGTCGTCTCGCCGAGTACTAGCTCGTCGCGGTCGGCTTCGGAATCGCGGTCGGTCGGCTCGTCGGGTTCGCCGGCGAGCATCGTGATGGTCGCTCTGTCGCGCGCCGCCTCGAGAACGATCGCCTCGGTGTTGGCCTCCCGACAGACCAGACAGAAGTCCCCGGGTTTCTCGAGGGGCGATGCGCAGTGGCGACACTCCATAGCGGGGATTCGGGAGACGGATGTAAAACAGGCGTGTTTCCGACCGGACCCGCGGGTTGCCGGCAGTTCGTCGACCGACCGTCTCGAAACGCGCGGGTCTCGGGGACACAAACGAGCCGAACCGACGGTCGGTCGCGTGTCCAGTTACCCGCCGCTGACAGTCCGCTCGGCGCTCGCGACGGTTCCATCCGCGTCGGTAGCGGTAACGACGATCCGATACGACGCGAGCCGCTCACTCCCTCGAGCGCGCAACTCCCTGGTCGCGGTTACGGCATCGCCGTCGTCATCGTTCAGAGTTACCTGGATCGCATCGATAGCCGCGGCCGTCTCGGGCTCGTCGGGGTCGCGGAGTTCGAACCGAACGCGCCGGAGGTTGCCGTCCGGATCGGTCGCGTCGAGGGTGACATCGTAGCGATCGTTCCCGCCGGTGTTCGGAGCGATATCGGTGATCGTCACGCTCGGTTCGGTATCGGAGCTCTCGCCACCGTCGGTCGATCCGCCGCCGTCGGAATTCGAACCGCCGTCGCGATCCGTCACACGGATATCGAACGCGACCTCTCGAGACGAACCCTCGCCGAAACGAAGCGTCGGCTCGACGTCTCGAGTCCGGTTGATGTCGTCGGGAGCGTCGTAGACGAACGTCGCGCGTCCCTCGACGTCGGTGACGGACTGGACCGCCCGAACGGTGCCGTCACCGTCGGCACTCCCGGTCACGGTAACACCGCTAACGGGGTTGTCGAACCGATCGCGCGCCTCGACGACGAGCCGCTGGCGACCGCCCTCCGGGATCGCCGTCGCGTTGCCGTCGACGTCGGTGAGGTACGCCGCCTTCTCCTCGCTCACCCCGCTACCGAGGGCGACGGCCCCGAGTCGGAGTTCGTAAGTGGCTCCCTGCTCGAGCGCCAGCGTCAACTTCCCGCAGGGGTCCGGCGGCGCTCGCTGACAGTCGATACTCCTCACGTACCGGCCGTCGTCCGGCTCGCCCGCCGAGTCGAGTTCGTCTGCCAGGAGATCGGCCCACTCGTTTTCGGTGAGCCGGGTGGGGACCGTCAGCGTGACCGGTTCGCCGTCGTCGCGGACCGTCACCGTCCGGGCCGGCGCGCTAGTCGGTTCGACGCCGATCGAGACATCCCCCGCCCGCGAGACGGAGCGTTCGCCCTCGAGCGCGACGAAATCGATCCGGCGGCCGTCGACGAGATTCTGCTCTGTCTCGGCTCGGTTCGTCCCGTCGAATCGATCGTAGACGACCCACGGCTCGGAGACCGTCACCGGCGCGCTCCCGTACTCGTTGTAGTCCGGCGCGTACTCGAGCGATCGGGTCTCGAACGTCCGCGGCGTTCCGTTCCAGTAGTCGCCGGTCTCGCCGGCGGCGGCCGCGTTGGCGATCTCGAGCGTGTCGGGCTCCGTCGTCCGGACCGTCCCGGAGACGGGTGGCGGATTGACGAAGAACAGCCGGGGCGGGTAGCGAAGCCCGGCCTCGATCGAGACCGTCTCCTCGGACCCGGTCGCGGCGACTCGATCGATAGTCCCGGCGATGCCCCTTACGTCCGTCTGGACCCGTTCGTTGTGCTGGAACTCGAGTCCCTCGTTCAACGCCGGAATCGCCGTCATCTGGAGGACTGCGAGCAACGCGAGCGCGAGTGCGAACATCAATATCGCGCCGATAACGGGTGAGACGGCGCGATCAGTGTCGGAAGCCATCCTTCGCACGCCCGCACGTTCCGTCGACCGTGCGTCGTTCTCGGGATCGTCGTTCTCGGGATCGTCGTTCTCGGACGGCTCGTGGGAGGTATGTCCGTACATGATTACACCAGGAAAAAGAACGCGACGACGGTGAGAACGACGAGCCCCAGTCCGTATTTGAGGCCGCTGAGGACGTCGTTCTCGGCCAGTTTACCGGCGATCAGTCCGCTTCCGAACCCCTGAATCAGCGCCGAGTGAAGGAAGAGAAGTTCGTAGGTCTCGACGGGGATCGCACCCAGCGAGACCGGTCCCTCGGCCGCCGTCGTCCCGGATTCGGCCGCTATTTCGGCGATCGGCGCGAGATAGCTCGCGCTGACCATGACGATGACCAGCAGATAGACGAGGAAGCCGATCACGACGATGGCGACGTAGGAGCCGACTTCGCGCCGGCGCTGCCGGGCGAGTTTCGCCTGCGCTCGAGTGTTCCTCGCCGCGATCTCGAGCAGGCCGTGGAGATCGCCGCTCGAGCGGCTCCCCTCCGCGACCAGCGTCATCGTCCGAGTGAGTTGGGGAACGTTCAGCCGGTCGGCGAATCCGAGCAGCGCCTGTGTCAGGTCGTGGTTCCAGGCCACGTCGTTACGAACCCGGCGGAGCTCCTCCGCGAGCGTCCCGCTCGCCCACCGCGTGACGAGGTCGAAGGCGTCGACCACGTCGACGCCCATCTGGTTCGCGCTGGCGAGGATGCTCAGCACGTCCGGGAACCGCTCGGTGATGACGTTCGTCCGCCGGCGTTCACGTTCGTGGAGGAGCAGCAGCGGCGCGGTCGCGGTTACCAGCGGGAGGACGACGAGCCCGACGGTCGTTCGGAGCGGCGTCGTGAGAAACCCGGCGACGGTCGGCTCGACGAGCCCGACCCAGACTCCGACTCCGACGACGGCGATCGCGGCCGGTATCGTCAGCCCCAGCGAGAGGACGGGGCGGCGTCTGATCGCCCGAAACGGATCCGAGAGGAACGCTCGAAGGCCGGTCTCTCGTCTGGACTGCCGGTAAGCGGGAAAACGAGGATCGTCCTCGACTCGCTCGGTCCGGATCGTCCGTTCGTCTTCGACGGCGAGGCTGGCCGTCGGCTCCTGGTAGGGCCGCGAGAGCAGGTCGACGGTGAGCAGGAATCCGACCATCGCTAGCGGGAAGACGACGTAGACGAGCCCCGCGATCAGGCCGACCGTCTCCGCGCCGAGGAAGCTCACGACCATCAACACGACGATCAGGAAGAGCGGAGCCGCGACGAACGCGACGACGAACACCTCGCTGAGCACGCCGAGCGTCTCGATGAACGACGCCTGTTCCTCGAGCGCGTCGTCGAGCGTCTCCTCGGACTCCTCCTCGAAGAACGTCTCGAGGTCGCCGCCGGAATCGAGGACGCCCAGCAGGTCGTCGAGGAACCGGCGGAAGTCGTCGCTCGGGGTGAGCAGCCGGACGTTATCCAGGGCCTGCAGCAGGTCGTTTCCGAACAGGTCGATCTCGCGAACGACCAGGTCGAACTCGTTTGCGACCTCGCCGTAGACCTCCTCGCTGTCCCCGAGTCGACGACACACGTCGATGAAGTTCATTCCGCCGCTGGACAGCGCGTACATGAACGTGATCGCGTAGGGAAGGTTGAGCGCGATGCTCCGCCGCCTCGCGGCGACGACGCTCCGCGGATAGTAGTAGTTCCGGCCGACCCAGACGGCACCGCCGGCGGCGAGCGAACAGCCCAGGGGAACGAGCAGCGCGGCGACGAGCAGCGGATTCGTCAGGAAGGCGTCCCGCGTCCGGCCGGAGAGTCCGAAAAGCGGCTCGAGAACGTCGAACCACGTGCCGGTGACCGCCAGCACGACGAGCGCGGCGTTGGCGACGATTCCAGCGGCGATCGCGGCGATCACCGCCAATTTGACGCTATCGGTCAGATACGTATCGTAGGTATCCCGGACGCGGGCCTGCTTGAGCAGCCGCTGGAGACCGCGGTATCGCTCCGGTCGCGTCTTGAAAAACGTCCGAATACGCCCGTACGAATCCCTGAGTTCGCGTTGCTCCGCCGCGCCGAGTTCCCGCTCCTCGGCGAGGGGCTGACTGAGCACCTCCTCGGGCTCCGGTTCAGCGTCGTCCAGTTCCGCTCGGCGTCCGTCACCCGCCTCGTCGAACGAGTCGTTCGAATCCGACTCGAACGAGACCGTCGGCTCGTCGTCGAACGCGTCCTCGAGAACGGCCGCGGCCGTCTTCCGATCGAGGGACGGCTCGCGGAACGCGGCTTCGTCCGTATCGCGCTCGGGATCGTCATCGGGGCCGATATCGTCACCGACCGAGGCGGTGTCGACATCACCGTCGGACCGATCGCGGTCGGCATCGCCGTTGGATTGATCGCGGTCGGCACCGCTTTCGGACCACCTGTGGTCCACATCGTCATCGGACCGCTCGCGTTCATCATCACTGCCGGACCGGTCGCGCTCGGTCACGGTTCAGTCGTCGGCCTCCGTCATCGCGATCTCGTCGGGGTCGAGGTCGCCGGCGCGGACCTCCTCGAGGATGTACTCCGGATCGCGGATGAACCCCTGGATAACCCGCGCGACGCTCTCGTAATCGGTTATTTCGGCCTCGAGGAGGTATCGCAGGACCGCTTCCCGTCGATCGAGTTCCCGCTCGATGTGCCCGGGCGTCCAGCCCCGTTCGTCGGCGATGGCGCCGAGGACCGTCGATCCCGAGGTCTGTTCGAACCGATCGGCGTGGGGATCGTACCGAAACACCTCGTGCGGGGCGATCTCGTCGGCGTCCCCGTCCGGATCGCCGTGGCTGAACTCCACGAGCCGTCGATTCCGCCGGACGCGCTTGCCGTTCTGGGTTGTCTGCTGCTGGATCGAGACGATATCGAGGTTGCCGATCATCTGCGTCGGGACGTTCAACGGCTCGTTCCGGAGTCGACTCAACAGCCCGCGGACGGAGTCGGCGTGAAACGTCGTGTACGCCGTGTGGCCGGTGGCGATCGACTGGAAGAAGGTGAGTGCGACGTCGCTTTCGGTGCGGATCTCGCCGACGACGAGGTACTCCGGTCGCTGGCGCAGGGCGGCCTGCAGCAGGTCGAACATCCCGACGGAGCCGCGCCCGCCCGCGGTGACGCCGTCTCTGGTAACGCTCTGAATCCAGTTGTCGTGGGGGAGCGTGAGCTCCGGCGTGTCCTCGATGGAGACGACCTTGCTCTCGGGCGGGACGAACATCGAGACCGCGTTGAGGCTGGTCGTCTTCCCCGAGCCGGTGCCGCCCGCGAACATGAGCGAGGCGTTGTTCTCGACGGCCAGCCAGAGGTAGGCCATCTGCTCGAGCGAGAACGTCCCCCAGTTGACGAGGTCGACGGGCGTGAACGGTACCTCGGCGAACTTCCGGACGGTGAAGTTCGCGCCGCCGGTCGTCACCTCGCCGCCGAGGGTGAGCTGGACCCGCGAGCCGTCGGGTAAGGAGGCGTCGACCAGCGGGTCGGCGACCGAGAGATGTTTGCCGGCCCGCTGGGCGAGGCGCACGACGTAGGCGCTCAGCCGCTCGTCGCCGAACGCGAGGTTCGTCCGGAGGTCGCGGTAGCCGTGGTGGTAGACGAAGACGGGTTTGGCCGCGCCGTCACAGGAGATGTCCTCGACGGCTCGATCGCGCATGATGGGATCGATCTTCCCGTAGTTCACGAAGTCCCGGCGGAGGTAGTAGAGGAGTTGCTGCAGGGAGCCGTCGCCGACGGTGGCGGCGTGTTCGCGCATGACTCTCGGCACTTCCTCGTCGAAGGCGGCCGCCCGATTTACCTCGCCGTCGAACTCCTTGTACATCAGGTCGCTCCGGAGCGAGCGGATCAGGTCCTCCCGGACGTACTCCTCGAACTCGTCGAGATCGGGTTCGACGACGTGATACCGATTGGTGTTGGTCGCGTCGTCGTACAGTACCGTCACGTACGCGTACGGCCTGTTCACCCAGTAGCGCTCGACTTCCTCGTAGTCGTCGAGGTAAGTGAAATCGAAGAACTCCCCCTCGATGAACGCGTCGGACGGGCGACCGGGGAACGCCTCATCGGTGGCGTCGTCGAAGCGCTCGTCGAAAAACGCCGTCACGTCCGTGAGCACTGCGTCGATGACCTGCCGCTTCGACCGCGGGTCGGCGGGTGCGATAGCCGACGCCTGCTCAGTCTCTCCGTCGTCGCCCGCAGTCGTCTTGTCGTCCGCCGTCGTCCCGGTATCGGTCCGAGCGACGACGGAGTCGACGTCGGTCTCCGTCTCGGACGCCGGGCCGACGTCGCTCGGGGGACTCGAGGGGAGCCGTCCCCGATTGTCGTCGCGTTCGTCCGACTGATTGCGGTCCGACATCGATCGATTGCGTCCCCCTTGTGAGCCGACCACCTAAACCGTACTGGCTTCTGAAAAGTCGGAACGCAGTGATAGACCGGGTTTACAGAATTTCGTCGAAGACGTTACGGACCGGTTCCGTATCCACGACCTCGTAGGGGACCCGAAGTGGAGAAATCGACACCCGTTCCTCGAGCAGGGCGTGACGATCGGTGTCCTCGGCGTCGGGAATGTCCCGGTTCGCCATCTGCTGCCAGAGCCGGTTAGTCAACTGAAACGCGCCGTTTTCGAACGCGGCGTCCATCTCGTAGACTTCGGTCGGTCGGGTCAGTTCGAACCCGTTCGGCTCGCGATCCGGCCGGGGGACGTTGACGTTCAGGTAGTCGACGCGGTCGAACAGTCCGGTCCCGGCGGCACCGGCGACGAGATCGGCGGTGATCTCGCCCGCTCGCTCGAAATCCCCCGGCTCGAGGTCCCGATCGTAGCCGAGGGTGTCCATCGAGACGGCGATCGACGGCGTCTCGAGAAACGCCGCTTCCATCGCGGCGCTGACCGTCCCCGATCGGGAGAAGACGTAGGCTCCGAGGTTCGCGCCCGAGTTACAGCCCGAGACGACGATGTCGGGTCGGGGCTCGAGGCCTTTCGTGCCGACGATGGCGCAGTCACAGGGGGTACCGTCGACGGCGTAGCCGAGTTCGTGTTCGGTGTGGGGGACCGGCGAGGTGAACGAGTCCGTCTCCAGATCCAGCGAAAAGTCGTCATCGTCGCGCGACGACCTCGTCCGGCCGTAGGAGAGCGATCGGCCGACAGCGCTCCGGTTTCGATCGGGCGCGATGACGGTGACCGTCCCGACCGCCGAGAGCGCGTCGTGCAGTGCCCGAATGCCGGGCGCGTCGATCCCGTCGTCGTTCGTCAGGAGGATGTGGGGGTCCGAGTCCAGTTCCATTGCCTGTTCAGTCGATAGCGGGCGAGCTACGTATCAGTTCGGTTCCCCGACGACGAGCGACCGAACGTGGCCGCGAGTTTCGTTCCGCAGGACGGACAGTACCGCGACCCGTCGGCGGCGACTGCGTCGCATTCGGGGCAGACGACGCCCTCGTTCGGCTCGGCGACCGACTCGAAGTCCGCACCGCAGGACGGGCAGTAGTCCGCGGACGACGGCACGTCCGCACCGCAGGACGGACAATCGCCGCCGTCCTCCCAGAGGACGCGACGCTGGGAGTTCGAGACGTAATTGTACGCGCCCCAGACGACGTTTCCCAGCCCCATCGAGAACCAGAACGTCAGGAGGGCGATCAGGACGTGTGAGATCACCGAGCCGAACTCCCGGTCGACCAGCACGACACGATCGGGCGTTTCTTCCTCTATTTTCCATCCCTGCGCCACGAGGTCGTCGATTTCCCGCTGTAGGTGTTTGCTGCGCACAGTTGTGGTAGGAGACGAGCGAGCAAAAGTCTGTCAGCAGGTCCCGGAACGGCGACGACACAGTACGTTCACATCACTGCAGTCCCTCTGGGGGCTATGATCGGACTCAGTCACGCTTTCTTGACGGTCACGCTGATCGTACAGACAAATCCCGGCGTCGACATCGATATCGGCACGACGAACGGACTCCTCGGGGGCGCGATCACCGCGTTCCTGACCACGCTCGTCGTCGGCGCGATTCTGGTCGCCGTCGTCCCCGAGTACACGGAACGGATGATAGTGGACGTGCTCGATGATCCAGTCGGGTCGTTCGCGTACGGAATCGTTTCACTGCTCGCACTCGCTCTCGTAATTCTCCTCCTGGTGATCACGATCGTCGGGATCCTGGTGGCGTTCCCACTCGGACTTCTCGCGTACCTCGTGTGGGCGATCGGCGCAGCGATCGCCTCCCTTGCAATCGCCGAACGACTGGTCGGCCGCGAGGACGGCTGGCTGAAGCCGCTGGTGGTCGCTGCAGGAATCAACGGCATCCTCGCGGTGACCGGCGTCGGCGCGATTCTCTCGATCTGTATCGGTGCCGCCGGCTTCGGCGCGGTGCTCCGAGACTACTTCGCCTGAACACCGGCCGCGGTTCACCACAAGCAACGTCGTCACCACGGCAGGTATCGCCGAAGGCGAGCCACCATCGACGGTTCGTGGCGGACTCGCAACGTCGTTCCGTCGGCATCGAACACCGCTTCGTTCGCGGGGATCCGCTCTCCGTCCGGCAGGTGAAAGTACTGCTCGCCCGCCGGAACCGTCCCGCCGCTGCTCGCACCGAACAGCGACTTCGATCTCCCCGTCGGTTCGGACACTGGCTCGTTATACTCGATTTCGTACACTGTCTGCCCGTCTTCGGTTAGCGTTCGCCAGTCGACGATCTCGCGGTCCTCGTTCGTCCCGATCATGCTCGCGGACCCGATCGCTCCGACGTATAGTGAGTCGCGATGTCCATGTCGTCCGTTCGGTACTCGTGACAGCGACCTAAAAACTGCGGTGACCGTGACGGCTGGCCGACGCCGTCGAAAGTCCGACTCCTATCCGAGGTCGACCGGATCGACCTTCAGATACTCTCGGAGGACGACCGTCGCGTACGACCCCTTCGGCAGCGCGAACTCGAGCGCCAGCGGCTCGGTCTCGAGGCGGAGATCCGTTCGCAGGAGCATCGCGCGTCGGGTACCGGTCGAGTGAAACTCGCCGGGGAGATCGAAGTCAGCGGGCTCGAGGCCGAGGTCGTCGAGGACGGTGCGTTCGATTTTTCCCTGCTCGCCGTCGGCGAGTTCCGTCTCGGTGCCGACCAGCGGCGCGGTGACGAACGCACGACCGCGCTCACAGTGACGGGTCACCGAGTCGACCCGGCGCTCGTCGACACGCTGGAGTCGGTCGGTGTCGGGAAGCTCGAGCCCGTCGGGTGCGTCGGTGTCCGAGAAACAGACCACGTCGCCCGCGACGGGACGGTCGAACGGCAGCCCGCGCTCGAGGCGCTCGCTCAGCATCAGATTGAACGCGTAGGACTGGGCCGCGTGGACGAACAGCCGCTGGAGGTTCGAGGGAACCCGCTCGAGGGCCTCCCGAAATTCCGCGGGGCCGGGCTCGCCGTCGTACTCGGCGAGCGCGTGGATCATCGATCGCTCGTAGCGAAGGCGGTTGGGTACCCGCTCGAGGGCTTCCTGCCAGTCTCTCGTCTCCTCTCGCGGGTCGCGCTGCTCCCCGCTCGAGGTATCCGAACTCCGTCGGAGTTCGCGATCGACGAAGGTCCGGGCCTCCTGCGTCGACTCGGGTTCCGCGTCCGTCGGATTCCCCAGATAGGCCATCACCGCACCCTCCCAGTCGTCGCGAGCGATCGCGAGACCCACTTCGTGCGTGACCGGCCGACGGCTCCCGAAGCGCTGCTGGCCGAAGAAGTTGGGGACGCCGATCGAAACTGCGGCGTCGCCGTCCGAATCGCCGTCCGACACGCCGCCACCGCCGTCCTCGAGCCCGCCGAATTCGCCCAACTCGTCGGTGATCGTCGCGGCGTTTTCGGGCCGCTCGGGATCGGTGACCACGAGTTCGAACTCGTTGCCCGCGAGGTCGCCGAACTCGAGGTTCCGGCCGGCCCGCCCCAGAACCTCGATGTCGACCCCGTTGATCTCGGGCAGCTCCGCGGGGTCGGCCCCGTAGACCGAGAACAGCTGGGTCGTCACGGCGTACTTGTCCTTCGTACCGGCCCAGTTGACTCGCTCGCGAGAGACGCCCAGCGCGTCCGAGAGCCGCGAGGCGAAGTCGTTGGTGTCCCACCCCCGCAGCGTCGCCCGAAAGACGAGGTGCGGGTAGGCGTCAGTCGGCGCGTCGACGGGTTCGGTGTCGAAGCGCTCGAGTTCGCGCACCCGGAAATCGGCGTCGTCCTCGCGGAGGCGGCCGCCGACGCCGTCCGCGTCGCTGACGTAGTACTCCATACCGACGGCCTGCTCCGTGGGGTGGCCTGCGCGCATACTGGTTGCCGTCGATTCGAGTGCCGCGCGTAAATCGGTTCGTTCTCGAGGCGCTCAGTCCGTCCGCGGAATCGACCGCGCACCCAGCGCGAACGCGACGACGGCGAGCGCGACGAGAATCCCGAGGTTCGCGAGCGCGGGATCGACGCCGGCGACCGCGGGCGTCTCGGCACCCGAATAGGTCGCGGCCCGCACCCCCCGCGCGAAGTAGGTCAGCGGCGAGAGGTTCACGAGCGGTTCGAACCAGCCGGGCAGTTGGGAAAGCGAGATGAAGGTCTCCGAGAGGAAGAGCAGCGGGAGCCCGATCGCGTTGCTCGCGGCGACCGCGCCGTCCTGCGAATCGGTGTAGCTACCGAGCATCGCGCCGACGCCACAGAAGCAGACGACGCCGACGAGGATGTAGGGCACCAGCAGCGGCGAGAACGCGATCTCCGCGCCGGTCAGCACGACTACCAGTCCGAGGATGAGCAGGCTCGCCAGCCCGATGATCGCAGCGTTGACGACGGTCTGAGCGAGCAACCACTCGCCTCGAGTCAGCGGCGTCGTCGCGAGCTTCTCGAAGCGACTCCCCTCGCGGTGGCGCGCGACCTCGCTGCCCATCCGCGACAGCGGCGTGAAGAGGACGACGACGGCGAGATAGCCGGGCACGTAGTAGGCCGCCGGTTCGGTGAACAGGCCCTCGCCGGTCGGATCGGTGCGGATCAGCGCGCCGAAGATGACGATCAAGATCACCGGGAAGAAGAAGGTGAAGAAGACCGCCGTCCGCCGGCGGACGAACGACCGCCAGCCGGCGCTCGTCTCGGCTCGTACGCGGCCCGTCCGACTCACGCCGTCTCACCCGCCTGCGCGATATCAGACTCGTCGGAACCGCTCCGCCCGCTTCCCCCGTTCTCCACGCCCGCGAGCTGACCCGTTCGCTCCCGCTCGGTCGCGTCGGCCAGGGAGAGATAGACGTCCTCGAGGTCCGGTTCGGCCCACGAGAGTTCGGTGTACTCGATATCGTGGGCCTCGAGATAGTCGACGACGGTTTCGATCGCGGCGGGATCGATATCGCGGACGACGACTGTCCCGTCCGGGCTTCGGCCCCGGCCGCGCTCCGGGCGTTCGACCGGATACTCGAGGTCCGCGAAGGCGTCCGGATCGGCCGCCGTCTCGATCGTGAGCCGGCTCGAGCCGCCGTGTTCCCGGACGAGCGCTTCGGGGCTTCCCTGCGCAACCAGCGAGCCGTCGGCGAGCAGGCCGACGCGGTCGGCGAGCCGCTCGGCTTCGGCCATATCGTGCGTGGTCAGGACGACGGTTGTCCCGCCCGCGGCGAGGTCCTCGATCAGTCGCCAGACGGTGCGGCGGCCGGCGGGATCGATGCCCGTCGTCGGCTCGTCGAGGAAGAGCAGATCGGGGTCGTTGACCAGCGCGGAGCCGACGCAGACCCGGCGCTGCTGGCCGCCCGAGAGGTCCTCGTACCAGGTGTCGCCGGCGTCGACGAGGCCGACGTCCGCGAGGACATTGTTGGACTCCCGCGCGTCGTCGTAGAGCCCCGCATAGTATGCGAGCAGTTCCCTGGCGCTGAGCCTGCCCGGTGGCGAGAACTCCTGTGGGAGCACGCCGAGTCGGTCGCGGTCGACGGCCGACGGTGACTCCCCGAGGATTCGTGCGCTGCCGCCGTCGGGTTCGGTGGTCCCCGTCAGCGCGCGGACGAGCGTCGTCTTCCCGGCCCCGTTCGGGCCGATCAGCGCGAAGACCTCGCCGCTCTGGACGGAGAGCGACGCCCCCGAGAGGGCGGTCGTCTCGCCGTAGACCTTCTCGAGGTCCGTCGCTTCGACTACGGCTTCCATACCGACGGGTTCCCGCGCATCGCGGGTAAGGGGTTCGATTCCGCCGGCCGGGCTCGCGGGTTATCGTACGTCCGTTCGCAATGGACGGTTCTCTCTCACAGCTTCACCGCCTACTCACGGCGCGATGCGCCGTTCGTGTTTCTCACTCACAACGTTCGCTCACGGCTCGCTTCGCTCACCGTTCGCATCCCCGCGGTTCTCGCTCACTACGTTCGCTCCGAACCGCGCTCGCTCCGAACCGCGCTCTTGCCGTCGCAGGTACAACCGTTACCCGTCCGGTCGTGATACGAAATCGGGAATGACGAAACTCGGATACACCCTCTCGAGCGAGGAGTTCGGCCCGACGGAACTGGTCGACATTGCCCGCCGCGCCGAGGAAGCCGGCTTCGACTTCCTCTCGATTTCCGATCACTTTCATCCGTGGGTGTCGGCCCAGGGCGAATCACCGTTCGTCTGGTCGACGCTGGGTGGTATCGCGACCGCGACCGACGAGATCGAGGTCGGCGTCGGCGTCACCTGCCCGACGATCCGGATTCACCCGGTCAACGTCGCCCACGCCGTCGCCACCGCCGACGAGATGTTCGGCGACCGCTTTACCTTCGGCGTCGGAACCGGCGAGAACCTGAACGAACACGTGACGGGCGAGCGCTGGCCCGAACACGACGTTCGCCTCGAAATGTTAGACGAGGCGATGGACGTCATGCGTTCGCTCTGGACCGGCGAGACGACGAGTCACCACGGCGAGCACTACACGGTCGAGAACGCGCGGCTCTTCACCGTGCCGGACGAGCAGCCGACGACGATCGGGAGCGCGTTCGGCCCGCAGACGGCCGAGTGGGTCGCCGAGACCACCGACGGGCTCTGGTGTTCCGGCCCCAAATCGGAGCCGGTCGAGGCCTACGAGGACGCCGGCGGAGACGGGCCGAAGTACACCCAACTGCACGGCTGCTACGCCGATAGCGAAGAGGAAGCGATCGAGACGATCTACGAGCAGTGGCCCAACGGCTCGATTCCGGGCGAACTCGGGCAGGAGCTGCCGACGCCGGTCCACTTCGAACAGGCCGCACAGATGGTCGAGAAAGAGGATATCGCCGAGGCCGGGACCACCACCGAACCCGACCCGCAGGCCCACATCGACAGCATCGAGCAGGCGATCGACGCGGGCTACGACCACGTCTACTTCCACCAGATCGGTGACGAACAGGAGAAGGCGCTCGAGTTCTACGAGGAGGAGGTACTGCCGTCGTTCCGCTGAGGGGACGGTGATCGAAGTGGCGCGCCGGTTCGGTGCTCGCTACGCGTCGGAGCGCGATTCGATCTCGATATCCGACTCGGACACCGCCGTCACCTCGCCGGCGACGGACGCGTGCTGAGGGATACTGATCCCGTCGGAACTGGGGGTCGCGATCCGATCGCCGTGCTCGACGCGGTCGCCGACCGCGACGATCGGTTCGGCAGGTTCGACGACTTCCGGATTCGGGTTCGTCGCGAGCGGAATCCGGACGCGGTCCGGTTCGATCGTTGCAGTTGGTTCGGATTCCATCTCCCGGTCGCTCCACTCGTACTCCTCGAGCACGTCGATCCGCCCCCCGCCGAGCGTACTTTCCGCGACGGTCTCCGCGTCGAGCACGAGGAGGCAGTTCGTATGCTTGCGGACACCGTACTCGTCGGGTACTGAATCAATCGGAAAGCACCAGCCCGGCCCGCCGTCGGCGATCACTGCGTCTGCGGGGAGCGCGTCGGACGGACAGTCGGCCGCGCGCAGGAGCTCGCTCGCGGGCGTGCCGATCGGAACCTCGAGGAACCGGTCTCGCGGCACCTCGCCGCTGACGTGGACGTACTTGTGGGTCACTGGCGCGCCCGCCGAGAGCGCGCGGGCGATGTCGTAAAGGGTCTCGGTGTTCTGGACGAGCCAGCCGTAATCGGTGGGGAGGTCGCTTCCGATGACCGTCCCGTCGACGGTTTTGAGGAGAACGCTCTCCATTCCGTACTGGTACTTGTTCTCCGTATACGCGAATACGACGCCCGACTCCGCGTCCCGATCGAGCGGCAGTTCGGCCGGCGGAATCACCGTCCCGTCGGTTTCGGCCTCGAGTTCCTGCATGTGTTCGTCGCGATCCTTCCACTTCGCGCTGACGACGATCAGGTCGAACGCCCCCTCGATCAGCTCGTCGAACAGTGTGGCGAACGTCTCCGCGCGGGTCTTCCCGAGCCACTTGTCGATGGAGTAGTTCGGTTCGCTCTCTTGGTGGTTCATCAGGAGGGAATCGACCGCCTCGAGATCCGTCCACTTCGCGTAGGAGGGAAATCCGGCACCACCCGCGCCCGCGACGCCGGCCACCCGGATCAGGTCGCTCGCCTGCGTTCGAACGTCCGGCCACTCCGCGGATCGGGTCGCCCGTAGGCGTGGAGTCGTCATACCGAGTGGATACTCGCCCGGCGCGATCGTCCGACTTGATCCGCAGATATGAGGGGTCTTTATAGGTCGCATCGTGCAGGCGTTCGATCCGCCTCCCAGCGGTCCGCCGAGACGGTAGCTTTGTAGGTGACAGTGGACGTACGTCAGGCCAGTGAAATGCGCTATCTCGAGCTGAGCCTTCGGCGACCGCCGGCTGAACGGCATCCGATGCACCAGTTCGTCGTCGAACACGAGGCGTACACCGCGTCGAGATTGCTCTACGGAAACCGGTACGGTGACGAGCACGCGATGCTGTTCCACGTCGACGGTCCACGAGCACCCTACGAGCGCGCCCTCGAGGACGCGCCCTCGATACTCGAGTACGAACTCGCACCCTGTCGCGACGATTCCCTGTACCTGTACGTGCGGGAGACGCTGACGGGAGCCGATCGAACGTTCGCGGACGCGGTCGAACAGCCGGGACTGATCGTCGTCCCGCCGCTAGAGCACCGCGCCGACGGCACGATCCGGCTGACGGCGGTCGGCCCCAGCGAAGCGATCCAGACGGTGGTCGACGACGTGTCCGACGCGATGCACGTCGACGTCCTGTCGATCGGCGAGTACCGCGCCGGACGGATCGACGCGCGGGCGGCCCTGACCCAGCGCCAGTTCGAGGCCGTCTCCGCGGCCGTCGACTGCGGCTACTACCGCGCGACGCGAGAGGCCTCGCTCGAGGATGTCGCCGATCGGCTGGACTGCTCGAGCGGGACGGCGGGGGAGTTGCTCCGGCGGGCCGAACGGACCGTCATGGAAGGGCTCGTCCGCGGTGGACCGTTCTGAGGGTGCCGTTTCGTCGCGGAACCAGTGTCGAATCGGTGCGGAATCGGCGTGCGTGGCGATTGCTCCTGGGCAAGGCATACCCGATACTACCGCCATCGATCACGCGCGAACTATCGACGACTCGGTTCGACCGGACGCGACGTGTCGGCGGTCGGATTCGGCACCAGAAACATCGGCGGCAGTTGGGGTGGCGTCTCCGACGAAACCGGCCGTGATGTCGTTCGCGCCACCCTCGAGTCGGAGATCGACTTCATCGACACGGCGGCCGTCGTCGACGACGGCCGCAGCGAGCGCGACGTCCTCGCCGCGCGTCCGACCGCCGTGTGGAGTACGAGGCGCTGAAACGCGACCTGGCGACCGACCACGACGACCTCCTCGCTTACTCGATGGGGAAAACGGCGTTCGTCGAACGGCTCCTCGAGGTCGCCCGAACGGACGACGAGTTGGCCTTCGCGTTCGCGGTTCCGACACTCGAGTCGTAACGGAGGGGGCAGACGCGCCGGGCTCAGCACGCGAGCGTGACGAACTGATTGATCGCCTCGTCGCTCCCCGCGACGATCAGCATGTCGTCCACGCTGACGACGAACTCCGGTCCGAGGTCGGTCAGCAGGTCTCCGTTCCGTTCGACCGCGACGACGGTACACCCCGTCCGCGCTCGTAGGTCCACGTCGCCGAGACTCCGGCCGACGATCCGCGGGGCAGTCGTTCGAACGAGTTCGAACTGAGTCTCCGGCGTGAGGATCTCTTCGTCCTCGATCAGGATGGAGGCGAGCATCCGGCCGGTCACCGTCGACAGCGACAGAACGTACTCGGCTCCCGCTCGGTAGAGCTTCGGAATGTTCTCGGTCTCGTTCGCACGTGCGATGATCTCGACGCCGGGAGCGACCTGTTTGAGGACCAGCGTCGCGTAGATCGTCGTCACATCGTCGTCGAGGGTGAGAATGATCGAACGGGAATCATCGACGGCTGCATCCTCGAGGACCGATTCGTCGGTGACGTCGCCGACGACGTCGACACCGGCCTCGTCTACGATATCGACGACGCATGTCGAGACGCCGCCGGATACCAGGGTCTCGACCGCGGTTCGTCCGACGACGCCGTAGCCGCCGACGACCACACGGTCCGGATTGTGCCGCAGCGACGACACGGTCTGCGATTTCAGCTCCGTGAGGTCGTCGCGGCGACCAGCGACGAGCAGGATCGTATTGCCGTCGATCACGTTTTCGGGGCCGGGAACGGGGACGAACTCCCCGTTGAACCACGCGCCGATGACGGTGATCCCCATCCGGTCTCGGATGCCCGACTCCGGGATCGTCTGGCCGACGAGGTCGCTGTGCTCCTGGACGAGGAGTTCGGTCACTGCGAGCTCCTCGCTGAGCTCGATCGTGTCCCGAAGCTCCTCGGAGACCGTCGTCGTCGCCTTCGTCGCCAGGCTCTGTCCGAGCACCCGTCGCGGCCGGACGATTTCGTCGGCACCGGCGTAGCGGTGATAGCTCGCGACGTCCTCGTCTTCGACCACGCTGACGATCCTGAGCTCGCTTGAAAGCTCTCGCGCCGTGAGGATCACCATCGCGTTCGTCTCGTCGTCGATGTCGGTAACGAGCGCGTGAGCGTCCGCGGCGTTCGCCGCCTGCAGCGTCTCCTCCTGATCGAGTTCGCCGTAGATGGCGTTGGTCCCCTCGCTGTTGAGCTCGACGACCAGCTCGGGGTCGTCGTCGATGAAGACGTAGGGGACGTTCGCCGCCTCGAGCTCTCCCGCGAGCACGTCCGAACGCGGCGTGTACGAGCAGATGACGATGTGGTCGGTGAGCTCGGTCGACTCCGGTGGCCGATCCTCGAGCGCCTGCTGGAACAGCGGGACGACGATTAGCGGTAGCGCGAGGAAGACGAGCAGGACGCCCGTGAGGTTCATGACGACCACAAACAGGTTCATCTGAGGACTCTGCCAGTCGCCCGCGTCACCGCCGAAACCGGCCGTCGTCAGCGTTTCGATGACGGTCTGGATCGCATCGGCGTACGTCCTCGTTTCACCCTCGAACGTGGCCATTCCCAGTTGGTAGAGCCACGCATAGACGAGGACGAGAACGAGAACGGCGACCAGCGAGAGAACGATTCGCCGCCACCAGTGGTTCATCATTGGTACGTGACTATCGAGTGGTTTGTAGCTTCGGAAGTCCACCCCTCGTGCAGTGATGTGACGACACCGACTGCCACCTCACCGCTTTCCAATCCGTTTTGTTCCTCGCTATTGAACCAGTAGCCATGGAGTACACCACGCTCGGTGACACGGGCACGACAGTCTCGAGACTCTGCTTCGGCACCTGGCGCTTCGGAAAGGAGAGCGACGGCACCGTCGAAACCGACCGCGAGCAGGCCCGCGAACTGCTCGACACCGCCTGGGATCGCGGCATCAACTTCATCGACACCGCGAACGTCTACGGCGATCCGAACGGCACCAGCGAGGAGTGGATCGGCGAGTGGCTCGAGGACCGCGATATCCACCGCGAGGACGTCGTCATCGCCTCGAAGGTCTACTTTCCCTTCGACGGTCGCGGCGAGCCCGGTCCGAACGACTCCGGGCTGGGACGCAAGCACATCCGCGCACAGATCGAGGGCACCCTCGAGCGGCTGGGAACCGACTACCTCGATCTGTACTATATCCACCGCTGGGACGAGAACACGCCGATCCGGGAGACGATGCGGACGCTGACCGAACTCGTCCGCGAGGGGAAAGTCCACTATCTGGGAGCCTCGAGCATGGCCGCCTGGAAGCTCACCAAGGCGCTGTGGACCAGCGACGTCGAGGGCCTCGAGCGCTTCGACGTGACCCAGCCGATGTTCAACGCGGCCGACACCGACGACGTGACGGACTACCTCGAGGTCTGTGCGGATCAGGACATCGCCGTCTGTCCGTACTCGCCGCTCGCGGGTGGCTTCCTCACCGGAAAGTACGAGCGGGGCGAGGACGGCAGCGTGATCGCGCCCGACGGCTCCCGGGGCACCCTCACGGACCTCTTCGAGGACCGTTATACCAGCGAGACCGCGTGGGAAGTGCTCGAGGCCGTCGAGTCCGTCGCCGAGCAGGTCGACGCCACGCCGGCGCAGGTCTCGCTGCGCTGGCTGATGGAACAGGATCGGTTCACCTGCGTGCCGATCGTCGGCGCGCGAACGCCCGACCAGCTCGAGGAGAACGTCGGCGCGGTCGAACTCGAGTTGAGCGACGAGCAGTTCGGACGGATCGACGACGCTCGCGGTGGGGACGGCGACGGCTATCGCTGAGTTTCACAGTAATTGGTAGACGGATTCGTTCGTGTGAACGGAACAGTGCTTTCTGACGTGATCAGGGAACGAAGCGCCCTGCTATCGTGGTAACTAGGAGAGCCACACCCTCCCCAGCCGATTCGCTCACTAGCGTTCGCCCATCCCTCGCGCAACATCGTCGACTGCCCTCGCTATTACTCGGGCAGCCGACAGCGCGCGCCACCGCGTCAGTTGACCGGTCCGAAGTGAACGTAGTAGCATTCTTTCCCCGATTTCCACGAGTGGCTGTGAAGAACGGAATCGTGCGTCTATCTACTATCGATCATCGGCCGTCGGTTCGAGCGCGATCCGATATTCGGTCAGGTTCTCGTAGCCGTTCTCGGTGACGGCGATCAGATCCTCGATACGGACGCCGCCGACCGCGGGATCGTAGATGCCGGGTTCGATCGAAATGACGTGGCCGGCCTCGAGCTCGCCGCCCGAGGGCGAGACGCTGGGCTCCTCGTGGATGTCGAGGCCGACGCCGTGACCGGTACTGTGGATGAATCCCGTCTCCGTGTTCGGATCGCTTCGCAGCGTTTCGTAGCCCGCGTCCTCGATCACGTCACAGGCCGCGGCGTGGACGGCGGCTCCCGTCACGCCGGCTTCGACGGTCTCGAGCGCGGCCTCGTAGGCCTCCCACGTGACCTCGTAGCGTCGCCGGGCCTCCTCGCCGGGATCGCCGCGGGCGAACGTCCGGGTCATGTCCGCGAAGTAGCCCGTCTCCTTGTCCCGCGGGAAGATATCGATCACGATCAGCTCGTCGGGCTCGAGCGGCCCGCTCCCGCGGTCGTGGGGGTCCGCACCGTCGGCTCCGCAGGCGACGATCGTCTCGTCGAGCGCACAGCCGTGGCGGAGCAGGGTGACCTCGATCTCTTCCGTGACGCGTTCGCTGGTGAGCACGTCGCCGTCGCGAACGAGGACGCCGTCCTCGACGCCCGCGGTCGCGATCAGCTCCTCCGCTCTCGCCATCGCGGCCTCGTTCGCCCGCTGGCTCGCCCGGATCTGGTCGACCTCCCACTCGGTTTTCGTCGCGCGGATGTCCGTCACGATCCCCTCGCGTTCGACCGTCACCGCGAGACCGTGCTCGCGGAGCCCGTCCGCGGTTCCCGTCGGGAAGTTCTGGGGGACTGCAATCGAGTCGACGGCGTGGTCCTCGAGAAACGCCGCCAGCATGCGGATCTTCCCCTCGTACCGGCCGTACTCGGCGACGAATTGCTGGTACTCGTACGCTGCCCGACGAGTGACGGAGTCGGCGCTCGCCTCCGCGCTCGCGCGACCGTACTCGAGGCCGGAGACGAGCAGGTGGACCCCGTCGGCGGTCACGAGCGTCTGAAAGGGGTCCGGTGCCGTGAAGCCGGAGACGTACCGCTGGTCGGAATCCGAAGCGTCGTCATCGATCAGATAGCCGTCCAGCTCGTTGGCCTCGAGAAATTCGCGAAGGGCAGAGAGATCGACGTCGAGGTTCATGGACGCACGTGTGACAGCGGCGTACATAATCCCGGGGTTCCCGGCCATCGGTTCATACCCACAAACTTATCACTAGCGATGGTAATTCCCGGATATGAACCGTCGTCGGCTCCTCGCAACGAGTGCCGCAGTCGCACTCGCCGGCTGTCTCAGCGATCCCGACGACGAGACGCCGACGGGCGCGGGTCTCGTTCGAGACGCGATCGAGACGCGCCGCCACATGCGCTCCCTCGAGGCCCGGCGAACCGTGTCGGCCGGCGCCTCGGACGAGACCGTCGAACGAGTCGAGCGCATCGCTCGACGGCCGCCGGCCAAACAGCGGATCGAAGTGCTCGAGTCGACCGATCCGGACGTCCCGGTCGGTTCGATCACCGTGACGAATCGGGCGACGACGTGGGAGTACAACCCGTCAACGGAGGTGGTGGACAAACAGTATCATCCAAACAAGGTCGACACCGACCGAACGCGTCTCGTTCTCGAGAACCTCCTCGAGGAGTACCGCCTCGGCTACGAGGGAACCGAGACTGTCGACGGCCGCACTGCACACGTCGTCGAGACGAAACCACAGGTCGACGACATCGGCCCGAAGGTCGAACTCGTCGTCGGAGACACGACGTACGTCATGCCGGTGAATATCATCCAAGATCTTGAGAAACTCGAGGTGGTCCGGACCGTGTGGATCGATGCCGAGTATCGGTATCCGATCAAGGAACGGAACACGATGCGTGAAGACGGTGAGACGCGCCACGAACTGACCGTCACGTACGAGAACCTCTCGATCGACGAGGGGCTCGAACCGGGGACGTTCACGTACGAACCGCCGAACGGAGCGACCGTCGTTACCGACGGTCGCGAGCCCGAGGGCGTCTTCGAGAGTCGAGAGGCCGCCGAAGCGCACCTCCCGTACGGGCTTCCGGATCCGGACGTGCCGGACGCGTACGCGCTCGACCGGATCACCGTCATCGATCGAGAAGACGAGTACGGTGGAACCACCGCGATGCTGTGGTACAACGATCCGAACGTGATCGCACGCGAACTCTACGTGGCCGTCCGAGAGTTCCAGCGGTTCAGCCCGACGTCGCCGGATGTCGAGGAGATCGAGGTCGACGGCACCACGGCCTACCGTCGCGACGGGCGAATTCAAAGCATTTTCTGGACGTGCGACGACCTGAGCTACGAGGTCTCGAGCCTCACCGACGACACGCCGCTTCTCGAGATCGCGGCCTCGATCGGCTGTTCGTAATCCGTTCGTAGACGCCTCTTTTCGACTGTCATTCGGACAGGAACGCTCTGCTGATCGGTACAGGCCAAGCAGTTAACGGATGACAATTGGATCCTATTGGGTATGGCAGTAGAATAAGACGAGGTGTTCAGGTGGACACGAACTCGTAGGCGAGGGCCAGAACCAACATCAAGACAGCGGTTGCGGCGACCGCTACAAGGGGACCCGCCTCGAGATAGTCTGAAGCAGTGACCCCGAGAACGACGGAAATGCTTCCCAACACCCACGCTACCCGTGACGGGAGACGCTTGCTTGATGCGCTACTGTCCATACTGATGGCAATCTTCCTCGCGTACAAGTAATTTCGGTGAAGGGATTTCTTGGCTACTTAGCACGGTGGTTGAAGAGTCGGTATGTTCGCACGTCTACTGATCGGTCCCACTATACTCACAACCGGACTGTCCGAATCGATCACCTCGAGACGGGACTAACGGGATCGGTATCGGTAAGGCGGGGCCACCCCACAGAGCGACCATGAACGTCACTATCACGCCCTCGAGCGTCGGGGGGACGGCGCGGGCACCGCCCTCGAAGAGCTACACGCACCGGGCGATCCTCGCGGCGGGCTACGCCGACGAGGCGACCGTCCGCGACGCGCTCTGGAGCGCGGACACCAAGGCGACCGCCCGCGCGGTGGAACTCTTCGGCGGCGATGTCGACCGATGCGAGGACGAGACCCTCGAAATCGACGGCTTCGACGGACGACCCGACGTCCCGGCGGACGTCATCGATTGCGCGAACAGCGGGACGACGATGCGTCTCGTCACCGCCGCGGCCGCACTGGCCGACGGCACCTCGGTGCTGACCGGCGACGAGTCCCTGCGCTCGCGTCCCCAGGGCCCGCTGCTCGAGGCGCTGACCGATCTCGGAGCCCAGGCCGACAGCACCCGCGGGAACGGGCAGGCCCCGCTGGTCGTCACCGGTCCGCTCGCTGGCGGCGAACTCTCGATTCCGGGCGACGTCTCCTCGCAGTACATCACCGCCCTGCTGCTGGCCGGTGCGGTCACCGACGAGGGGATCGCGATCGACCTCGAGACCGAACTCAAGTCCGCGCCGTACGTCGACATCACGCTCGAGGTGCTCGACGACTTCGGCGTCGAGGCGCGGAAGACGGACGCCGGCTTCGCGGTCGACGGCGGGCAGTCCTACCGCCCCGCGGGTGGCGACTACGCTGTGCCCGGCGACTTCTCGTCGATCTCGTATCCGCTGGCGGCGGGTGCGATCGCCGGCAACGAGGGCGTCCGCATCGAGGGCGCTCATCCGAGCGCGCAGGGCGATACCGCGATCGTCGACATCGTCGAGCGCATGGGTGCCGACGTCGACTGGGACCGCGACGCGGGAACGATCGACGTTGCGAAGGCTCCGCTCTCCGGGATCGAGGTCGACGTCGAGGACACACCCGATCTGCTCCCGACGATCGCGACGCTGGGCGCGGTCGCAGAGGGCAACACGCACATCACGAACGCCGAGCACGTTCGGTACAAGGAGACCGACCGCGTGAGCGCGATGGCCGAAGAGCTGGGCAAGATGGGCGTCGAGACGACCGAGGAACGGGACTCGCTGATGATCCACGGCGGCGACTCGAGCCTCTCGGGGGCGACCGTCTCCGGACGCGACGACCACCGGATCATCATGGCGCTCGCGCTCGCGGGGCTAGTCGCCGACGGCGAGACCACCATCGAGGGGGCCGACCACGTCGACGTCTCGTTCCCGGGTTTCTTCGGGATGCTCGAGGAGTTAGGGGTCGGACTCGAGCGCGACGGGCGGCAGTAGCGACCGTCGTCCCGTCGATGACCCGTCGGACGGTCGCCGTGATCGGGGTGACGGCTCACTCGGGAATCTGGAATCGATCGAGGACAATGGTGTGCTCCCGTTCCGGCCCTCGCCAGGTGACCGCGAGGTACTCGCTGAGGTCGGCGCTGGGAACCCCGACGGTGAGCGAGTCACCGGCGGTCACCTCGCCGGAGAACTGCACCTCGGTGAGGCCGCCCTCGAACCCGACCTGGACGTGATCGCCTCGGAACGCGGGACCGCCCTCGTGGACGATCGTCACCGTCTTCGCGTCGGGATCGTACTCGAACGAGAGGTCGACCATCGGGGCCGGGTCGCCCTCGTCTACCTCGTCGTAGTCCGGGTTCGTCGGCGGCGGGCCGACTCGAGTGACGGCAACGGCGGCACCGAGCATCGGTTCCGATCGTTCCGCAGTCCTGTCCACCGGCCAGTTCGTGAGCCACACCTGGCTCAACAGGTTGGGATCGGTGTCTTTTGGCGTCTCGTCGTACTCGACGGTCGCGCGGTAGACGCCGTCGTGGTGCTCGGTGAACGCTGCCTCGTAGCCGCGAACCGGGTCTTCGCGTAATTCCGCCAACGGACGTCCGATCCAGAACCGGTGGGTGTCCCTGGCCTCGTAGTATGCCTCGTCGACGTACGCGTGGACGTTCCAGTTCCCGGCGTCGGCGTCGTAGACCGGGGCCAGAAAGACGTGCTCCGCGTCGTCGGTCGTGTCGATGACCGGATCGACGGCAACCTCGGAGGATGAGGCGTCGGCCTCGAGACTGTCGTATCCCCAGACGATTTCGGGGTCGCCAGTGTAGGTTATCTCTCGGATGGGGTCGATCCACGACGGTCGATGACTGACCTCATCGATCGACGCCGATCGGTCGCTACGGGCGGTTATGTCGACTCGATAGGCGCCGTCCCCCGTGGACTCCAGATCCGACGGGGTGTCCTCGTCGTTGTTGTCGGCGCGTTCGTCGGAGGGGGCGTCGCTCACGCAGCCCGCAATACCGGCCGCTCCGGTGGCGACTGTCGCGAGCAGAATCTGGCGGCGTCGAACCATGTAGAACAATTGTCAAGTAGTCTAATAAATTTTGTGCTATAGAACGCGATGAAACGATGGGAACACGGCGAAATTGACAGCGTTCTCCGTCTCGAGTGTCGTGGCGTTCGCGGATCTGGTCGGAGCTTCGAGCGTCACGACTCGGGTATCGTTCGTCCCGGCCGCTCGAGAGCGACGCCGACAGCTATTCCGTGAGTTCGCTCGTCGCCTTCCGACAAAGATAGCTTTTTATACCTCCGAAAAATGATGGTATACAATGGCAAGCAATACGCCGGTGCTCGTTAGCGCTGTTAGGACAGCACAGGGAAGAGAAGACGGTGCGCTCGCGGACATTCGAAGCGAAGATCTCTCGATTCCGCTGGTCAACGAGATGCTCGCCGAGACGGGTGTCGACGGCGAGGACGTCGACGACCTGATGTGGGGCTGCGCCCAGCAGCGAGCGGAACAGCGAACGAACATCGCGCGACAGATCGCGCTCTTCTCGGAACTCGGCGAAGGGGTTCCGGCGACGACCGTCGACCGGCAGTGTGCCTCCTCGGCGCAGGCGATCATCAGCGCGGCGGACTCGATCGCCGCGGGCCGCCACAGCGCCGTCGTCGCCGGCGGCGTCGAGAGCATGAGCCGCGTCAAGATGGGGGCCGCCGACAGCGGCGAGATGTATCCCGGACTCGAGGAGGAGTACGGCATGCGCAACCTCCAGATGGGGATAACGGCCGAGAAGGTCGCCGAGCAACACGACATCTCCCGGGCGGAACAGGACGAGTACGGCGCACGGAGCCAGCAGCGCGCAGTCGAGGCCACCGAGGAAGGGAAGTTCGACGACGAGATCGTCCCCATCGAGACGGAAGACGGCGTCCACGACGAGGACGAGGGTCTGCGCCCCGGCACCACAGCCGAGAAACTCGCCGAACTCCCCACCGTATTCAAGGAAGACGGTACGGTCACGCCAGGCAACGCCTCTCAGATCGCCGACGGCGCCGCCGGTGTTCTGCTGACCAGCCGGGACTTTGCCTCCCAGAACGACCTCGAGGTCCTCGCCGAGGTCGGGACCAGCTACGTCGCGGGCGTCGATCCGACCGTCATGGGCGTCGGTCCGGTCCCCGCCACCGAGGGCCTGCTCGAGCGAGCGGGCCGCGAAATCGACGACTACGGGCTCGTCGAGATCAACGAAGCGTTCGCCAGTCAGACGCTGTACTCCCAGCGCGAACTCGGGATTCCGGACGATCAGCTCAACGTCAACGGCGGTGCGATCGCGATCGGGCACCCGCTGGGGTGTTCCGGCGCGCGCCTGCCGGTGACGCTCGTCCACGAGATGAACCGCCGCGGAGTCGACCGCGGAATCGCGACCGAGTGCGTCGGATTCGGACAGGGAGCGGCGATCGAGTTCGAACTGCCCTGAGACGCTCACCCTGAGTTTTTTGGTCGCTTCGCGAATAGTGCGGGACCTCTGGTTCCGTATACCGTGCGAACGGCACTTCGTGCCGTGAGCAGACGAAGTGAGCGACGGTCAGCGAGAGCTATGAGACGTCGTACGTCGTCTCGAGATACGTAACGAGCTCGTCGACCATCGACGGGTCGTACGTCCAGAAGCCGTAGAATGCACCGTCTCGGCGTTCCTCAGCGAGCAACGCGCAGGTTTCCATCTCGTTGTCACCGCCATCGAACGCCACGAACCAGTACTCGCCGAGTTCGCTGTCCGGTTCGGACACGACCGTCACACCGTCGAGCGCCGCTCTGTCCCACGCGTCGTCGAGGAACACTGCCACCGCGAGCGAGCCGTGGCTCCCCAGCCGTTCGTAGACCGCGGTCTGTGCGGCGAGCGCCGCCGCTCGCTGGAACCCCGCGTACAGCCGGCCGGAACCGACGCGCCACGCCCGTTCTTCGATCTCGCGGGCCGTGGCCACCATCTGCCGGCGGTCGTAGGCGGTGAACAGCGTGTTCTCGAGGAAGTCGAACAGTTCCGATCGGTCGTGATCGGCGTCGGCAAGTTCCCAGGGTGGATGGATTTCCGGCGAGAGAACCGCGCGAAACTGGTCGATCCCCATCGCGCCGCGGAACTCGCCGTCGGCGCTCCGAACGATCACGAACCCCGAATCGTCGAGCGAGCCGAGCGATCGGTGGGTCACGTCGACGTTCCGCGTCTCGAACTGGCGTCCCAGTTCCGCACCGACCGCGTCGTCGTCCGTGTGGACCTCGAGCGTTTTTCGCCGTCGTTCGATCCGTTCGATGAGGGTTTCGAGCGAGTTCATGGCGACGAGTCGGTCACTCCCATGGCGTCGATGACCGCGGTGGGAATGTCCGCGTCGGTGACGGCGTTCGTTTCGGCGTCGAACGTGATGAACCCCAGCGCGTCGATCCGGGGGAGTATCGCATGATACAGCCGAATTCGGATCGGATTCCGGTCGGCCGGCCTCGCGATCGTTGCTTGGACGCTGGCATCCTTGGCCGCGAGGACGTCCGCGAGTTCTTCGATCGTCGGCGTCGGGTTGTCGTAAAGATAGAGAAGCGCGTAGCGGGCGTGACGATCCGCAAGCAGTTGGAATACGTCGTCGACCGGAAGCTCACCGGCCGCTGCGTCGAGGGCGAACGGATCAAGTTCGAACTCGTGGTCACCCATTCAGTGATCGTACGCCGTCAGTACAGAAATAGCTGTACGATGATGAGGGCGCTCGAGCGCGTTCGATTACGGCCAGTCGACCGTTTCGCTGGAGCCGGCGGTGAGAGAGACGGTGCCGCTGTCGACGGGGATACCGCTCTGATTGGAGACGGTGACGGTGACGTCGTACGTGTCTCCGTTGACACCCCCCTGTCGGTTGTTTGCCGACGGATAGATGACCGTCCCGGTCGGTGCCGAATCGTTCGTTTTCGTGGCATCCGACCAGTCGTGTTCGGTATTGTCGAAAACGACGGTGACCTCCCCGAAGTCCTCGCCCGGATCGACTTCGTAATCGACGGTGAACCGATTGTTCGTCCACTGCACGTCGTTCGTGACGGAGAATCCGACGAGCGTCGGATCGCCTTCGTCAGCCAAATCGTCGCCCGGCGGGTTCGAACCGTCGGCGGTCGTCGTGACCACCGTGGAGAGATCGGTGACCTCGCCCGAGCCGTCGTAAACGCAAAATCGGAACTCGTAGGTATTGCCGGCAGCACCGCCATCACTGCCCCCTCCCTGCGGGTACGAGAGGGTCTGCTCCGTGACTCCCTCGACGTACGTCGTCGTGCCGATGTGACCGGCGTCGAGGTTCTCGACCTCGAGCTCCACCCGGTCGAAGTTCGGAAGCTGACTTACGCGGTAGGAGATCGTAAACGCGGCGTTGCTGTTCCGCGAATCGTCGCGAATTTGCTGTTTGAACGCCGGTCCAGAGGTGACCGTAACGCGGCGTTCCAGTGACACGCTCACCGTCTCGTTCGATGCGACGACGTCAAACCCCAGCGCGTCGCTCCCGGTCGGACTGTCGGCATCGACGGAGACGAGGACGGACCGAGTCGCCCCGCTCTCGATCGAGAGGGCGGACGGTGAGAGCGTCCCCTGATCGGGGTTCGAGAGCGAAAGCGAGACATCGATGGTGTCGCTCGCGTTATTCGTCAGGGCGACCAGATTCTGATCGGCCGTCCCAGCCCGCACTGACGAAGCGATGTCGAGTCCGAGCAACGCGTTGCCGTCCTCGGTCGCGTTCATCGAAACGGCCCGGCTCGCGCCGAGCTGTGAGAACGCCTCCGTCCCGCCGAAAAGCAAGACTCCCCCGCCAACGAGCGATGCTTTCGCGAGAAACCGGCGTCTCGTACTCCTCCCTCGAGATCGCCGACGGCGTCGTCCCATTAAATACCAGTACGAATGTATGACTCTGATCGTGATGAGTGTATCGGTGTCACGAAACTGAAGCGACGCGGGAGAACGATCCGGTGTCGACCAGGTTCGAGCGTTCGATAGTCACCGAGTTCGATAGTCATCCATCTCGGACGCCCTGCGTGAATCCTGCACCGCTAAGTGGCCCCGCCACCGAGGACGTGGTAATGAACGGCAACCGCTTCGGTCGCCTCTTTCAGGTGACCACGTTCGGCGAGAGTCACGGAGAGGCGATGGGCTGTACGGTTTCGGGCTGTCCCGCCGGTCTCGAGCTTTCGGAGGAGGACATCCAGGCGGACCTCGACCGTCGAAAGCCGGGGCAGTCGATGATCACGACGAGTCGCGGCGAACCCGACGCGGTCTCGATCAAGTCCGGAGTTCAGGACGGCTACACGACCGGGACGCCGATCGGTATGGTCATCCAGAACAAGGACGCTCGCTCGGGCAAGTACGAACCGTTCATCACCGCGCCCCGGCCGAGCCACGGCGACTTCACCTACTCGGCGAAGTTCGGAACGCGCAACTGGGGCGGCGGCGGCCGCTCCTCGGCCCGCGAGACGGTCAACTGGGTCGCGGCCGGCGCGATCGCGAAAAAATTGCTCGCTCAGGAGGGAATCGAACTCAAGGCCCACGTCAACCAGATCGGCGACATCGAGGCTCCCGAGGTGAGCTTCGAGGAGATCGTGGAGCACTCGGAGGAAAACGACGTTCGCTGTGCCCACCCGGAGACCGCCGAGCGGATGCAGGAGCTGATCGCGGAGTACCAGGAGGAAGGCGACTCCATCGGCGGCAGCATCTACTTCGAAGCGCAGGGGGTTCCGGTCGGCCTCGGTGCACCCCGATTCGACTCGCTGTCGGCCCGGCTGGGACAGGCGATGATGGCCGTCCCCGCGACGACGGCGTTCGAGTTCGGTCTCGGCACCGACGCGGCCGAATGGACCGGCAAGGAACGGAATGACGACTGGGAGTTCGACGGTGAAGGGAACCCGACCCCCGTCGAGAACGATCACGGCGGGATTCAGGGCGGCATCTCGAGCGGCGAGCCGATCTACGGCGAGGTGACGCTACACGCCCCGACCTCGATCCCGAAGTCCCAGCAGACCGCGGACTGGGAGACCGGCGAACTCAAAGAGGAGCAGGTCATCGGCCGCCACGACCCCGTCCTCCCGCCGCGCGGCGTACCCGTCGTCGAGGCGATGCTGGCGTTGACCCTGGTCGACTTCATGCTGCTATCGGGTCGGCTCAACCCCGACCGCGTCGACGACCAGCCCGGAGAGTACGACACGGACTACCACCCGAGCAGTCCGCGCAACGAGTAGCTCGCCGGTCCGGAAGCACGCACTCGATTCTGTTTCGCGGACGTAGACGGTATATTGAGTCGATAGCAGACAAGAGAGAACCAATCGCCGCTGTCTCCCTCCGATTCGTCAGACACCTATCGGAAGAAAAATACCTGATATGTACGAACTGCACACCGAAAGTACTGGCAGACATTGGTCAGTATCATTGAGTTGTGCGAGATACGTAGCGCGAATGTCGCACGAGATTCGACTTAATTTACGAAGGTGGCGACCGCTCAGTACAGAGCAAGTAGTGTACGACCTTTTCAGTGAAATAGAAGATTCCGATACGTTGTTCAGTGATCTCGTCCGAATTCGTCCGACTCGAGATCCCCTTACTCAGACGGTTCGTTCACGCTGGTCGATTCGTCGACGCCGGCTTTCCGGCGCAGCCACTCGAGGCCGAGCGCCCCGCCGAGAAGTCCGGTACCGGTCGTGAAGCCGGGTTCGTTGTCGGCCTCAGTGTCGCTCTCGGTGTCCGTCTTGTTTTCAGCGTTCGTCTCGTTTCCAGCGTCCCATCTCCGGCGGTTCCGTTCCCGCTATCGCCGTCATCGACGGACTCTCCGTCGTCGGCCGGATCGTCGTCCGGTCAGCACTCGTCTTCGTCGTCACTGTCGTCTTCTCCCGTGTCGCTGTCGTCCTCGCCGCCCTGCTGGTCCTCGTCTTGCTCGTCGGATTCGTCCTGCTCGTCGTCTCGAGGATCGCCATCCTCTGGATCGTCGGGCGCTTCGGTTTCGGACCGAAGCGCCAGCAGCTCGCCGTCACGGCTAACGTAGATCGCGTTCTCGTCGATCTCGACCCCCGTCGATGGGCCGTCACTAGCAGTCCATTCGCGCTCGTCGAAGACATAGCGCCACTGCTCCTCACCGGTCGCGAGGTCGTAAGCAACCACCCTATCTTCGTCTTCGCTCTCCTCGGGAGTGTGTTGGAGGGGACTCGGTCCATAGAGCGCGATGGCCGTGTTTCCGACGACCTGCGGGAGGCTTTGGGCGTATTCCATTTCCCACGCCAGTTCACCGCCGGCCGAGAGATCGTATGCCGAGACGACGCCGTAACGGTTGGCACCGAAGAAGCCGTCGCCACTGAACGTGTAGTCGCCTGACGGATACACACTACCGACGCGTTCCTTGGTCGATATGTTGTACAGATAGGTGTAATCAAGGTTGGATTGGATACCCATGTATCCGGATTCTGCGGCAAACCCAACGACTGACTCCATTCCACCCATGGTCATTTCCAGCTTGCCGGTCATCGGATCGAGTCCGGCAACGGTAAGCGTCCATGGTTCGACGTTACCGGACACGTACACTAGGTTGTCGTCAGTGTCCCCCGCCTCCAGGCTATCTACGGTGAACTCTTCGGTTTCGCCGCTGGTCTCCCACTCGACCGTCAGCTCGTTGCGTTCCCACTCGATGGAGCCGTCCTTGGCGTCGAGAGCGTAGACTGTCCCGTCCTCGGAGGTGTAGACCATCCCGTGGCCGACCGCCATCTCGAAGCTCTCGAATTCGCTTTCCCAATTGACCTCCCCCGTCTCGGCGTCGAGCGCCTGGACCGGTTCGCCGGCGACGTAGACCATCCCCCCTTCGACCACGGGCGGCCCGTCGGCCCCAATGTCACCGGTCTCCCACACTAGCGAGCCGTCCGCCGTATCGATCGCGTACACGGTGCCGTCGTTCTCGGTGTAGAGCCGGTCGTCCTCGACGGTCGCCGAACGCATGTCGTGGGGACCGTCGTACCGCCAGGCGACCCCGTCTGGGCGCGTGAAGTCCGCGCCTCCATTCGGAAGTTCGTCGGTGTCAGCCTCGGCGCCTCCCACCGAAGTGAGTCCGGTCCCGATCGACAGCGCTGCCCCAGTCGCCAGCACGGATCGTCGTTTCCACATAACGACACGACGTACGAATACCGGTCATATTCCTATCCATCAATTAACAGTATTTCGTCGTATGCAATTGTTTCAAACTGTTCAGTATGCACGTGTAGTGAGCGGGTAGTTCACCGGTTTCGGCGTGAAACAAACGAAGTCGCCGTGCTGAACTTATCCTCTGTATGCAGCACGCTGTTTTTGGCAACTATCGGAGAAGTAAATAGCCGCTTCGGTAACGCCTTCGTCTGTACTGATTAGTGGAATTCAAGAGAGAATGCCGTATCAAGTGGCGTCTCTGCACTGCAGAGACCCTACCCGACGGACCAATTCGTTAGTAACCTAACTGATCGCGGATCAGGACGACGGTCGTGCGACCCTCCTCGAGTTCCTGTCGGAAGATGAGTTCCTTGGCGATGGCCGAATCGACGCCGTAGGCCTCCTGTGCGCGTTCGTTTTCGAGGGGGTAGGCCACCGACTCGAGGCGGTCGAGCGCGTCGTCGAGCGTCGGCACGATCTTGTTCACGCCGCTGACGATCACGACGTTGCTCGCGGCGAAGGGATAGGCGCCGATCCGACTGCCCGAGCGGTCGGCCGCGACGAGTTCACCGGTCTGGGAAATCGCGTTGATCCCGCCGAGGAAGTAGTCGGCGGTCTGTGACTCGCGACGGGCGGTCTGACGCTTCGCGTCGTCGTCGATGCTCCAGATCTCGTCCGCCAGGCTCTCCCACTCGTGGTCGCCCTCGGAGAGGTAGTCGGCGAAGCCGATCTCCTCGAGCGTCGTGGAGTGACCGTTCATCACCGACGCGCCGGCGGGGATCTGCGACTGGATCGTTTCGAGGGCTTCCTCAGCCGAGTCGGCGACGACGACCTCGAAGCCGTTGGCCTCGAGGTTTTCCGCGGCCGTCTCGACGGCCTCCTCGGTCGGCAGTTCGTCGAGCGTCGCGTCGATCTCGGCGTCGTCTACGTAATCGGATTTCTGCTGTGACATCAAATGGTTCCGTACGTTGGTCTGGGGCCGAGATCGACTTAAGCGCTCGCGGATACCGGTGTTAGCTGATTACACCGGTGTTACTCCGCCCGCGTAGCGAACCGGTCACGCCGTCTGCTGCGAACGAGCGCCCCTCCACACCGCCGGCGGATCCCCGCTCCGAAACACGCTCCTCGAGCGTAACACCTAACCCGCAGTCCATGGTCGACGACGTATGCGGGATTTTCACGTCCACTCGAACTACTCTGACGGCGACTTCCTCCGATCGATGGTTCGAGCGGCCGAATCGGCCGGCCTCGAGGGCGTCGGCTTCGCCGACCACTGTAACGTGGCCTCTCGGGAGCGCCACGCGTCGATGCGAAGCGTCTACGGGTTCAATCTCGACCTCACATACGAGCGCCGGCGACGGGGAATCGACCGCCTGCGTGAGGATTTCGACCTCGAGATCTACGACGCCGTCGAGATGGACTACGATCCGCGCGACGAGGCGGCTATCGACGCGTTCCTCTCGGAGGCGGACTTCGACTACGCGATCGGGAGCGTCCACGACGTCGACGGGAACAACGTGCAGGTCGCGTCCAACTTCGCGGCGATGAGCGACGCCGAGCGCGACGCGGTCGTCGACGAGTACTTCGAGACCCTGATCGCGCTCGTCGAGTCGGAACTGTTCGATATCGCGGCTCACGTGGATCTGCTCGAGCGGACGCCGCCGTTGCGGGGCCGGGCGACGACCGACCAGTATCGGCGGGCGGCACAGGCGCTCGCCGACTCGCGGACCGTCCCGGAGATCAACGCCGGGCGGGCGCTCACCGACGCCGAGATCGTCCACCCCGCCGAGCCGTTCTTGACGGTGCTTCGCGATCACGACGTGGCTGTCACACTCGGCACCGACTCACACCACCCGGCCGAAATACCCGAGCGCGCGGACTTCCTCGCCGAGTTCGTCGACGAGACCGGCCTCGAGCCGGTCGTCCCCGACGGGATCGCGTCGACATCGTAGAAACGCTTAGAAACGTGTGGAGAATTCAATAGTGAGAAACGGGAGTCGTATTCAATGAACGAATGTGAACAATCGTGGCCGGAATTCGCGACGAAAGTAATGGTCTTTCACACATATTCTTCAATGGATGTCCATTCTTCACGAAAGTTCCTTGGTAATCTATAGCAAAGTCTTTAGGTTCGGTAGTGCGAATTCCGAGTACGGTTGGCCCACAGGCCACTGATCCACATATGAGCAGCGACGAACTCATCTGGCGAATCGCGGGCGGTTCCGGCGACGGAATCGACTCGACGAGCCAGAACTTTGCCAAGGCGCTGATGCGCTCGGGGCTCGACGTATTCACACACCGCCACTATCCGTCGCGGATCCGCGGTGGCCACACGTACGTCGAAATTCGGGCCGCAGACCACGATGTACAGTCACGCGGCGACGGCTACAACTTCCTGCTCTCGTTGGGCGACTCGTTCGCCCGCAACCCGCAGGAAGAGGCCTACTACGGGAACGAGGAGATTAAACCCCTCTCGGAGAACCTCGACGAGCTCCGCGAGGGCGGGATCATCGTTTACGACGAGGGTCTCATCAGCGAAGAGGACGTCGAGGCGATCGATCTCGAGGCCCGCGCCGAGGAGAACGACTGGCACGTCTTCCCGATGGACCTCCGCGGACTTGCACGGGAACACGGCCGCGAGGTCATGCGCAACACCGCCGGCGTCGGCGTGACGGCCGCGCTGCTCGACATGGACCTCGAGCACATCGAGGACCTAATGTCCGACGCCATGGGTGGAGACGTTCTCGAGGCGAACCTCGAGATTCTTCACGAGGCCTACGACACGATCAATACGGAGTACGAATTCGAGCACGACCTTCGCGCACCCGAGGGCTCTCACGAGACCGAGCAGGCGCTCCTGTCGGGCTCGAACGCGATCGCCTACGGCGCGATCGACGCCGGCTGTCGGTTCATCGCCGGCTACCCGATGACGCCGTGGACGGACGTGTTCACCATCCTCGCCCAGAACTTCCCCGACATGGGCGGTGTCTCCGAGCAAGTCGAGGACGAGATCGCCGCCGCGGCGCTCGCACTCGGTGCGAGCCACGCGGGCGCGAAGGCCATGTCCGGCTCCTCCGGCGGTGGCTTCGCGCTCATGAGCGAACCACTCGGTCTGGCGGAGATGACCGAGACGCCGCTCGTCCTCGTCGAGTCGATGCGAGCCGGCCCCTCGACCGGGATGCCGACGAAACCCGAGCAGGGCGACCTCGAGTTCGTCCTCTACACGAGCCAGGGCGACTCCTCGAGAGTCGTCTTCGCTCCCAGCAACATCGAAGAGGCCTACGAACAGACCAGGCTCGCCTTCGAGATCGCGTGGGACTACCAGCTTCCGGCGATCGTCATCTACGATCAGAAGCTCTCCGGCGAGAACAAGAACGTCGACGTCGAGTTCTTCGACCGCGAGCCCCAGCCGGATCTGGGATCGACCCTGACCGAAGACGAACTCGCCGAAGCCGCCCACGACGCCAGCGGCAAATTCAAGCGGTTCAACCACGAGGGCGCAGAGAACAACGTCGTCCCACGGTCGCTGCCGGGCCAGAAGGGCGGGCGATACCTCGCGACCGGCAACGAGCACTCGCCGGTGGGCCACATCAGCGAGGACCCCGACAACCGCGTCGCGCAGATGACGCGGCGAATCGAGAAACTGGAGAACATCCGGGAGGAGCTCGACGAGGAACACGAGTCGAATCAGACCTACTACGGCGACGATACGGCCGAGTACGGCATCATCACGTGGGGCTCGTCCCACGGTGCCGTCAACGAGGCCGTCGAGCGGCTCAACGACGACGGGCACGCCGTCAAGGGAATCAGTGTCTCCGATATGATGCCGTTCCCCGAGGCCGAAGTCACGGAGTTCCTCGAGAGCGTCGACGAGGCGATGGTCGTCGAGATGAACGCCACCGCGCAGTTCCGCGGCCTGATCCAGAAGGAACTGGGCCGCTTCGGCGAGAAGATGACCAGCCTGCTGAAGTACAACGGCAATCCCTTCGAGCCCGCCGAAGTCGTCGAGGGCTACGAAGTCAACCTCGCCGACGAGGACCGCGAACCGACCGCACAGGTACGAATCGAACCGGCGGCAGGTGACTAACCATGAGTGCATTCAACGCAATCGGAGAGGAGCGAGAGATCGACCGGGACGAGTTCACCCCCGGCGTCGAACCGCAGCCGACCTGGTGTCCGGGCTGTGGCGACTTCGGCGTCCTGAAATCGCTGAAACAGGCGCTGCCGGAAGTCGGCAAGACGCCCGAAGAGGTGCTGACGGTCACCGGAATCGGCTGTTCAGGCAAACTGAGCAGCTATCTCGACACCTACGGCTTCCACACGATCCACGGCCGTTCGCTGCCCGTGGCCCGCGCCGCGAAGCTGGCGAACACCGACCTCGAGGTTATCGCCGCGGGCGGTGACGGCGACGGCTACGGCATCGGTGGGAACCACTTCATCCACACGGCTCGAGAGAACCACGACATGACCTACATCGTGTTCAACAACGAGATCTTCGGCCTGACGAAGGGCCAGACCTCGCCGACGAGCCCGAAGGGTCACAAATCCAAGACCCAGCCCTCGGGCAGCGCGAAGACGCCGCTCCGGCCGCTGTCACTGTCGCTGACCGCCGGTGCGAGCTACGTTGCCCGCACCGCCGCGGTCAACCCGAATCAGGCCAAGGAGATCATCGCGGAGGCCATCGAACACGACGGCTTCGCCCACGTCGACTTCCTGACCCAGTGTCCGACCTGGAACAAGGACGCCCGCCAGTACGTCCCCTACATCGACATTCAGGAGTCCGAGGACTACGACCACGACATCACCGACCGGCGCGAGGCCGCCGAGATGATGCACGAGACCGAGGACGTCCTCAACGAGGGCACCGTCCTGACCGGTCGGTACTACGTCGACGAAGACCGGCCGTCCTACCAGGAAGAGAAGGCCGCTGTCGGCGAGCTCCCCGACCAGCCCCTCGCCGAGCGCTACTTCGACGAGGACGCCGAGTGGGAGCGCAGCTACGATCTGCTCGAGCGACACACCTGAGCGCACACCGAATTGCGGTCCGTTCCCATAGCCGACGGTCGGGGGCCGGCCCGGTACCGACTGTCGGTCGCAGCTCCGGTTTTCAGGATGTTCCGTCGGCTAACAGCCGGTTTCGAGCGACTCGCCGACCGCGATCGCCGTTTCTTCGTCGAACCCGCTCTCTGCGAACACCGAGTAGTAGCGGCCACCACACGGCCACTGTAGTTCCGTCCCCTCGTCCGTTCCTGCGATCGTCCCCCTGGCGGTACCGACTGGGACCGCGTCGCCGCCGGTCGCAAACCGCCGCGGGCCGTCGCTCGTGGTGACCGATACCGTCTCGTCGTCCGGCGTCCGATACTGGAGCGACACCTGCGTCCGGTTCTCGTCGTGGAACTCGTAGGCGTCGATCGACTCGAGTTCGAGCCCGTCGGGCATCGCGTCCGCGGACGGCTCGACGACCTCGAACGGGACGGCGTCTTCGGCCGCGTCGACGGTCTCGTAGGAATTGATCGACGGAAACGTGATCGTCTCGACGCTCGTCTCGTTCCCCGTCGACGACTGCGGATCGAACGCGAAGCGCTCGTCGTCGATCCCGCCGTCGATCTCGAGGTTCCGATAGGTTCGCTCCAGCGTCACGCCGTCGCCCTCGATCGCGTGTTTGACCGGGAACAGCGTCTCCCGGTCGTACCAGACCTCGACGCGATCAGCGCCGCGCTGAGCGGGTTCTCCCTCGCTGGTCGCCAGCGGCAGGACGTACTCGGTGTCCTCGATCAGGACGCTGATCGAGCGCTCGATCGTCTCGTTGGTCGGCGGATCGAACGTGACGCGGTAGGTGTCCCGGCCGTCGACCGTCGCCTCCTCGACGCCCGTGATCTCGTAAGCCTCGAGGTACCGCTCTTGTTGTTCGTATATCCCCTGAAGGTACGACGTCGCGTTCGGGTCGGTCTCGAGGCGGGTCGCCCAGTCGGCGGCGGGGTCGTAGTGCCAGCGATCGTCGCCGTCGTCGACGACCACGGTCTCGGCACCGTTGGCGTTCGTTTCGACGCGGCTCCGACCGTCGGCGCGGAGCCAGATGTCCTCGGTGTAATGGGTCGTTTCGCCGTCGATCGTTCGGCGGACATCGACCGTCGCAGAGACCTCATCGGGCGGGTCAGCCGCGGCGATCTCTCGCTCGATGTCCTCCGGAGTCGGGCCGGAACTCGGAAGGGCGGCGCATCCAGCCATCAAGAGAATCAGTATCAGCGCCAGCACGGGGAGCGCGGATCGGTAGTCGCTATCGCCGACGGACATATTCACTACGTCACCTGTCGCGTCTCTTTAACGCATCGGTCCGGTCAACGGCAGGAGCGAGGTACCAGCAGTCGACTACTCGCTGGCACCGAAGCCGCTGGCGAACAGCTTCGAGAGGTAGCTCAAAACGAGCAGAGCGACGACCAGGCCGGCGAGCAGGCTAGGCTGGAATCCGTACCGCATCTCGCGAACGCCGTAGGCGACGACGAGGAGTCCCATGAGCAGCGCCGTCCCGCCAGCCCAGCGAGCGACGTGCGCAGGGTCGACCGACTCGTCGTAGTTCGCGTGTAGGTCCACTCGTCCACGAAACGCGATGAGCGAACCGAGACCGAGAATCGCAAGCCCGCAGACGATCCAGACGGCACCGCTGACGAGATTCGGTTCGACCATATCGATAGCGAACCTGCGACCAGCGGGCGAATAAGTCCGGCGGTTACGTACCCGCGTAGATGACCGTCGGAACCGCCGTCGCATCGTCTTCCATTCGGATATCCGTCGTTTTCGTATACAAAAGATATTTTTCCGCCGGAGCAAAAGATACGGTCATGAGTACTCAGGCGACGGAAGATCGTATTCTCGAGGTTCTCGAAGAGGACGCACAGGCGTCCTACGCCGAGATCGCCGACCGGGCGAACGTCTCGAAACCGACGGTGCGGAAGTATATCAACCAGCTCGAGGAGGACGGCGTCATCATCGGCTACTCGGCCGACATCGACCCGAAGAAACTCTCGAGCCAGACGATCGCCCTGGTCGGGCTCGACGTCGCGAGCGAACGCTACGTCGAGGCGACGCAGGCGATCAAGGACCTCGAGGAGGTCGAGGCGCTATACAGCTCCAGCGGAGATCACATGCTGATGGCGGAAGTGCGCGCCGAGGACGGCGACTCGCTGGGCGAGATCATCTCGGAGGAACTGCTCGAAATCGACGGCGTCACCGCGGCGCATCCCTCGTTCCTGCAGGAGCGATTGAAGTAGGTCGCTCGACTCTCGTCTCCGCCGTCGCCGTTCGTGGGACGAACGTTTTCCCGCTGGCCGTCGTAGGACCCACGAGCGATGCCGACGTACGAACGCGAAACGACTGTCAATTCACCGTTCGACGACGTCTGGGCGTTTCATTCACAGGTGTCCGGCCTCGAGGCGGTGACGCCGGACTGGTTGGATCTGCGCGTCGAGCGCGTGATCGGCCCCGACGGCGAGCCAGATCCGAACGTGCTCGAGCCCGGCTCGGAAGTCGCGCTTTCGATGCGCCCGTTCGGGGTGGGGCCGCGCCAGCACTGGACCTCGGTGATCACGGACCGCGAGCGCGACGAGGGAGCGGCGTACTTCCGCGACGAGATGGTCCACGGCCCGTTCGATCGGTGGGTGCACACGCACAGCTTCTTCGCCGACGGGGATCGGACGGTCGTCCGGGATCGAGTCGAGTACGAGCTACCGTTCGGCCGCCTCGGCGACGCGATTGAACCTGTCTCGAAACCGGGCTTTACGGCCATGTTTCGGGCCCGCCACCGGCTGGCGAAAGCGCGACTCGAGTGAGCGGCGCTCCCGGTGCCCTCGAGCGAGAGCGCGTTCGGATTCGACGCCCGAACCACGTCGGTTTTGACCGCTGGCTCCGTAGCGCGGCGTATGAGTGAACGCGACGGGCTCGAGCGACGGCGGCTGCTGGGCGCGCTCGGGGTCGGCGCGGCCGGGGGAATTGCCGGTTGTCTCGACGGCGGGTCCGCGGACGACGGAGACGACGGTCCACCGCCACAGGTGTACGAGCCCTCGATCGAGGGCGTCGAGGAGGGACCGGTCGAGTTGACTGAGTCACAACGGTGTGATGTCTGCGGGATGACGGTGACGGATTCCTTCGGCACGAGCCAGCTCGTTCACGAAAACGGGCTGGCAGCCGCCTTCGACTCGCCGGGCTGTCTGTTCGCGTACACGGTGTCGTCGACTCCCGACTCGCCGATCGCGGGTGCCTGGACGACCGATTACGAAACCGGGGATCTCATCGATGCGACCGCGGCGCATTTCGTCCTGATCACGGACAAAGAGGCGGCCGACGACCCGATGGGGATCGATCCGCGCCCGTACGCCGAGCGCGAGGACGCCGTCGCCTTCCTCGAGGAGTGGGAGTCGGAGGACCTGACGCCCGAGGAGGATATCATCGTCGGACTCGAGGATGTCGATATGGAAATCGCGGTGATCTACCGCGAGAGCCGGCTCCCCGACGAGTAACGGCTCGATCGTTCCGGTACTCGTTTGCGCCAGGAGGCGAGTGGACACGACGTGAACGTCGATCTCGAGGTCACGCCGGCGCTCGCGGTCGCGTTCGCGGTCTTCGCGGCGAGCACCAGCGCGATCCTCGTACGCTGGAGCGCGGCGCCGAGTTCGGTGGCGGCCTTCTACCGCGTGCTCTTCACGACGGTGCTCGTCGCCCCCATCGCCCTGACCCGGCATCGCGCAGCCTTCGCGCGCTTATCGCGACGTGACCTCGCTGGCGCCACCGTCGCCGGCGTCGCGCTGGCGATCCACTTCGCCGCCTGGTTCGAGAGTCTTTCCCACACCAGCGTCGCAGCGAGCGTCACGATCGTTCAGGTTCAGCCGGTCTTCGTGGCTCTCGGCGCGGGGCTCTTCCTGGGTGAACGGATCAGCCGCGCAACGGTGGTCGGCATCGTCGTCGCGATCGCGGGGGCCGGCGCGATGTCGCTGGGCGGTGCGGGCCACGCGGCCCTCTCCGGCGCGACGGTGTACGGCAATTCGCTCGCGCTGCTGGGCGCGGTGACCGTCGCCTGCTACACGCTCGCCGGCCGCTCGATCCGCCAGCGCGTCCCGGTGTTTCCCTACGTGACCGTCGTCTACGGCGCTTGCGTGTTCACCCTGTTCCTCCTCGTGGGTGTGCAAGGTCACTCCTACGTCGGCTACCCCCCTCGAGAGTGGCTCCTCTTCCTCGGGCTGGCCGTCGGTCCGGGCGTCTTCGGTCACACGGTGAGCAACTGGGTTCTCGAGCACCTCGAGTCGGTCGTCGTCAGCGTCGCCTGGCTCGGCGAGCCGGTGGGCGCAACCCTGCTCGCGCTCGTCTTGCTCGCGGAGGTTCCCGACGCGATCACGGTCGCCGGCGGTCTCGTCGTGATCGCAGGGGTCGCCGTGACGACGCTCGAGCGTGAGCGTCGCGGCGAGGCGGTGGACTGAGGGGAGTGGTTCGAAGCCGACCGATCCGTTCGTGCCAGCGACGATGGCCGTCCGTGCCACTTTCATTACCGCGGGCGTGGTCCGTGCGACTGGTGGTCATGATGTCCGAACAGGAGCTGGCCGAGTTCCTCATACTCCGATCGCTCGACGAACCGATTACCGAGGACGAACTCGAGGCCGCGGGTGAACAGTCCGGACAGGCGCTAGAAGAGCTACGAGACGAGGGATTCGAGATCCGATGGGTCGAGTCCGAGGTGATGACGAACGAAGACGGGCACGTAACGGGGGCGTTCTGTCACTACGAGGGGGACGACGAGGAGACGATCCGCGAACACGCCGATCGAGCCGGCCTCCCCGCGACGCGAATCGATCGGCGAGGGGAGCCACTCGAGGGCGAGTAGCGACGTACGAAAAAGCGAACGGGCGGTGAGTCGACCGTCTCAGTTGCTCCCGGCCGTTTCGTTCTCGGCCGTCTCAACGGTCTCGTTACCGTCCACGTCAGTGGTCTCGTTACCATCCGCGTCAGTAGTCTCGTTGCCGCCCGTAGTAACCGTCACGTTACCGTCCGTTTCGGTCGTCGCGTCCTCGGCGTCGGCCATCTCGTCACCCGCACCGGCGACCGAAACCTCGCCGATCGCGTCGAGTTGCGACTGGTCGAGGTAGACGGCCATCTCCTCTTTCGCGACGAATGTGACGGTCTGCGTCTCGCCCACCTCGTCGGTGAAGTCCGATCGGAGGTACGTGTTCCACTCGTTGGTGTCGCCGCCGCTGGCGATCACGAAGTTGTGTCCGGGGAGCGGTTCGTAGTGTCTGTTCTCTCCCTCCGGCTCGAGGCGACCGATCGTGTTCTCCCACTCGACGGCGTAGGTCTCTCCCGCCTCGAATTCGAGCGTCGGGTTCGTCTCGTCGGCGATCGCGTCGGGCTCCTGACCGACCCACTGGCCGTCCTCGAGGCGCATCGAGTAGGTCCCGCTCGGTTCACCGGGGTCAATGGGGGGTACCGTGACGGTAACTTCCTGATCGTCGCCGTCGATCGTTACCGTATCCGTAACCCGCTCGTGGCCGTACGTCCAGGCCTCGAGTTCGTACTCGCCGTTCTCGAGCATGTCGAAGCGGGCGACCGCCATCTCGTCTTCCGCCTGCTCCGTCGGATCCGGCCGACCGGCGATGTTCGAGAACGAGTGCATCCCGTCGAGATATACCTCCGCCCCGAGGGGTTCGCCCGCTTCGTTCTCGACGTGGACTACCAGTTCGTGGACGTCGCCGGGCTGAATCACCTCGATCGGACCGCGCATCTGGGCCGGATGGGGCATACAGAAGTACTCCTCCATCTCCTCGCTGGCCGTGAACTGCAGGGACGTCGTCGCTCCCTGTTCGGTCAGCGACTCGGTGGTCTCGAGTATCTCGGCGTCATCGTCCAGCGCGCTGCCCGCGGTGATGTTGAAGTTGTGCGTCGCGCCGTCGCCGTTCGTCCAGATGACCTCGTGTTGTTCGCCCTCGATCAGTCGCAGCGGCGGGTTGGACTTGGCATCGATCTCGTGGGGTGCGACGCCCACCCAGCCGCCGACGATGCCGAGTATCTGGAACGTCCGCCCCTCGCCGTCGTTTTGCACCGCCGGAAGCAGGAAGTCGATCTCGTCCCGGTACGCGCTCGCGCTGCCGGCGGCGGCCGTTCCGGCGAGCGCCGCCGTCCCTTGCAACAGCCTGCGGCGCGAGACGTCGTCGCGTGAACGTTGTTCGTTCGTCATGGTTGTATCGTGTGATTGGTTGGTCGTCTCTCAGTTCCCCATCGAGAACACGGCGAGCGTGTCGCCGCGCGGTCCCTGGCGGAGCCAGCCGCTGCCGCCGACCTGGACGGCGACGTACTGCTTTTCCGTCCCAGGGTCGTACCAGCTCATCGGCGAAGCGCTGATCGGCACGTCGAACTGGTGCTCCCAGAGGCGATCGCCGCTCTCGCCGTCGTAGGCGACGAGATTGCCGTTCTGCGTGCCGTTGAACACGATCCCCGTCGCGGTCGACATCGATCCGCCCCACATGTAGATTCGGTCCTCGCTCTCGATCCAGTCGCGCCAGACGCGCTCGCCCGTCGCCGGATCGACCGCCGCGAAGGCGGTGATCGCGCCGTTCCACTCGTCGGGGAACTCGCTGGCCGGGTCGTCCAGCCCGCCGCCCCAGTAGGGGTTGCCCTGATCGTACTCCTCGTAGCGCCAGTAGAGATCCTGCGGGAAGTTCTGGTGGACGACGTACACGTACCCCGTCGCCGGGTTGTACGACGGCGGCTGCCAGTCGTTGCCGCCCGGCGCGCCGGGAACGAACGGCGTCCGTTCGTCCTGGCTGATGTGAGGTATCATCTTCCACATATTGATGTGTTGGCTGATCTCCTGACTGCGCTCGTGGAGTTTGCCGGACTCGGCGTCCAACATGTAGACCCACCCGGACTTGTCGGAGCTGACGACCATGTCCATCGACTCGCCGTCGACTTCCACGCCGCGGACCAGCACCCGCGGCGCGGCCGCGTCGTAGTCCCAGACGTCGTGGGGACTGCTCTGGAATCCCCACTCCCTGCTGCCGTCCTCGAGGTTCAGCGTGAGCGTCCCACAGGTAGGGAAGTTCGGTCCCGGTCGGACGGTCCCGTCGAAGTCGGGGCCGGGATTCGCCACCGGCGAGTGAAGGACGCCGCGCTCCTCGTCGATCGTCGGCGTCATCCAGCTCGTCCCGCAGCCGTGGTCCCGGCTCGCACCGATCCACTCCTCTTCGGGGAGGGTCGTCGTCTGCCACCCTATCTCGCCGCTTTCGGCGTCAAGACTGGCGATGAATCCCTGAACGCCGTACTCGCCGCCGGCGCTCCCCGTGTAGATCGTTCCATCCTGGATTACGGGGGCCCACGTCGCGGAGTAGCCCTCCGTGTGATCCGCCGTCTGCGTGTACCAGACCTCCTCGCCGGTGTAGCGATCCAGCGCGATGACGCCCGAGTCGAGCGTCGTCATGTACACCTTGTCGCCGAGGACGGCGGCCCCGCGATTGTTGTCGTCACAGCAGAGCTCGATCCCGATCGGCGGCGCGTAGGTGTAGCTCCAGAGGACCTCCCCCTCGCGGGGATCGATCGCCTTCATGTGGTTGGGCCCGTTCGTCTGGTACATGACCGGCGGGTCTCCCGGGACGACGATTGGCGTCCCCTCCATGCTCGAGCCGGTCCCGACCGGCAGCTCGTACTCGAGCTCGAGGTCACCGACGTTCTCGGGCGTGATGGTGTCGGCGGGTGTGGCCCGGTGCTGTTCGTAGTTCCCGCCGTACATGAGCCACGACTCGGGATCGTCCCCGGTGTTGCTCAGCATCTCCTGATCGACATCCACCTCGGGGATTCGGTCGGTGTCGTGCTGTTCGGTGACCGCCTCCTCGGGGCCTCCGACCAGGGTATAGCCGTCTTCGATTTCTCGCAGTTCGATATCGCGCGCGGCCTGAACGGCCCTGTCGTTGCGTAGTGCCATACGGAATCACCTCAGTTTGCTCGGAGCGCGCACGTCGTCTCTGATGTAGAAGACGGTGTGCAGCAACTCCTCCTGGCTGACGATCTGGACGGCCGAGCCCGCGGTGAGCGCGGCGGTCAGCTGTTCGTCCGTGAACTTCCCGTCCCCGGCGAGGTCGCACGCAGCGGTCGCCGTCACGAACAGCCCGCCCAGCATCGCCTTGACGTACCTGACCGCGTCGTCGAGGATTTCATCGGTGATCATTACCTCGTTCTGCCAGAGGTGTCTGTCGAGCCCGCGGATCCACAGCAGCGCCCCGCCCATCGCGCGCTGGTGGAGCGGCGGGACGGTCTCCGTCTCGAACTCGACGCCGTCCGGAATCTGGTTCGACGGGACCCAGCGGGCGAGCCGCTCGTCGTTATTCGCCACGTCGAGCAACAGTGCCGTCTTCTCCGACTCGTCGAACCCGACGTCGTCGAGCGACGACGACAGGGGGTCCGCGAGGAGGAGTTCGCGCGCCGTGGTCTCGATGTGGTCCGCCGTGAACCGCGGCAGGTTCTCGTCGAGACTCTCGAAGAAGCCCACCTCGAGCAGGTGGTCGTACAGTCGCCAGCCGGGCGCTGCGACGTCGGTATACAGTCCGCTCGGTTCGTCCGGGACGCCGACATCGCGAACGGCCGGTAACTCGCTGATTTCGTCCGCGATGGTCTCGCGTTCTCGCTCGAGCAACTCGCGATCGAGTCGCCCGGCGAGGTCGGCCCGGATCGTCTCGCCTCGAGAGGCGAACGCCGAGTCGGACCGCGGTTCGATCTGTCCGGCGAGTAGCTCCCACGTTACCGCCCCGTCCCCTGGGGTGTCGACGCCGAGAGCCGTCGCCAGATCGCGTTGTTCCGCGACCGTCATATCTGACGCAGTGGATATTTGTGTCATGATACCACGCCACAAAGAACTCCATTACGTGTTTTGATAATGCTTACCAATGAATTCCGGATTGCTACGGACTGTCTAAATGAAAGTGAGACTGCGATAGATAAAGTTGCGGACAGAGTCGGTTTCGTTCGTTCGATCCTCGTCGCACGCGGCGACCAGCCCCCAGAGCGGACGGGATCCGATATGGAGTCAGTTACCGACTGTAGTGGTCGCCTTCCCGAAACGAGCACCGTGTCTTGCCACACCCGATCGGAACAGCGGATCGTCACCGCCGCTGCCGAACGTAACTTCCACGGCGCGATTACGGCAGCAGTTTTTCACCGTTCGGCGCGTACCGATCGACAGTGGTGGCCGGTGATCGATCTTCCCGACGTCCTCGCGCGACTCGAGCAGCCCGCGTACACCGGTGAAAACCGGTGTCTCCCGTGTACGGCGGTCAACGTCGTCATCGCGATTACGCTCGCGGTCGGGCTCGGCGTCGCGACCACCGCACCCGTCGGCGCACTCGCGCTCACCGTTTTTCTGGGACTCATCGGCCTCCGCGGTTACCTCGTTCCGGGGACCCCGACGATCACTCGACGGTATTTTCCGGATCGCCTTCTCACCGTGTTCGGCAAATCTCCGCCGGACGTCCCGACAGTCGAGACGGTCTCACCCGACGCCCTCGAGACCGTTCTAACCGCCACCAGCGTCGCAACTGAGCGAGGGGGCGAGATCGAACTGACGCCGTCCTTTCGGCAGCAGTGGAACGAGCGACTACCGCGCGACGGCGCTCTCGAACCGTGTTCGGACGACGTGCGGTCGATGCTCGGCGCGGACGAAATCAGGCGACTCGGCGACGCGTCGTACGTTCTCGACGGGCGAAAGCAGATCCGATGGGAGTCGATCGCCGCGCTCGCGGCGGACGCGGCCGCGGCGACCGAACTCCGAACGCGGCTCGAGGGATGGGAAACACTCGAGGTCGACGAGCGTCGCGACCTCCTGACGGGACTGCGACTGCTCCGGGACCGCTGTCCGGCCTGCGACGGCGGGGTGACGACGACGGCCGAGCGACTCGAGCACTGCTGTCGGAAGCCTCGCGTGGGGATTCGATCCGTCTGCGAGGAGTGTGATCGACCGGTGGTCGAGGTCGTTGGTACCGAATCGAGCGCCGATCCGTGGCTCGAGTTGGCCGGGGTGACGGTCGCGGACGACTCGACATCGAAACCGTAACGGACGGCCGTCTCAGTCGTCGTCGGCCGCCGGATCCGCGGTCTCGCCGAGGGGTTCGATGTCAACGTCGATCTCGGCGGCGGCGGCCTTGTACTCGGGAATCTTCGAGCGCTCGTCGAGCACGTGGTTCGTGAGTTTGTTCGCCGAAGCGGCCGCGAAGTGCGGCGTCGTCCAGACGACCCCCTCCTTGGTGTCCTCGGTGACCTGCGCCTCGAGCGTGATCTCGCCCCGTCTCGAGCGCAGGCGGACGTACTCGCCGTCCTCGATGCCGTAGCGCTCGGCGTCGGCCGGATGCACGTCGACGAAGTTCTCCGGCGTCTGCTTGTTGAGCGTCGGCGATCGCGTGCTCATCGTCCCGGTGTTGTAGTGTTCCTCGAGGCGCGCGGTCGTGAGGATCAGCGGGTACTCGTCGTCGGGCGTCTCGGCCGGCGGCTGGTGGGCGACGCCCTCGATCCGGCCGAGGCCGCTCTCGGTGTCGAACTCGTGTTCGTAGAGGAACGGGTCGCCCTCGTCGCCGGGTTCGTAGCAGGGCCAATGGAGCCCCTCCTCGCCCAGCAGGTCGTAGGTCATCCCGTGGTAGCTCGGGCAGACCTGCCGGAGTTCCTCGAAGATTTCTTCGGGGTCCGCGAAGCCGAACTGCTCGTCGCCGTCATCGAACAGCCGCGTCCCGATCTCACTCAGGATCTCGCGGTCGTGCTTCGTGTTCTCGTGGACTTTCCCGACGCCGCGCATCCGCTGGACGCGCCGGTCGGTGTTGGTGACGGTGCCGCCGCGTTCGGCCCAGGTCGTCGCCGGGAGGATCACGTCGGCGTACTCCGCGGTTTCGGTCGGGAAGATGTCCTGGACGACGGTGAACTCGAGGTCCGCGAGCCGTTCGGCGACGGCGTTGGCGTCGGGTTCGCTCATCACGGGGTTCTCGCCCATGACGTAGAGGCCCTTGATCGAGTCGCCGGCCTCGTAGGAGATCTCGACGTTCGTGAGGCCGGGCTCGTCCGGAATCTCGAAGCCCCAGACCTCCTCGACGGACTCGCGGGCCTCGTCGTCGTCGACCAGCTGGTAGCCCGGCAGCACGTTCGGCATCGCGCCGACGTCGCAGGTCCCCTGGACGTTGTTCTGCCCGCGCAGCGGGTTGACGCCCGTGCCGGGTCGCCCGAGGTTACCCGTGATCAGCGCCAGGTTGATCTCGTTTTGCACGTTGTCGACGCCGCAGGCGTGCTGGCTCATCCCCATCCCGGTGAAGATGGCCGCGTTGTCGGCCGTCGCGTACTTTTCGGCGGCCAGTTCGATCGCTTCCAGCGGCACGCCACACTCCTCGGCGGCCGCTTCTTTATCGAAATCCTCGAGGGTCTCTTTCAGGTGGTCGAACCCTTCCGTACGCTCTGCGATGAATTCCTCGTCGATCCAGCCGTCGTCGGGGTTCGCTTCGTGGTGCTCGAGGATCGTCTTGAGGACGATATTGAGAAGCGGGATGTCCGTCCCCGGATTCAGCTGCAGATGCTGGTGACGGTCGGTGTCGTCGATCTTGAACGACCGCGTCGTCTTGTTCGCGTGGGGGTCGATCTGAATGACGGTCGCCCCCTCGAGGACGGCCTGCCGGAAGTACTGGCTGTTCGCGATCGGGTGCTGCTCGCCCGGATTCGCTCCCTGAATCCAGAACACGTCTGCCTCCTCGCGGAGGTCCTGCATACTGTTCGTCATCGCTCCCGCGCCCAGACTCGTCCGGAGCGCCCAGACCGTCGAGGCGTGGCACATCCGCGTGCAGTTGTCGACGTTATTGGTGCCGTAGCGCCGAGCCAACTTCTGGAGGAGGTAGTTCTCCTCGTTCATCACCTTCGAGGACCCGAAAAAGCCCATCGCGTCCGGGCCGTACTCCTCGCGAATCCGCTCGAGTTCGCTTACGATGTACTCGTAGGCCTCGTCCCAGGAGGCCTCGCGGAACTCCCCCTCTTCTTTGATCAGCGGGTCGGTGAGCCGGTCCTCGTGGTCGACGACCTCAGTCGCCGCGCCGCCTTTGATGCAGATGCGCCCCTCGTTGACCGGGGCGTCACCCCACGGCATGAACTGCACGTCGCCGGGCTCCTCGCCCGGCTGTACCTTGATTCCACACCCGACGCCACAGTACGGACAGATCGTTTTGATTGGTTCCTGTTGATCACTGGACATCTGTAGTGCCTCCAGGTGTCGCACCCGTTAGACACAATCCACTATCCGAGCGTGCATGAGGTTTTCTGCCATAGATGTAGTACGTCGTACCGAGCGACTGCTCGGACAGCGCGGAGTGTCGTCCGGATCGAACGAACCGGACGAAGGAAGTACGCCTTCTCGTCACCAGTATGAGCCGAACGCTGATCGTCAGTATCACCGGTTGCAAATCCGATGGCCTGGCGTCCTCACCGACAGGGAAACGCTAACGGTCGTGCATGCGAAACGGTAGCACGATGGAGCTCACGCGGTCGCTCGTGGAATCCCGGGCGCGCGAGTATCGGGAGCGAGAGCCCCTGTACGCCGTCGAGGAAGAGAACCTCGAGACGCTCCCGGCGGCGTTCGAGTCGGGCGAGTACGGCCGGCGGGACGCGGCCTGGGTCGTCAGATGGTACTACCGGCGATTTCTCGGCGACTACCCCGACGACGAGCGACGGGACGCGGAAGAGCGATTCTGGACCAACGACTTCGAGGCCGTCAGAGACGCCATTTCAGACGCCGTGAACGCGAACGACGCCGCTGCGGGAATCGACTCGCTGACCGAACTCGAGGCGGTCGACGTCCCCGTCGCCTCGGCGTTTTGCATGTTCATCGACCCAGAGAAGTACGTCGTCGTCGGCCCCCGCGAGTGGTCGACGCTCCGGGATGCGGACGAACTCTCTCACTCGTACCCGGATTCGCCGTCGGTTTCGCAGTACGAATCATACCTCGAGCGCTGCCGATCGCTCGCCGACCGCTTCGATTGCGATCTGTGGACGCTGTATCGGGCGCTCTGGCGGCTCTCGGACTGAGCGGCGTCGTTCGATTGCGACCCGGACTGCGCCCGGACCCTTTTGCCACCGCTGGACGAACGGTCGACTATGCCCCTCGAGAATGGGCGAGACGAGCGCACGGCTATCATCCTCGCGGGCGGCCACTCGACCCGCTTCGGCGAGGCGGACAAGGCCGTCGCCGACCTCGCCGGGACGCCGATGATCCGCTGCGTCGTCGATCGTCTCGACTCCGCCGTCGACGAAATCGTCGTCAACTGCCGGGACGAGCAGGTGCCGTCGATCCGCTCGGCGCTCGAGGGCGGTCCGGACGCCTCGTTTGCCGTCGATCGGATCCCCGACCGCGGCCCGATGGCGGGGATCAGGACCGGACTCGGCGAGGCGACGGCGGCGTACGCCGTCGTCGTCGCCTGCGACATGCCCTTCGTCGATCCCGCTCTCGTCGACCACCTTTTCGACCGGGTGGCCGGCCACGAGGCCGCGGTGCCGCGGCTCGAGGACCAGTGGTTTCAGACGACGCAGGCAGTCTATCGGACCACGGCGATGATCAACGCCTGCGAGCGCGCCCTCGAGCGCGACGAGCGCAGAGTCGTCGAGCCCCTGCTGGCCCTCGACTACGTCGTCGTCGACGAGGACGAGGTTCGGGAGTACGCGCCGCTCGAGACGTTCGAGAACGTCAACACCCGCGAGGAGTTCGAGGCGGCGCTCGAGCGCCTTGAGGGGAACTGACGGGACCGCAGCTACGACTCGAGGATATCGACCACCGGGTCGTCGGCGACCATCCGCGCGAGCACCACCCGGGAGACGGCCGGCGCTCGCTCGAGCAACTCCCATCCGATTTCCTCGGCAGTGTCACGCAGCTCGGGGTCATCGACCTTGTTGAGCAGCGGGACGACCGTCGCCCCGTCCGGGACTCCCTTGCGCCCGCCGCGATCGCTCGCGAGCACTCGAGCGACGTCTTCGGGCCCGATCGCGTCGCCGCGATCGAGCCCGGTGATCGCCGCCACTCGCTCCGGCCGGTGGACGTGGTCGGCCGAGAGCGGCTTTCCGACCGCCTGCACGCTCGCGATCGGAACGACGGTATCGACGTGTCGGGGAAGCTGCGGTTCGCGGTCGTTCGGCGCCTTGAACTCCCGCGTCCGCGCACCGTCGGCCTTGACGAGAACGAGATCGGCGACGCCGGCCGCCGCGATGTCGTCCACGACTTCGGGATCGTACCCCCCGTACCGATCTTCGCCCTTCTGTTCGGGGACGACGCCGACGGGCCACGCGTCCGCTCGCTCGAGGGCCGTAACCGGATCGTCGGTCACGGCGACTGCCTCGACGCGTCGATCGAAAATCGGGATCCGAACCGTCGCCGTCACGACCGCTCGCAGGGACCGCTCGCGGGCGGCGCGTTCGGCAAGCGTATAGAGCGTCGTCTTCTTGCCTCCCGCACCGACGACGGCGACGGCGCCGGACTCAGCTCGGAGCGCCTCGAGAACGTCCATACCGGTACTAGTACCGGAGGCGGCTAATCGGTTTGGTGGTGGTAGAACGACTGCCGGGCCACTCGTTTCTCCGGGGATCGGAATTTACCGTGAACGAATCGATATCGGACTCCCGTGGCTGCACGCCGTCCAAGCTCGGGTGACTCACGAGGGATCCGAAACGACCCGCTCGATTATCTCCGCTTCGGCGGCCTGCGTCTTCATCGCGTCCCAGTTCTCGAACGCCGTCGCGTCCGCGACGTAGGCATCGAGCTGCTGTCTGTCCACGTGTTGGATATCCCGCGACTCCTCGAGCGACCACGGACTCGCCTCGCAAAACGCAGCGAACGAGTCGAACTGCGTGTGATCGCGCATGAACGCGTCCGAAAAGAACTCACTGAAACTCACGTGCGTTCCGGCCCGAAACTCTCCGATTCGGTCGGCGGCGGTCTCCAGCCGATCCTCGAGGTCCGCCAGTCCGCGTATTCGAAGATCCATGCTAGCATTCCGCGGTTGTGACGTTGTAAGGGCTGGGTCGGCTTCTGCGAGCCGATCCGCTCGCGATAGTCCCCGTCAAAGTCCCAGAATCTCCCGCGCTTGCGCTGGCGTCGCGACCTCGCGACCCAGTTCCGCCGCGACGCGGACGACGCGTTCGACCAGTTGCGCGTTGCTCTCGGCGAGTTCCCCCCGTCGGTAGTAGACGTTGTCCTCGAGCCCCACGCGAACGTGTCCGCCGAACAGGAGCCCCATCGTCGCGAACGGCAACTGATGGCGGCCGAAACCGAGCGTGTTGAACAGCGCCCCGTCGGGGAGGTTGTCGATCGCGTTCAGGAAGTTTCGCGGCCGCGGCGGAGTCAGCGTTCCGGGGCCGAAGATCAGCGTCGCGTACACCGGCTCGGCGAGGTCGCGGCGCTCGAGCAGACCGTGAACCTCGTTCAGATGGCCGTCGTTGAACACCTCGAGTTCGGGTTTGATGCCGCGGTCGACCATCTCCTCGTGGAGCGAGTTGACGAGCCCGCGGGTGTTCTCGCTGGTGAGGTGGTCGTAGCGGTTCAGCGGGCCCATGTCGAGCGAGGCCATCTCCGGGGCGGGATCGGTTCGCAGGGGGAGGTGGCGGTCCGCATCGGGCGCGCCCGTGCCGCCGGTGGAGTGCTGGATGATCACGTCGTCCGCGTATTCGCGGATCGCGTCGTCGATTTCCTGAAACCGCTCGGTGGCGAAGCTCCGCTCGCCGTTCGGTCGGCGCGCGTGGACGTGGACGACGGATGCGCCGGCGGCCTCCGCCTCGGCTGCTGCCTTCCCGATCTCCGCTGGCGTCTCCGGGATGTGGGGCGACGTTTCCTTGCCTTGCACGCCGCCGGTCAGCGCCGCCGTGATGATCGCCGGTTCGCCGGCGAGAAAATCCTGATAGGTCACGCGTCCTCACCCCCCGTTTCGTCCGCGCCGGGAGCCTCGCCGCCGTCGGCCGCGGGGTCGGCGTCGTCGGCGTGCTCGCGATAGATTTCGCAGTCGCGTTCGTGGACGAGATCGTAGCGGTCGGTACAGATATCGGCTCGCATCGGCTGGACGAACCGGTCGGCCGCCGTGCAGTACGCCCGCTCTTCGTCGAACGGCTCCCGACCGGGGTCGTCCGACCCGTCACGATACTCGAGATATGGACAGCTCATACGTACCATTGCGTCCGCTAGGTGTTAACAGTCGTTGTTATTTCCGTCGCCCGCCTCGAGGGACGGTCCCGAACCGTCGTCTCGAGTCACGAGTGAGTCGGTTTTGAGCGAGTCGGAATCGAGCGGTAACCCGTGCGTCCCCCGGTAACGCGAACGCGAGCAAACGATTCAAGCGATTGGTCCCTAAGAGCGGCAATGTCACCGAACACATCCGGACTCCACCACGTCACGGCGATCGCCGGCGATCCGCAGGCGAACGCCGACTTCTACGTCGGGACGCTCGGCCTGCGATTCGTGAAGAAGACCGTCAACCACGACGATACGGGCACCTACCACTTCTACTTCGGCGACGGCAAAGGTTCTCCCGGCACGAATATCACCTTCTTCCCGTGGACCGATCGGGGACGCGAGGGTCGGTTCGGCGCTGGACAGCCACGGACGACTGCCTACGGAATCGCTTCGGATTCGGTCGACTACTGGCGCGACCGCCTCGAGTCCCGGGGCGTCGAGTTCGAAGAAAAAGAACGGTTCGGCGAGACCGTGCTCCGGTTTTCGGATCCGGACGGAATCGAACTCGAACTCGTCGCGAGCGACGGTGAATTCGACGCGACGCCGTGGGAGGACGGTCCGGTTCCGACCGAGCACCAGCTACGAGGCTTCGACGACGTGACGCTCGCCGTCGACGACCACGGCCCGACTGAATCGATTCTGACCGACGTGCTCGGCTACGAACTCGAGGCCGAAGCGGACGGCCGTCGGCGCTACCGAAGCGCGACGGGCGGGCCGGGCTCGTTGGTCGACCTCGTCGAGACCGACGCCGGCCGCGGGCAGATGGGCGTCGGAACCGTTCACCACGTCGCGTTCGTGGCGGAAAGCGTCGAGGAACAGGCGGAGTGGCGCGAGGCCTTCGCCGCGGCGGGGCTGTCGCCCTCCGAGGTTATCGACCGGAAGTACTTCCAGTCGGTCTACACGCGCGAGCCCGGTGGCGTCCTCTTCGAGATGGCGACGACCGGGCCCGGATTCACGGAAGACGAGGCCCTCGAGGAGCTGGGCGAACGGCTGGCGCTCCCGGAGTGGCTCGAGGACGAACGCGAGGAGATCGAGGCCCAGCTGCCGGCGTTCGACGGGCCGAACACGGGCTCGAGCGGGGATTGATCAGAAGGGGCGTTCGACTACCGCGGTCGAGGGACGGTTCGCACGACTGGCGAGTGGATCGCCGCTGCTCGCGCTTTTAACACTGCCCGGCCCGTACGAGCGCGCATGACCGCATCCGACTCGAGCGACCGCGATCCGGCCTTCCGATTCGAGTACGAACCCGCCACCGTCAGGTTCGGCGCCGGCTGCGTCGACGACCTCGAGGGCGAACTCGAGGCGCAGGGTCTCGAGCGGGCGCTGGTCGTCTGCGGCTCGACCGTCGGAAGCACGCCCGACGTGATCGACCCGGTCAGGACGGGGCTGGGCGATCGGCTGGCCGGCGTCTTCGACGAGACGACGCCGGCAAAACGGCTCGCGACGGCGATCGACGGCCGCGAGCGGCTGCGGATGGACGACGCCGACGTGCTCGTCAGCCTCGGCGGCGGCAGCAGCCTCGACGTCGCGAAAGTCGTCAGCATCCTCGCAGCGAGCGACCGCACGGCTCGGGAGGTAGCCACCGAGTTCGCCGAGACCGGGACGATCACGGTCCCCGACGAGGGGCTGGTTCCGATCGTCGCGATTCCGACGACGCTCGCCGGGGCCGATCTCTCGATGGTCGCCGGCGTCACCGCGTCCCCCGAGTCGGGGCTGGTCGACGAGGAGATCGGCGGCGGCATCTCCGATCCGGAACTGATGCCCGCGGCGGCGGTATACGATCCGGAACTCGTCGGGACCACGCCCGACTCGATCCTCGCGGGCTCGGCCATGAACGGCTTCGACAAGGGAATCGAGACGCTCTACGCGCGCAACGCGACGCCGGTCACCGACGCGACCGCCCGCCGCGGCCTCGAGAAACTCCAGGACGGACTGCGAGCGTTCGGCGACGGCGAGCGGGATGTCGGGACGTTCGAGACGCTCCTCGAGGGAGTCGTCCTCGTCCAGTACGGCATCTCGAGACCCGGAGAGACGACGGCGTCGATCGTCCACGCCTTCGGCCACGGCCTCACGCGGACGGACGACGTTCAGCAGGGGGCGGCCCACGGCATCGTCGTCCCCCACGTCCTCGAGTATCTCTTCGAGAGCGACGGCGTGGACGCTCGTGCGGGGATACTCGCGGACGCGCTCGGGGTCGGGGACGCCGCGGATCACGAGGCCGCGGTCGTCGAGGCGGTCACCCAAGTTCGGGACGGACTCGGCCTTCCCTCGCGGCTGCGGGACGTCGACGGCCCCGACCCCGAGTCGTTCACCGCGGTGGCGGAGGCGATTCTGAACGACGCGTTCATGGCGAACGCGCCGCCGGGACTGGAGCCGACCGTCGACGAAATCGAGGGCGTGCTCGAGCGGGCGTGGTGAGTCCCGAAAAACCGGCCAGCACTTCGTCTCACTGACGAGTATTTTCGCTGTTACAACCGTTTGAACTCCCGCGTTTCCGGGGTGGAACGGTGTTATCGAACCGATAAGTAACAGTGCTCGATACCGCCGTTCGGCTAGATCATGAGCGAGCACGAAAGACGGACCGTTCTCCGGTACGCCGGGCTCACGATTGCCGCCGGAATGGGGGCGGCGACGGGGACGGTAGCGGCCCAGGAAACCGACGCCGACGGATCCGTGGACGACGAAACCGCGGACGGGGAATCGACGACCGACGAATCGGTGACTACGGCCGGCTCGAGCGGCTGGTCGTCGATCCGCGGCGATGCGGGAAACACGGGTTTCGTTCCGGGTTCGACCGGACCGAAACCGCCGGTCGGCGTCGCCTGGGAGGACGAGCACGGCGGAACGTTCGCCGTCGTCGACGGGACGGTCTATCTCGTCGCCGACGACGGGCGGGTGCGCGCGATCGATGCGATGGACGGCTCGCTCGAGTGGGAGACCGATATTACGGCGGCGAGTCGAGCGGAGCCGGTGCACGCCATGGGGCCACCGGCGGTGGCACACGAGACGGTGTACGTTACCAGCAAAGGGGACGAGCCGAACCTGACCGCGCTCGATGTCGCAACCGGAGAGTCCCGCTGGCAGAAGAGCGGCCTCGGGTCCGAGACGAATCTGTCACCCACCGTCGCGAACGAACTGGTGTTCCTCGCCGCCGACAAGGTCCTGTATGCGCTCGACGCCCACAGCGGCGAGCGGCAGTGGCAGTTCAAACCGGGCACGGTGACGACTGACGACGGACGAGAACGAGGCGATTTCCTTCGGCGCGACTCCGTCGCCGTCGCCGGCGGAACGGTGTTCGCCCTCAGCAACAAGCGGCTGTTCGCCCTGGATGCCGAAACGGGGGACGAACGGTGGACGGACGGCGTCGACGACTGGGCCTCGAGCACGTTCTCCGGTCGTCCGATCGCCGCCGACGGTGTCGCTGCCGCCGTCAAAGCCGATATCATAACGATATACGACGCCGAAACCGGTGCGGAGCGATCGACGGTTCCCGCCCACTCGCTGGACGTCCTCACCGACGGTCGCGTGTACGCCGTGACCGACGCCGAAGACGGCGACCGGAAGACCGTCACCGGCTACGATTCGGAGACGGGAGATCGCGTCTGGCGACCGTCGGACGGCGACGGATCGTTCGCGTCGGCGGTCGTCGATGACGACTCCGTCTACGTGGGGCTCGAGGAATCCGGCGTGGCCGCGTTCGACCGAACGAACGGAAGCGGCGACTGGCGCGTCGATACCGGGACGGAGCCGCGACAGGTGGCGGTCGTCGGCGACACCGTCTACGTCAGCGGAGATGCCCTGTTCGCGATCCGGACCGACGGCGAAGACGAGACCGCCTCCGACGGCGGAAACGAATCTGCTGGTGCCAACAACGAATCGACCGACGACACCGGAACCGAATCGATCGGTGGCTCCGAGAACGGAGCGGCCGACGACGCCGATACCGAATCGTCCGACGATGCCGACGAAACTCCCGGGTTCTCCGCCGGGACGACCGTCGCCGGCGGAGCGCTCGCCCTCGAGTGGCTGCGCCGACGGACCGGCGACGACGAGTGAAACGCGGACCCGAGGGGGGGCGCGATAGCGACGGTCGGGGTCAGCGGTCACGGGTCGCGGTTGTCTCCGTTCTAATCTTCGACCTCGATTCGACCGCCGGTGGCGGTTCGACCCCGCGTCGCGGCGGCTCGAGGCCGGGGTGGAACGGTGAGCACAACCTGACGCCGTAGACCAGCGCGATCGTTCCGCCGGCGGCGAGGATGAACAGGACCGTGGGATCGGCAACGTGAATGAGCCGGAGGAGCGTGAGGCCGAACCCGCCGACCAGGAGGGAGAACACCTGCCCGACGGAGACCCAATCGGGAACGCGCTCGATGATCAGTTCTCGATAGGACGTTACGGACAGGAAGCCGGAACAAACGCCGAGGATCACGACCGGCCAGTACTCGAGCGGCCGGGGAAGGCCCGCATCGATGTGAACGAACGCGGCCAAAGCCGGCAGGGAGATTGCAAGCGTCACGAACTCGCCGCGACGCCCCTCGGGGAACTGCCAGCTCCCGTCGTCGTCTCGGAACCATCGAAACACGGGGTGCGTCACGAGCGGCCGGTTCGACGTGTCGGCTGTTGAAGGTTTTCATCGCGTGCCGGAACCCGAACGGTTTCTGACAGCTTCTGATAAACTCTGTCGAATTCCGGCAGATCTCGGCTAATTTTCACGGTTTCCGACGGATCCCAGGGGATCCTGACGGATCGCGAGCGGGCTACTGACCGCCGGTTTCGTCCGCGTACGACGGTCGCTCGGCGTACTCGATCGGGTCGCGAACGCCGATGGTCTGGAACGCCTGCAGCCGGAACGCACACGAATCGCAGGTGCCACAGGCGGGTTCGTTCTCGCGGTAGCAACTCCAGGTGTGCTCGTAGGGGACCTCGAGTTCGACGCCGCGCTCGGCGATGTCGGTCTTCGAGTCGTCGACGAAGGGGGCTTCGATCGAAATTTCGGTCTCGGGTTTCGTCCCGACGTCGACGACCGTCTCGAAGGCCTCGAAGAACTCGGGGCGGCAGTCGGGATACCCCGAGAAGTCCTCGCTGTGGGCACCGATGAAGACGGCCTCGCAATCGTTCGCTTCGGCGTAGGAAACGGCCATCGAGAGCAAGTTCGCGTTCCGGAAGGGGACGTACGACGAGGGGATCTCGTCGCTCTCGAGGTCGGCGTCGTCGACCGCCATTTCGTCGTCGGTGAGACTCGAGGCCCCGATCGCCGACAGGTGGTCGGTCTCGAGTCGCAGAAAGTCTGCCGCGTCGAACTCGTCGGCGAGCCGGCGCGCGCACTCGAGTTCGCGATCCTCCGTTCGCTGGCCGTAGGAGGTGTGCAGCGCGTAGATCTCGTAGCCCCGTTCGCGGGCCTCGGCGGCGGCGGTGGCGCTGTCCATGCCGCCCGAGAGAAGGACGACGGCTCGTTTGGCGGTCGATTCGTCGGTCGCGGAGTCGATGATCGTCTCGGTCATAGTGATCTCGAAAACCGTGATTACGTCTCGGGGGCGTCGTTCCAGAGGTCGACGTGCAGTCGCGGCGTGTACCGAAAGCCGTACTCCATCGCGAGGTCGGCGACCCGGTTGCGGGTCTCTGCGAGGCGCTCCCGAGTCGCCCCTTCGGGCATCAAGAGCACGTCGTCGTCGCTGATCGGAGCCTCGGCAACGGTGCGGAGCTCCGCGAGCAGGTCGAGGATCTCCGACATGTCCTCGGCGTCGGTCACGACGAACTTCAGTTGAACGTCGTAGTCCTCGACCAGTCGAGCGAGCGCATCCATATCGATTCGGTCGCTCTCGTGGCGTGCTTCCCACTCGCCCTCCCCTTTGGGATCGCGCTCCGCCGTCGGCGTGCTGCTCTCGAGTTTCGGGCTCACGGAGGCGAGGTCGATCGGCGCGTCCCGGTAGATCGTCCCGTTGGTCTCGACGGTGGTGTGATAGCCGCGCTCGTCGAGCGCCTCGAGCAGGGCGACGCTCTCCTCGTGAATCAGCGGTTCGCCGCCGGTGAGGACGACGTGATCGGCGTCGTGGGACTCGATTTCCGCCATAATTTCCTCGAGCCCCAGCCACGCGTGGGTCGGCTCCCACGAGGTGTGATAGGAGTCGCAGAACCAACACCGGAGGTTACAGCCGCTCGTCCGGACGAACACCGAGGGGACGCCGGCGAGCGTTCCCTCCCCCTGCAACGAGTAGAACAGTTCGTTGATCGGAAGTCCCTCGGTAGAACCACCGTCCCCGGCGTCGGCTTCGGTTGCGTTCTCGGCCGCAGTATCGGCCGCAGTATCGGCAGCAGCATCGGCCGCGTTCTCGAGATCGACCGAATCGGAAACCGGCATCTCAGAACTCGCTTCCTCCGCAGAGTTCGTGCGTCTCGCTGACCTGCACGGAAACGTCGGTGACCGTCTCGGGCAGGGCCGCCTCGAGTTTCCGCTCCATGATCACGCTCATCACCTCGGCCGTCGGCGGGTGCTCGAGGACGACGACGGCATCGTCGTCGCCGGCAGTCTCGAAGGCCTCGACGAGGGGGTCGCCGGCCTCGAGCAGGAACACGTGGTCCCACTCGGATATTACGTCAGTAATATCTCCCTTGTCGGCGATCCATCCCTCCTCGGTCAGGCGGCCCGCGACGGTGACGGCGACCTCGTAGTTGTGTCCGTGGGGTCGCGAACACTTGCCGTCGTGATGTCTGATCCGGTGACCGGCGCTGATTCTGATCGGTCGGTCGCGGCCGACGTGGAGGACGCGGCGGCTCCCGACGACACCATCGTCCGCCGTGGCGGCCGATCCGGATTCGCGGCTTTCGACTGGTTTGGTCATATTCAGGTATTCTCAAGAGAATACTTAAAGATGGCCGATCACGGACGGCCAATAGGATCAGCGTCGACGAAGGGGCGGTTCCCGGCAACGAGGGACGGCGTCAATCGGTGACAAAGCAGCGAGGACCCGGTATCGAAGCCGTCGTCGTACGGTCTGCTGTACCGGTGCACTGGAGCAATCGTAGAACGGTTCGCAGTTGCTCCGGAACTGATAACAGTCCGTATCAGTCCTGGAGTTGATCCTGGAGCCGGTTTTTCGCCTCGGTGCGACGCTTGCGCGAAAACTCGGGCACGTCGTCCGAGAAGTCGATCTCGATCTCGTCGAGCGTGCGTCGGTAGATGTTCGTTCGTCGTCCTTCATCGGAGAGCTGTCGGCCCTCGCAGGTCAACAGCCCGGCGTCCACGAGCTCTTCGATTCGACGATAGCAGGTCGCGATCGGAATCTCGATCGCTTCGCTCAGTGATTGGGCTGATTTCGGCGTTCCCGCTGCACAGAGTATTTCTGCACTGTATTTGTTGCCTAGCGCGGAGAGCACCGAGGTCGAATCCGCGTCCGTTCGTTCCGTCCGACTGCGAGACATACTCCGCTCGTTATCAATTACCATAATTGAATCTTATGGTTGTTGCGAGTTACACGTTATACTGAATTATTCGCTCAATTACCAATCCTCTTCGTAGAGTGTTATTACGGCTACAACTACTGCGATATCAACCGATAGCGTAGACGACCGAGGCGGCGGTCCCGCTCGAAGCGTGGTGTATCCGTGCGTCGGCGAGGGCGAGACGCATTTGAGGTCCCGGCTCGAACGAGCCGGTATGAAGGTCGCGGTCGTGACGATCGGAGACGAACTGCTCGCCGGACGAACGGCGGACACGAACGCAACATGGCTCTGCGAGCAGCTCGACGATCGCGGCGTCGACGTCGAGCGCGTGACGACGCTCCCCGACCGGGTCGGCGACATCGCCCGCGTCGTCAACGAGTACCGCGCCGAGTACGACGCCGTGATCGTCACCGGCGGGCTCGGCCCGACTCACGACGACCTCACGATGGAGGGCGTTGCGGCCGCGCTCGGGCGCTCGCTCGAGGAACACGACGACGCCCTCGCCTGGCTCGAGACGGACGGCTACACCCGCGACGACCTCGCGGCGGGGACGGCCGACCTGCCGGCGGGTGCGCGGGCGCTGCACAACGAAACTGGTGTCGCTCCGGGCGCAGTCCTCGAGGACGTGTACGTGCTTCCCGGCGTCCCCTCGGAGATGAAAGCGATGTTCGAGACGATCGCCGACGAGTTCACGGGGACGCCGACCTACCGGAAGACGGTCGTCGCCGACGAACCCGAAAGCGCGCTCCTCGATCGGATCGCCGCCCTCCGCGAGCGCTACGACGTCTCCGTCGGGAGCTATCCTGGCGAGTCGGTCCGGATCGAACTCAAAGGGACCGACGAAGCGACCGTCGCGGAAGCGGCGGCGTGGCTCCGCGAGCGGGTCGAATCGTCGTAATGACAAGTTCGAACGTTAGCGGTAGAAGTAAGCCATCCAAGCGACCGTTACGAGCAGGCCCAAGGCGAGCGCGCCCCAGCCGACGATATCCATTGGCAGCTGTGTGTCCGTCGCGAGAACGGCGGCGTCGATCAGTGCAGGCATGGTCGGCGATCCGTCCCCGTCCCTCTTAATTGTTCAGAAACCGAGCGGATAGCTCGTCGCTCGCCGGACTCGAGTCGGAGGTGAGTTGGGGGTGAGTGACGGCTGTGTCGTGGGTGAGTTGCGGTACCGTACGCGGCGCGAGACCGACGGACGGCTGCGATACCGCTTTCCCACTGGCGTTCGGATAGCCAGCCATGGAGTCAATCGGCGTCGTCGTCAACCCGATCGCGGGGATGGGCGGTCGGGTCGGATTGAAGGGGACCGACGGAAACGTCGAGGAGGCGCGCCGGCGCGGTGCCGAACCGCGAGCGCCGGACCGGGCGCGCGAGGCGTTGCAATCGCTCCACCGACGTGCACCGGATCTCACCGTCTACACCGCCGCCGGCGTGCTGGGCGAGCAGGCGTCCCGGGACGCGGGCTTCGAGCCCACGGTCGTCTACGAGCCGGGGGCGGCCGGCGACGACGGCTCGAGCGATCCGGCGAGACCCGGCGATCCCGGAGCCGCCGAGACGACGGCGGACGATACCCGCGCTGCCGTCCGCGCGCTGCTCGAGCGGGGGGTCGAACTACTTCTGTTCGTCGGCGGCGACGGCACCGCGGTCGACGTCGCCGCGGTGCTCGAGGAGGCGGGGGGAGAGACGCCGATGCTCGGCGTGCCGGCCGGAGTCAAGATTTACTCGTCGGTCTTCGGCGTCACCCCGACCGACGCCGGCCGGATCGCCGCCGAGTTCGACCGCGTCGAGTCCCGCGAGGTCAACGACATTGACGAGGCCGCTTACCGCGAAGGGGAGGTCCGGTCGGAACTGCGGGCGATCGTTCAGGTCCCCGTTGCACCGGAGTTGCAGTCGGGCAAGCAGGTCTCGAGCGGCAGCGTCGACTCGCTGGCCGCGGGATTCGCTCGCGAAGTCGAACCGGGGCGGACCTACGTCTTCGGTCCCGGCAGCACCGTCGGGGCCATCGAGCGGGAACTGGGAATCGACCCCTCGCCGCTGGGCGTCGATATCTGGCGCGCTGGGATCGAAACGGACGGGACGGATGGGACGGAGGGCGACGACGCGGAGTCTGCCGGCCAGCGCGGTGAGATTCTCGCTCGCGACGCCGCGGAGTCGGACATCCTCGCGGTGCTCGCGGATCCGGTCACCATCGTCGTCTCGCCGATCGGGGGACAAGGGTTCATCTTCGGTCGGGGGAACCACCAGATCTCGCCGGCAGTGATCCGCCGCGCCGACGATATCGAGGTCGTCGCAGCCGACGAGAAATTGGACGGAATCGATACGTTGCACGTCGATACCGACGACGCGGAGATCAACGAACAACTCGAGGGGTGGCTGCAGGTTCGGACGGGGCGGTTTACCACGCGGATGGTCCCCGTCGCCTGACCCCTCGGGTCCGCCCGAGTATCGCCGTCTCAGTTAGCGTCTCGTCGGTCACAGGTCGTACCCCGCCGTCTGCACCCCCGGAAAACCGCTCAACGGACGGCCACGAAACAAATTATATAAGGATGATGTCGAAACGGCTGCTGACTACAACCATATAACGATTGGACTCACGATAATGACCATATAGTCAAGATTAAGGTCAAGTCGGTACTATGGTGTCACATGGAAACGCGGAAAGTGCAACGACTCGGTCCGTCGACCCTCGCCATGACGCTCCCGGCGGAGTGGGCGTCCGAACACGCCGTCGAAAAGGGCGACGAAGTATCGCTGCGGACCAGCGGCAAGGGTACACTGACCGTGATGCCCGAGTCCGCCAACACGGAGGAGACCGAAGCGATCATCCACACCGACGAACTCGACGCCGACGCCGTCGAGCGCGCGATCGTCGCCCAGTACGTCCTCGGGCGGCGCATCATCCGCATCGAGCGCGAGGACGGCGCCCTCGAGTCCGATCACATCAACGCCGTCTACCAGGCCGAGACCCAGCTGATGGGACTCGGCGTCATCGAGGAGACCCCCGAGAGCATCTCGATCCGCTGCTCGGTCGATCCCGAGGACTTCACGCTCGACAACCTGCTCGAGCGCCTCGAGCGGACCGGCCAGACGATGCGCGGCGAGGGGATCAAGGCGCTGGCCCACGGCAACCCCGATCTCGCCCAGCGCGCCCTGAACCGGGAGCGACAGGCGAACAAGATCTTCGTCCTCCTGCTTCGCCTGATCTTTACGGCCTACCAGAACCCGAACCTCGCGCGAGCGGTCGGTCTCAACACGGGCTTCCCGCTGATCGGCTACCGCTCGATCGCGAAGAACCTCGAGCTAACCGCCGACAACGGCGAGGACATCGCCGAGATCGTCATCGAGACCGAAGGGCACTCGCTCAACGTCGACAGCTCCGTGATGCGCGACATTCGGGAGCTAAACGAACTGGTCGACGACATCACGTCCAGAGCCGTCGAAGCGGCCGTCGAACGCGATTACAACAAGTCCAACGAGGTCCGCGCGCTGTTCCACGAGATCTCCGACCTCGAGCAGGAAATCCTCGCGGAGTTACCGGAGATGGATAACGAAGATCTGCTACGGGTCCGCGAGGTGCTCGTCAGCCTGCAACAGACCGCCCAGTACGCGATGCGAAACGCCGAAATCGCGGCGAACCTTGCGCTCAATGAGGAGTCCGAGCACACCACGATCAAGTGACTGCGCCGCCGGGTTGACCGGCGTCGTCGGCTGTCATTCGGTCACGAAAGAGAGAAGTTAAGAGACCCCACACACAACGCCCGAGCATGGCTACGGAAACCGAGACGACGGACAAGGGCGTCGGACTGGCGCTCGCACTGGGCGCACTCGCGGTGATCGGCGCACTCGTCATGCTCGTCGGTGCACCTGACGTGACGGCGGCGTGGGGCTTCGCTGGGGCCGTTCTCTTTAGCTCACTCGCGGTCGTCGGCATCCACCTCTTCGACTGACGAGGCGCAGCGACAGGAGAATCGACTCGACGGATCGAACCGAATCGGTGGCTCGAGACGGCTGATCGAACGGCGCTCGGTACCGAACCCGGCACGTTCCAGCCGTTAAAAGTTAAGACCGACGGCCACCTAGAGTGGCGTACGGACGATGACCGACTACTCCGACGAAGAGCGGCGAATTGTCTCGTACCTCCGCGAGAGCGCTGCCCGCGGCGAGCAGTACTTCCGGGCGAAGAACATCGCGGACGCGATCGGACTCTCGTCGAAACAGGTCGGCGCTCGACTGCCACACCTCGCGGAGAAAACGGACGACGTCGACATCGAGAAATGGGGCCGCGCCCGGTCGACGACCTGGCGAGTCACGATCAGTTGATCGGCGTCAACGCGCGTCACTCGACTCTCCCACTCCTGCCCGGATTCGCTGGAGATTACTGCAATCGCAACGAGGACCGGCCCCGCCGGTCCACGGTCTTTTTATCCGACAATCGCACAGGTACGGGCATGACTGTACGGATCGACCGATCATTTGAGGTGGATGCGTCGCCGGAACGAGTCTGGGAGTTTATCGTCGATCCGGCGAACCGGGCCCAGGCGATCAGCGTCGTCGAATCCTACTCGATCGACGATCCGGCTGGTCGGCGCGCGACCTGGCAGGTTTCGCTCCCGATCCCGCTCGTTCGGAAAACGATCGCCGTCGACACCGAAGACGTCACGCGACGACCGCCGGAGTACGTCAAGTTCGTCGGCAAATCGAAAGTGATGGACGTCACCGGCGAACACGAGATCGTCGAGACCGACGACGGTGCTCGCCTCCAGAACAGCTTCGTCGTCGACGGCAAGCTCCCGGGAGTCGAGCGATTCTTCAAGCGAAACCTCGATTCGGAACTCGAGAACCTCCAGCGCGCGCTCGAGCGGGACCTGCAAACGACTCAGTAACGCAGCTATCACGGTGATGCGGTCGACACGGTACCGCAGCCGACACAGTAACGGTGGTGGGGCGGCCACAGGTGAACGATGACTGTCGACGCGAACGCCGCCGCTGCGGACGCCGAGACTGGCGACTCGCTCAGGCTCGCACTCGCACAGATCCACGTCGAGGCCGGTGAGATCGACGCGAACGTCGACCGGGCGCTCGAGGCAGTGTCGCGGGCCGCCGATCGCGGTGCGGACGTGGTCGCCCTGCCGGAACTGTTCACCGTGGGCTACTTCGCGTTCGACCTCTACGCGCGCACCGCCGAACCGTTCGGCGGCGAGACGTTCACCCGGCTTCGGGAGGCGGCCGCCAACCACGGCATCGCCGTCCTCGCGGGCAGCATCGTCGAGGATCTATCGGCGACCGACAGCGTCGACACGCCGGCCGACGAGGGACTGGCGAACACCGCCGCGCTGTTCGACGCCGACGGCGACCTGCAACTCGTCTACCGAAAGCACCACCTCTTCGGCTACGAATCCGCAGAGTCAGAACTGCTCGTCCCCGGCGACCGCCTCGAGACGGCGACGATCGGCGACTTCACCGTCGGCGTGACGACCTGCTACGATCTTCGGTTTCCGGAACTCTATCGGCGACTGGTCGACGACGGCGTCGAACTGGTGCTCGTCCCGAGCGCGTGGCCCTACCCGCGCATCGAACACTGGGAAACCCTCTCGCGGGCCCGCGCGATCGAGAACCAGGCCTACGTCGCGACGATCAACGGCGCCGGCGAGTTCGACGACGCCACGCTGCTCGGCCGCTCGAGCGTCTACGATCCCTGGGGCGTCTCGCTGGCCTCGAGCGGCGACGAGCCGGCGCTGGTCACGACGGATATCGACCCCGGAACGGTCGGGAGGGTCCGAGCGGAGTTCCCGGCGCTGCGGGATCGGCGGCTGTGACTGCTGTGTGATCGGTAGCTGTAACTGTTCCGTGATCAGCGGCTGTGAGCGCTGGAGGACTCCCACCCGTGACCGCTTTGACAGCACGGACACCACGGGCACCGACCGCTGACTTTTTATTTCATCAGGTCATTCGTTTGGATGCCGGTACAGGCGCTTTTCACGTCTACCCGGCATAGCGCGTCGCTCCGGCCCGTCGCACGCTCGGTTTCCCGCGGGAACCGAGCGACCACGTCCGCACCCGCCTCGTCCCACCTTTCGCCTCCCACCTTCCATCTCAGTTTCGTGCCCGTTCGCTCGAGGGAGAGTCAGTTCGACCGACGTGAGCCCTTTCGCAGAACCTGAATACAGCGCACAGTTTACGGAAAATCAGGGGGAAAGCCCGCCCTGTAGGGCGGGGAGGATGTCAACGGTCTCGCTCGATGGTTTCGCCGGACCTCGTGGTCGCTCCGGTCTCGAGTTTCAGTCCGGGTGTGAGACTCGTGTTGATCCCGGTTTTGACCTCGTCGCCGGCGACGACGCCGAACTTCCGTCGGTTCGTCGAGACGCGATCGCCTTTGACCGTAAACCGAATGTCTGCGTCGTCGTGGCGGAGGTTCGCCACGTTCGTCCCCGCTCCGAAATTGACGTCGCGGCCGAGGACGCTGTCGCCGACGTAAGAGAGGTGACTGACTGACGTTCCGCGGGAAACGACGCTGTTTTTGATCTCGACCGAATGGCCAATTTCGGCGTCCGGGCCGACTAAGGTCGCGCCGCGGACGTATGCGTTTGGTCCGATCTCAGCGCCCTCGCGGATCAGTGCCGGCCCCTCGATCACGACGCCGGGTTCGATCGTCGCGCCGTCTTCGACGACGACCGCTCCCTCGAGCCGTGCATCCTCGCTCACATCGCCGTCGATCCGGCGCTCCATCTCCGCGAGTTTCCACTCGTTGGCCTCGAGCAGCTCCCAGGGTCGGCCGACGTCGAGCCACCGCTCGAGGGTGATCGGCGTTACGTCGTACTCGTCGATCACCCGCGCGACGACGTCGGTGATCTCGTGTTCGCCGCGCTCGCTCGCGGGGACCTCGAGCCACTCACGGGCTTCGGCGGGGAAGGCGTAGGCCCCGGCGTTGGCGAGGTTCGTCGGCGGATCGGCGGGCTTTTCGACGATCTCCGTTATCAGGCCGTCCTCGCCGTCGGTACTGAGGACGCCGTAATTGCTCGGTTCGTCGACCTCGATCGCGCACACGGCCGGGCAGGCGTCGAACAACCGGTCGATCGCGGCCTGATCGTAGAGATTGTCGCCGTTGAGCACGGCGAAGGGACCCTCGATATGGTCTCGAGCGGCGTTGACCGCGTCGGCGGTCCCCGCCTGTTCTTCCTGAACGGCGTAGGAAACGGGGACGCCGCGGTACTCGGTACCGAAGTGAGTCCGAACCGTTTCGGCTTCGTAGCCGATTACGAGGACGATTTCGTCGGCTCCGGCGTCGACTGCCGCGTCGACGGTGTGGGCCGCGAGCGGTCGATCGGCGACCGGTAGCATGGGTTTCGGAACCGATTCTGACAACGGTCGCATCCGCGTCCCTTGACCCGCCGCGAGAACGACTGCCTTCATGTACTCCTCCCTTCCACGAATCCCCGGATAAGCGATTCGTTCGGAGGTAGAAAATGAAAGTGGAGTGGTTCGTTGCTACTGGTGGGGAAGCGAGCGACGTATCGGTGCGGCGCTGACAGTTCGCCGACTGTTATCAGTCCTCAGTCGTCTTGATATCGGCCGACAACCCCTGTGCCATCTCGATCTCTCTGGAGTTGTTCATCGTCCACGCCGTCCGCTCGGTGACGGCTTCGATGGCCTCGCGGGCGCTCGGGTAGCCGTTACCGGACTTCTTGACGCCGCCGAAGGGAAGCTGGACCTCCGCGCCGATACACGGCAGGTTCGCGTACGCGAGCCCGATTTCGGCGCGGTCTCGGAAGTAGTTGAGCTGGCGGTAGTCCTCCGAAATGATCGCGCCCGCCAGTCCGTAGGGGGTGTCGTTGTGAATCTCGACTGCGTCCTCGATATCGCCCGAGTACTCGATGAGGGCGACGTGGGGGCCGAAACACTCCTCGTTCAGACAGCGCAGGTCGGACTCGTAGTCGATCTCGTAGACGAACGGGCCGACCCAGTGGCCGTTCGCGTAGCTAGCGCGACGCTCACCATCGGCGGCAGTGGCCGCCCCGTCTTCGGAGCCGTCCGGAATCTCCTCGTCCGCGAGTTCGAATCGATCGACGAGGACGTTCGCACCCTCCTCGCGGGCGAGGTCGTTGTGCCGGCGGATCTTCTCGACGTGGTCGGCCTCGATCGCCGGTCCCATGAACGTGTCTTCCGCGAGCGGATCGCCGACCGCGATGTCCTCGGCGATGTCGACGAATCGGGCTTTGAACTCGTCGTAGACATCCTCGTGAACGATCAGGCGCTCGCTCGAGACGCAGCGCTGGCCGGTCGTCTTGAAACTCGACATGATCGCGGCGTGGACGGCGATGTCGAGATCCGCCTCCTCGGTGATGACGATTCCGTTCTTGCCGCCCATCTCGCAGGCCGCGAGTTTGCCGGGTTCGCCGCCGACTTTGCCGGCGATCTCGTGGCCGACCTCGGCGGAACCGGTGAAGAGGACGGTATCGACGCGCTCGTCGTCCGCGATCGCCGCGCCGGCGTCGCCGAAGCCCTGGACCATGTTGAAGACGCCGTCGGGGATCCCGCTCTCCTCGAACATTTCGGCGATGATCTGCCCGCACCACGGGGTCTGCTCGGCGGGCTTCCAGACGACGGTGTTGCCCTCGACCAGGGCGATGGCCATGTGCCAGAACGGGATCGCGACCGGGAAGTTCCACGGCGTGATGCAGCCGACGACGCCGCGCGGCTTCCGGCGCATGTAGGCGTCCTTGCTGCCGATCTCGCTCGGGACGACGTCCCCGTGCGGGTGGCGCGCGTTGCCCGCCGCCCACTCGACCATGTGCCAGGCCTCGGTGACGTCGGCTTTTCCCTCCGAGATTTCCTTGCCGCACTCCTTCGAGACGATTTCCCCCAACTCGTCGTGGCGGTCCCGAAGTTCGTGGTAGATGTCCCAGAGATACTCCGCGCGGTCGATGTAGGACAGGGAGCGCCACGCTTCGGCGGCCGATTCGGCGGCCGCGAGGGCCGCATCGACGTCGGCCGCCGTCCCGCGCTGGAAGGTCGCCAGCGGCTTCCCGGTCGCGGGGTTCTCGCTCTCGAACGTCCGTTCGCCGTCGGACTCTGTCCGATCGCTCGCGGGGCCCTGTTCCGCGCCGTTCCCGTCGGTCCACTCGCCGCCGATGTAGTGGCCGCGTCCCCGTTCGGTGCGTTGCTGGCTCATACGAGAGAGAACGGCGGGCATCGTGAAAATCCTGATGGTGGTTCACATATCGCGAATGGACTGGAGCATTCGGCACCCGAAACGCCGCTGTTCGTTCACTCGAGTCCATCCGTGGTAGACGCGTGAACACCGACGGCGCTCCGGCGTTCGACCCACCGTGCCAGTCGGTCGATAGCTGACGAAGAGAGCTGATTGAGCCACACGAAGCCCTGAACTGGCCAATAACGTGTAAATTCCAGTCGGCGAATTTCCCGACAGGTGCAGGCACGCACGTTTTGCTCGAAAGGCCGCTACCTTCGAGTGAGTAACAAATGAGTGACACACCGAACACCGAAACCGGCCGCGATACCCGGACCGATTACAACTCACTGAATACGGACGCGATGCAGTGGCTGAGCGCCCTCGTCGCGCTGCTCGGGCTCTACCTCGTCGCCTCCCCATTCCTCTTCGAGGCCACGGACGCGGCGATCTGGAACGACACCCTCGTCGGAACGGCGATTTTCCTCGCCGCGGGCTACAACTTCGTCCGCCTCTCGAGGGATCGATTGGCGAGCGTCGGCGTCGCATCGCTCGCGGTCCTGCTCGGGCTGTGGGCACTCGTCTCGCCCTCGTTCATCGAGATGGGAAGCAACGAGCTCGCGACCGGGACCGCGATCACCGGCCTGCTCGTCGCCGCCCTCTCGGCCTACAACGCCTACGCCAACAACAAGGCCGACACGCCAGAACAGACGCGAGCCCGCGCCTGAATTCGAACGACGCTTTTTCGCGTTCGGTCGGGAGAACGCTCGAGGACCGATAGCCTACAACTCTCGTTTTTCAAGACGGCCGGATGCAGTAAGGAGAGAGATTTGAGATCACTTCGGATCGATCAACCGGCGTGCGGTGGCGCGCGCTGTGCCGCGGTGAATGCCAATGAAGCGCGGCGAAACGTCGTGCGAGGGATGAGCGAACGCTAGTGAGCGAATCGGCTGGGGAGGGCGTGGCGATTCCCTGTTGCCACGATAGCAGAATGCGTCCGTTTCCTTCCAAGTCCCCTCGAACACCTGCTCCATAGCCACTCACAATTATCGATCCTCGTCCTCGCCGCGGTCTTTCGTAACCGTCCGGTCTCCCTCCGGCGGGGCCTCCTCGGTATCCGGATGCCGCTCGTCGCCCGCTTCCGTCATTCCCTCGGTCGACGGCTCGAGGCCCTGTCCCGTCCGACCCTCCTCGCTCGAGGCCGGCTCGTCGGGCGCACCCGGTTGCGAACCCAGCGTCCGCTGCTCGTCGCTATCGTCTCGCCCCTCGGTACGCTCGTTGCGCTCGATGACCGGGTCGGTACCTTCCCCGGCCGGTTCCGCCGGCGACGAGCGCTCGTCCTCGAGCCGGATCGCGGTCTCGGTGATCTCGCTAACGGCGCTCTCGTCCATCGGAACGATCTCCTCGTCGGTCTCCCACTCGAGGATCGCCCGGATCGTCCCCGTCGCCCCTTCGTTCGCGTCGACGTAGGCCGTTTCGGCCTCGGTCATCCGAACGGTTCCCAGCAGGTCGCCGCCGGCGGTTTCGACCCGCTTGCCGACGTCGTCGTCGGTGAACGTCGCGCACATGCGTCGGCGTAGCGCCAGGTTGCGAAAACTCGTGGTGCCTGCACTGGCCGGTCCGCCGGCGATGGGGCTCCAGTCCTCAGCGATCGGCGACGGCCGGATCCCGATCGCCGACGGTCTCGAAACGGACTCGAACGCGGGCCACTACTCGCCGAGATCGGCCGCCTTCTCGAGTTCGCTGCGGAGCGTCGTCGAGTCGAACTCGTGGTCGGGGCGCAGGCGGACGAAATCGAGGAACTCCCGCGCCGAGAGCAGTCTCGCCGGGTCGTAGACCGTCGCGGCCGCGTCGACGGCGTCTCGGGAACCGATTCGGGGCTCGAGGACGGCCAGCGCGCAGGCCAGATCGTACGCGGTCGTTTCGTCAACGCGGTCCTCGTGGACGCTGGTCGCATCGATGAAGTAGAACTCGCCGTCACAGAGCAGGATGTTTTCGGCCCGCAGATCGCCGTGGGCGAGCCCGTGCTCGTGGAGGGTGGCGAGCATCGCGAACAGTTCGGGGGCTCGCTCGGTGACGACGTCGTCCGGGACGTCATCGAGCGACTCGAACTCGGGGAGATACTCGAGGACGAGCACGCCGAGCCCGTTGACCTCGAAGGCGTCGATCGGGCGAGGCGCGTTGACGCCGATCTCCTGCATGCGCTCGGTCGCATCGTACTCGTGTTCGACCATTTCGCGGGGGGTGTCGAACCGGTCGAAAAAGCCCTCAGTCCCGGAGGAGAACGCGCCGACGTTCCGACCGGTCGTCAACACCGCGTGGACCAGCGCGTTCTGCCGGGAGACGATCTTGACGAACCACTCGTCGTCGATAACGCACGGGGTCGAGAGCCAGTTGTCGGCCTCGAGGAACTCCACGCGGACGCACTCGCGGTCGTAGCGGTCCGCCAGCGTCCGGACGACGCGCTCGATGCGGCTCCACTCGACGGTCCCTCGTGCGAGCCGGCGGATGTCCATACGTTTCAGTCAGGAGCGTCGGCGTTAAATGCGTCCCGAACTGATATCGGTCGGACGTGTCCCGCGTTGGCGGTCGGCGTCCCATGCGCGGATTCCGGGCCTGTGTGGGAGTTCCGGGCCCGGAGCACGGATTCCGAACTCGGAGCGCGATTCGACGCCGACGGCGCGACTATTGACAGAACAACAAGATTATCACTCGAGACAACCTATTCGAAGGCAATGTTTGCGATCGACGATCTAAGTGGCGCTATCGACGTGACTCGAGACTTCCTGACGCCAGTCCGTCCCTGGACGTGGCTCAAATTAGCGCTCATTGCCTTCTTCGTCGGTGGTACCGGATTCGGCGGATCGTCGTTCTCCGGTGGTTTCGGCGGCGGAACGCCGTCGGAGACGGGAACCGACCCGGTGACGAGCGTCGATTTCGCCGAGTGGGTGCCGATACTGATCGCAATCGGGGTGATTCTTCTCGTCGTCGGGCTCGGATTCCTCTTCCTGAGCTCGCTGTTCGAGTTCACGCTGCTCGAGTCGCTGCGTTCGGGCGAGGTGCACGTTCGTCGCTACACGTCGCGCAACGTCGGCCGCGGTGCCCGGCTCTTCGGATTCCGGGTTGCAGTCGGGCTGATCACGTTGCTTCTCCTCGGTGGTCCCCTCGCCGCGATCGTGCTGTCGACCTCGGAGGGGATCGCGTGGGGATTGATCGGCCTGCTAGCACTGTTCGCGATCCCGGTCGTGCTCGGCTTTGTCATCGTCGATCGGTTCACCACCGTCTTCGTCGCACCGACGATGCTCGAGCGAGATCTCGGCGTCCTCGCCGCCTGGAAACGGTTCTGGCCGACACTAACCAGCCACTGGACGGAGTACGTCGTCTACCTCCTGCTCGTCTGGGTGCTCCAGTTGGTCATCGGCTTCGCGACGATGATGCTCCTCTTCGTGCTGTTGATTCCGTTCCTGATTCTCCTCTTCATCCTCCTGTTTATCCCGTTCGTGAACCTGCTCATCCTGCTGTTCCTCCCGATTCTCATCCTGCTGTTCATCCTTCTCAGCGCACTGATTCAGGTGCCGATCGTCACGTATCTGCGATACTACGCGCTGTTGGTCCTCGGAGACACGGATGCAGAACTCGATCTGATCCCGGAGCAGCGAGCGGCGGTCCGAGGCGACGGGTCGGACCGTACCGGCGGAGCGAGCGGTGGCTGGGACTCCGGTGGTGACGGTCCCGACGGGGACGGGCGCGGTTGGGACGACGAGTCCGATCCGTGGGGCTATGATCGGTCTCGAGACGACGGGCGGAACGATACGGACGACACCGACTCGCAGGACGACACCGGTTGGGACGACACCGACTCGAGCGAGTCGGACGACGACCGCGGCTGGTAACGGTCGGCCCGTTCGCGGTCGGCGGTGCGTTTATTCCTCAGCCCGGCAAGTATTGCGTATGCCCGTCGAGCTACCCGACGAACACCGGATGATCCGGGAGACCGTCAGGGACTTCTGCGAAACCGAGGTCGAACCGATCGCCCAGGAAATCGAGGACGAACACCGGTTCCCCGCGGAAATCTTCGACCAGCTCGCCGACCTCGATATGATGGGCGTCCCGATCGACGAATCGTACGGCGGTCTCGGCGGCGATACGCTCATGTACGCGATCGTCGCCGAAGAGCTCGGCCGCGTCTCCGGCGCGATCGGGCTCTCCTACGTCGCCCACACCTCCCTCGCCTCGAAACCCATCGAACTGTTCGGAACGAGCGCACAGAAAGAGCGCTGGCTGCGCCCGCTCGCGGAGGGCGAGTACCTCGGCGGCTGGGCGCTGACCGAACCCGACAGCGGCTCCGACGCATCCGACATGGATACCCGAGCGAGGAAGGAGGGCGACGAGTGGGTACTCGACGGGACCAAACAGTTCATCACGAACGCCTCCGAGGCCGGCTCGATCCTCGTCAAGGCGGTCACGGATCCCGACGCGGGCTACGACGGCATCTCGACGTTCATCGTCGATCCCCGCGAGGACGACGGTTTCGAGGTGACGACGACCTGGGAGAAGATGGGGCTCAACGCCTCGCCGACCTGCGAGATCTCGCTCGAGGCCGTTCGGCTCCCCGACGACCGCCTGCTCGGCGAAGAGGGCGACGGCTGGGAACAGACCAAGAAGACCTTAGACGGCGGCCGCATCTCGATCGCCGCGCTCTCGACGGGGCTCGCACAGGGTGCCTACGAACACGCGAAGGCCTACAGCAAAGAGCGCGAGCAGTTCGGTCAGCCGATCTGCGAGTTCGACGCGATTCGGGACACGATCGTCGATATGTACCGCAAGACCGAACGGGCGCGACTGCTCACCCGCCAGGCCGCCCGGAAATACGACCGGGGCGATCCGGTTACCAAGGAATCGGCCCTCGCGAAACTCGACGCCAGCGAGGCCGCCCGCGAGGTCGCTGAGGACGCCGTCCAGGTGCTCGGCGGCTACGGCTACACCACCGATTTCGCCCCCCAGCGGTTCTACCGCGACGCGAAGCTCATGGAGATCGGCGAGGGAACCAGCGAAATTCAGCATCTGGTGATCGGTCGAGAACTCGGGCTCTGAGGGGGACGCGATCAGCTAGTCACACGCGTCGCGGGTACCGGCCGACCGACCGTCTCGAGGCTGTATAGAAACTCTCGCTCGAGACGGCGTTACCCGAGGACGCCGTCGTCGCTTTCGTTGTCGCCGCTGCCGTCGTCACTTTTGTCGGCGTCGCTGCCGTCATCACTTTCGTTCGAGCCGCCGTTCCCGCCGTCCCCGGAACCGCCGGATGAGTCGTCCGGATCGACGTCGGTGGTCACCGATTCGGTGAGCGTCGTGATATTCGGCCGCTCCTGGCTCTGCAGGTCCTGGGGGTAGACGCCGATGGTCACGAGCAGGTCGTCGTCGGCCTCGACGGCCTCGGTGATGTGGATATCGACCGCGAGTTCCTGTCCATCGAACGTCGCGTCGGCGGTGAACCGCGACTGGGTCGTCGACTGGTCGAGGATCGTGACGTCGCTATCTTCCTCGTGGGAGATGTCGTTGATCCCGTCGTAGTTGCTCCTGACGAGGTCGATGAGTTCCTGCGTCGACATCTCCCCGACGGGGTTGAGTTCCCGCCCGAAGATGCTGACCTGCGGGGTCGTTAACACGTTGTAGATGGCGGCGCGCCGCTCGCCGAGACCCAGGATACTCACCTGTTTTTCGTGTTTGGTCATGTGGTTGAGGACCGTGACGGTCTCGTTCGTGGGACCGACATCGCGCTCGATGGGGAGCTCCTCGATTTCGGTCTGCTCGTAGCCGGTTTCCTCGCGGGCGGCGGCTTCGACGCCCGCGGGCGAGGACTCGTGTTCGGCCATTCCGATCAATCCCAGACAGCCCGACAGACTCGCGAGGCCGGCGACCCCGAGACCCGCGATGACGCTCCGTCGATTCAGTTGTCGATCCATTTCCCACCATATGGTGATTCAGGTGGTAAGTGTTTATTGGAACGACGACAGTCTGTCAATATGAAATGATTTCCCAGTAACGTTCGCCACGAATACGGGTGGTTGGAGATCCCTGAGTCGAACGTATCGGACCATTTCGGCAGACCTCCGCGGAGAGAAAGAGTCGACGGAACGGACGGGAAAGCGCTCGCCGAAACTACTGCCCGAGTCGCGCAAACGGCCATCGAACCCGGGTTAGGGCCAGCTTCCGGCTTCCGCGAAGGCGTCAGCGACGCGCTGGATCGCGACGACGTAGGCCGCGGTCCGGGGGTTCTCGAGGTCGTGTCGTTCGTAGGTGTCGACCAGCGCGTCGAAGGCGTCGACGATGACCGTCTCGAGTTCCTCGTTGACGCGCTCCTCCGACCAGTAGAAGCGCTGGCGGTTCTGCACCCACTCGAAGTAGGAGACGGTGACGCCGCCGGCGTTCGCGAGGATGTCCGGGATGACGAAGACGTCCTTCTCCTCGAGGACTTCGTCGGCTTTCGGGGTCAGTGGCCCGTTCGCTGCCTCCGAAATGACGTCCGCCTTGACGTCCTCGGCGAGGTCGGCATCGATAGCGTTCTCGAGTGCGGCCGGAATCAGCAGGTCGACGTCGAGCGTGAGCACGTCCTCGTTCGTGATCTCCTCGCGTCCCCCGAAGCCGACGACGCTGCCCGTCTCGTTCTTGTGGTCTTTCGCCGCGACCGGATCGAAGCCGTCGGGGTCGTAGATACCGCCCGACGAGTCGCTGGCAGCGACGACGGTCGCACCCATCTCGTCGATCAGTTTGGCGGCGATCCAGCCCGCGTTGCCGTAGCCCTGCACGGCGACGGTCGCGCCCTCGAGGTCTTTATCGAGGTAGTCGAACGCCTCGCGCGCGGCGATAACCGTCGAGCGGCCGGTCGCCTCGACGCGGCCCTCGCTGCCGCCGGAGTCGAGCGCCTTGCCCGTGATGACGCCCGGTTCGGTCGTGTTCTCGAGGGTCTCGTAGGTGTCTTTGATCCAATTCATCTCCCGCTGGCCCGTGTTCACGTCGGGCGCGGGGATATCGCGGTCTTCGCCGATCAGGGGGCGCAGTTCTTTCGCGAACGAGCGGGTGAGCCGCTCGAGTTCCGCTTCGGAGTAGTCGTCAGGGTCGATAATAATGCCGCCTTTACCGCCGCCGAGGGGGATGTCGACGATTGCGGTCTTGTAGGTCATCCAGCCCGACAGCGCCCTGACCTCGTCGCGGGAGACCTGCGGGTGATACCGGATGCCGCCCTTGTACGGGCCGCGGTCGCCGTTGAACTGCGAGCGGAACGCCGTGAACCGCTCGAGCGTTCCGTCGTCGCGTTCGATCGTGAGGTTGGTCTCGAGGACACGTTCGGGGTGTTTGAGCCGCTCGATCACGTCGTCGCCCACGTCGAGAACGGCTGCGGCATCGTCTATCTGCGATTGCAGGCTCTCGAACGGGTTGACATCCTCGCTCATACACGGATGATTTCGGCGACCGGGGGATAAGCGTAGCGAATGTCTATCACGGAATGCGTCGTTCATCCAATCGGCGCGGCGTAATTGCCTTTTATATTGGCCATTCGGTCACCGATTCCCGGCCGCCTCGCCCCGATCTCGGATTCGCTCGGCGCGTGCGATCAGCGGCGCGTCGATCATCTCGCCGTCGACCGCGAAGACGCCCCGTCCCTCGGCGTCGGCCTCGCGTTTGGCTTCGAACACGCGGTCGGCCCACTCCCGTTCCTCGGCCGACGGCGTGAACGCCTCGTTGATCGGCCCGATCTGTGCGGGGTGAATCGCCAGCTTGCCGTCGTAGCCGAGTCGAACGGAGCGGTCGGCGTCTTCGCGGAGTTGCTCCTCGTTCTCGAAGTCGGTGACGAGGGTGTCGATCGCCGTGCAGTCGTTCGCGGCCGCGGCGATGACGACCCGCTCGCGTGCGTAGAGTACCTCGAGACCCTCCGCGGACCGCGTCGCACCGATGTCCGCCGCGAGGTCCTCCGCGCCGAACGCGAGCGCGTCGGTCGCGGGCACGGCCGCGATCTCGGGCGCGGCGAGGATCCCGGCCGCGCTCTCGAGCAGTGCGAAGACGGGCAGGGACGCGTCGTAGTCGTCGAGTTCGTCGACGAGCGCACGGACGTCGTCGGGCGAGTCGACTTTCGGGAGCATGAGGCTCTCGAGGGCGCCCTCGCTGTCTCCGAGCAGCCCCTCGAGATCGTCCGCTACGGCTGTCCCTGCAGCCGCGTCGATCGCGTTGACCCGAACGCAGACCTCGCAGTCCGGATCGAAGTCGGGATCCGACAGCACGTCTCGAACAGTCTCGCGGGCCTCGGCCTTGCGTTGTGGGGCGACGGCGTCCTCGAGATCGAAGATGATGACGTCCGCGCCGGAATCGGGCGCTTTTCGGCACATTTCGGGGCGATCGCCGGGGGTGAACAGGACGCTTCTGCGGGCCATACCGCTCGGTCGGTCGTCCACGGCCAAAGTCGTTGGCTCGAGCGCGAGCGGCGAGAGAAAATGGACGAGTGAGACCAGAAAACGGACGAGCGAGACGGAACGGCCGGGGAAGGGACGAGTGGGGCGGGATGACCGGGACGGGAGCGAGTGGGGTGGACTCGAGCTACGTCGCTTCGAGGAGGTCGGAGCGGGATCGCGACCGCCGGTCGACGGTCGTTCCGCAGTCGGGGCAGACGAGCAGTCGATCGCTTCCGGTCGTCGTGACATCCCAGTCGTCAGAGAGGGGACCCTCGTGACTGCACTCGGGGCAGAAGAGGACCATCTTTTGCCGCTCGGGCGGCGGGTGTGAGTCGTCGCGGTACGTGTAGGTTGACATTGTCATCGCTAGGGGCTCGACGTCAATAGGAGTTGTGTGAGACGAACGACCGTGACGAACTGTGACGCCCGTAGTGGGCAGCCCTACGTACTAAGCGGTTCGTCGTGGTCGGTCGTCACGTGTCCATCGAGAGTACCAATCCGGCGACGGGAGACGTGGTCGATAGTTTCGAGGAGACGTCGAACGAGGAGCGAGACGAACACGTTCGGCGGGCGAGCGAGACCTTCGAGGAGTGGAGCGAGACGCCGATCGAGACGCGCCAGCGACTCCTGGCGAAAGCGGCTGAGGTCTTGCGGGAGAACGAAGAGGACTACGCCGAACTGATGACCGAAGAGATGGGGAAACCCATCGGCCAGGCCCGCGACGAGGTCGAAAAGTGCGCGTGGGTCTGTGACTACTACGCCGAGACCGCCGCCGAACACCTGCAGGACGAGGTGATCGCGAGCGACGAGAGCGCGCGCACGGTCGTCGCCTACCAGCCGCTGGGGCCGGTGCTGGCGATCATGCCCTGGAACTTCCCCTTCTGGCAGGTGTTCCGCTTCGCCGCCCCCAATCTCGCCGCGGGCAACGTCGGCCTGCTGAAACACGCCTCGAACGTCCCCGGCTGCGCGCGGGCCATCGAGGACATCTTCGAGCAGGCGGGATTCCCCGAGGGCGCGTTCACGTCGCTCCTGATCAGTTCCGACGAGATCGATACCGTGATCGAGGACGACCGCATCGCCGGCGTCACCCTCACCGGCAGCGACGGCGCGGGCCGGGCCGTCGCCGAGACCGCCGGCAGCCAGCTCACGAAGAGCGTCCTCGAGCTGGGCGGGAGCGACCCCTTCGTCGTCCTCGAGGACGCGCCGATGGACGAAACCGTCGAGACGGCGGTGCAGGCCCGACTCATCAACAACGGCCAGTCCTGTATCGCGGCCAAGCGCTTCATCGTGGTCGACGACGTCTACGACGAGTTCCTCGACCGGTTCGCCGACGAGATGGCGGCCCAGACCGTCGGTGATCCGATGAACGAGGACACCGACATCGGCCCGCAGGCCCGCGAGGACCTCATGGAAGACCTCCACGGACAGGTCGAGGAGACGCTCGAGCAGGGCGGCGAACTCGAACTCGGCGGCGAACCGATGGATCGCGACGGGGCGTTCTACCCGCCGACGGTGCTCACCGACGTTCCCGAAAACGCGCCCGCGGACCGGGAGGAACTGTTCGGCCCCGTGGCTACGGTCTTCCGGGTCCCCGACGAGGAAGCCGCCATCGAGAAGGCCAACGACACCCGATTCGGACTCGGCGCGAGCGTCTGGACGGCGGACGTAGAGCGCGGCGAGCGCGTCGCCCGGCAGTTCGAGTCGGGGCTGGCGTTCGTCAACGAACTCGTGAAGTCCGATCCCCGACTCCCCTTCGGCGGGGTGAAAGACTCGGGCTACGGGCGAGAACTCGCGCAACACGGCATTCGGGAGTTCGTCAACACGAAGACGATCTGGGTCCAGCAGGACGCTGGCGAGGAGTCGGAGATGGTCGAATAACGTCGCGCTAAACAGTAGTTCGATGTCGATTTTCGAACAGGCTCGAGAACTGGCGCGGATACAGCCTCCTCCTCGCTTACTCCGCGCGGGTGTCGCGGTAGCTGGCGATCGTTTCGGTGACGAGATAACTACTGACGGCAAGCGCCATAACCGCGATTCCGATCGTATTGAGTGTAACGGCCGCGATCGTTCGGTCGCCGCCGTAGACGAGCACTCCGCCACCGAGTAGCCCGCCGAGCATCGCCACATAGCGCCATCGTGCCTCGACCGGAATCATCCCGTCGTCGCCTCGAAGGGCGAGATAGAGGTGTGCACCGCCGAAAACAAGACCGTTGAAAAGCAGGGCCACCGCGACCGCAGCCGGTCCCGTCCCGACTCCCACATCGAAGTACGCGGCGACGAGCAATACGAGGAACGCGACGGAAATTGTGCCGATCTGGGCGGACAGCTCTCGAGAGACCATACTGGATACTGATCCGTAAATAACATTAGTCTTGTGTGAAAATAAGATAATTCCAAACCGGTCGCTCAGATGTCGGAGAAACGGAACTGCGTACGTTTGCAGGAACCACAAATGTTCGAATTTACACACGTTCGACTCCGCGGACCACTCGAGCGCCGAACGGATCGTGTTTAGCCGCACATCGCTCGAGCCCGACACCACGCTTTTGTAGGTACTGTGTGACTCCGGACCTATGACGGGACTGTACTACGAGGAGTTCGCCGTCGGCGAGACCATCGCCCACGATCGCCGGCGGACGATCTCCGAGAGCGACAACCAGCGCTTTTGCGATATGACGATGAACCAGCAGCCCCTCCACCTCGACGGGGAGTTCGCGGCCGACACCGAGTTCGGCGAGCGGCTGGTCAACGGCCTCTACACGATGAGCCTGGCCGTGGGCGTCTCGATTCCGGAGACGACCGACGGAACGATCGTCGCGAACCTCTCATACGATAACGTTGAACACCCGAACCCGGTCTTTCACGGCGATACGATCCGCGCCGAGTCGACGGTCACCGACAAGCGCGAGACCAGCGACGGCGAGCGCGGGATCGTCACGATGCACGTCGAGGCGTTCAAAACGAACGATCCGGACGAACCCCTCGTCTGCGAGTTCGACCGGACCGTGCTCTCGCTGAAACGCGAGCGCGCGGCCGACGACGGGGAGGACGCACGATGAGCGCCGGAATCGAAACCGACGGCGTCGACCCCGCCGACCTCGAGTGGCTCTCGCTGGACGGCGACGAAGAAATCGTCTGGGCCGGCGGTCCGGACCGCCGAACCCTCATCCCGGCGTTTGCGATCGGAATCCCGCTCGCGATCGTCCTGATCGGGATCGTCATCATCGCGAGCGAGTACCTCCGCGTGACCAACACCCACTACGTCGTGACGAACCGCGCGCTGTACGCGAAGACCGGCGTGCTCTCCCGAGACGTCAAGCGGATCGAACACGAGAAGGTACAGGACATCTCCTACAGCCAGAGCGCCCTCGGAGCCCACTTCGGCTACGGGAACGTCGAGGTCAGCACTGCCGGTGGCTCGGGCGTCGAAATGGCCTTCAAATCCGTGCCGGACCCGAAAGCCGTCCAACGAACTATCAGCGAACGGGTCGACCGCAACCGCGGCGAGCCCGCGGACGGCCACTCGAGCGAGGACACGCTCGCGGCGATCCTCACCGAACTGCGAGCGATTCGGGAGGCCGTCGGGGACGACCGATCCGTTCGAGCGAACGGTGGTGACGCCGACCGGAGTAACGATGGAACGGCCGGCCGGAGCGACGATCGAACGGCCGATCGGAAAGACGATCGACGGAGAAACGAGTATGACACGGACGAATCCGTCTGATTCGGCGGCGGAGTCGGTGGAGTCGTCCGACGCGACGGCCGCTTCCGGCGATCCGACGGCGGTCCCGGACTGGCTCCCGCTCGAGTCCGCGGACGGCGAGCGGATCCGCTGGCACGGTAGCCCGCGAATCCAGACCGTCCTGCCGTGGGCGGCGTTCGCACTCGTCGGAACGCTGGCGGTGCTGGCCGCAGTCGTCACCGAGGTGCTCCCGGCCCTCGTAGCCGTCGGGATTCCGATCATCGTCGCGCCGGCGCTGTGGCAGTACGCCCGCGTCTCGCGGACGGCGTTCGTCGTCACGAATTCGGTGGCCGCGACCCGCCACGGCGTTCTCGGGATCCGGGTTCGAACCGTCTCCCTCGAGCGGATCCAGAACACGACCGTCGAACAGGACCCGATCGGCCGGCTCGTCGGCTACGGCACCGTCACGATCGAGACGGCCAGCGGCTCGGAACTCGCCTTCTGGAACGTCGAGGAGCCGGCGCGGATTCGCGAGCGACTCGAGGCCGAACGAGAGCGCCTGACGGGCGGCGAGATTCCGGGTCGGCCCGAGCAGTGGGACGCGATCCTCGAGGAGGTACAGGAGTGGCGACGCGTCGCAGAGCGGAGTTCGTGATCACGAGGGATCGGCAGCCGACCGGCCGTCCACAGCCACGAACGGGCGACAGTGTGCCGACGGCATCGATCCGTCCGATTTGGGTTAGTAAACCGCGATCGTTCCCGTCGTACCGTCCGGCCCGCAGCTGTACGCTGCCATCTCTTCGGTCGCAGTGAATTCGAACCACCGTTCGCCGTCTCGCCCGTGGATCCGCTTAGTTGCGAGATCGCCGACGACAGTACCGTCTGCATCCACGATCTCGAGATTGTGTGTTCCGCCGTCTCCCGCAGCCCACCCGATTTCGTAGGATTCTCCCGCCTCGAGTGCGAACGGCGGGTTCTCGAACCCTTCGATTTTCGACGGCGCGATGCCGACCCAGTCGGTGGTCTGTGCCTCGAGTTCGATCCGCGTTCCCGGCTCGATCACCTGATAGCCGTCCGGCCCGACCGCTTCGACCCCCGCGGGTTCTTCGACGGTCGTCTCTCCGAACCGACCGAATTCGAACTCGATCCCGAGTTCCATCGCGATCTCATCGTTTTGCCCGCTCTGTGTCGTCCGATATCGATGGATGCGCCCCTTCTCGTCGACGAGAACGAGTCCGTCACCGTCGGTCTCGCCGTCCGGAAACTCTCGCGGGATCCGCTCGGAATCGATCCCCGAGAGACGGTACTCGTGAAGGGGGCCCGTCTCGTTCGATCGCGTTCCACGGTATTCAGCGACGGCCTCGAGCAGCCAGTCACCGATCGGCTCGAGCGAGTCCTCGATGAGGCTCTCGGCCGAGCCCTGCGTGAGGGGACCCGGATGATCGGTCGCTCGATAGTCGCCGTCGATGTAGATCACCCGCTCCAGCGAGGGGGTGGGGCCGCCGCCGCGCCGTGATCGCACGACGCGTTCTGCGCTCGGTTCGGCTCGGATATCGAACGCATCCATCGTCACCGGTGACTCTCTGGAGTCGTCGACCTCCGGGACGTCCACGGAGAGTTGACGGTCGTATTCGCCGGTAAAAGACGTCGCTGTCACGGCCTCTCCGTGCGCCTCGAGAAGCGCGTCGGGGTCGTCGACGCCGTCGGAGGTCAGCCCGGGTGGAAATTCGATTCCCGTCGAGTCAGCGAACGGATTCAGACAGCCTGCCAGACCGACGAGGCCGAGTGACGTCCCGCGACGGAGCCACTGTCGTCGAGTCGACGTTCGAGAGCGAGCCATAGCGTCACTTCTGCCGGTATCCCGTATAAACTCGGAGACGCGTGGAACGAACGAGCGCGGTTCGTCCGCGTCGCAGCCGCCGGCCGCTCTTCACCGGTGGTCGAGCGATCAGAGAACGATCGAAATCATGTACAGGTTCACCATCGCGGCGACCAGCCACGGCACCGCGAGCCCCGCCGGGACGATCGGACGGTACGCCTGTTCGAGGAGCGGGCGACAGACGAGGCCGACGCCGATCGCAAACGCCTTCAGCGTGAGCATCCCGGCCAGGCCGTAGCCTTCGATCGCTCCGCGGGCGGCCGGGTTCGACTCGGACAGTCCGAGATGGAGGCCGACAAAGGTCGTCACGACGTCCGCGATCAGGGCAAGCGCGACGAGCGCCCAGCACAGTCGCTCGAGGTCGACCGGCGTGACGTCGCCGGGCAGGCGGCGGCGAAAGAACGCGCCCTCGGAACTCATAGCCTCCCTCCCGGAGTCGAACCGGAGCCGTGCCGCTGGGAGTACGCTCCAGTTCCAGCGTTCGATGTATTGTTATGTCAGTCATAGGCCGGCAACCGCCATCGGTAAGGCGTCGTAACTGTCGGTCGACCTCGAGAGAGAGAGAGAGCGGGGCCGCGAGCGAGTACAAACTGATGGACGAGCGGTTCACTGGACGGTATCCGTGTCAATCACGGCCTACCCGACACCGTGAATCGCCGTCCGACGCGAGAAGCGAACGGATACCGTTTGGAACGATTCGTCAACGGAACCGTTTCGAGCGATTCGTCAGTTCTCGCGTGCGCGCTTGAAGAAGGCGACCGCAGCGCCGAGTAGTGCGAGGTTCTGCAGGAAGGACGTGAGTTCTTCACCGCGCGACTCGGAGTCGACGTTCCAGAAATCGTGCATGACGGGCGTGACTCCCGCGAAGAACGCGATCACACTTCCGGCAGACAGCTTCGGAAGCCGCCAGAGACCGATTCCGATGCCCCCGCCGAGCAGGAGCCCGCTCGCCGCCGGGACGAGCGAATTCGCGGCCGGAACGCCCTTCGCGTCCGCGTAGGCGACCCGACCCTCGAGGTTCGTGAGATTGCGAACCGCGAGGGCGACCAGCGCGCTCCCGAAGAGGAAGCGGCCCAATCGTGACGGTACACTATCGTCGGCAGCGTCCGAGTCAGACATCGGTGGATCACAGGGAGAGAAGAGGGATAATTGCTGGCTTTCTCGACGCAGTTGCCGTGATCTCGGTCACCCGACGCGACCGGCGGTGCCCTTGAGCCGAGGGTCAAATCCGTCGGGATCGAACCGATCGCCGGCTCAGAGAATCGTCCCGTGTTTCTTGTCCGGCAGGGACTTCTCGACGTCGGCGTAGAAATCGAAGCGAGCGGCCAGTTCCTCGCGCAGCGTGCTCGGCGGGACGAGTTCGTCGATAACGACCTCGCTGGCCATCCGATGGACGTCGATGTCCTCGCGGTACTCCTCGCGGAGCCGTTCCTCCGTCCGCTCGCGCTCCTCGGGGTCGTCGATTTCGGCCAGTTTGCGTGCATAGACCGCGTTGACCGCCGCTTCGGGACCCATGATGGCGATCTCGCCCGACGGGAGGCCGATGACGCTCTCGGGATCGTAGGCCGGGCCGCCCATCGCGTAAATTCCCGCGCCGTAGGCCTTGCGGACGACGACGGTCTGTTTGGGGACCGTCGCCGACGAGGTCGCGTAGATCAGCTTCTTTCCCTGCTCGAGAATGCCGTCCTTCTCGACCTGTGAGCCGGCCATGAAGCCGGGGGTATCACAGAGGTAGAGTAAGGGGATATTGAACGCGTCCGACTTCCAGACGAACTCCGCGGCCTTCTCGGCCGCGTCGGGGAAGATAGCGCCGGCGCGGTGGGCGGGCTGATTGGCGACGATACCGACCGGACGGCCGTCGATCCGGGCGTAGGCCGTGATGATCTCCGGGCCGTAATCGGGCCGTAATTCGAAGTACGACCCTTCATCGACCAACCGGTCGATGACGTCGGTCATGTCGTATCCTTTGTTCGGCTGCTGGGGAACGATCGCGTCGATTCCAGCGGGAGACTTCGCCGGGGGCGTCGGCTCCCGTTTCGGCGGTTTCTCGTCCGCGTTGTCCGGCAAGTAGGTGATCAGTTGGGCCACCAGTTCGCGCGCGTGTTCCTCGTCCCTCGCGATCAGGTCCGCCGAGCCCGACTCCCGCATGTGGACCTGCGGGCCGCCGAGTTCCTGCAGGTCGATCTCCTCGCCGGTGACCATCCGCACCATTCGCGGGGAGGCGATCGCCATCGCGGACATCCCCTCGACCATGATCGTGAAGTCCGCGAAGACCGGCGTGTAGGCCGCACCGGCGATAGAGGGGCCGTAGAGCACGCAGATCTGGGGCACCCGGCCGGAGAGCATCGAGTGATTGTAGTAGTACTTCCCGATCCCCTCTCGGTTCGCGAAGAAGCCGGTCTGCTGATCGATCCGGCCGCCCGAGGAGTCCATCAGGTAGAACACCGGATTGCCCGTCTTGAGCGCGCGCTGTTGCATCCGGAGGAACTTCTCGACGCCCTTGGCGGCCATGCTGCCCCGTTTGACGGTGTAGTCGTTAGCCATGACGTGGACGTCCCGGCCCTCGAACGTCGCCGCGGCCGTGATGAGCCCGTCCGCCGGCAATCGGTCGCCGTCAGCAGCGGCTCCGTCATCGCTGTCCCCGCCAGCGTCGGGTCCCTCCCCGCCATCGCTGTCCCCGCTCTCATCATCCCCGACATCGTCGGTCCCCGCACCGCTGGGATGCCAGTCGTCGAACGCCGCGAATTTGCCGTCCTCGAATCGTATCTCGCTGTCCTCGCCGGAGAACCACAGCTCGAGCCGGTCGCGGACGAACAGCTTTCCCTGCTCGGGGAGCTGGTCCCTGTACTTCTCGGGACCCCCCTCGAGGATATCGTCGATCTCGTCCCACAACCGCTCCTCGCGTTCGGTCGGCCCGAGATCGGCGTCACCGCGATCGGCGTCGGGTCGATCACGCTCGTCGTTCCACGCGGTCGGACCGCCGTCGGTCGGGGCGACCGCGTCTTCCTCGAAGTCGTGGACCGCCGTGGGCTCCGGTTCGTCGCCGACGTACACCGAGACCGATTCGTCGAGGTACTCGGCGAGAGCGGTGGCGATCGCCACCGCCTCGTCGTCGTCGGCACCAGCCGCGATACGAACTCGCATGCTCCCACCTGTGTCGGGCGGCGGGATACCGTTTTCGCCGCGGCGGGTCGAGTTGCGGGCCGATCAGCTCGGGAACGCTGACGACACAGTCGGAGGAGAGAGCGGTTCGCGCCGGGTCGATCGCCACCGATCCGGAGGTCGCCGCGAGCGGATGAGGAGGAGACTCGCGGTCGCGGCGCGAACCGATCGAGAGTGCGTCGCGTCTCCGCGGTCACCAACACGGAGACGGACAGTACTGATCGGCCGCGTGTCACGAACGCTCGCGTTTAGTCGTGCAGCCATTATATCCGGCTGCCGTCGCCGACGGCGGCGGCAGTTCCGGCGGCGGCACCTGCAGGCAGAATCCCTTTGCTCGATTTCGACGTGTATTCCGACGGTTACCGATTCCGATCCGCGACGCCTGCGGTCGGTCCGTTCGACGGATTGCAGTGGCGGAACGGGACAGTAGCGAGGATCAGTATCGCGATATGTCTGAGGCGCACACCGAGCAGTCAGCCCAGCGACTCGCAACGGTTCGAGACCGAATCAATCGCGGAATGGACAGGCGTTCGTTCCTTCGGACCCTCGTCAGCGGCGGGTACGCCCTCGGAATGGCCACGTGGCTCGGCGTCGACGACTTCCTCGCGGCGGACGACGGCGAGGTGCCCGTGGTCACGGCCCTCGTCAGGGAGGACCCCGACGACCCGTGGTCGATACGGGAACGAACCCGGACGGTCCCCGCGGAGTGGTACGCCGCCGTCGAGTCCGCCTTCGAACTGAATCAACGGCTGGCCCGGATCGCCTTTACCGGCTATCTCGGCAGCGCAGTCGTTCCCGGCGACCACGAAAGCGGGACCGCCACCGTCTCCGTCGGCGTCTCGGGCGACGGCCACTCCGTCTCCGAGATGGTCGGCGAACTCGCCGAGGGAATCGATATCAAGGCCGAAACGATCATCGACGTCGACGAAATTCAGAACGGTCCGGAGCACCGCGAACCGCGATTCGCCGATTCCATCTTGGACGGCGGAGTCCCGAGCGGCGTCGCCTGCGAAACCCCCTCAAGCATGGCGACGCTCGGGCCGGCGCTGTATCACCCCGACGGGCAGCGCCAGTTTTTCGTGACGGCCGAACACGCGTTCATGGACGACCACGACACAACCGACGGCACACTCCACCTTCCTCGCGAGGAGCGAGACGCCATCGAACTGGGCACCGTCGCACGCTACCATCCCGCCGAGGACGTCGCCGCCGTCGAGCCGACCGGCCGAGTCGAGCCCACCAGCCGGATCGAGACGCCGAGACAACCCCGAGTTCGGGGCCAGTTTACCAAGTTCGGCCTCGCCGATCTCGTCGCCCAGGACGCGGAACTCGAGAAAGTCGGCGCGCTGTCCGGCCACACGACGGGGAAGATCCAGGGGGTCGACGCGGTGACCTGTTTCACCGACGAGTTCTGTCGCCGCGGACAGATCCGCTGGGGCGGCGAGATGGACCTGACCGACGGCGACAGCGGCTCCGTGAGCTATCACCGCGACCCGGAGGGCGAGGACGACGACGTCCTCATTGCGGGCTTCAACAACGCCCGCACCTGGTGGCCCGGACAGAGCTACGTCTGGGGTGTCGGGGCCTATCGACTGACCGAACAACATGGCTACCACTTCTGATCGCCGACGAACCGCACCGCGCCGATACGACCGACCGACGCAGCATGAGTAACGATACCCCTCGCACCTCGAGAACCGGACGCGCTCGACGGGGCCTCAACGCCGTCACGAGCGGTGCCCTACGCATTCTCGTGGACCTGCTCGCCGTCTCGCTGTGGGTCCTGTTCCTGACGCTGTGGTTCCTCGAGAACGGGTGGCCCCGCTGGGCGTTTTACGGCCTCCTGCTCGGCGGAGTCGGCCTCTACGTCGCCCTCACCGCGGCCTGGATCGACGGGGAAGGCGAAAATCGAGGCGAGTCGAAGTGAGTTGTGACGCCCCCGCTCCGCTCGCCGGCTACGCGAGCGCGTCCTCGAGCCGGTCGATCAGCTCCCCGTTGCCGATGTGAACCGGCGTCCGGTCGTGGAGGTCGTCGGGTTCGACGGACAGTAGCGACTGCGCACCGTTCGAGGAGCGCCCGCCGGCCCGCTCGACGACGTAGCCGATCGGATTCCCCTCGAACTGCAGCCGAAGCTTGCCCTCCGGCCGGGACTCGAGGCCCGGATAGCCGAAGGTGCCGCCGTAGGTGAGCACCTGATTAACGTCGCCAATTAGCGCGCCGCCGTAGCGGAGTTTGAGCTCCGATTCGATCTCGCGGGCGTACTCCCGGAAGTCGTCGGGCCAGTCGGGGACCCGGCCGCCGAAGCCGTAGACGACTGGCTCATCGGGCAAGGCGAGGTCGCGGTCGACGATCGTCCGCTCGCCGCCGGAGAGTTCGTACTCGGTGACGATGTCGTCGGTCGCGATCACCATCGTCGTGATCGGCCCGTAGAGGACGAAGCCGGCGGCGACGAGCGTGTCACCGCGAGCCGGAAGCGCGGCGTCGTAGACGCCGAAGATCGTTCCCATCGTGTTGTTCGATTTGAGGTTCGAGGAGCCGTCGAGTGGGTCCACCGCGACCGCGTACGCGTCGCTCGCAGCCGGATCCGAACCGCAGTCGACGACTTCGGCTCGTTCCTCGCTGGCGTACTGGCCGACACCGTCGATTGCGGCGAGCCGATCGCCCAGCAACTCGTCGGCCCAGACGTCGGCCTCGGCCTGGGTCTCGCCGCTGGGGTTCTCCTCGTCGACCGTCCCGCGGCGGCCGATCAGTCCCTGCCGGATTTCGGTCGCCGAGCGGCTGATCGTGGCCACGACATCCTCGACGACCGGGTCTGACACCGTCATCTATTCGGTGGCCTCGAGGGCGGCGTCGGCGGTCGCCTCCTCGTAGATGACCTCCTCGAGCGCGTCGAGGATCCGCGTCGGGTTCTCGCGCTGCCAGACGTTGCGGCCGACGGCGAGCCCGCTCGCGCCGGCGGTGACGGCGGACTCGACGGTCGAGCAGAAGTCGTAGTCGGAGGTCTTCGAGCCGCCGCTCATGACGACCTTCATGTCGCCCGCGGCCTTGCAGGCGTGTTCCATCGCGTCCGCGCTGCCGGGGTACTTGACCTTCGCGATGTCTGCGCCGACCTCGAGGGCGATGCGCGTGGCGTAGGAGATCGTGCTCGGCTTGGTGTCGTTCTTGAGCCCCTGTCCGCGCGGATAGGACCACATGACGACGGGGAGGTCGTACTCGCGGGCCTTCTCCTGGACCCGGCGGAACTCCTCGTACATCTCGACTTCGTGGTTCGAGCCGCTGTACACCGTAAAGCCGACGGCGTCGGCACCGATCTCGGCCGCGTAGTCGACCGAGCAGTTAATCGCCGAGTCGGGCTCGCCCATCCACATGTTCGAGGTCCCGTTGAGTTTCACGAGGAGGTTGACGTCGTCCTCGTAGCTCGGGTAGTAGCCCTCCGCGATCCCCTTCTGAACGGCGATCGACGTGACGGCGTCGTGCGTCGCCGTCTCGAAGACCGTCGACGGATCGAGTTTCTCCGGGACCGCCTCGAAGTCGACGGGTCCGTGCTCGAGCCCGTGGTCCATCGCCAGAATCAGTGACTTGCCGTCGCGAACGATCGGAGAGTCGTCGATCGGAATCATCTGTTAGAGGGTCCAACAGACCGCTATAAATCTCTGATGATCCGGGTTATAGAAATTACGTACAAAAGTAGTAATTAGACTGGTATTCGACCAGTGGTCGTGTCAAAAGCGTGCAGTTCGTTTCGACGATACAGCCGAAACGGTTTACTTGAGCAGTTCGCGCGCGTTGTGACGCCACGTTCGGACGTGCAACACGTTCAGATCCAGGAGGCGTGCGACCGTCATCGCGTTCACCGTCGCCAGTCGTTCCGCCGAGCGGACGCCGGCCTCGGCCAGCACGTCGGCGTCGTCGGGGCCGACCCCCGCCACCGCCGTGATCGGCGTCGGCGCCGGATACGGACGCTCCGACGGTCGCTCCCGTCCGACCGAGATCGGCTCCGTGTGGTCGTACTCGAAGGCTTGCCAGTCCTCGTCACCGCTGACGGCAATCCACTCGCGCTCGGCGTCGCCGAGCCCGCGTACTTCCGTCGAGCGCCGCTCGAGGTCACCGTCGGACTCGAACGACCACGGCAGCGAGAATCGCCGTCGGAGGGAATCTGCAACCGATTCGTCTACCCCCTCGTCCAGTAACAGGCGATAGGAGTACTCCTTCGCCGCGACCGCGTCGGGGTCGATATCGACGGCTTCGAGGGCCTCGCGTTCGGCGGGCTCGAGCGCGGAATCGGGTACCGTCCCGGGCTCGGGGGCCGCTTCGGCCGACTCGGCCGTCTCGTCTCCCATTCCCTCGTCGAACTCGAGTTCGATGGCGTCGTCGTCGCCATCGATACTCGAATCGTCGCCGCTGACGTCGACGGTGATACCGATATCGACGACGCCGGTCTCGTCGGTCGTGTTCTCACTCGTTGTCCCCATTCCCGCGTCGTTGGCGACGTTTTCCTTGTTCACGCGATTCACCGGTTATCCGTAGCTCACACTCTCGCGTCTTGAAACTTATCCTCGGTTGTCAACCCGAAAACTCGTTCGTTCTGTCCGGACGAGTTCTCCACGGCGCAACGCGCCTTTCACCGGCACGCTTACGGCTCCGACGGCGGAAGCGTCCGTATGGTTCGCGAACGGATCGACCGGATCGGCGTCGTCGGCGCGGGCACGATGGGCAGCGGTATCGCACAGGTCGCAGCCACGCACGACTACGACGTGGTGATGCGCGACATCGAATCGGAGTTCGTCGCGAACGGCTTCGACACCATCGACGACAGCCTCGGACGACTCGCAAACCGGGGCGATCTCGAGGCGGATCCCCAGACGATCCGTGATCGGATCGAGGGGACGACGCTCCTCGAGGACCTCGCGGAGTGCGATCTCGTGGTCGAAGCCGCGCTCGAGGAGTTAGACGTCAAGCGAGAGATTTTCGCCGATCTCGAGCGGGTCTGTGACGAGGACGTTTTGCTGGCGACGAACACGAGCACGATCTCGATCACCTCGATCGCGGCCGACCTCGAGCACCCCGAGCGCGTGATCGGCCTGCACTTCATGAACCCCGTCCCGATCATGGAGGGCGTCGAGGTCGTGGTCGGCGAGAAGACGACCGAGGCGGCGACCGCGCTGGCCCACGAGATCGCCGAGGACCTCGAGAAGACGACCTGGGAGTCCGACGACAAACCGGGCTTCGTCACCAACCGGATTCTGATGCCGTGGATCAACGAGGGGATCCGGGCCTACGACGAGGGCGTCGCGACGAAGGAGGATATCGACGCGGGGATGGAACTCGGAACGAACGTCCCGATGGGGCCGCTCACCCTCGCGGATCACATCGGGCTGGACGTCTGCCTCCACGCCACCGAAACGCTCCACGGTGAGTTGGGCGACCGCTACAAACCCGCCTACCTCCTCAAGCGGAAGGTCGAGGCGGGTGACCTCGGCAAGAAGACGGGGACGGGGTTCTACGAGTACGACTGACCGAACCGCAGTCGTCCCGCGGTGTCGTCGATCAGGCATCGTATCGTCCGGCGGTATCGTCGGTCCGGAGCCGTATCGTCCGGCAGAGAGTCCGCAGGTATCGCCAGTTCGTTTCAAACCGTCATAACGTATTTGCAGTTGACACGCGTCCGTCGAATCGATGCGCCTCGCTCGCCTCGCCGTCATCGCCCTCTGCTGTAGCTTCGTCGGCGTGGCCGGCGTCACCGCCGTCGCCGGCGCACCCCCACCATCGCAGCTCTGTGGCGTCTGCGGGCCCGGCGTCGCGAACGATGCCAAAATCGCGGGTGCGACGGGGCACGGAACGCTCGACGTGTACGTCGACGAGGCCGGCGATTCCCAGTGGGTGGCTCGAGTCCCGGTCAACGCATCGGCCGCCGAGCGCTACCGGAGCAACGCGACCGCCCTCGAGGCCGCGGTCGACGACGCCTGGGCGCGTTCGCACGTCGCCGACGGCGACGTCCGGGCCGTGGAATCGCGGCTCGACGACGAGACCGTCGTCGTGAACTACGCGGTCGATGACGTGGCCAGACGCGGCGTCGGCGAACACTGGATCGTCGACTACTTCGCGACCGGCACGTCGCCGACGCGCTACCAGCTGGCGGCCGACCGGATGACGATCCACGCGCCCCACGGGACCGAGATCACGAACCGAATCCCCGGCGCCGAGATCGACGGCAACGCTGCGACGTGGACGAACGGAAACGAACGCGGCGCGAGCGGCGACTTCGGCGAGCAGACGCGCGTCACGTACGGCAGCGGTGGCGTCCTCGGAACGGCGAGCGGCTACGCGACGATCGGCCTCGATGTCGGCCCGACGGCGCTCTCTCACGGCGTCAGCGGCGGGCTCGTTCCCGGACTGCTGATCGGAATCGTGGGAATCGCGATCGGTCGCATCGAGTGGGGAGTTACCGACTTCGATGCGACGACGCTCGAGCGGCTGATCGTCGCCGTCGGGTCGATCGGGGCGGTCGGTTTCCTCGTCATCGGCGCGGTCACGATCGGTGCCGGCTTCGCGCCCGGAGCCGTCGCGCTGGCTTCCCTCGGGGTCGGCTACGCGCTACTGGGAATCGCGGCACGTCGGTTCGGCGATCGGCTCGAGACTCGCGGGCTCGTCGGTCTGTCGGTGCTCGCGACGGTCGCCGCCGCAGGGGTCTCCCTCCTGCTCGCCGGGCCGCCGGTGTACGCGTTTCCCGCGCTGTTCGGCCTGGCGACCGCGCTCTGTCTCCCGATCGGTCACGCCGCCGAACGCGGGCGGACGGCGATCGCGCTCGTTGCAGTTGCCGCACTCACGCCGATCGCCGCGATCGCGGCCGTCGCTCCCGTTTCCGTCTTCGGATACGGGCCGGCCGTCTACGGCCTCTTGTTGCTCCCGTGGGTCGCCAGCGTCGCCGTGTTCGGCTACCCGCTCGCGCTGCTCGGTCGACGGCTGGCTATCGATACCGATTGAACCGCAAATCGGAGACTCATCCCCGTCTCACTCGAGAAACCGAGCGTTCACGTCCACGTCCGCCGGCGGCATGGCACACTGGTCCTTTTTGCCGAACCAGCGATAGCGGCGCGCAGCGACGAAGTCGTAGGCCCAGTCCCGGAGCCGGCGCGGCAGGAATCGAGTCGGTCCGAGAAGCGCGTAGACGCCGCCGAGGAGCCGCGCGATGCGAATGACTGCGGACGACTTCACGTAACAGTCGTCGCCCTCGATCAGCACGATCGACTCGAGTTCGTCGGTCGGCAGCCCGTGTTCGGCGAGCAACTCCGTGCCGATATCGGACTGGAGCGAGGCGAAGTGAAACGTTCCGTCGGTATCCCGGGGCAGGATGAACTGGACGAACCCGTTACAGAGGTTGCAGACGCCGTCGAAGAGAACGATCGGCCCGTCCGGGATATCCGAACTCATTGTCATTCGATCGTTAGAACTGGTCCGAAGTCAACATGTCGGTCCTCGGCCGCTCGCGTCTCATCGGTCGCTACTACTGGTGGAGCGGCTGCTCGGCCATCTTGGCGCGAAGCTCGTCCAGTCGCGATTGGGAGACGCCGTTCTCGAACTGCTGAAGGAGCGCGTACACCTCCGCTCGAGACACCTTCACGTCGCCCTCGCGAACGACGTCCTCCGGGCGTTCGCGCAGTTCGCGGAGGGTCCCGACCGCGAGCAGGTAGGGGATCGCCCACGCAGAGAGCCGGTTGCCGTGGTGTTCGGGCACGACCTCGAGATAGCGATGGGCGTCGTCGAGGTAGCGTTCGGCGCGGCTCGTCACCCGCTTGATGACGTTCGTGACGCCGCTGTGGTGGTCCTCGTCGGTTACCGATTCGATATCGACGTCCTCCGCCGCGAGCCACTCGGCGGGGAGATAAACGTTGTTCTCGTCGTGGTAATCGGACTCGACGTCCTTCGCGATGTTGACCAGCTGGAGGAGGAGCGCGAACGAGCGCGCGTTCCCCCGCATCTCATCGGCCCGTTCCTGCGAGGTGCCGCGAGCGACCAGCCCGGTAATCAGGGTGCCGACGGTGCCGGCGGCGTACCAGCAGTATTCCTCGAGTTCCTCGATCGTCTGGAGGCGCAATCCGCCCTCGCTCGCGTAGCGATCGGTGAACATCGCCATTCCGTCGACGAGTTCGCGGACCGGTTCGCGCATGATTTCGCGAGGCTCCTCTTCGAACGATTCGAACGTCCGCAGGACGCGGGGCGTCTCGGCGACGACTTCCCAGTCGTCGGTTCGCTCCTCGGGAATCCACGGCTCGACGTCGTCCATGAACGCCGAAACGGAGCGGTCCGCGTTCGGATCGAGCAGTCGATCGTACGTCGCGAGCAGTTCGGTCTGTGCGTCCGGCGGAATATGGCCCGCATCCTCGATCGTATCGGCAATTCGACAGAGAAGATAGCCGACACAGATGTGTCTCGACATCGGCTCCTCGAGCCGGTCGATCGTAATCGAGAAGGTCCGCGAAACGCCGTGAACCGCGTCATAACACCACTCGAGGTCGGCGTCAGTTGGGGATTCGGGCTGGCCCGTAGTCATCTACTCGAGTTAGTTTCGTGACCATCGGGGAAAAACGCCGCGGTCGCGGCGTACTCTTCCGATCGGTGGCCAAACGAAGGAGCTATCGACTGCGGACGCGATCCACTTCGACCCGGCGACTCCCGACAAAACCGGTATCACGGAGCGACGCGAAGCCGGGGTCGTGACCGAATCCGTACTCATCGCCGGCGCGCACGGGCAGGTCGGACAGCACGTGACGGAACTACTCGGCGAGAGCGATCGCACCGCTCGAGCGATGGTCCGCGACGAGTCCCAGACCGACGAGATGGCGGAACTGGGCGGCGAGCCGGTCGTGGCGGACCTGACCGAGGATGTCGACCACGCTGTCGAGGGCTGTGACGCCATCATCTTCGCGGCCGGCTCCGGCGGCGAGGACGTCTACGGCGTCGACCGCGACGGCGCGATCAATCTGATCGACGCGGCGAGCGAGGCGGGCATCGACCGATTCGTCATGCTCAGTTCGATGGGTGCCGACGACCCGGAATCGGGGCCCGAGGCGCTTCGGGACTATTTGATCGCCAAGGCCGAGGCCGACGAGTACCTTCGAAACAGCGGCCTCGACTACACGATCGTTCGGCCGGGCGAGCTGACCACCGACCCCGGAACCGGCGAAATTCGAGCGGGGGAAGGGCTCGAGCTGGGTGACGGTGATATCCCTCGCGAAGACGTCGCCCGAACGCTGGTGGCCGCGCTCGACTTCGGGCCCCTCTCCGGCGAGACGTTCGAAATATTGTCCGGTGACGAGTCGATCGAGGCCGCGCTCGAGACGATCGGCTCGAGTTGAGCGACTGACCGATCCGGCTCGCCGAATCGACCGGCGTGGCGGTTACAGGACCGTCCGTATGATGCGCGACTCCGCCTTCTGGAGGTGCTCAGCCGCGGTACTCCTCGCACATCCCAGATCCGTCGCTACGTCCTCGATCGTCGCCCGACGCGGCGTCTCGTAGTAGCCCGCCGCCAGCGCGGTGCGGACCGCCTCGCGCTGTCGCGAGGTGAGGGCGGCGTCGACGGTTTCACGCGGCGCGTCGTACTCCCCGACGCGTTCGACCGCGACGTCGACTCCGTCGGGAACGCACGCCAGCGCAGTTCTGAGCGCGTCGGACTCGCCGACTACTTCGAAGCGGACCCCGCCGTCGTCCCCGTACGTCAACGGCGGAAGGACGACGAGCCCGTCGCGAGTGAACGCGTCGTACAGCGTTCGCTCGATTTCGGTCGTCCGTCCCTGCGTGTAACAGTACAGTCGACGGTCGTCGATACGCGTGATGGAGAACGTCTCGATCTCGGGGATCGACTCGAGCGCGTCCGCGAGCCGTTCGGCGTCGCCGACGATATAGAACAGGATGGCGGGGATGTCGATGTCTACGATGTTCCAGTGGAGCATCTGCACGCGGTCGACGAACGCTCGCTCCGTCATGGCCGTATGCACCGGGTGGATTTCGCGGTCCGTCGGTCGAACGGTCAGGCGGAGATACCGCATGGCTCGGCGTTCGGTCTTGCTTGATATAAAAGTCCGAATATGTCTCGCAGAATCGACGTTCGGGAACAGTTCGAACCGTCGCACATGACGCTCCTTCCCGAGGCGGTCGCTCGAGCGATATTCGGCGGCTCGCCGACCGTCCTCGAGCAGACCGTCGCCGCGGTTGCAGCCGCTGTTCTCGTCGCATCGGTCCCGCTGGGCTGTGCAGCGGTCGTCGTCTGGGCGAAGCGCAAAGTGACGGCCGCGTTCACCGACCGGATCGCCCCGAACCGAATCGGCCCGTTCGGGGTGCTCATTATCGTCGCCGACGTCGTCCGGCTGCTCAGTAAGGAGCTGATCGTTCCGGACGGCGTCGACCGTCCCGCGTACGACCTCGGTCCAGTCCTCGTCGTGTTCTCGGCCGTCGTCGGGTTCGCGGTCGTACCGATGGGATCGATTTTCGGCGTCGACGTGCAGCTCGCTGACCCCGAGACGGGACTCGTCTACGTCTTCGCGGTCGCGTCCCTCGCCACGATCGGACTCACGATGTGTGGCTACGCGTCGAACAACAAGTATTCGCTGCTCGGCGGACTGCGAGCGGTCGCACAGAATCTCGCCTACGAGATCCCGCTGCTCGTGACCGCCGCGTCGGTCGTTCTCTTCGCGGGCTCGCTGCAGACGAGCGAGATCGTCGCCGCCCAGCGGACGACGCTTCTCGAGATCGGCGGGCTGTCCGTCCCGTCGTGGTACGCGATCGTCAACCCCTTCGCCTTCGCGTTGTTCCTGACCGCGAACCTCGCGGAAGTGGGCCGCAACCCCTTCGACACGCCGGAGGCGCCGACCGAAATCGTCGCCGGCTACCAGACGGAGTACTCCTCGGTCTACTTCGTGCTCGTCTACATGGGCGAGTTCGTTCACGTCTTCCTGGGCGGGGCGATCGTCGCGACGGTCTTCCTCGGCGGATCGGCTGGCCCGTTCCTACCCGGCTTCGTCTGGTTCCTCGTCAAAATCTGGGCCGTGTTCCTGTTCACGCAGTGGGCGCGCTCCGCACTGCCGCGGGTTCGGATCGACCAGCTGATCGAGATCGGCTGGAAGGGACTGCTCGTACTCTCCTTCGCCAACCTGCTCATCACCGCGGTCATCGTCGGTCTGCTGGCCGCGTGAGCCGGTCGAGATGGCGCTTCGACGAGCGTTCGTTCGGCCGTCCGGTGGCCCCGCTGTCTGAATCGGGTGATTTCGCTATCGGAAGAGCGAACTATAAAGGAGCGAGGTCCCGAATTCCGAGATATGGACTTTGCGCTCTCGGCCGAGCAGCAACAAATTCGGGAGATGGTCTCGGAGTTCGTCGACGAGGAGGTCGTCCCCGTCGCCGACGAGATCGACCACGAAGACGAGTTCCCCGCCGATCTCGTGAGCGAGATGGGCGAACTCGGGCTGATGGGGATGCCCTTCCCCGAGGAGTACGGCGGTGCCGGACTCGACTACCACTCCTACGCGATCGGCCTCGAGGAGATCGCCCGCGGCTCGGGCGGCCTCGGCACGATCGTCGCGGCCCACACGTCGCTGGCGGGCAACATGCTCTACGAGTTCGGTGACGACTCCCAGAAAGAAGAGTACCTGACGCCGCTGGCCGCTGGCGAGGACATCGGCGCGTTCGCGCTCTCGGAGGCTGGTGCGGGGAGCGACGTCCCCGCGATGGACACCACCGCAGAGAAAGAGGGCGACGAGTACGTCGTCAACGGCGGCAAGCTCTGGATCTCGAACGGCTCCGTGGCCGATACGGTCACCCTGTTCGCGAAAACGGATCCGGAGGCGGGCAACAAGGGGATCTCCTCTTTCATCGTTCGGCCCGAGGAGGACGACGGCTTCATCGTCGAGGGGACGGAGGACAAGCTCGGCGACAAGGGCTGTCCGACCGCAGAGCTCCGATTCGACGACCTTCGGATCCCGGAATCGCGCCGGCTCGGCGAGGAGGGCGAGGGCTTCGTCCACGCGCTGAAGACCCTGAACGGCGGCCGGATCACGATCGCCGCTCGCGGCGTCGGCATCGCCCGCGCGGCCTTCGAGGAGGCCCGCGACTACGCCAACGAGCGCGAGCAGTTCGGCCAGCCCATCGGCGAGTTCCAGTCGATCAAACACAAGCTGGCGGACATGGACACGAAGATTCAGGCCGCCAAGATGCTGATGCACAAGGCCGCGGACAAGAAGATCCGCGGCGAGGACTACATCAAGGACGCCTCGCAGGCGAAGCTCTACGCCTCCGAAGTGAGCCGCGAGGTGGCGAACGAAGGTATCCAGATCCACGGCGGCTACGGCTACACCAAGGACTTCGCCGCCCAGCGGTTCTACCGCGACGCCAAGCTCAACGAGATCTACGAGGGCACCAGCGAGGTGCTGCGGAACACGATCGGCGATCAGTTGCTCGAGGAATAGCGGTCGACCGTCGACTCGGTACTCCTCGCATTACCAGTTGTTCGTAATACTCGTTCTTCCTTCGGAGCGCGTTCCTGGAACTGAATCGTCGAATTCGGTCGGTGCACGGACGGATTAAGCGAAACGAGAACGGTCGCATAGAACCAATCAGTAACTGAACTGACCGTACTCACCCTGTGCCTTATTATCTGAGTTTGAGTTCGAAACCGCTCGCCAGACACGCAAGAGCAAGCACACCGACCCAAAGCAAGATGTACACACCGAAACCTGACGGCGTGCCACGCGGGGCACCTATCGGATGCACCCGCCACGAATCGAATACTGAGACGATCAGTAGTATAGAGACGATTAGAAGAGGCGAAATAGTCTTCCGACTCGTGTAGAGCATCACCGGGACGAATCCGAGAGCGAACACTCCCACAATCAGATACGACCCCGTGAAATAATTCGACAGCAGAACCCCCTGTAGATCATCAAAGAAATAATTCCAGAGAAAAATAGCGACACCCGCATGGAGAAGACCGGCAACTAAACCGCCGACGGCCGAAGTCTTCGATACGAGCGGTTGCCTGAGTCTTCATTCATCTCACGCAGTAAGAGCCACCTCTACATAGTAGTTCTTTTGAGCCGACACTCTACAAAGCGTACACAATCCGCATCGATCACACAGATCGATATCCCCAAAATAACGGGACTGAGCTACTGTTCCTCGAGACACTCCCGAACCCACTCGCCGTGCTCCCGCGTCCGCCGTTCGCCGCCCTCGGTCAGCGCGTAGACATCGTGCAGCCCCTCGGTTCGTTTCTCGACGAAGCCCGCCTCGACCAGCGCCGACAGCGAGCCGTAGAACGATTTCGGATCGAGTCGGTCGTCGTAGTGGGACTCGAGGCGCGATTTCAGCTCTTGGCCGCGTCGCTCGCCTTCCTCGGCCGCCGCGAGCAGGAAACAGATGTCCCGACGGCGACCGCTCCGGAGCCACTTGCTCATGTCTCGAGGTGCGTCCGTGAGACGCTCGAGCGTTACGGTTTTCTCCCGGTCGCACTCCGGCTCAGTCGCGCTCGAGGGACTGGCGGACGGTCGCGACGAGCGTCCACGCGATCCCGCCGAACGCGGCCGCGGCGAGCAGCGCTCGGTCACCGATCTCGAGGAGCGCGGTGCCGTCAGGGTGGCGGTCGTGACGGAAGAGCAGCCAGCCTCCCTCCGGATCGCCGAGGACGACGTCGCCGGAGCCGACCGCGAGCGAAAGGAGGACGGCGACCAGCGCGTAGATCACGATTGCGGCGAGGGTTCCGACGCTCCCGGTCAGAAATCGTGCGAGAAGCGGCGTGCCCGAAAGTCGGCTGACGGAGCGATCGTTCGCTCCGTAGATTCCGAACCCCTGCACGCCGCCGGGCGGGTCACCAACGCGGACGTCCGCGGGGTACTGACAGAGAACGGCGGCCATCCACAGGTCGCCGATCGAGCCGGCGGCGTTCGCCGCCAGCGGCACGATCAACAGGGGTGACGGAACGACGATCATCGCGGCGAGTCCGAGGGTCGTGATCACCGCGAACGGCGCGAGCAGGGCGACGAGCAACTGGTTCCGGGTGTAGTTCGCGCCGCTCGTTTCGGCGTAGGCGTACGGCAACACGAAGTACGAGAAACCGATGCCGTAGTTCGGATCGTCGCCGTAGCGAGCCATGAACACGCCGTGGAGCAGTTCGTGGGGGACGACCACGCAGACGAGCAGCCCGACGGAGACGGCGACCGCACCGACCACCGTCGGCGGCGAAGATGGCGCGATCACGATCGGCTCGAGCGACGTTCCGCGAATCCACGCGAGGACGTGTCCGAAGCCGTACGCAAAGCAGAAAAACCCGACCGCGGAGACGACGAGCCACTGCAGCGCGACCGCTCGCGTGAGTCGAAACGTCGCGAGCGGACGCGGGACCGAGGCGGATTCCGATCGGCTCACGAGACGGACCTCGAAGTCGATTGAAAAATCGGTGTCGATGTCCGCTGCCCCCGCGGGTTGCCGACCGGAACCGACAGCTTCCCGGTGGTCGCCCCGCGAGGTATCGGCATGACCGACGATCGGACGGCCGAGGCCGACGGCATCAGGGCCACCTACGACGAAACCGAGACGGAACGCATCCTCTCGTTCGAGCGCGTGAGGGCCGACGGTGGTGGGGCCGGCCCCACGGCTGCGATCGCCCAGAACCGCGAAGGGTACGCGATGTTGAAAGTCCGACCGACGGCCGAGGGCGACGAACTCGAGCGCTACTACGGGTTCGATATGGCCCTCGATCACGCCGGTGAGTTGCTCGGCGTCTCACCACGCGACCTCCCGGTTCCGGACGCGGCCGACGATATGGGGATGTAACTCATACGGACTGCTGTCAGTCATTTCCAGAGCAACCGCGAACCGTCCTGCGGTTGCTCCGTAAAATCGTTACAGCAGACCGTATCAGACGACGAACGCGGCGACGATCAACAGTCCGAAGTACAACAGGACCAGGACGCCGAGCGCGTACAACCGAAAGCGTCGCGTCTCCGCGCGTTCCTCGCGGACGGCCCGCTCGACGGTCGCGCGTTCGCGCTCCGAGAGTCGGTCGGGGTGCTCGAGACCGCGGTGGAGCGACTCGTAGCGCGCTCGCCGAAACGGTCGGTCACAGTAGGGACAGCGGGCCGGCGGCTCGTCGTCACGGTCGGTGGTCGTGGACTCCCCGGTAGTGACGGTCGTCGTGGCGGGGCTGTCATCCGTAGGCGCGTAACCGCGCGGTTCGCCGGGCACGGTAACCGCTACGACCGCGACCCGGATTGTTTTTTGGTCGGCTCGAGCGCGATGGGACCGCCCGCCGCTATAGTAGCCACTGAAACGATTTACACACTGATCGCAACGCAGTCGTGCGATCAGGTGTCCATTGACTTTCAGTGGCTACTATAGTTGACGGTGCGATGGCACTCCGTATGGGAAAAAGCGGGAGCCCTAAATACGCGGAGTCGAAGGGTGTAGACGAGAAAAGCCGTGGCAACAGAGTCGTTTCCCCGCCCGATCGGCACGCGACGCCGCTTCTCCGCACTGCTCACAGCGACCGCGCTGGGCGTCTACCTGCTGTTGATCGTCGGCGCGACGACGTCGCTGACGAACGCGGCCGCGTCGTGCTCGACGTGGCCGACCTGTCACGCACCCGTCGACCCGCTGAGCCAGACCGAGCTCGCCATCGCGTGGGCCCACCGACTCACGGCCGTCGTCGTCGGCCTGCTCGTCACCGCGACGGCCCTCGCCGCGATATTCGGAGACGCCTCGAGTAAGGTCCGAGCGGTGCTGGTCGTCGCCACCCTCCTCTACATCGTTCAGGTCGGCGTCGGGGCCGTCACCGCGACGATCGGCCCCGCTGCGATCCTCCCTGGACTCCACCTCGCGCTCGGCCTCGTGATCTTCTCGGGGATCGTCCTCGCACTCGCGTGGGACCTCGAGATCGCGACCGGGAGCGACGACGATGCCATCGACTCACCGGAACCGCTTGCGGACCTCGAAGAGGACGTTCCGACCGCGTCCGAGCGCACGCTGCCCTCGAGTCGTTTCGCTCGCGCCCGACTCACCGCCTTCGCCTACTTCCAGATGATGAAACCGCGGCTGATGTGGCTGCTCTGCCTCGTCGCTGCCGCCGGCATGGCGCTGGCGGCCGGCCCCGGACTCGAGATCTATACCATCGTCGCGACGCTCGGCGGCGGCGTCCTCGCGATCGGTGCCTCGGGGACGTTCAACCACGTCCTCGAGCGCGACGTCGACCAGAAGATGTCCCGCACCGCGGATCGACCGCTGGCGGTCGACCTGATCCCGGTTCGAAACGCGCTCGCGTTCGGACTCGGGCTGACCGCGCTGTCGCTCGGAGCGTTTCTGACGATCAATCGGCTCGCGGCGGCGCTCGGACTTGCCGCGATCATGTTCTACAGCGTCGTCTACACACTGGTACTCAAACCGAACACGGTCCAGAACACCGTCATCGGCGGCGCTGCGGGCGCGCTTCCCGCGCTGATCGGCTGGGCGGCCGTGACGAACGAGATCGGCTGGCCCGGGCTCGCGCTCGCGGGCGTCATCTTCCTCTGGACGCCGGCGCACTTCTACAACCTCGCGCTGGCGTACAAGGACGACTACGCTCGCGGCGGCTTTCCCATGATGCCGGTCGTCCGGGGCGAGACCGTCACCCGCAAACACATCCTCTACTACATCGCCGCGACGTTCGTGAGCACGATCGCCCTGGCGTGGATCACCGAACTCGGCGCGCTGTACGCCGGCACGGTCGTCGTCTTCGGCGGGATTTTCCTCTGGGCCGCCGTTCGCCTCCACTTCGAACGGACCGAGGCCGCCGCGTTCCGGTCGTTCCACGCCTCGAACGCGTTCCTCGGTGCGGTGCTCGTCGCGATCCTCGTGGACGCGCTCGCGTTCTGAATCGGCTGTCCCTCCCGTCGCGTGCAACGGCCTCCGTGATAACTGTTAAAAGCGGCCTGCTGAATACAGAGGACGAGTTCAGCATGGCGGATTTGTTTGTTTCACCCCAGAGGCAATGAATCAGCCGTTCAGTAGATATGCGTCCTGATAGTTTGAAACAATTGCATAGCTACGAAATACCGTTAATTAATGGATAGGGATATGACCGATATTCGTACGTCGTGTCGTTATGTGGAAACGACGATCTGTGCTGGCGACTGGTGCAGCGCTGTCGATCGGGACCGGACTCACTTCGGTGGGAGCCGCCGAGGCTGACATCGACGAACTTCCGGATGGAGGCGCGGACTTCACGCGCCCAGACGGGGTCGCCTGGCGGTACGACGGTCCCCGCGACACGCGTTCTGCGACCGTCGAGGGCGACCGGCTCTACACCGAGAGCGACGGCACCGTGTACGCGATCGATACGGCGGACGGCTCGCTAGTGTGGGAGACCGGTGACATCGGGGCCGACGGGCCGCCCGTGGTCGAAGGGGGGATTGTCTACGTCGCCGGCGAGCCGGTCCAGGCGATCGACGCCGAGACGGGGGAGGTCAATTGGGAAAGCGAATTCGAGAGCTTCGAGATGGCGGTCGGCCACGGGATGGTCTACACCTCCGAGGACGGGACAGTCCACGCTCTCGACGCCGAGGACGGCTCCATCGAGTGGGAACGCAACGAGCTGACGGTCGAGTGGGAGATCAGCGGCGAAACCGAAGAGTTCACCGTAGATAGCCTGGTGGCTGGGGACACTGACGACGACCTAGTGTACGTGTCCGGCGACGTCGAAACAGGGATGTTTACCGTTGCCGGACTCGATCCGACGACCGGCGAGCTGGAAATGACCATGGGTAGAACGGAGCAAGTCGCTGGGCTTGCCGCAGAATCCGGATACATGGGTATCCAACCCACCTTTGATTACAGCTTTCTATACGACATATCGACCAAGGAACGCGTCGGTAGTGTGTATCCGTCAGTCGGATACACGTTCAGCGGCGACGGCTTCTTCGGTGCCAACCGTTACGGCGACGTCTCGGCATACGATCTCTCGGCTGGCGGCGAACTGGCGTGGGAGATGGAATACGCCCAAAGCCTCCCGCAGGTCGTCGGAGACACGGCTATCGTGCTCTACGGACCGAGTTCCGTCAAACACACTCCCGAGGAGAGCGAAGACGAAGATAGGGTGGTTGCTTACGACCTCGCGACCGGTGAGGAGCAGTGGCGCTACGTCTTCGACGAGCGCGAGTGGACGCATGGTAGCATGAGTGCGATCGCGGTCGATGACGACACAGTCTATCTCGAGCGTGACGGCGAGCTGCTGGCGCTTCGGTCCGAGACCGAAGCGCCCGACGATCCAGAGGATAGCGATCCTGGAGACGACGAGCAGGACGAATCCGACGAGCAAGACGAGGACCAGCAGGGCGGCAAGGACGACAGCGATCCTGGAGACGGCGACAGCGGCAACGGCGGATCCGGTAGCGATAACGGCGGATCCAGTGGCGATGACGATGACGGCGATGTCGGGAACGGAAACGACGGAAATGGGGACGCTGGAAACGAGACGAACGCCGAGAACAACAGTGACGCCGACAACGTGCCCGGCTTCACGGCCGGTGGCGGACTTCTCGGCGGGGCGCTCGGCCTCGAGTGGCTTCGCCGAAAGGCCGGCGTCGACGAATCGACCAGCGTGAACGACCCGTCTGAGTAAGGGGATCCCGGGTCGAGCAAATTCGGACGAGATCACCGAACAACGTATCAGAATCCACTATTTCACTGGAAAGGTCGCACACTACTTGCTCTGTACTGAGCGATCACCACCTTCGCAAATCGAGCTGAATCTCGTGCAGTATTCGCGGCTTCTATTCAGCACGGCGCTCCGGACAGCACTCCTTTTCCAAACAACTGTGCCACCGTCTTCGGTCGCTTACCACAGCAAGTGCGGCCAGACGAACGTAAAGAGGAACCAGATGAGCCCCGTCAGGATGGCGGTCATAATTGCGTTCAGAACGAGCCCCGTCCGGAGCATGTGGCGCTGCTTGACGTAGCCGCTGCCGAACACGATGGCGTTCGGCGGCGTCGCGACCGGGAGCGCGAAGGCGAAGCTCGCGGCGATCGCACCGGCGACCGAGAGGAAGAGCGCGGTCGAGAAGTCGGTCAGCCCGAGCGTCGCCGAGAAGACGCTCCCCAGGCTGATCAGGATGGGAACGATGATACTGGTCGTCGCGGAGTTCGACGTCATCTCGGTCAGGAAGATGACCACCAGGACGACCGCACCGATGACGAGTACGATCGGGGCACCGACGAGGCCGCCGAACACCGTATCCGCGATCCACTCCGTCGCGCCCGTGTCCGCGAGGGCGTTCGCGAGCGAGATACCGCCGCCGAACAGCAACAGCGTTCCCCAGTCGATGTCGACCAGTTCGTCCCACTCCATCGTATCGGCCAGCACGAGCGCGGGAATCGCGGCGACGCCGACCATCACGTAGTAGAGCAGCCCCTGATGGCCCTCGACGCCGAAGACCGTCATCCCGTCCCCGCCGAACAGCGTCGTCAGCCAGACGCTCGAGAGGTACGGCTCGAAGAACTCGCCGAGCCCGCCGAGCATCCAGAGGCCGGCCGTCACGGCGAAGATCGCCGCCACTCGTTTCCCACGGGGATCGAGTTCGCCCATGGCCTCGAGTTGGTCGCGGGCGGTGGCTCGAGCCCCCTCGACTTCCGGAATCTTTGGCGGATACAGCACGTATGTCAGGACGAACCAGACGATCGGGAGCGTCACGACGACGATCGGGAAGCCGATGAGGAACCAGTCGGTGAACCCGATTTCGTAGTCCAAAATCGCGTTGAGTTGGCCGACGAGGATCGCGTTCGGTGGCGTACCGATAATCGTCCCGACGCCGCCGACGCTCGCGGCGTAGGCGGTCCCGAGGAGCATCCCGATCTGGAGGTTCGTAAACTCGGCCGTCCGTTCGACGGCCCCGCCGTCGGCGGCCGTTTCGGCCGCCTCGGGATCTCGAGCCGATTCCCCTGCGGACGCGAGGTCGTCCCGGTCGAGCACCTGCGTGAGGACGCCGATCGCGATGGGCGTCATCATCGCGGCCGTCGCGGTGTTCGAGACCCACATCGACAACACGGCGGTCACGACCATGATCGCGAGGATCAACCGGCGCGGTGAGCTTCCCATCCTGGCGATGGCGTACAGCGCGATTCGTCGGTCGATGTCGTACTTTTGAATCCCGTTCGCCAGCATGAACCCGGCCAGAAATAGGAAGATGATGTGGTCGGCGAACCCGACGAGAGCGGCGTCCATGGTGTCGTAGACGCCGGTCCCGGTCAACAACACCGGAATCGTCAGTGCGGTGACCGCAAGCGGGAGCGCGCCGCTCACCCAGAGAAAGCCGGCGAAGAACATCGTCGCGATGGCGTACTGCCCCGTCATCGAGAGCCCCGATGGGGAGGGTGCGGCCGCGATCGCCACCAACCCGATCCCCGCCAGGAGAAACTGTATTATTCGGCCATTTGAGCCACCCAACAGTCTATGTATCATTGATACAGTCGAGAATTATCACTAGTATTGTTAAGCTCTTTCATTCGCAAGCGCGCCGTACCGTAACAGCTAGAAGTGGTCGACGATCGCTCGCACCTGGTCGTCAGTGAGTTCGGAGCCGTAGAGTTCCAGGAGCGTTCGTCGGCGGGAGCGAGACAGGGACCGACTCCCGCTCTCGAGCATCGAGAGATGGGCCTGCACGAGTTCGTCGATTTCCCGTTCGACCGCCCGCTGGTCGTATCCGGCCGCGACCCGGAGGAGTCGCCACGCGAGCGGAGAGACCGCGTCCGGATCCGGACCGTCGGAAACGTCCATGATAGTCAGGTACGAGTGAAATAAGAGGCGTCGTTGAAATGTGCTTCGTCAGGCACCGCCGATACTCGCCGCACTCGTCGCCCCGAACGGATCGAACCATTTCGAGCCGTCGACGCCGCCACCGCTCGCCGTGCGTCTCCAGCTGGGACGGCGGTGGACGGGCCGTCGCGACCGCTCGCGTCCGAGCCAGCTTAGAGGGTGTAGTCGTACTCCCCGTCTTCGGTCGCCAGAAACGCCTCGAGCAGGTCGATCGTCGCCGCGACGTCGTCGACGTGGGCGGTCTCGGTCACGGTGTGGAGGTATCGCGTCGGAATCGAGATCGCACCGACGGGTTTCGCGCCGGACGCCTGCTGGAAGCCCGCCGTGTCGGTGCCGCCCGCGGGGAGGATCTCGAGTTGGTAGTCGATTCCCGCCTCGTCGGCGATCGACTGCAGGCGACCGTGGAGCTTCGGGTTGGTAATCACGCTCGAGTCCTTGAGCTTGATCGCGGTGCCGTCGCCGAGTTCGGTGACGCGCTCGCCGGCGTCGAAGCCGGGGATGTCGTTGGCGACGGTAACGTCCATCGCGAGCGCGAGATCGGGGTCGATATCGACGCCGAGGGTGCGTGCGCCCCGCAGGCCGACTTCCTCCTGGACGGTCGCACAGAAGTGGACCGTCACCGCGGGGTCGGTCAATCGGCGGGCGGCCTCGAGCATGGCGAACAGGCAGACCCGATCGTCCAGCGCCTTGCCGGTAATCGTCTCGCCGACGCGCTCGGTGGTCTGGGCCATCGTGACGAGGTCGCCGGGAGAGACGCGTTCCTCGAGGTCCTCGTAGGGGAGGCCGGGATCGACGACGACGTCCTCGACCTCGGGGGTCTTCTCCGCCTCTTTCTCGTCGAGCGTGTGCGGCGGCGGCGAACCGATGACCGCGGGGATATCCTCCTCCTCGGCGTGGATCGTCACCCGCTGGGCTTTGAGCACGCGCGCGTCCCAGCCGCCGAGCGCGTCGAGTTCGACGAAGCCGTACTCGTCCTCGCTCCCGCGGACGTGGCGCACCATGAATCCCACTTCGTCCATGTGGGCCGCGACGGCCACCGAATAGTCGCTCTCGCCCTCGAGCGTTCCGACGACGTTGCCCATCGCGTCGGTGCGGATGCGGTCGACGGATTCCTCGAGTTCTCGGACGACGAGGTCGCGAACGCGATCCTCGTAGCCGGGGACGCCGCTCGTCTCGGTGAGTTCCGTCAGGAGATCCAGATCGAACGGAACGGTTGTCATACCCGTCCGTGAGGCGCGATATCATATAAGCTCGCGGAAACGGCGACCGCACTGCGACGGACCGGTATCCGAGAGCGGTCATTGGGCCGTCGGCCGGTCGGACGCGATCGTCAGTCCAAGCTATCAACGGACGGAATAATCGCTGATCGCGACGTGTCATCTGTCGTGAGATCGGATCCGCAACCGCGGAGTATTAACGGATCCGACCGCTAGCTGTGTCTATGAGTGACGTACGTGTAGCAGGAACAGGGCTGACGCCGTTCGGAAACAGCCCCGAACGGACCGGCCGCGACCTCTTCGCCGAAGCGAGCATCACGGCCTTCGAAGCGAGCGGCGTCCCTCGAGACGACGTCGAGGCCGTCCTCTACGGCAACTTCATGGGTGAACTCTCCGAACATCAGGGCCATCAGGGACCACTGATGGCCGAAGCAGCGGGCGTACGGGCCCCCGCGACCCGCTACGAATCCGCGTGTGCCTCGAGCGGCACCGCGGTCCGCGAGGCCGTCAAACGGATCCGTAACGGGGAGAACGACGTGTTGCTCGTCGGCGGCGCGGAACGGATGACCAACCTCGGTACCGCGGGCGCGACCGAAGCGCTCGCGATCGCCGCGGACGACCTCTGGGAGGTGCGGGCCGGCGTGACTTTCCCCGGCGCGTACGCGCTGATGGCCCAGGCCTACTTCGACGAATTCGGCGGCGAGCACGAGGATCTCGCCCATATCGCGGTCAAGAACCACGCGAACGCCCTGAACAACGACAAAGCTCAGTACCAGCGCGCGATCGAGGTCTCGGACGTCCTCGAGGCCCCGCCGGTCTCCGAACCGCTCGGACTGTACGACGCCTGTCCGATCTCCGACGGCGCGGCCGCGCTCGTGTTGACGAGCGAATCCTACGCCGAAGAACACGACCTCGAGGCGCCCGTTGCGATCACGGGCACCGGACAGGGCGGCGACCGGATGGCGCTGCACGACCGCGAGCATCTCGCCCGCTCGCCCGCCGCACGCGCGGCCGGCGAGGAGGCCTACGCCGACGCCGGCGTCGACGCGGGCGACGTGGACCTCGCGGAAGTCCACGATTGCTTTACGATCGCCGAAGTGCTCGCGCTCGAGGCCCTGGATCTCGAGCCGATCGGCGAGGGGATCTCGGCGGCCCGCGACGGGCGGACGACCGCGGACGGCGAGACGCCGATCAACCTCTCGGGCGGGCTCAAGGCCAAGGGTCATCCCGTCGGCGCGACCGGCGCGTCCCAGATCGCCGAAGTCACCGACCTGCTGGCCGGCGAGCATCCCAACAGCGAACACGTCGATGGCGCGACGACTGGCGTCGCCCACAACGCGGGTGGCACGGTCGCCAGTGCGACCGTTCACGTGCTGGAGGTGGTCGCATGAGCGAACGAAGTGAGCGAATGCGGGTACGCCAGAGCTTCGCTCTGGAGGTGACGGAGCGATGAGCGACGCCGAATCCGTCGCCGACGCCGGCTTCGACGAGTGGCTCGAGGCTGCCGCGGACGGCGAGGCCTACTTCCTCGAGTGCGCCAACGGCCACGGCTCCCTGCCGCCGCGACGGGTGTGCCCCGACTGCGGCTCGACCGACCTCGCGGAATCGGAGCTGCCCGATACTGGGAATATCCAGACGTTTACCGTTACGCACGTTCCGACACCCGCTTTCGAGGAGGACGCTCCGTACGCGAATGCCATCGCCGACTTCGGCTCCGTGGGAATCACGGGACAGGTTATCGGTGTGGACCCCGGAGACGTCGAGACCGGCATGACGGTCGAACTCGAGATCGCGATCTCCGAGACGACCGCCGAGCGAGTCATCGGATTCCGGCCGGCGTAACCGGTTCCTATTCGATCGGGGCCGTCGCGACGATCGCTTGACGCGCGGTTTCTTTCGGTCGCCAGAGGCTATTTTTACTTCGGCGAGTACATCACGCTATGACTCTCTCATCTCGTGTCAAGAGCAGCTTCGTCGCCGGGCTGATCCTGGTCGCGCCGCTCGCGGTCACGCTGTACATTCTTCGATTCCTCGTCAACTGGTCGTTGCAGTTCGTCACGCCGGTCGTTCGCGCCGCGGGACTGGCGCAGTACACGAGAAACGTCGAAGTCGTCGCACAACTGTTGGCCGTCGTTCTGATCGTCGCCGCGATCGTCGTGCTGGGCTTTCTCGCCCAGCAGAGCGTCGGTCGACACCTGTTCGGCAATATCGGTCGACTCGTCAACGTCGTGCCGCTGGTCAGCACGATCTACGGGAGCGTTCGCCAGGTCGCCGACTCGCTCGTCGAGCGGAAGACGAGTTACGAGAGCGTCGTCCTGGTCGAGTACCCTCGCGAGGGCGTCTACACGATCGGTCTCGTCACGGGCGAAAGCCCGCGGGCGGTCGAGGACGTGGCCGGGCAGGACGCCTACAACGTCTTCCTGCCGAACAGTCCGAACCCGACCGCCGGCCGATTGGTGTTGCTTCCGGAAGATCAGGTTCACGAGATCGACATGAGCGTGCGCCGCGGGATGCGCCTCATCGTCACGACCGGCATGGGCGACGATCGAGAGGAAGAAGCCGTCTCACCGACGGTGATCGAGAACGTCCCGAAGTAAGAGATCGAAGCCAGCGGAGACGGCCGGCTACTCGTCGACGCCGATACCGGTCCGCGGGAGTTCCGCGCTCAGGTACTCGACGAACGTGTCGGGGTGTTCGGCGTGTGGCAGTTGGGTCGCGTAATCGATGACGACCAGATCGAGGTTGGCTGCCTCGGCGAGATCACGTCCCTCCCGGAGCGGGACGAGTTCCGCATCGCGACCCCAGACGAGCGTGGTCGGCGTCTCGAGGGCGGCCAGTTCCGTCGCGAGGTCGAACTCGGGGTCGAGGGTGCCCGCGACGAAGGAAGCGGGGGCGTAGCGCGCGCCGGGCTGGTGGGCGCTGTCCCAGGCGTACTGGACTTCGTCGGCGTCGATGCGGTCGGAATCGTAGTAGCCGTCGCGGTCGTAGAAGTACCGGATCGACGGCTTGCTCGCGAACAGGTTGTACAGCGTCGTTCCGACGATGGGCGTCCGAAGGAGGGTGCGGACCCACGGCCGCGCATCGCTCGTCTCCTCGGTAGGGCAGATCAACACCAGCCGTTCGATATCGGTCTCACCGGCGGCGTCGACGGCGAACGCGCCGGTCAGCGAGGACGCGACGACGATCGGCTCATCGGTGACGTCGGCCGCGAAGTCGCGGATAAACTCGGCGTAGAGAGAGGCCGAGTAGATCAGCGGCGGCCGCTCCGATCGGGCGAAGCCGGGGAGGTCGACCGCGTAGACGTGGTAATCCTCTGCCAACTGTTCGATGATGGGCTGGAACTCGTTGCTGCTCGCACCGGTGTGGACACCGTGGAGCAAGAGCATGTCGGGATCGTTCGGATCGCCGGCGACGGTGTAGGTCGTCTCGATTCCTCGCCACCGATACGTTCGCTCGATACCGGGGAGCGGGCTCTCGAGGTCGCCGGCACGCCGTTTCAGGAGGCGGTTTCCGAGGACCGCGCCGCCGACGGTTCCGAGCGCTGCACCGAGGACTGTTCGGGCTTTCATACGGGACCGTAAGACGGCAACGGCCTTAGACCTCGGGTTCGGGTTCAGAACGTGTTGGGGACGGTAATGCGAGCGAGTGCTCTATCGCGGGTTCACGTCCGCGTCGGTCTCGAGCTCCTCGAGGCAGGCTTCGACGGGGTCGAGAACGTCGCTGGCAATCGAGTAAGGGTCGGTCTCGCCTTGCCGGACGGCCTCGGCGAGGTCGTCGATCCCGCCGGCGTCGGCGAGTTCGTCCTCGAGCATCGCGTGGACGTCCTCGCGCAGCAGGGTGCGAATCTCCTCGGCGTATCGCGTGCGAACTTGTTCGGCGTGCTCGCCGGAGTCGACGAGGTACTCCCGGTGGGCCGCGAGTTCGTCGATGAACTCGTCGACGCCGGTGCCGTGGATGGCGACGGTCTCGACGATCGGCGGCGTCCAGCTCTCGTCGTTCGCGTCGCCTTCGTCGGACTCGCCGTCCCAGTCGTCGTGGGCGTCGATGACCTCCTGACTGTGGTGGCCGCCGCCACCGTCGAGGTCGCTTTCATCGCCGAGCTGAACCATGTCACGCAGCTCCTGGACGGTCCGGTCTGCACCGTCGCGGTCGGCCTTGTTGACGACGAAAATGTCGGCGATTTCGAGGATACCGGCCTTCAGCGTCTGGATGTCGTCGCCGGAGCCAGGTGGCACGAGTACGGCGACGGTATCGGCGGTACGGACGATGTCGATCTCGTTCTGGCCCGCGCCGACGGTCTCGATGATAATCTTGTCCTTGCCGAAGGCGTCCATCGCCTTCACGGCGTCCGCGGTGGCCGTCGAGAGACCCCCGAGGGTACCCCTGGCGCTCATCGACCGGACGAAAACGTCCATGTCGCCGACGGTGGAGGCCATCCGGATCCGGTCGCCGAGGACGGCCCCGCCGGTGAAGGGCGAGGAGGGATCGATCGCGATGATCCCGACGGTCTCGCCGCGGTCGCGGTAGGACTCCGCCAGCTTGTCGACCAGCGTCGACTTGCCCGCGCCGGGGCTGCCCGTGATCCCGATCACGTCGGCGTTGCCCGTGTGGGCGTAGAGTTCCGAGACGAGATCTCGATAGCCCGGCGAGCGGTTTTCGATCTTCGAAATGGTCCGGGCGAGCGCGCGGTGTTCCCCCGCCAGCAGCGCCTCAAGCAGCGCCCGGTCGTCGGGGTCCACGCTCATCGCTGGGGCGCGTTCTCGCGGACGAACTCGATGGTCTCCTCGATCGAGGTGCCGGGGCCGAAGATCGCCGCGACGCCCGCTTCCTCGAGTCCCGCCCGATCCTCGTCGGGGATGACGCCGCCGGCGAGGACGAGCGTGTCGTCTTTGGCACCGTACTCTTCGAGGCCGTCCATGATCTTCGGAACGAGGGTGTCGTGCGCCCCCGAGAGGATGGAGATGCCGAGGACATCGACGTCCTCCTGAACCGCGGCCTGAACGATTTCGTCGGGGGCTTTGTGCAGTCCGGAATAGATGACCTCGAAGCCGGCGTCTCGGAACGCGCGGGCGATGACGTGAGCCCCGCGGTCGTGGCCGTCGAGGCCGACTTTGGCGACGAGACACCGAATCGACTCCGCTTCCTGTTCGCTGCTCATACCCACACCTTCCCGAGCCGACCGTTTGACTTTAACGGAAAATAATCCGTATCCGAGGGCGCAGCGATGGAATTCCGATTCGGGAGCGATTCGGAGAGTGCGGCGGTCGATCGCCTGTTTGTTCGCGCCGTGACTATCACGTTATCCCGAAACCGTTCCGAACCAAAGGCTAAAGAGCGAAACGACCGAACATTCCGGTAATGACTATCATTCGTCTGCTGCGGAGGGATCTCTCGTGGGCGTTGAAATAAAAGAAACGCGAGTGGCCGACGCCGAGTTCGAGGCGATGAAAGGCTTCGTCTTCGAGTATCTAGCCGCGAGCGTCGAGAAAGAAGACGAGGGCGGCCGGATGCGCTGGTACCCCTGGCACTCCGCCGAATACCGGCACAACCACATCCTCAACGTGGTCGATCTCGCGGTCGAGATCGCCGAGAAGGAGGGCGCGGACACCGACGTCACCCGCGTCGCCGCCCTCTTCCACGACGTCGCCAAACTCGAGACCGATCAGGAACTCCACGCGGAGGCCGGCGCTCGCGTCGCCCGCGAGTACCTCGAGTCGCGCGGAGAGTACCCCGAATCGTTCGTCCAGCAGGTGTGTCGCGCCATCGAACACCACTCCCATCAGGGCGATCTGTCCGATCTCGCGCTGGAGACGCAGTGTCTCATCGAAGCCGACCTGCTCGACAAGGTCGGCGCGAACGGCACCGCCCTCATGCTCCTCCGGATGGGCTACGAGGCCCGCACCCACATGGAGTGCGACGAGATGATCGAGCGCGTCCTCGAGCGCGGCTACGACGCCGCCTCGCGGGTCGAGAGCGATACCGCCGAAAGCATCGCCCACCAGCGCCTGAAACGCGTCAAGTGGTTCAGCGAGTGGCTCGAGGACGAGATCGCCGCGCTGGGTTAGTAGCCCGTTTTCAGACGAGCTGAACCGCGCCCATCGCGAGGAACACCAGTCCGAACCCGACGAGGACGACGGCGCTCAGCGCGGCGACCGCGGGTGCGAAGGCGTCGACGCGTCGTCCCGCCGCGACCAGCGCCGCCGGATAGGCGACGATCCAGCACGCGACGCCGCCGAAGAAGCCGACCAACAGCGCCGGTGACCCGGTCTGGACGACCAGCGCGCCCTCAAGTGCCTGCCCGACCGCCGGGGCGTGCGCGAGCACGTCCAGCGTCCCCGGCTCGAGCAGGCCGACGCCGACGGTGAGCCAGAAGCCGATCTGGTAGGGGTTGGTCAGCGAGAGCACGAACGTCTTTCGGAACCCCGAGGCGGCGGCTCGACCGGCGTCGGTGAACGACGTGGCGGTTCTGGCCTCGCTGATCGCGCCGATCGCGAAATACAACATAAGACAGCCGCCCGCCAGATAGAGCGCGGGACGGACGCCCGAAAGGCGGTCGATCACGGCGACGATACCGGCCAGCGTAAGGACGAAGAAGAGCACGTCCGCGACCATCGCACCGAGACCGGCTCGAAAGCCGGCCGTCCAGCCGCGGACGACGCTCTCCTCGGCGATTATCGCGTTCATCGGTCCCGGCGGAGCGGCGAGCGCGAGCCCGAAGCAGACGCCGGCCAGGACTGTGACGACGACTGAGGTCACGGTTTCGATCACGAGTGAGCGATACAGGCGCAAAAGCTCAGCGAACTACCGTCGGTGAATTCGCTCGAATTACTCTCCGCCCCGCCTCGAACGGCCCCACTCCTTGCACGTCCGTAGATGGCCCTCACAGACCGCTGCGCCCGTGTCTACTACCGTACGGTTCAATTCGGTAACTAGTTACATCTTAGTTTCTGACGCCCGTCGCGTCTCGTATGGAGAACTATCGGTCTCGATCGCGTTCCGTCCGAACGGTGGGACGGCTATGAGACGCCGAGAAATTATCGCCGGACTCGGGAGCGTCGGCGTCCTCGCCGGCGCAGGGGGGCTCTTCCTCGGAGGCGTTCCCTCGTTCGAGGCCGTTCCCTCCTTCGAGGCCGACAGCGCCGAATCGGAACGCGAGGGCGGCTCCGACGGCCCCATCACGATCGAGACGATCGACGCTCGAGGGAGCGAGGCCGGCGCGGTCACCGTCCCCAACGGCGACGTCATCGTCGTCGAACTCTTCGTCACCGGGTGTGGCAACTGTCAGGCGCAAATGTGGAAGCTCGCCGAGGCGCACTCTCGACTCGCCGCGGAGTACGGCGATGGTCTCACGTTCCTGGGGGCTACTTACCAATCCACCGACAGCAAGCCGCCGGCCGAACTGCGGGAGTGGTGGCGCGGTCACGGCGGCAACTGGCCCGTCGGCTACGATCCGACGGGGAATATCTCGGCCCGCTACGGCGCCGTCGGCTATCCCGTAACCATGGTCATCGACGAACGGGGCGAGAAACGCTGGGAGAAACTCGGCTTCGCGCCGCCCGAAACCATCGTCGAGGCCGTCCAACCCGTTCTCGAGGCGAACGACGGGACGGAACCCAACGAATCGACTACAGCCGGAGCGAACGAGTCACAGACCGCGTGAGAGAGTCGATCGATCACAGCAGCGTTCCCCCAAAGATCGCTGAAGCCGACCGCTCGAGCGCGTCGGCGACCGTGAGAGAGGGGTCGGTCAGAATCGGCCGGCGACCGGGATCGGTCGGTGCGACGCCGGTTTGCTATGGAACCGGATAACGGACTCGGAACCGACTCCTTCCGCGGACCCCACGGGTGAAGAGATCCGCCGGTACTGATCGGTCGTCGGAGCGTGTTTTGACGGCCCAGAGACCGTATCAGGCCCGACAAAGGCACGGGCGTTCGTCGGTGGTGACCCCATCAGATGCAGGCCGACCGCACACTGTCACCCGGCACTAAAGGGTCGACGAAGCGATCTCGACAACGAGTGCGATCGGACCCGATCACGAGACGACAGCAGCCGACCACTGGACTGTGAGACGGATGGACGACGGAACGACCGATCGAGTGAACGAGGCGGTACAGCGCGATAACGAGACGACGACGGACGAGAACGGGACGGCGCAACGCGAAGGCGAGACGACGCGACGCGCCCTGCTCGCCACGTTGGGCGGTTCGGGCGTCGCGGCCACGGCCGGGTGTTCGACGATGCTCGAGACGGATTCGAGGTCGCGGTTCCGACTCGGGACGCTCCGTCCGCCGATCACGCTCGATCCGATCGCCGCGAAATCGATCGGCTCCGAACAGATCATCGGGCGGGTGTTCGACGGGCTCTACGAGTACGGCGAGGGAACAGACACCGTCCCCAAAATCGCGGCCGGCGAGCCGCAGTTCGAGAACGACGGCCGGGCGGCCGTCGTCGAACTCGACGACGACGCGCGGTTTCAGAACGATCGGGCGGTGATCGCCGACGACGTCGTCTACTCCTATTCCGCGCCGCTCGAGGAGGACGCGCCGACGGCGTGGTGGGTGAGCCCGTTCGACTCGGTCGAGGCCGTCGACGATCGCACCGTCCGCTTTTCGCTCGAAGATCCGTATCCGGCGTTCGACCACGCGCTCACGCGGCCGATCGTCCCCCGGCAGGAGCGAGAAGACGACAGAGAGGCGTTCGCGACGGAGCCTGTCGGAGCCGGTCCGTTCGAGCTGGCGTCGTTCAGCGCCGAGAAGAAAGCGACGCTGCGCCGGTGGGACGACTACTGGGACGAGCCGATGCCCGAAATCGACCGATTCACCGCGGCGTTCGTCGAGTTCCCGATGACCCAGCTGACGAGTCTGCGGACGAACCGCAACGACGCGATCGAGCCGGTGTCGCCGATGATCGTCGATCACGTCAGTGACGTGGCGAACGCGTCGGTGAAGCGCCGGCGGGGTTTCACCTCGTTTTACTTCGGCTTCAACCTGAATCAGGGGCCGACGACCGATCCCCGCGTACGAGAGGCGATCAGCTACTGTCTCGACCTCGAGAAAGCGGTCGCCGAGTTCGTCGAGCCGATGGGGCAACGCCAGTACGGTCCGCTCCCGCCGCAGGTCGCCAACGAGTGGGACATGCCGACCGACGAGTGGGCCGACCTCGCGAACGAGACGAACCCCGAACGGGCCCGCCAGCTGTTCCGCGAGGCCGACGAAGCGAGCGGTCAGCTCCGCATCCTGACCTCGACGGACCCGAAACACAAGGAGTTCGGCGAGGCGCTGGCTGGCGGTCTCAGAGACGCCAGCCACGGCGCGCTCGTCGTCTCCAAACCGGAATCGACGTTCCTCGAGCGATACGTCTCCGGCTCCGAGCGCGATTACTCGGTGTTCGTCGGGGAAATCAGCGGGACGCCCGACCCGGACTCCCACCTCTACCCGACGTTCCACGAAAACATGGCGGGCGTGACAAACGGGACCTTCTACCGCGAGGACGCGGTCATGGAGCGGCTCACGGCGGCTCGCAGGACCGAGAACCGCGAGCGGCGACGCAGACTCTACGAGGAGGCGATCACCCGGCTGCTCGAGGACCGGGTCTGTCTCCCCATCTGCTCGTTCGAGAACAGCTTCGCGGTGGCCGCCGACGTGCAGAACTTCCGCGTCCACCCGATCGCGCAGGTCAATCCGCGGCTCGCGGCGGGTGACGAGGTCGTCACGGTGGGGTCGGAATCATGAGTGAGAACGACGGCAGCGAGAACGCCGGTGGCGGAAACGAAGGCAGGGGGAACGGCGGCGGTGAGGGCGGAAACAGTGAAAACGGAGACGACGGAAACGGAGACGACAAGTTCGGGGTCGGAACAGCCGTCGCACTGGGCGTGGGTGGCATCGTCGGCGGCGGCATCTACGCGGCGATCGGGATCGTCGTCGCCGCGGCGGGCATCCTGACGTGGTTCGCCTACTCGCTGGCGACCGTCGTCGTCTGCTGCTGCGCCTACTCGTACATCAAATTGAACGACGCGACCGACAGCGACGGCGGCTCGGTCACGTACATCGAAGAACTGACCGGGAGATCGACGGTCGCCGGCGTCGTCGGCTGGACGCTCGTCGTCGGCTACATCGGGACGATGGCGATGTACGCCTACGCGTTCGGGATGTACGGCCAGATGCTGATCGGCTACGAGTACGTCTGGGGCCTCCCGATTCGGCAGTTCCTCTCGGTCGGCGTACTCGCGGTCTTCGTCGGGATCAACCTCCTCGGCGCGGGCTCGTCGGCGGCGGTCGAACGGTACCTCGTGTTCGTCCAGGCGGGGATCATCGCCGCGTTCGGCCTGATCGGACTCTGGTTCGGCGCGGCGAACTACCAGCTACGGCTTGGCTTCGCCGAACTCGGCCTCAATCCGATCCTCGCCGCCTCGGTCGGGTTCGTCTCGTTCGAGGGCTGGCAGCTGCTGTTTTACGATCAGGAGCAGTTCGACGATCCGGACGAGACCCTCGCGAAGGGGGTGTCCATCTCGATCCCGATCGCGGCGGCCATCTACATCCTCGTCGGGTTCGTGATCACGACGCTGTTGCCCGAAGAAGTGGTCGCTGCCCAGCCCGAACCGTCGCTGCTCTACGCCGCGTTGACCATCTCGAAGTGGCTCGCGCTCGCCGTCGGGCTCGCCGGCCTCATCTCGACGGCCAGCGCGATCAACTCGACGCTGTTCAGCGAGGCTATCTTCGCGAAGAACCTGATCAGCGACGACATCCTCCCCGACGAGATGGGCGATGCGGACGCCGACGCCGCACCGGCGCGAACCGTGATCGTCATCGGCCTCCTGACGGCCGCCTTCACCGTCCTCGGGAGCCTCGAGGCCGTCGTCGAATTCGCCTCGCTGGCCTTCATCGTCGTCTTCGGCGCGATGAGCGCGCTCGCGCTGACGGTTCGCGATTCCGACGACGTCGACGTCAACCCCGTGCCGCCGCTGCTGGGCGTCGCCGGCTCGGCGGCCTTCTTCGTCATGCTAACGTGGTACCTCTACTCGCAGCTCCCCGCCGTCTTCTGGCTGGTCGTCGCCATCGCGGCGGTGGTCTTCGCGGTCGAAGCGATGTACTTCAAACGTGAGACGCTCTCCGAAGGCGTTCGACAGGTCGAAAAACGGGTCTGAAACGGCCGACGGACGAAACCGAGTCTACTCCTACGCCTTCGCCTGCCAGCTCCGGACGCGGTCGGCGCTGACGCCCTCGACGTCCGACGCGACCGCGTCGGGATCGGCGTCGGTCAGGTCCTCGAGGTCCTCGATCCCTGCGTCGGCCAGTTTCTCGACGGTCTTCGCGCCAACCCCGTCGAGCGCCTCGAGGTCCGAGCCCGTCTCGCTCTCGCGGGCCTGGAACTCCTGGTAGTTACAGATCGGACAGCCCAGTTCCCAGGGCTCGTCGCCGCTGTGGACGACGAGTTCGGGCAGCTCGTGCTCGTCGCAGTACTCGTCGGTGACCTCGATCTCGCCGCGCCGGGGCAGGGGGAGCGAGTACTCGCAGTCGGGATAGCGCGTACAGCCCACGAGACGTGAGCCGCTCTGGAGCGTTTTGACTGCCAACTCGCCCCCGTGTTCCTCGCCACAGTCAGGACACTCTCCGAGAATCGGTCCCTCGCCGGCGTCTTCGGCCTTACAGAGCGGGCAGCCGTGGACGAACGTCTGCCGACCGGCGAGCATCTTGACCTCGTTCAGGCCGTGGTCCTCGCACTCGTCCTCGAGGATGAGCGGCTTGCCCGTCGAGGGCAGCGGCAGCGTGTTCTCGCAGTCGGGGTAGCCGTCACAGCCGATGAAGTACGAGCCGTGGCGGCTCCGGCGGACGAGCAGGTCCTCGCCGCACTCGGGGCACGGCCCGAGGCGCTTGTCGTCTTTCAGCGACTTGCGGAGGTGGTCGCCGATCTCGTCGCGCGAGTCCGCGAGGTTTTCGAAGATTTCCTCGAGCATCTCCCGAGACTCGTCGGTCACGTCGTCGAGCGTCGCCTCGCCGTTTGCGATGGCGTCCATATCGGCCTCGAGCTGGGCGGTCATCTCCTCGCTGACGACGCGGTCGGCGTAGTTCTCGGCCGCGTCGACGACGGCCATCGCGAGCTTCGTCGGCCGCGGCGGATCGCTCTCGATGTAGCCCCGATCGTACAGCTTCTCGAGGGTGTTGTGTCTGGTCGACTTCGTCCCGATTCCCATTTGCTCCATGGTCTCGATGAGCCGCGACTGGCCGTATCGTCGGGGCGGCTGGGTCTGTTTGTCCTCGAGTTCGACGTCGGAAAGCGCCAGTTCCTCGCCCTCGTCGACGTCGGGAACGAAGTTCTCCGTCGTCGAGAAGTACGGGTAGACGTCGTGGTAGCCGGGCTCGACGAGGCGCTTGCCGTTGGCCTTCAGCCGGCAGTCGTCGACCTCGGCGACGACCTTGAGGTGTTCCCAGACCGCGGCGTCGGCGACGGTCGCGTAGAACCGCCGCACGACGAGTTCGAACACCTCCCACTCGTCGTCGCTCACGTCGCCGCGGGTCGGAATCTCTCCGGTGGGGTGAATCGGCGGGTGATCGGTCGTCTCCTCGTCCCCTTCCGTCGGACTGATCTCGTCGGCCTCGAGCAGCGATTCGGCGGAGTCGCCGAGCGAGGGGTGGCCGACGAACTCGTCGAGGAGATCCTCGGGCTCGAGATCGTCGGGGTAGACGGTGTTGTCGGTCCGCGGGTACGTGATGTAGCCGGCGGTGTAGAGGTCCTCGGCGATCGACATCGCTCGTTTGGCCGAGTAGCCGATTGCACCCGCGGCGCGGATGAACTGGGTCGTGTTGAACGGCTCGGGCGGCGTGTCGGTCCGGGTCCGCCGGTTGACGTCGACGACGGTCGCCGCGTCGCGGCTCGAGAGCGTGTCGTAGACGTCCTCGGCGACGGCCTCCTCCCAGACGCGTTCGGCCTCGTTGTCGTCCTCGTCGCGGTAGAAGTACTGGGACTCGAAGGCCGTGTCGTCCTTCTGGAGGTCAGCGAACAGCTCCCAGTAGTCCTCCGGATCGAAGGCTTCGATCTCGCGCTCGCGGTCGACGATCAGCTTCAGCGTCGGCGACTGCACCCGGCCGACGGAGATGAAGTCGTTACCCAGTTGTCCCGAGGACAGCGAGAGAAAGCGCGTGAGCGCGGCCCCCCAGACGAGGTCGATGATCTGGCGCGCTTCGCCGGCGGCCGCGAGGTCGAAGTCGAGTTCGTCGGGCTCGTCGAACGCGTTTTGCACCTCGTTTTCCGTGATCGAGGAGAACCGCACGCGTCGAATAGGGACGTCCTCGTCGACCTCGCGGACGATATCGTAGGCCTCCTTGCCGATCAGCTCTCCCTCCCGGTCGTAGTCCGTCGCGATCGCCACGCGATTGGCGCGACGGGCCAGCAGGCGCAGCGTCGCCACGATGTTCTCCTTCGTGGCCGTCTTCTCGACGCTCGCGTCGATCAGCTCCACGGGCTCGACGTCCCGCCAGTCGGAGTACTCCGAGGGGAAGTCCACGCCGACGACGTGGCCCGACAGCCCCACGCAGCGCTTGCCGCCCCACTCGTAGACGTTGACCCCGTTCTCGCGACTCGAGTCGTAGGTCCCGCCGCTCAGGATGTCGGCGATCCGGCGGGCTGCGTTGTCCTTCTCCGTGATGATCAGCTCCACCGCGGTTCACCTCCCGGTCCTCGAGCGTCCGGCCGTCGTCGCGGACGAATATCGGTCATCGTCGCTCGGTACGGCTGAGTATCTGATAACGTTTTCGCCGAAACCGACCGACAGCGCGGGTGTGCGCGCCGCGCGGGCTCGCGTGAGTGCGGTCGCGCGTGCCAAGGACCGTGCGGGGTCGGCAGTCTGAGCGCGGAGTCGGCAACCCGAACCCGGAGCTGCATCCCGTTGCCACGCCAAAGCGACACTGACTTCCCCCACTGTTCTATCGCCTCGAGAAACCCTCACGAACGTTGATTTATCACCGCTAGCGACGACGACAGACTTATCACCACTCTGTGTTACCACCTAGTTGTATGAGCGAATTCGAGCAGTTTAGTCAGGTCGGCGAAGCAGACGTCACCCGCGCGATCGGACAGGAGTGGACCGAGGAGTTCATGGACTTCTCGGACTCGGACGTCATCATCGTCGGCGGCGGTCCCTCGGGGCTGACGGCGGCGAAGGAACTCTCCGAACGGGGTGTGAAGGTGATGGTCGTCGAGAAGAACAACTACCTCGGCGGCGGCTTCTGGCTCGGCGGCTTCCTGATGAACAAGGTCACGGTCCGGGATCCCGCCCAGCAGGTCCTCGACGAACTCGAGGTCGACTACAAGCGGTCCCAGGACAGCGAGGGACTTTACGTCGCGAACGGGCCGGAAGCCTGTTCCGGGCTGATCAAGGCCGCCTGCGACGCGGGCGCGAAGATGCAGAACATGACCGAGTTTACCGATATCGTCATCCGCGAGGACCACCGCGTCGGCGGCATCGTGATGAACTGGACGCCGGTCCACGCGCTGCCCCGCGAGATCACCTGCGTCGACCCGATCGCGGTCGAGGCCGATCTGGTCATCGACGCGACCGGCCACGACGCGATGGCCGTCAAGAAACTCGACGAGCGCGGCGTCCTCGACGCGCCCGGCATCGCCGACGCCGAGGAATCGGCGACGGGCATGGACCAGACCGGCGACGACTCCTACGGCGCGCCCGGCCACGACTCCCCCGGTCACGACTCGATGTGGGTCGGCAAGTCCGAGGACGCCGTCGTCGAGCACACCGGCCTCGTTCACGACGGACTCATCGCGACCGGGATGGCGACCGCGACAACCTACGGCCTCCCGCGGATGGGGCCGACCTTCGGTGCCATGCTCGTCTCCGGGAAGCGCGCCGCACAGGTCGCGCTGGACGAACTCGAGGTCGACGCCGAGCCCGTCGAGTTGACCTCCCGGGCCGCACCGGCCGACGACTGACCGATTCCGCAATCAGTCACCCCCGCTTCTGACCACCAGCGTTCCCGTCGTGCCGGGCTGGAACTCGAGGGAACATCCCCGTCGGTCCACGCGGTGGCCGTCGGCTTCGAGGGCCTCGCCGACGGTCGATGAACGCCGAACGCGTTCGATCAACCGACGCCAGCGGAACGTCCTGCACTTCCCTCGCGACCCGACGCAACTCTTCTACGGCGGCCTCGTGCGCTAACAGTTCTCGCCGGTTGTCGTCGCGGAACGGAAAGTTCGACGACGGTCGCTTGCACCGGGTCGTCACCGCCGGCAGTCACTCGCCGATCGGCGAGTCGGCGGCGCGTTTCCGGAGGTCCCTCGCGTCACTCGGGAGCAGGTGGCCGCGCCTGACGGCCGCCGCACTCGCCGTCCTGATCGCCGTGACGTAGGCGTCGTGGGACGGGTAGAGCCGGTCGAGCGTCGCCGCGTCGAAGCGGTCGGTCCGGCCGGTCAGGTCGCAGCTCGCGGCGTCGTAGGTCGCCACCGGCACGTCCAGCACGGGGAGCCGGAGACCGCCCTCGGCGTTGCCGAAGCGGTCGCGCTCGAGGGTCACGCCCCCGTCGTCGATGGTGCGCTCGATGCGGTCGGCGCGAGGCGGCCGGCCGCCGCGGGCGATCCACTCCCGGAGCTGTTCGAGGGCGGCTCGCCAGGCGTACCGCGCCGGGAAGTAGTTGTAGCCGCACTCGCCGTAGGTGCCGTCGGGCTGCTGGCCGTAGTCACCGGCGGCTTCGGGGTCCCAGTTCGGCTCGAGCCCCTGGAAGTCCCGCCGGCGGACCGCCTCGGTCCACCGCCTGAGCCAGTTGTTCACGTGCGAGGCCCCCGCGACCTCCCAGAGCACGAAGTAGGCCTCGTCGTCGCGGGGCCCGATGGACATCTCGTCGAGGCGGAGCCCCGACGTCGGGATGTCGATCTCCGGCGCGTCGCCGTTCCCCGAGAAATCCCCGAAGCCGGCGGCCTCGTCCTCGCTGTTGAACCACAGAATCGGCGCCTGGTCGGTCCGGGCCGTCGTGAGCGGGCTCCCCGCGGGCAGGAACCCGTCGACGACGCCGTACGCCGGCGCGGCCAGGTTGATGTACCGTAGCAGGAAGAAGGCCGACTGCGAGTGGCCGGTCGCCAGGGCGTTGTCGGGCCGGAGCCGCCCCAGCGGATCGGTCTCGAAGTCCCAGCGGTCCCAGCCGCGCGGCTTGAGCGCGGTGATCGCCTGGGCGAAGATGTCGAGCGCGTATCGGTCGCCGGGATGGTGGAGGCTCCCGTACCGCTCGGGGTCCCAACTCACCAGGTCCTGGTCGGTCTGAGAGTCGTCGACCCCGACCTTCTGTGCCGAGACGAGCGCGACGGCGGTCCCGTTGCGCATCAGCGAGTCGTAGGCGTTCGGCCACGCGACCGGCGCGTCCATCTGCGTGCTGACGTTCAGCCACTCGGCGGTAACGGTGCCGTTGAAATCCCTGCGGCATTTCGGTCGGTAGACGAGGACGCGCGTCTTGTACTCGCTCGTCTCCCTCGCCTGTTCCCCGTCGACGAAGGAGTCGTCGTGGCGCGCTTCGCCCGCGATGAAGTACTCCTCTTCGACGTAGCCGTACGACTCGAGGTCGTGGGGCGCCGCGAGCAGCGGCCCGCCGGTCCGACTCCCGCCCTCGATCGGTCCTTCGACGGTCGGACTCGAGACCGACGACGAGAACGTGGCGGTCACCCCTGCGCTCCCGACGCCCGCCGCTGTCAGTCCCGCCACACTCCCGAGAACGGCCCGTCGGGAGGCCCTGTGGCCGTAACTCGGTTTGGTCGATCGATCGCTCGAGTCGGTTCGGTCGATATCGTTCGTATCGTCTACCATGGTCCGCCCAGCCATACCACGATCGGACATATTCATCCGTTGGTCCCAGACTAATTTGACCCTATGAAAATTAATTTGAAGATGGGTTTTTAACGTAAAGTACTAGGTTGTGAAGTGAGCGTGTTTTTACTGTGGACGGCGTCCGGGCCAGAATTGTGGCGTCGTGACTACGCCAGGGCCGACAGTATCGCCGAACGACCGGTCTCGTCTACCGTGACAAATATAATTTATATACGTGTTGGATCGTCAGTTCGATCGTCGCGAACCGCGTCCGATCGTAACTGTTTCACTCGGTGGTACCACGCGTTAGTATATGGTCGAGCGAGTTATTTGCTACCGCGGGCCGTCGACGGTCGCCGATGTCGACGAGCTAGCCGATTGGTTACGGGCGCGGGTCGACGCCGACGTGCGCGTTCGGGACCGATTCCTCGAGGCCCACCGCACAGACGACCTCCCAGAGAAATTCGCCGAGGCGCGGGTTCCCTCGCCGTACGAGCGCGAGACCGGCAACACGATGCTGGGGACGATCCGCTACGAGGAGCGCGCCCTCGAGCACCCGGAACGCGAAGGCGGCGTCCTCTACGACGGCGCGGCCGTCCAGCGGGCGCTCAACGCGGCGCTCCCCGCCGAGGAACGGGGCCTCGAGACGCTCCACGTGGCGATCCTCGACCGCGCGATCGGGACGTGGGGCGACCACGACGGTCGCTGGCACAAGCGCGTCAACGTGCTCGGACAGCCGGCGCTGGTCTCGGTGCCGGGTCTCTACGAAGCCCCGGCGAAACCGGAGGCGTACTACAAGGAAAAGCAGCGCCACGCGCTGCTGTCGGGCGATGCGCCGCCGCGGGAAGTCCTCGAGAACCAAGTCGACGGCGAGTTCCTGATCGAGGACGACCCGCGAACCACCGACGCGCTGAAGGGGTACGCCCTGCAGGCGTTCCACTACCTCGAGACCGGCGAACCCTTTTGCGACCGGGAAGGCTGTCGGCTATTCAACGCCCACTATCACGAGGACCTGATCGACGCACAACTGCGCGAACCGGCGTTCTGCAGTGAACACGCACAATCGTATGAGATGTAAGTCCCACCGCTGGCGCTCGGCATGCGGTGGCGCGCGCTGAATCGCGGCGAGCGACTAGCGAGCCGCGAGTCGACATTGCGCGAGGTCTTTGCGAACGGAGTGAGCAACGGCTCGGAAGACGCGTACGCGTCTTCCGTTGGATGAGCGAGTGACCAGCGGAAACGAGCGAATCGGCTGAGGAGGGCGTGGCGATCCCGTGTTGCCACGGTAGCAGGACGTTTTCTCGCACAGAACGCGAGTCGGATGCATCACTTACTGCCCACTCTGTCCAATTCGATTGTCGGAATCGGTGCGTACTTTTGTCTCAGCCGACTCCGAAAACGTACAATGAGTGCCGAGTTTACCGTCGACGTTCCCGTTCGCTACCGCGATCTGGATCCGATGAACCACGTCAACCACGCCGTCTACGCGAGCTACCTCGAGGCCGGTCGGACCGCCTACCTCGAGGATGTGGCCGGGCTCGAGCCCGAGGAGATCTCGTTCGTCATCGTCGACCTCCAGCTCTCCTACGAGCGGCCGATCACCAAGGGCGACGAGCCCACGGTCGCGCTCTCGGTGACGCGGCTGGGCGACTCGAGTTGCACCATGTCCTACGAGATCCGCGTCGACGGCGACGTCGCGGCGACGGCCGAAACGACGATCGTTCACATTGATCCCGACACGGAACGACCGAGCCCGGTCCCCCATGCGATAGCACAGCGCATTCGGGAGCACGACGGACTCGAGGCGGTGGCCAGTAGATAGAACGAGTACCGAACACCGGCGTTACATCGGTTCGAGTAAGAGACGGCGAGTTCGAATGGAGATATCGTCCTCTTGTCCGAAACGGTTCGGTCGCTAGTCGAGTCGCCCGCCCGTCAGTCGGACGACGCCGAAGATGTGGGTCTCGTCCGCGACGGCGACCGCACGCTCGCGGAGGCGGGCGTGTGCGGCGTCGATTTTCTCGTCGAGCCGGATGTGGGGATCGCTCTCGTATCTGAGTTGCATCGTCGGCGGCGTCGAGAGGACGACGATCGCCCGGAAGACGGCGTTAACCGGCGGCGCATACCACTCCCGGCTCCGGGCGGCGTTAGCGAGCACGACGGTGCCGTCGGAGCCGACGAGGTCACACCAGTCGTCGACCGCACCCGCTGAATCCTCGAGCATCCCGACGACGAACGTCGCGAGGACGGCGTCGACCCCGTCGTCGTCCGTCCCTGGGACTCCTTCGTCGTCCTCGAGCGCAGCCCTCACCGGCGGCTGCGTCGCGTCCCCCTGTAGGACGTGGACGTTGTCGTACGCCGCGGTGGCCGCGCGGGCCCGCTCGAGCACGGGTCGCGTGAAGTCGATCCCGATCACGGTCCCCGCGGGACCGACCCGCTCGCGCAGAAACGGCAGGTTTGCGCCCGTCCCACAGCCCATCTCGACGACGGTGTCGCCGGGCTCGAGCCGGCAGGCGGCCGCCGCTCGCTTTCGGAGTCGTGCGATTCCGGGCGTTCGACGCGCGATCAGGTCGTAGAGGCGCGCCCAGCGGCCGTAGAACTCCTGTGCGGAGTCGGATTCGGTCGCCATCTGCTCAAACGAGCGATCGAATCGTGTCGGCGACCGACTCCGCGTCGGTGCCGAGGACGTAGATCAGCGGCTCGATCCCCATCCCGCCGGTCTGGTAGAGCACCGTCGCCTCGGGTTCCTCTTCGATCGCCGCGCCGACGCTCGAGGAGACGTCGCCCGATTCGTCGAACTCCGCGGCGACGCGGCCCTGTTCGGCCAGTTCGTCGAGCAGTTCCGGCTCGTAGGTGACGTTGATCCCCGCCGAGACGTTCGCGCCGTGACGGCGCGCGGCCAGCAGGACGCGCGCGACGTGTTCGGAGACGCCGAACTCGGGATCCGCGGGGACGGTCGCCCGGCCTTTCACGTCGAATATTCGGCCCGGAACGCCCGCCACGTCGTCGACGTCGTCGGCGTCGGGCGTGCACGCGACGAGGTTCGAGCCGACCGCGGGAATCAGCGCGGTGAACCCGCCAGTCGTCTCGAGGATGCGCAGCCCTCGTCGGACCGACGAGAGGATCCGCTCGCTGGTCCGGAGGTCGCTCTCGGGATCGTGCACCCGAAAGCCCGAGCCGTGGTCGGCCAGCGCCGGGACAGCCGCCTCGTGAAGTTGGGCGAGGAGGTCCCCGCCGGCCTCGAGTTCGCGGATCAGCACCTCGAGCTCGATCAGGGCCTGCATCGGGGAGATTTCGTCGGCCGCCAGTCCCGTTCCGAGTTCCTCGACGAGTTCGCGGACGCGCTCGTCAGTGGCGATGCGATCGTTGACGGTCACGTCGCCGTGGGCGTACTTCGAGACGGCGCTCTGGCTGATGCCGAGTACCTCTGCGACCTCGCTCTGCGTGAGGCCGCGCTCTCGGAGATCGCCGGCCAGCAGCGATCGGACGGTGGGCAGGAACTCGTCCACGACGATTTCTTCGACGAATTGCATTCGTTGTGCAGGGTACGGGCGGCTGACGGGAGAAACTGTTGGTCCGTTCGGTGAACCGACTCGCGTCGCCGACTCGAGTCGCTCACAGGATCGGCACGAGCATCGCCGCGAACTCGTAGTCGTAGACGTGATTGAGGAGGACGTAGGTGACCACGCCGAGGAAGAGACTCAGAATCCACGCGCCGGCGGCGATGCGACCGATTCTGGCGTGGGGCGTCTGCCGGAGCTCTGCGGGCGTGTGGGTCAGTCCGAGGATCAGCGCGTAGAGGACGACCGGCACCGAGACGATCGAGAGGATGATGTGGATCGCCAGCATGACGAGATAGGCGTAGTAGATCCCCTCGGGGCCGACGAACTCCTTCGTTCCGCCGCCGCCGACCTTGAGCAGGTAGACGACCAGAAAGCCCAGGATCAGGACGAACCCCGAGACCATCGCTAGCCGGTGTTTCTCGACATCGCCGGCGCGGATCCAGTACCAGCCCGACAGCAGCACTACCGTCGCTGTCGTGTTGATGACCGCGATCACGTGAGAGAGCAGGTTGACCTGCGCGTTCGTCAGATCGGGATAGATCGGCACGTCGAGCAGGAACGTCCCGAGCACCAGCGCGTAGCCGACGATCGTCAGGAGGACCGTTACGCCAATCGGGCGCTCGCGGAGCCGGCGTCTCGCGTCAGCGGTTGCCATTATCGGACGTTCGGAGCACCGCCGTATCACGTTTGCTGTTCCAGCACGGCTCGCACACGCCCAGCACGCGAGTCGGCGCTCGAGGCTCGGTCTCGAGCGAACGAGCCTCGAGAACCAATTTTTCAGTCTCGAGCGAACGGGAACCGATTTAACCGCTCGCGGACGAGCGGCTTCAGCTCGAAGAGGTAGCGCTCCGTGTCCGCGATCCCATCGGAGTCCTCGTCGGGGACGTGCTGGGCGTACATCACCTGATCGAGGGAGACGTCGTCGGGGAGCTCCTGGGCGATAACGACGCCGTCTACCGCGCGGCCCGGCTCGAGTTCGACGTCGGTGCCGGTCCAGCGCTCGGGGAGGTCGTTCGCGTGCGGAGCGACGATGCTCGAGCCCTCGTAGAGGAAGCCGTCGTCGCCGAAGAAACTCGTGTTCGCTTTCCCCCGCCAGGGAAGCGGCCGCGAGCTCGTGTTGTGGGCGCGGAAGAAGGCCACCGTCCGCCTGGTCGCGACGGTGATGGGGCCGTCGACCAGCGAGGCGAGATCGACATTGTGGACCAGTCCGGCGAGGCTGAGCGTGAGGTACTCGCCGCTGACGGTCAGTTCGTACTCGCGGTCGCCGCTTTTGACACGCTCGGAGGGATCGTAGGTCGGATTGGGTCGACGGTCGGAACTCGAATCGCCCCGCGTGATCGCGCCGCCGTCCGTTTCGCGGTCGCCCGGCGCTCGTTCGCCGAGGATCGCCTCGTAGGCGTCCTTGATCCGCAGAAACTGCTCTCGAGAGCCACCCTGATCGGGGTGATGAACCTTCAACAGGCGCCGGTAGGCCCGACGAACCGCCCGGTCGTCGGCGTCCGGCGACAGCCCGAGGACCTCGTAGTGGCTCTCCATCGATGGAGTACTCGATGCTTCGTCGAAAAGAGTCTTTCCGTGTTTACCGTCGACCCCATCCGTTAGAAATCGTACTTCGACCGTCCGTCACCTCAGTCCGCGGGTTCGGTCGGTTCCTCGAGCGTGACCGTGCCGTTCCGATCGACAGTGACGTGGTAGTCACAGAAACGAAACGAGACGGCTCCATCCGGTCTGTTCGTGCCGTTCGGTCGGTCCGCGAAGAGCGCGTCGAGCGACGTCGGATCGACGACCGCGTGAAGCGATTCGTACTGCGGCGGCGCCAGTTCCGCCGGCTGCACGCCCTCGGCCTCGGCAACCGTTTCGATCACTGCCTGACTCGGCGGCACCGCTGACGGCGCGCCGACGCTATCGCCACCCTCCACCATCGTATTCGACCCTTCCAAATCCGGTGGAATAAAACTATCCTTCTTGGATGAGTCGTGTCCCCAGACGACAATCCGATCGCTCCCCCACAAACGCGGATCTCTCGTGTGGGTTCGAAGCCACTCGTGCAAAACCGAACCTCGTTGGACGAGACTCGATACCATCGCCCGAGATCGAACGCAAAAGCGAGCTACTCGATGTGAATCGCGGGTTTGCCCGGCCGCGCTTTCTCCGCCAGGTCGTCGTCAGCGGCCGCCCGGCGGACGGTGACGTCCGCACCGAACTCGTCGGTGACGAGCCAGCTCGCGCGGTCGAGAACCTCGAGTTCGCGATTCGCGCCCGGCTGCTGTCCGAGTTCCGGGCCGCCGTCGCGGCCGACCAGTCGGCCGACGAACGAGCCGACGGTCTCGCGGTCTGCCGCGACGCCGTCGGCCGCGAGGAGTCGGTCGACGATCGAGTCGGTATCGGGGACCGCGTGGGCGTCGGCGGACGCCGCCTCGTCGACGAGTTCGGCGGCCCGATACTTCCACTCGCGAGCGCAGACCAGCTCGATCCGTTCCGGTTCGTCGATCGCGGCGACGTCGACGATGTCCCGAACGTCCTCGAGCGTCCGTTCGACCAGTCCCCGCTCGAGCCGGTAGGCCGACGCGTCGCCGTCGGGTTCGGGCCAGTCGGCCTCGACGACGAGTCCGTCGCCCCGGAGCTTGTTCCAGCACTCCTCGCCGAGGTGCGGGGCCATCGGCGCGATCATCGCGGCGAGTGTCAACATTCCCCGCCGGTAGACGTCGTCGTGTGGCCGGTCGTACTCGCGGTAGCGCCGCAGCAGGCGCGCCAGTTCCCGAATTTCGGTGGCCGCGCGGTGGAATCGGAACCGCTCGTACTCCTCGGTGACCGCGGCGATCGTCCGATCGATCTCCCGGTCGACGTACTCGTCGTGATCTCGCCGTTCGACGCGGGTGTCGCCCGCCTCGACGAAGTCCGCCGCCATCCCGTAGAGGGCCTGCTGGAGGTCGTAGGCCCCGCGGACGTTGTTGGCAGTCCACTCGAAGTCCTGCTCGGGGTGGGCCGCCGAGAGCACGAACAGCCGTGTCGTCTCCGCGCCGTACTCCTCGGGAGCGACGACGTTCCCCTTCGAACTGGACATCTTCTCGCCGTCGTACAGCACCGTCCCCTGGCTCTTGAGTTCCCGAATGGGCTCCCGTTGCTCGAGGAGGCCGATATCGGCCAGCGCCTTCGTGAAGAAGCGGCTGTAGAGCAGGTGGAGGATGGCGTGCTCCTCGCCGCCGACGTAGACGTCGACGGGCATCCAGTCGTCCGCGCGGTCGGTGTCGAACGGCGCGTCCGCGAGGTCCGGCGAGAGGAAGCGCAGGAAGTACCACGAGGAGTCGACGAAGGTGTCCATCGTGTCCGTTTCGCGGCGCGCGGGCCCGCCACAGTCGGGACAGGTCGTCTCGTTCCACTCCTCGGCCGCGTCCAGCGGGTTGCCCGTCGTCCGGACGAACTCCGGGAGTTCGACGGGGAGGTCGTCGTCGGAGACGAGCACGTGCCCGCAGTCGTCGCAGTGGACGACCGGAATCGGCGTCCCCCAGTAGCGCTGCCGGGAGATCAGCCAGTCGCGCAGCCGGTAGGTGGTGTCTTCTTCGAGCGCGTCGTGGTCGGTCACGAGCCGCTCGCGGGCCGTCTCGCTCTCGAGTCCGTCGTACTCGCCGCTTCCCTCGAGCGTTCCCTCGCCGGTGTAAGCCTCGCTTTCGACGCCGGACTCGGCCCTCCCGTCGTCGGGAACGATCACGCGCTCGATCGGCAGGTCGCGTGCGAGCGCGAACGAGTGGTCGCGCTCGTTGTGGCCGGGAACGCCCATCACGGCACCGGTGCCGACGTCCTCGAGGACGTAGCCGGCGACGTAGACCGGGAGTTCCGCCCCGGTTAAGGGATGCACCGCGGTCGCGTCCGTCTCGATGCCGGAGAAGCCGACTTCGTCCGGGTCCTGCTCGCGAACGGTTTCGACGTACTCACCGACAGCCTCGTCCGAATCTGCCAGTTTCCGCGCCAGTTCGTGTCCGGGCGAGACGGCGAGGTAGGTCGCGCCGTAGACCGTCTCCGGACGGGTGCTGAACACGTCGACGGTTCGGTCACCGTCGCCATCGCCGTCGCTCCCATCGCCGCTGTAGTCGGACACGTCGAACGTGATCCGGGCCCCTTCCTGCCGGCCGATCCAGTTGCGCTGGATCTCGCGGACGCCGTCGGGCCAGCCCTCGAGGTCCGCGAGCCCCTCGTGGAGTTCCTCGGCGTAGTCGGTGATCGTGAGGAACCACTGGTCGAGTTCGCGCCGCCCGACGGACGTCTCGCAGCGCCAGCAGACGCGTTCCCCGTCGCTACTCGCGGCTTCGCTGCTCCCCTGATCCGAGGACCCACCGCGTTCGTCCTCGCGCTCGACCACCTGCGCGTCGGCGAGGACGGTCTCGCAGTCGGGACACCAGTTGACCGTCGCCGCCTCGTACTCGACGAGTCCGGCCTCGTAGAGCCGCTTGAACAGCCACTGGTTCCACCGGTAGTACTCCGGCTCACAGGTGGTGATCTCACGCGACCAGTCGTAGCCGAAGCCCATCGTCTCGAGTTCCTCGCGCATGCGCCGGATACACGCCTGCGTCCAGGACTCGGGATCGGTCTTTCGCTCGAACGCGGCGTTCTCCGCGGGGAGGCCGAACGCGTCCCAGCCCATCGGGTGGAGCACGTCGTCGCCTCGCATCCGGCGATAGCGCGAGTAGGCGTCCGTGATCGCGTAGTTACGGATGTGACCCATGTGGAGCGTCCCCGACGTGTAGGGAAACATGCCGAGGACGTAGGTCGGATCGTCGGCGTCTTCGTCGAGCGCGTAGACGTCGTCGCGCTCCCAGACGTACTGCCAGTATCTGTGAAATAGATACAATTATTCTTGAAAGTAAGTGGGGTCGGGTGGACATGGGTGAAGATGATCCGACCCCAGTTCCGTATAGATCATGTTTACAGAAAAGTCTTTCACAATACGAAATACTTATAAGTAGTCGGTACGTACTTGGTAAGTAAGAGGATGTCTGGATTAGGTGATTTTGTCGAGGAGAATACTGAAGAACTCCACTTGATGAATATCGAGCACGAGGATGAGTTTGGTAAGCCAATTATCCACACGCTGACTCGAGACAAAGAAGGTGAACAGAGACACGTTGAAATTGTCGGTCATAAACCCTCTTTTTATATCCCTGAAGACGCCTACTCGAAACGAGTAGCAAACAACGATTGGGTAGACTACGCCGAAGAAGGCCACCAATCGATTAAAGGCCAGTCACTCGTCAAAGTATACTGCAACCTCCCAGGCCAGATCAATGGGAAAAACGACAAGAAGGGGCTTCGAGAATACTTTGATAAAACGTGGGAAGCAGACGTATTTTACGTCAATCGTTTTCTTATCGATACTGGGATCAAAACCCACTTCGAAGTCGATCTCGATGAGACGTGGGAACCACAATCGTGTCAAGGAGACTACCGAGTCAACGTCGATGATGTCACACCCGTCGAGGAACCAACGTGGAAAGCCGACCCACGTACGGTCACGATAGACATCGAGGTGGAGTCGCCAGACGGTTTTCCAGACCCATCTGATGCAGATCATCCAGTCACCGCAATCACCGCTCACGACAGTCACACGGACGCCTATACGGTGTGGGTCCTACGACATCCCGATTGGGACTACAGCGACGTTGAAGTAGAAAACCTCGTTATCGATCATCGGCCAGAAACTATCTCCGTCGAAATCGATGAGGACGACGATGGAGAGCCGATTTACGAAGATCTCACAGTCCCGATTGAGGATGTCAAAGTCTTCAGTGACGAGGGCGACATGCGTCATAACTTCAACAAGTACGTTGAAGCACGACGCCCAGACCTATTGAGCGGATGGAATTCGAGTTGTACGGACAAAGGCAAGCCGTTCGACTTTCCGTACCTCATCAACCGTTGTCAGTCCAAGAACGATCTGTCCTACCGAGATTGGTCTCCGTTTGGGGAGGTGTGGGACAGCCATTGGGGTCCTCGAGCCAAGGGTGTAGAGTTTCATGACCAGATGAAAGCGTATAAGAAAACACGCTGGTCGAAACCCAAGGGCGGATACGGGCTCAAGAACATCTCCTCCGAAGAATTGCCGATAGGTAAGTTGGAAATGGAGGATATTGACGACGCCTGGAAGCGGGATCCAGCCGCGTTCATCGAATACAACATTCGTGACGTTCAGGCCGTCCTCGGAATCGACGTAGCAGCGGGCGTCACCGATCTGTTCCAGAACCTCCGAAAGCTTACTGGGGCGCAGTGGGGTGACTGTCACAACAATATCGACCTTCTCGATCACTACATCCTTCGCTTTGCACACGAGCGTAACGTCGCTCTCCCCACGAACGAGAAACCAGAACGTGGGTGGTTCTACGGCGGCTACGTCTTCGAACCAGAGTTAGGGCGACACCCGAACGCCGTTTACCCCGACGTGTGGTCGGAATATCCGAACGCTTTCCGTACGTGCAACCTCTCCCCAGAGACGATTATTGGCACCGCAGAGGATCTCGAGGCGTCTGAGTACACCGAAGAAGACTGTCGGTGGTCGTATATCGACACCCGTCCAGACAACGTGAAGAACCCACCAGATATGGACGGGGCTGCGGAACCAGAGTACGAGAAATGTTACTACCTCAAGCCTGAAATTAAGGAGGGGTTCATGAACAAGGTCGTGGACCACGTTATGGGTCTGAAGGACGACTACGATGGAACCGACCTCTACGGTCCTGTCAAACAGGTCGTCAACTCCGTGTGGGGCGTCTACGGCGACAGCGATTCCTACGGGAAAGGATACCGCCTGTTCGATTGGCGTGTCGCTGAGTCGATTACGCTCTACGGTCGAAAGGTCATTCAACACTCCGCAGAGAAGTACGTCAACTCGCTCAACGAACTGAAGGACAAGTACGACTACGACGGTCGGAACGCCTATCAGGTCGGTGGAGACACGGACAGTGTCATGACAAGCATTCCGTTCATGAACGCTTCCAATCGGGATGAGCAGCAACAGATCGTTGATCTCGCTATCGAGGCGTGTGACATGGTCAACGATAGTTACGATGAGTTTGCCGCTGAAGAATTCAACAGTGATGGGACGTATATCGAACTGGAGATTGAGTCTTACTCTCCTTGGTTGTTCGTTCCAGAAGGCGTCACGAAGGAAAAAGCGAAGAAGCGATATGCAGAGATCACCGCCTGGGACGAAGGTGAGTGGCTCGACCCACCAGAATTGAGCTTCACTGGAATCGACGTGGTTCGGTCTGATCGGGCTGTCGTTACTCGGGAGATGGTCAGTGATGTTATCGAGACCATCCTCCGTATCGATGATGGTGAAGAGGCCCGTCGTGAAGCGTATGACGCGATACAAAACACAGTCGAGCAGATCAAAGACGGTGAGAAACCGCTGTCGTATATCGCCCGTCCGAAGGGGATGGGGCAGGACCCAAGCGAGTACGGTAGCGCCTCTAAACGCCCCTCGAGCACCTACAGAGGTGCTAAGTACGCCAACGAGAATTTCGATTGGGAGCAGATGGGTGAGGGTTCGAAGCCACAGTTCCTTGCGATAGACAAGGTCCGTGGCGATTGGCCGAAGACCTACAGCGCCGAGACCGCAGAAGACGGCGATGTCGTTGATGCGCTGTCCGTAGAGCATCCTGAGAGGGTGCCAGACGAGTTCATCGTTGACTACGATACGATGATCGAGAAGACGCTTCGAGATCCTTTGCGGCCGATCATGGGACCGCTGAATTGGTCATTTGACGAAGCGTTGAGTGACAGCGAACAGTCGGACATCACATCGTTCATGTAGTTGCATAGTTGTTACCAAGTAGTAACCTTTTTATGACCACAGTCCCTCTATTGATGTGTAATGGTCGGAACCATCATTCATGGGGACGCGCTCTCCATTGCCAACGGTGATGAATTAGACGATAACAGCGTCGATGCGATTATCACATCTCCACCGTACTGGAAGATGCGGAAGTACCCCGACGCCCGTATGGAGTGGCCTGACGGATGGTATGGTGAATTGGGTCAAGAGCCGTTTCCGCAGAACTATGTTTCCCACCTCACTGAGATTTTCAGTTCCTATCAAGATGCGCTGAAGGACAGCGGGTCCATGTGGGTGAACATTGACGACAAATACTCTGGAAGTGGCAACGGTGCGTGGAAAGACCCATCTGAGGATGTTAAAGAATCGTTTGTCCCAGAGGAGAACTACTGGAACAACGATGTGTCTATTCCACGAAAATCCCGTTGTCTCGTGCCAGAACGATTTGTAATAGAGATGGTTGACGACTACGATTTCATTCTACGAAACGATAAGGTGTGGCACAAGTCCAACCCTGTCCCACACCCAGTTCGAGATCGACTGAACACGTCGTGGGAACACTTCTACTTCTTCACCGTCGATCAGGATTACTACTTTGATCTCGACAGCATTAAGGTGGAGGCAAAGACTGGTGGGAAGAAGAACCCAGGTGATGTGGTGAAGACACCGACATCGAGCAGCACCGATGGTCACAATGCAACGTTCTCAGAGGAACTTGTAAAACCGATCATCGAATCATGTGTCCCCGAAGGTGGAACTGTTCTGGACCCCTTCTCTGGATCTGGTACCGTGGGTAAAGTTGCAGACGAATTGGATAGAAATTATATCGGTGTTGAAATTGGTGAGGAATACGCCCAGACATCTGAGGCAGAAGTGGCTGCCGCGTAGTTACCAAGTAGTAACCTTTTTGTAGCCAGACGCCCTACTACTGGGTATGCAAAGTCCAACTTGGCCTGTATTACCAGTTAACTTCCCGAACGCATTCCACGGAGGGAAGTACTATGCGTACTGACGAGGAGATCGAGGGCGGTATCTCGATCATCGAGAACCGCATCGAACGTGATGCGGAATCTGAGCACGCTGTGAAACCACTCGTCTTGTCCATCTGGCAGGCAAAGCGGGCTGGACTACTCCTCATCCGAGATAGTGAGAACGGTGAGTATTGGCAAGTCCGTGACGAACTGGAATACGACCTTCTAAAAGACATCAACCTCCTCGAGTACACCCAACTCCAGGCAATGAAGAATGCGATGGACTGGGCTGAAGGAGATACTGATTCACTGTAACAATGACATTCGAAGTAACTCAGAAGACAAGGGCGAACCTCTACGGTGAACGATGTACAGAGCAGTACGAGTTTCACTTCAATGAAATTACTGGAACTCTCTACAAGATAAGTGTAAAGATATACGAGAATGGAGACTTGGTGTTTGAACGCGACAACATTGGTCTGGATCATGTTCCAGATGAGATCAGCGAAAGGGTGGCAGAACGCCTACTCAACGCAGCAGAGGAATTGTAATGGAACGAAGAGAACGATTGGACCCCGAAGATCTGCAACGTGAAGAGTGGAACAGTCTCGTCAATAACTACGATAAGCACGATATCGGTGAAGCATACCTCACTGGGCGGCTCCACCAGATTGGTCTCGAGGTAGAAAACTGGGGCATCGACCAGCGCCACGACGATGGAGACGGGCTCATATTCGACAATAAGATGGACCTACGGCTGTGGGAACCGCAAGGGGATTACGGAGCGCCAACGTTCTGGCCCTCTGATGCGTCCATTGCAAAGTCGTCTGAAGAAGGCGTGGCGGCGGATGGTGGTCTAATCAGTGAACACGTCGAGGGAGAACGAGAGTACGATCTCAAGGGCGTGTGCGACATCAAGACAAAAGCTAACCCCGACTGGCTTGGGAAGTTCAACCTCCGTCACCTCACCCACTACTCCTACTGGGCTGAGGCGTACGACGTTCCTGTGTTCCTGTACTTTACACTCGTAGATTTGGAAAGCGAGGAGGTGGGTGAGCGGAACATCATCATGGAAGTTCCACACGACTGGTACTGGGGAGAACTGGCTCGCCACTACGACAGTGATGATGATCTCCGACTCACGTACGGCGAGTGTAAAGACGCAGCACGTGACTGCCCGCTTGTTGATCGAACGTTTCGAGCACCAGACGGCAATCTCGTCGTGAGTACTAACGAGGATCTATACGACAACCTCGATTACATCACAGAAAAGGTGTTATGAGTGACCAAATTTTTATTGCTTTAATTTACTTCACCCCAGTCGTATTATTTGTGTGGGCGGCACTCAATCTGTTGTAGTCACGTAGTTACCATTTCGATACCTTTTTATTGCTTGATACCCTACTATAGAGTGTAAACAATGTTCTTTGACCAAGACGATATCCGTGTGACTCGGATCAAAGCAGAAGCGTCAAACGGTGTTGGTGTGCGATTCGTTCCACAAAACGATGGTGTAGAACTATACGGATATTCGTGGCCCTCGGCGTGGTCTCATACCGACACCGCCGACGACGAGTTTGGAATGGGGCAGACGATCGATGATGAAGACCTTCAACAGCGAAAACAAGCAGCCTACGACGAAGTGAAAGATGACGTTCACAACGCTGTCGAGGAGGCACGATAATAATGGGACTACTGGTTACGTCGTACGATATCAACTCCGAAGACATCATTGAAGCGCTTCACACCCTTGCAAATGATATCGAAGATGGTGAAGCACTCATTGATTCTGCCGCAGATTCCGTAATTGTAGAATCAGATGATGTGGTGAAGATTGGATTTGAACTTGAAACAAAAATCACTCAAGACGCTGAAACAACTCGGCTCATCGATCTCGAGGAGATTCAAGAATGAACGACCACAACAAAAATATCGCTGACATCCTTCGAGATACGGCTGACGATATCGAGAACAACGAGGAAAATGTGACGTACTTCAACATCCGTGATGGTACGACGCCAAATGGTGAAACAGAACAGGCTGTTGAAGTTCGATACAAGGAATGAGTTACACCTCAGACGAGTTAAAAGAACGTATTGGTGAGAGCCCCACAGCGACGTTCGAATGTAAACGAGTGTTCGACATGGAATACGTCGAAACGGAGCCCGAGAACGTGTTCTACGGTGAGGTTCACCGTGAACAGGTCATGCCACTCGTCATATTCGAATTCAACAAACACAATGCGTTCCTCCCACCGTGGGACAAGATGGTGTCGTTCACGCTTGAGGGAGATGAAACAGCAACGTTCGGCAATCCAGAACTGCGGGAGACGAAGGTGACTGGAGAATTTAAGACCGTTCACATCTTCTCCCCAGTGGTCAAATTCAACGTATGAATCGAATACAAAAGATCGTGTTCGGAGTGATGGTTGTACTGACCTTCATCATGCTAACAAATGGGTGATGAGATATACCGATCTGAACGAGCGGAAATGAGCCAGGAGAGTAGTACAGGACCGAAGTGGTTATCATCGTTCTTCGGTCCAGACGGTGGTGTTGAGGAGTTTGTAAAAGCGCTCTTCTACATCACAATTGGTGCAGCACTAATGGCAATGGTATTGCACGAACCAACATCGACAAACGAGATCGCAGAGAGTGTTAGTTGTTATGAAAGCAACTGTTAAACTATACCACGATAGACAAGACGATTACAGCGACGTAGAGCCCGATCAGACGAAGGAGATCGAAGTAACTGAAGAGTGTCTCAGCGACCGCCCTATGTTCGCTGATGAAGAGTGGATTGAGGCAGACGACGTATACAACCACAAGTACTACGCAATCGACTGTGAGTGCGATGAAGCGGTCACGCTCTACGTCCACACCAACGACAGTGTTCACGACCCAGACGATTGGGGTCGAGCAGCGGAGGGGGGTCTAATCTACGATCCTGAAGACGATTACCCGCCCTTTGGGTGTGAGATGTGGGGGCGAACGTGTTTCTGGGTGAAGAGTAATGCATAGGGGAGAATACAAGAAACTGGGTCCGTCTGAATACGCCAATACAGTAGACGGGGAACTTAAAGCGTCAAAACCGAATGGAAGTACCCACCTCGACCTCGGCGGGGACACAGAAGTACGAGTGAAGGAAAATGACGGATACACCCTAATAGAATTTAAGGCCGACGACGGAACCCGAGGAGAGTTGACAATTCCAATTGAGGCATTCGAATGAGCGATAGGGCAGCAGAGTTGTTTAAACAAGCGAAGAACGGTTCAAAAACAGCAGAAGAGGCGTGGGAGGAACTAAAAGAAATGAGAGAAGAAGTTGACTGGGATGTGGATGCGATTCGGGCAGATAGTGAGGTGAGTGAAGAATGATTATTGACTTAACACTTGGAGCGGTAATGACTGGAGTCGGTGGTTACAGTGCTGTAGAATTCGCAAAGGCTTGGTTCGAAGACCGAGAAAAGTACGAATATGAAGACAAATACTACACAGCAATGATGTTGGTGGGGATCCTCATCCTGTCTGACGGTCTTAGACATCTCACCCAACTACTCTGATAATGGCGAATAAAGGACGCACATTCGAACTGGATACAGTTCACGATATCGTCGTTGATACCGATCAGCGGTTCGTCCATGCAGCCGTTCCAGACCACTCTGGCAACGCTCGAGACACGTACTATGATCTCGAGGTAATATGGCCCCAAGATTATCACGGTCATTGTCACGGTGCTTTCATCGAACTGAAAAAACGTAGCGGTGACGAAGGAAAGCGTGTCAGCGTTATGAGCGGTGGGAATGACGATGAAACTGGGAAAGAGGAACTTGAACGACTGATTGAGGGGACACCCAACTGGGGAGACGCATACGTCTGTATCAAATTCGACCACCGTGAGATCATCGTCCTTCACGCTGAATATCTACTCAAGCGTCTTGAGGGCGACGTGGGCGGCTTTGACGACGCATGGTCTACTATCACCAAGGCGGAGGAGAAAACGCATGGCGCTCGTCTCACGCCCTCTGACAGTATCTCTATGGTGAAGCCGTGTCTATCCTACTGGGAGTCAAGTACCGCTGGCCTGGACGACCATCGAAAGATCTTATACGAGACTGGGGTTCCAGACCACTGCATCCAACCATTCGAACTGGATTCGGCGGAGGCTGCAACAGCATGAACGAGATAGAAACACGAGTGGTGATGGATCTCCAAATTGCCGCTATGGTGGGGTGTTTTGCAGTCGAAACCCCAAGGGTCCACCTCGAACAAGACGATATCGACGGTCTGTGTGTCGGTCTAAATACCCCATATGAAGGGGTGGACACACTCAAGATAGAATTTGACTTCGTTGAAAATAGCTACACATCCATCTATAAAGAATTTGAGCGATGTGGTATAGAAGAAGAAACTGTAGTTCTATACGGATATAAGTATCTCTGGTACTGTAGAGACATATACTACGATATTGATCTGGGTAGTTTTGCAGAAGGAGAAAAGTTGGCTGGAACGGTCAACTACGAATTCACAGACGTTACGTTTGCAGAAAAGCGTTAGATCGCTAACTCTCCTTCATCCGAAAACCAGGGCGATAAAAATCCGCCGACCATAGTGATTCTGTCTTTTCCGAACCAACCGCTAATGTCATCATCGTTTCGACGGTAGTCCCACCACTCTTCCCACGGGTTTTGGCTTTCAGTACGTGATACTGTGGTATATCCGTTGATGAGACCACAGTCAGAACACCGCTTATCATCCCCATCTAAGATAAGCTCTCCTTCACACTCGCTACACTCGAACGGTTCGTGAATTGGCTTCTCTGTCATTATTCTGAATACTCGAAGTCGTCTGCAAGGTCCATGAAGTCGCTGAGTAGGTCGTCAAACGACTTCCTCCACCAGTTGGACGTATGTATCTCGGTCGGTTCATCATGGCAGTGAACGGCCCACTGTCCGCTATCAGGATGAATGCGCCACACCTCTAATCGGTCAACGTCAAGACCGAGTAGTTTCTCCACCGAATTCCCGTAGGCAGAGCCTTGGATTTTGTGTTTTGCATAACAGCCAGAGGAGGTCTTCAGGTCAGCGACCACAACATCCCCCGTCTCAGGACACTCGTACACCAGATCGACCTGTCCAGCGTATCCGTCCTCGATGTTGAACAGGAATTCCTCGACGGCAAGTACATGCTCGTCCTCAATTCCAAGCTTCGTGACGATCTCGTCAAAGACATCCTCGAAGTGTTCTCGATCTCGCTTACACTGTGCTGTGAGGGCGTCCGAATAATGGTCGTGGGTTCCGTACGCCCCATACTCATCATAAAACTCACCCCACGTCTCGACAGCGTGTTGTGATTTGAGGACCGAGTAAAGAACGTCTCGAGGAGAACTGTCGTGAATCTCCTCGTGGTCAGACCCGTCGATAACAAACTCACCGAGTTGACTATCTTCTACGAAGATGTCAGAATCGTCATTGATCTTATCGATGTTATTGAGAACCCAGAATGAGTCTGCTTCGTCTTCAGACCACTCGAGATTCACATCGAGTTTCTTTAGGGCATACCAGTGGCACAATGTACCCCGATTGCGCTTGTACCAAAAGAGATGCTCGTGGTGGGCGTTGTCACCCTCACCATCGTTACGATCCTGCCAAGCATATAGATTGGACTTATCGTCGTCTCGAGTCTTCAAGACAGTAGTAACAGACGGTAGTTTGACACCATTATCAGGATCTGTATATTGACGGACATCAATTCCGTCTGGCCCAACTCCGTCCAGAACTTTCCTACTTACACTCATCTTATAATATACTTACGTACTGCGTACACTTTAATGTTCTGTTATACATCATCTGAGATAGACTCCGCTGTCTCGTTAATTGTCTCCTCGACATCGTCACCAAAATAGTACCACAACACGCCAGAAACGACGGCGAGTGACAGCATCTTCTGTGCTTCGATCGGAAAACCGATTTTTGGCGGTAGCACTGACGAGGCATACGCCATTTCTTCAACCGCCTTGCTGCTAAACAATAAGGTCAACCACGGCTCTCCGATAAACTTCTTTGTTAAGGTCTTTATTCCCATGTAAAATTGGAACCATTAGACCCCAAACCACACCGCACTCCCCCCTATACGTTAATAAGAACTGTACTTACTTAACTGTTACGTACTACTTGCGTGTTACTTCGATTGGTGGCCCACCCCCGTCACGATAACTACCAAATTCCAAATATACTTTCTTTCAGGTGTGATTGGCGTGTCGAACGGCGGCAACAGGGCGTCAGAACATTACGAATAACTCGCCTCGACAGCGACACTGCCCCCGTCGAAGAACGACCCATATCGCATATCGAGTCTGACGGGGGAAGATGCGTTAGCCTGAAGCAGTAGATCCGTCCCCCCGTTACCGTAGGCTGCCCCACTAATCTGGAGGTCTGAGCCGTTGAGTTGGGTTCCGTCGCCGCCGTTGTTCATCGTATGAAGTGTGATGTCGAGGTTGCTGACTCTTTGTGTGGTCAAAAACCCGTCTGCTCCGCAGTCGTGAACATACACGGACCCCCTGATATTTTCAAACGACTCAATCGAAATCCCACTCTGGTTCGGAGCTGTGATATCGAGGTCGAGAGTCAGACCACTTGACAGCCCAGATCCGCGTAGTTGCACCGCAGCCTTTCCCGTGGACTGGTGGCTGACGGCCCCTTCGATCTTCAGCCCGTTGCACATGTCGGTGTGAGCACTATTGATGTCGATGGTGCGGACATCGTTTGTGGATTCGGTCTGCTCGATGTCAATCCCCAGCAGTTTGAGGTCCTGCACTGTGTTGTTATTCGTATCGTTGACGAAGATCGCGTTGCCACCGCAATCCCCCTTGATCCCGTCTACGGTGATGCCGTCTCCGTTTTCGATGTACCGACTGCTGAAGCGCCCATTCCCTCCGCCACCACTGATGTCAACGAGTTTACTTACATTTCGTCCAATGACATTATGAATCTCCGTTTTCCGTGCGTCGATGTCCAAGACTTCGTTGCACTCCATCCCGATTACAGTGTCAACCTTACAGTACTCGTTGGCAGCGTTGAGGTCAAGCGCCTCGCCGTCAGATGCGTCTTTCTTGATGTTTTTGAACGTCGTTCCACGGCACCCTTCCGCTCCGATAGTTGCCTGTGAAACACCTGCATAGGTACTTAGCCAGTTCTTCACTGTACCAGAGTCACAATCGGTCAAGAATCCGACGCCACCAAGGATCTCACCGCCTTGGCCATCGAGTGTAGATCCGTGTGACGAACCCCAGTAAAATGCCTTCGGAGTGGTGTGGCTCGTTGGATTTCCGTCTAACTCTCCACGGCAGATGAGATCAACCCTATCGTAGCCATTGTTATAGAGGAGGAGATCGTGCTCGTCTCCCTGTACGTCCATGAGCGTCGTCGGTGTAGCGTCGTCGGCCAACTCAACGGTTGCCCCGTCCTCGATGACGATTGTGAGGTTTTCCGTTCCCACGGAGACAGTCCCACTAAGCGAGTATGTGCCTTGCTTGAACCAGACCACTCCAGGGGTGGAGAGTTCGCTGTTGATATCGGACAGCGAATCATCGGGAGAGACGAACCGAGCGATGTTCGATAGCTCACCTGTACTTACCGAATCGAATTGCTCATGATCCCCCAATCCAGTTGAGTTTAGACCACTCACAGAAGGTCACCCATAACTGTAAAGTCCCCCACACCCGAGCCAGTATTTACAATTCTAACACGCGAATTCTTATACTCATTAACAGGTATGGAATTATTGCTTGATATTCCAGAAGATAGTGAATCGAGTTTCACCGATATTTCGAATTCACCATCCTCGTCAACATCACGTTCCCAAAACACATCAACCGATTCGCTTAAAATCAGCGTGTCGATAATGAACACATCTTCTTCATCATCGTGTCTGGTTGGGATGAAACTACTACCACTTTCTACGTCAACTTTTGAACTTATAAAACTAAATTCTGACATTATTTAACTGTTTTTACTTCTACATTATCTATCGGATGTAGCGCCTCGGTCGCTTTCTCGACACCCTTCTCGGGGCTGAAGTCTTTCTCATTGAGGTGAGCCCACCAATCAGCACGCCAGTCATGCTCGTAATGGGCGTAGATTCCCATACCCCCATTATCATTGAACAGCGTAACGTGTAGTTGCATCCCCTCAGCGACGATCTGAGGCGCTTCATTGTGGTAGAGGACCCACGACCCTTCCGATTTTCGACCGTCCTCAAGAGTCTTGTAGCACGCTATAGGATTGCGTACGAAACCGAGATCAACCAATTCCACCTCGAGTGGTTCTTCACTAATCTCGGTTGTCATAACGTACTGATTTTCACCAACAGTTCCGATACCATATCCACCGATCTTTTTCAGATATGGGTGTAGCTTAGGATAAAGCCAACGACGTGTCGATTCAATCCAGTCGTCGTCAGCGTTAAGCAGATTCATAATCTTGAAGATGCTCGCCTGCTTTTTGGCAGTATTCACATATTTTGTCTGGTCTATCGAGGTTTTTTGTATATTGTATGCTATTTAGATATTTGATAGGCGGCATTTCACCCGCTTCCGTTTCGTTATTTTCGGTAATCAGTCGAATCAATGCATTTAATCGTTTATACGTAAGTTGATCTCTTGTTGGCATTATTATATTCCGTGTTTGTGTGGGTATCCCACGATGTGAAATGATTCAGATTGCATTGCAGCACGGTCTCCACTAACATTGGTTGTCTCAATAGTTGTACCAGTAAGATTGTCTGATGGGTCTATAATACCAGTAAGTGTTACTGATTCATTTTCTTGTAGAGTTCCCGTTAGTACAATATCTGTCCTACTTTCAAAGGACATTGTATATCGGTAATTGGCATCATAATTGGAATCTGTATTGACTACTGTAACGTCATATTCATCAATTATTTCATTTAGTGATTCAGATTTGTTGGCCCACCCCGATTGTGTTGCGGTTACTTGTGTTTCTGATGGGATTGATTGAATATATCTTGAATCAGATTCATTTTCAGTATAATACCTCCCATCATGGTTATGACTTGCTGGAGCGAAGTTAGAATCTGCTTGTGTCGTAGAATACGTCTCACTCGTAGAATACGCATCTAACTGACCAACAGTAACGTTGTGAGGGTTGCCTTCATCGGCTGCGTGGGTATTAAATTCCGATTGGATACCATTATTTACCCACGTTTCAGTGGCGAAGTTACGCCATGCACCTCCGACACGACCTTTAAATTTGTCAGATAGGAGGTCGTACCAGAGATCCCCATCGGACTGATTACTGGGATTATTCTCAGATGCGAATGTGTGGACACGATCTCGACCCACATTCCGAACCGCTGAAACACTGTCGTTAGTTGCAACATCCACTTCAGCAATCTTCATTCGATCGGTAGCAACAGACGTAGCTCCGTCAGTTTTCCCGACACTCCCATTGGTGTTAACCCACACCGAATCCGTTCGAGTGGAGGTACCACCATTAGAAGACAGTGTGACGGTCGTGGAGCCGATCGATCCAGTTTTTTGCCCATCAACATAGGCTCCCTCAGAAGACGCACTCACGTCGATCTCGAGCGTTCCAGTGCCTTCTGAAGAGACAAGCCCGCTGTCGAGGATTACATCACCTTCGATATCCCTAATCCGATCTCGAATAGCGGTGTTTGTCGAGTCGAAATGGGTCTTGATGTTATACCATAGCGCATCAAGGTGTTTTTCATTCACCTGATCTCCCTTTTCATAATACGTCCCAGACGTGGGGAGTTCGCCCGTTTCACCCCAACTTGGGAATTCGTTTTCTAAATCACTCATACGTTTGCTCTATAGTAAGATAAATCACGAATGACTCTAAACAATATCTCCTGCAAGTGTTCCATTATCATCACCGCTATCGCCCCCTAATCCTAATTCTGGGTCGTTTGGCTCATCATCTCCCTTGAGAATGAACGTTCCTTGCTCAGATGCGTTAACATCGTGTCCAGCAGGAACGCCACGAGAGAGGAAGTCTTGAACCTCTTGGCGGGTGAGGGCCGCGTTGTCATAGACATTCGACTGGGCAGAAAATTCAACTGTGGCTGGATTGATATCGAAACTAAAACCGATGCTTATCTCGTCTACTGTCGTTTCAAGGACCGACGCAGCAAACTCCACAAACTCATTAAACGTCGTTCCGATATTCCCAACACGGAACTGGACTTTGAGACGGGCTCTATACTTTGCATCTGCTTCTCCACTACGCCGATCGAGGTTAACGAGTTGGCCGATTTTGTCAAGCTCCTCACCAACAGCAGTATCGATGTGTTTGGCACGTTTGATGTCGTAAAGAGCCTGATCCTGCCTATCTCGGATGGAAAGGAGGGCTCGCATCAACTTGTAGGAGTTAGACCCCTCACCAAACGTGAGACCACCATTATCCCACTCGCTTGATGCCTCGCTTATATTCCTCGTAGTGAGTGTGTTTAATTTAACATTATCAACGTACTGTGCGGATGCATTGTCAGATCCAGTACGACCGCCAAACCCGAATCTCGAATGTTCGGTGTCTGGCGATTCAATTGTCGTTTCGAATGCGTTTTGTGAATTGACCAACACACTCACATTCCCGTAATCGTAGGAAATACGGATGTGGTGTTTCTCCTCATTGCTGTTCCCGCTAATCTCAAACCCTCCCGATCGGGTTATATTGTCCTCCCCATCAACTCGATGAACGAGGCGAACTTCATTGTCGGCATGGTCAAACGAGACGTAGTATCCGTTATCTGGCTGCCATAACTCTCCTACACCATCATGGAAGAAGAGTATCGCCACTTCTCGTTCAGATCCAGAGTCATCATTTTCTATGTCGAGTCTGAAATCACACCTCCATACATTTTCAGTGAGATGGTTTCTGAGAGTGATATTGCCTTCAGACTCAACACTCTCTGGAGTGATGCGGGCTCGCCCATTCCGTATGGCTGCATCGCCGCCAATAGTCCAGTTATCAGAACTATCGAAATTGGAATCGATTATTTCGTCTATATACTCACTCATTATTAGATTTCTGTGACGTTAATTTGAATACTACCGTCAGTAGCATCAGTCTGAGCTACCTCATTTTCACCAACGCTAACCACCTCAAGACCGTAGCTATTGGTGGTCGTACTTGGCGTAAACGTGATGTCGTTCGCAGATGCATCGTTATTGAATCCGATAACACCCGTCTCATCTTCCCCGAGAATGATATCTTCTATCTCATTAGCGTGAACATCTTCACCCGATTCAAGTCCAACAACGTCGGTGTCGTCAGAGCTAACACCGCCAACATAGCTAACAATCTCGTCTCTGAGAGTCTCACTTCCAACATACGTATCATTGACGACAATATCCATCTCCATATCGATATTGACAGAACTGGGGCGGGAGTAGGAGATGTCGAACTGTTGTCCATTAGATTCAGATGTAACGGTTATAATCTGTTCCGTACCGTGAGCACCACCGTGGTCTCGGGAAGTAATTGCCTTTTTATCAAAGATTGCTCCAGCCACCTCACGATCGTCACCACCGAACACTACTGCTTCGAATGAATACGGTGGTAACCCATCTACATCTGTTGAATTGGTTTTATTTTCGTATAGAGTGACGGAACGAACGCCACTAACTTCATTCAACAGTTCGGATGTGAGGGCAGCGACAGTTGCGTCACCACCGCTGGAAACACTGTCCCTGGCACGTTCTCGTAGACTATCATCGTCCTCCTCCCCACGCCCGACGACGAACGGATCTCCGTTGATGTCGTTGTAGCTCTGATCGGATGTTGGGTAGAGGTTAGACGTACCATCGACGCCAGCGGGTGGGGAAGGAAGGACGTTAATCGATTCGGCACCAACATTCCCGTGAGAACCCCCGTTAATTGCACGGATGTTCACACTTACAGCACTCATGCTGATTTCATCGATGTATTTGTTCCCACTACTATCGAGACTTTTGAATCCGACATATCCGTTTCGCCAAATGGTATTACTCGAGTCAACACCACCAGCGGTATACTTATTTCCACTCTGGTCAGTTATTTCAACACCGATATTTCCAGTAATAGACCAATCAACGACAAGATGGACGTGTTCTCCAGTTGGAACAGTCTCATTCTGTGTGTCAATAGTATTAACTACAACACCATCCTCCACTCTCTCAATTCGCACTTCTCCTAAATTGGTATCGATAGCAACCTGATAGTGGTTGTCAATGCTTTGAACACCGAATGTGAAGGTCGGAACAGTATTGCTTTCTGCATAGATATCGGATTCGATAGTGGATCCAATATCGACAAGCTCATCCGATTTGTAGATGTGGTCTCCATTCGTTGCATTTGCCTCGAGAGAGATTGAACCCTCGCTCGCGTTCATTGCAACAGTATCGAACGTACCGCTTCCAACGTCACCTCCCCAGTCGGATAGCGCATCGCTTTCAAACCCGTCTATATATCGGAGATACGTGGTCTCACTGGTCTCAAACTGCGCAGACGAGTTTCCTTGAGTTTGGATAACCGTTCCACGCTGGATGTTATACGACGTTGTGACTGGATCATCACTTCGGAACTGCTGGACACCAGTTGCGTGGATAGCAGATCGGCGTTGGATGCCGACAATTGCGACTACGCGATCAAGATCCTCTCCAGTTGCGGTATCGAGAAAACCACTCTCGTATACTTCACCAAGACTCTGTTCTTGGTTGCCGTTACTAACAGCCGCCATAACCTCAGCGAATGTTGAGAAAACTGACGACTCTGTTAGGTCGATGTTATTCCCAAATTCACTTTGCAATTCGCTCTCGAGTGCGTTAACAATCTCGTTCTCCGTTAGTTCAACATATTCTCCGTCTTCAACAGGCATGTAATTTTAAACCTCAATTGTGAAATCTTCGTCTTCAACAAGTTCGACACCGATTTCAATTGTGTCATTCCGCTTATCAAATTCAAGAATGGTTACGTCGAGAACTTCACCGACTTGTGGATCGTCCTCAAGCGCATCTTCAACTCGCTTCTCGAGAAGACTGATATTAGTTCCAGTAATGCGGCTCCCAACAAACTTCGAAATGGAATCGCTCGTCGCAATGGAGATCGATTGTTCGACGTTTGCTTGCCCACTTACAACAGCAATATCATTCGAATGACCGATTTCAATATCTCTGTTACCGTCTATTCGTATATCTGTTAATTCGTTAGTTGACATTATTGCTTGGTCTCGTTAATATATACGTCCCCATCGTTAGAATTGATGTGAATATCTCCGTCGTTATCAATTCGAATGTTAGACCCAGTGTGATTTCCGAGAACGACCTCTCCAGGCTCGTAATCGGGGAGGTTGGCACGTTCATCAGCAATCTTTTCAGACGAATACCACGGTCCTACGATCCACGCAGAATCGTTGACACCATACATGACGGAGACATCATCGTCCTGCCGAGGAACGTACGCAGACCCAATTGTGAACGGTAAAACCCTCGCCATTTGGGTCGAATTCTCACCTCGAACCTTGATCTTCACCGCATGATAGCCGTCTTCATCGGGGTGACTATCCGCAGACATCACCGTCGCCTTCGAAAGCGGTGGTGCTATGTCATGTTGGATGTGCTGTTCGTCTCTTGTATGTGGGTTTTTAGGATTGTTCTTCGCCATTATGCCTCTCTGTATTCGGAGTTGATTTCGAGCTTTGATTCGTCAAACACAAGGCTCACACCAAGTTCAGTTTTGTATTGTTCTGTTGCACTCCGAGTATGTTTCACGGAGTTAACTTCGTACGTAATGGGGGCGAGATTTTGATTGGGGTACGTCTCATTACACACTGGAATGGTTCTAATATAATCGTATGGGGCGATGTATGGTTCCCCTTTCAGCAGAATGCTGCCCTCGGTCTCCTCCTCGAGATGTTGGCGAAACTCGTTTATCGCCGTCTTCTCTGCTTGCTTCGGGGTGAGATCGTCCGAATTAACTACTGGTGCAGTATACTCGTATCCTCCAGCGTTATCCACAAGCGGTGGATATTTCAGTTCTGCATACGGGTAATATTCGTTATTGACGTTCGGTAAGATAGTGGCTTTCAGATCGCCTGGAACCTCACCATGTACGTGCATCGTGTTGAACGGTTTAATGTCGTAGAGTGCTTGGTTATCCAACACGGTGACATCTTCAAACGAATCTTTGTCTATATTATCAGTGTAATTTCCCTCGAAATCTTCACCGATGTATTTATCATTAAACAAGCGTCGAGCGAACTGATCGTCGTTATCTCGAGTGTCACCAGTGTTATCGAAGAATAGAACTGGGCGGTATGGAGTTGGCTCGAAATGCCATTTCCCCCCTATACGGCCAGCAAACCAGTCCATCACATCGACAAGGTTGTGTCTATTTCGACGGAAGGATTTCTCCCCACCAACGAGATCGTCAATGATATCGGAAACGTTGGGGAGCATAAATTCGAAGATGTCATCGATAACATCATCGATATTGAGTTGGAAAGAACCAACAATCGGAAGGCTTCCCTCAATCGTAAAGTCTTCCCCACCTCCAACATCTGGGTCCGTTGGATCGATATGATCCTTTATCACCCGAACGTTCTGGAAGCCTGCGATATACATTCCAACATCGTCAAAGATGGTTCGATGCTCTAATCCGACTGGGGCACCGTTATCATCATATCCTCGAACAACGAAATTGAGGAGCTGTTGTATGGTGACATCATCGAACGATTTAGAAACGGGAATTCCACGCATAAGATCGGCTGCGTCATACACCCAGAACTTCATTTGACCGTTCTCTGCTGCGGGTCCGACACCACCGATGTATCCGAAATGCTCTACCTGATAGTATTCATCCTGAAAGTCGTAGAACCAGATTCTGCACTGATCGAAGGGCGAATTCGGAGTGTCGGACTGGGGGTCAAATCCGTTAATGTACTGTGTCATATCTTCCCCACCCCATTCAACTGGGATCTTCACCTTCGCAGTTCGAGTGAGGTCGGACGGACCATCTTTGTTTAGCCAAAGCTCACAAAGCGTGACGGGGAGTCTAACCCACTCATCACCGTTACGTACGTCTACTCGCACCTCAGCCTCGTGTGCTGTATCTGGGGACTTACACGACAAGTCCCGAACCATATACGTATCTTCAACAGTTGAGACACTCATGCTTCAGGATACTGGAGTTGTAGTTGGAACGGGAATGCAAGTTGCGGCTCTTCACCATTCGGAATAATGTGGATGATATCGGTGTTCATTTCGATGGTCGTTCGTTTGACCGTAACGTCGTTCTTATCAATTGGCGATATAACCTCTAATTCGGTCGCTCGCTTGAGCCCCTTCAGATCGCTCAGTTCGTCTTCTACGACGATTCCTTCAACCGTGATGTCTGGGCCTTCCTCACCCCCTCGACGGTTCTCAGTCTCCCCACAGACGGTTTTGGTGCTGTCCATAGTACCTTCATCGTCATACTCAATTCGCTCCACAACAGTGGGACTAAATTCTTCACCGTCAACGATCAGCGTGACATCACGAGACTCAATCTGTTGTGTGTCACGTTCCCCCGCTTCATTAATGATATTAATTTCATACATTTATGCTTGTCCTCCACTCGTCCTCCCCATTCTCCACTGCGATACAGAGAGGTTCGAATTGTCCTTATTCCGATTTCCAGTAGATTCGACAGTGTAGTTAGTGACACTCGAGCCGCTACTGGTACTGAACGAAGATCCAGCACCACTTCGAGGTGCGCCACCGTCTCGGTAGGGATTCATTCCGTCCCCACCACGTCCCGCAACACTGTCGTATTCTTTCAACGATTTTGTTGCAGAATCAATCCCGTCTGCAAGACCTAACCACTTCTCTGCCGCCCCCATTGCAAGTGCCCCAAGACCGACGAGAACGCCGAGTGAGGCGACTGTAAGGAATGCGGCCAATGCTCCCGTCGCAGTGAACGCGCTTGCTGCAAACGATATCAGCGACGTTTGACCGACGATGAGAGACTTAACGAATGCGACCATCGATGTGACCGCTCTCCCTATATTCGTCACTGCAAGATAGCCAAGCGCGTTGTTAGTAGCGATAAGACCAGCCCAGAAGTTCCACATAGCCACTACACCAGCGCCGAGAGCGCCGACAAATGCATTCCCAACAAGGAAACTAAGAATTCCTACGATCGACGCAAGGGAGAGGAGGCTTCCCACAATAACCCCCAACATCTCGTTCGTGATACCGAACAGGTTGAAGATAGATGCGATAGCACCGAAGAGTTGTAGGACCGCGTTCGTCACGATGACGAATCCGACAGAGGTCTTCGTAAGAGCGTATGCAACATCGATCAGCATACCAGCAAGTGCCTTCAACTGTGGCATCGATTCCATTGCCAGATTGACGAAGGTACGGAGAATCTGTGTGTCCTGAAGGTACTCCCCAATCGCCCCGAAGACGGGTGCCATTGCCTTCACAGTGCCAGCCATTGAAGAGAGGGCTCCAGGGATGTAGTCGATAAGGAACCGCCCAAACTCCCGTGAAGAGTCTCTCAGCGCCATAAGAGAGTCGCCTTCCGCAGCGACCTCGTTGAAGAACTTCTCGAGACCGTCAAGACCGTCTTCAAACAGCGGTGCGAGACGCTCGGCGAGTGGGGCAAACGCCTCGAATAGATCATCACGGACCTCCTCGAACATTTCCGTGAAGTCTTCCATTTCGGGCATTCCACCACTGTCGCCCATTGCACTACCGACAGCGCCAAGAATGCCGATTGCACCGAATGCAGCGGCGGCAGAGATAGCAGCGGCGGCAAGCGTCATAAGAGCCGTAATAGCAGCGGGCATGGCCATGATGAACGTGAACATCAACGGCATGATGTTGGCAAGGAGATTATGCATGTCAGACATATTGAGTCTGAAATCCTTTACACTCTTAAGGGTGTCACGCACCCCATCTCCCAGACTATCTATGATCTTGGAAAGACGGCTGCCCCTCTTTCGATTGAATTTTGGACTGTCGAGTGCTGCATTGATATCGGCAGACATCTGAGCGTTCATATCTTCGCTCATCTTGGCGATATTAGGTTGGATATCATCGATGTCAAAATCCCCACGACCCATGATTTCCAGCGGTCCCCTATCATGAGCGCCAAATAGATCGGGTAGATTACCGCCGTCTGCCATAATCTCAACCTCGTTAGACTTTTCAAACGCCTCCATCTGGGCTTTAAGCTTCGCTAACTCGGTGTCAAGGTTATCGACGCTCGTATTGATATCAATTCCCTCAGATCCTTGAGCGTCAACGGCTTCAATCTGTGCTGCAAGGTCTCTGAGTTCGTCTTGTAGTTCCGAAAGAGCGGCAATGGCCTTTTTAATATTAACGTCAACAGTAACTTCGAGATTTTGAATTGCTGCGATAGTTTAACCCCCGTTTTAAGATGTCGATGAATTTGAAATTATCTGAATGATACTCATCGGTTGTCTCTATAGTAAGGTAAATCACGAATGGAGATAGATATGTCTACGACGTGTTGTACCGCATAAAAAAGTGCTTAGTCAGAACTTCGATGTCGCATTCTGGAAGTCCTGACCCTTCTCATATCCGCTTGGGTCGCCCTTCTTCGGATCGTCTGTGTGATGGTTCTTCGCCATTACGTAGACAAACCGTTGCATTGGCGTGCAATCTCGTGCCGAGGTGAACAACTTACGCCCGTTGTCATGAAGGGCGAATATCTCGTTTCCCTGGTCTGACTCGGCTAATTCTCTAAGTTTCCCGTGTCACCGATAGACTCGGTAAGACACTTGATGCCAATAGAGAACGAAGCGAATCCAGTTGCCCGATCGATCATAGGATGGATAACCTGATTGTTGATGTACTTCGCAGCCTCTTCTTGAGTGGTTCGACCATACTGCTCTTCGATCTTATCACCAAACTCGATCAGAGCCTCCCGCTTGTCGTCATTGTCGGGTTCAACTCCATACTTCGCGGCCTTCTGAATGCCTTTGAAAGTATCCGAGGAGATGATTTCGAACATATTGACCTCACCATCCTCAAGTTCATCCTGAAGGGAATCGAGGCGAGACTGTTCCTCGTCAGTTAGTTCCTCGGAATCTCGCAGTTCACGAAAGTCTTCCATCTTCTCTTCGGGAAGACTATCCTGAAGTTCTTCAAGTTCGTCAGTATCGACCAACGACATCACTTCCCAGAATTCCGTGTCACGTAGCTGTCGGACACAAAGATTCTGTTGCTCGTCGTCAATCGAAATCGTAATGTTTCCACGCCACTCCGCACCTTTTTCTACCTTTTCTCGTGTTTTAAAAAGATCGCTCATTGTTAGGACTTATTAATAGTGTCATGACAGGTGACGAAGTGTCACCCGACCAACCGATTAGTTAGACTGCTCTATACTCTACGTATTGTCACCAGGATCACGCCCAGTTGCAAGACCCTCAACCTCGAATTCAACTGCATCACCGCTCGATCCAGAGAGGTTGCGAGTACCAGCACGTGCCCCAGTAAGCTTGTCCCGATAGTCTTCAAGTCGGACGACGATCTCAAGCTCAACTGCACGACCGTTATCGGAGGCAAGACCCTTGAATAGCTCAGCGTCTTCGCCCTGCACAGTAAACGAGAACGTGTCTTCCACGTCACCAGACGAAACGCCCAGTGCTCGAGGGTTTCCAACTCCCGACAGCCCAGAGAGGTCTTCCTCCGTTCCGATGGAGAATTCGTCTACGACAATGCGTGCCGTATTAGCCAGTTCCGTCGCACCAGTACGAGAACCAGAATTGTCCCGTTCGACCTGACTGACGATTAGTTCAACGTCGTTTGCGTTAGTAGGATTCCATGTCATAATAAATCACCTTAGCTTGCCCCTCCGTTCCGAATGACATCTCCAACAGTAATCGTCACGTCAACCGTGTCAATCACGTCAACAATGTCGAGTGCGATATCGAGATCGACCTGATTGTCTCCCCCTTCAGACACCCCAACATCGAAATTATCGAGAAGGGCATCGTCCTCCATCTCACTGTAAGAACTGTCGTGAGATTCTCCGAGAGACTTCTGGTTGGTGAGAGTGTTCGCTTCACCCACGTATCCCTGGCTAATCTGGTGACTAATTTCAGTGGCCTCGTCCGTAATCTCGGAAGCAAAGATACGCTCGAATCGAGGATCGGTGGAGGTAGTCATATCCTTGACAATCTTAATTCCACCTCCTTGGCGGAGAGTTAGAACTTGCTCATCGATGAGTGTGCCAAGCTCCGAATTGGTGTACTTCGTGTGAAGATCAGCAAATCCAGCAACAGTCTCATACGTCGTGCTATCACCCAGATCCTTGGACGCCTGCTTCCCAACAACTGCACCAACTGTCCGAACCATGTTCTCGTTCGCAGCATCGAGGTACGCTCGAGACGGTGCGATAGCGATCAGACGACGGTCGTCATACGAATTCGTGTACGTTGCGGAATCAACCTCTGGATTGAGACCGAACGCACCGTGCATGAAGCCGAAATCGTTTGCATAGTCGCTAAGTTGCGTTCCAAGCTCGCCAACGATCTGGTTATTTTCGGTACAAACACCTACTTGACGTGGAACTTTGCTCACAACACCCCGAATTGCCTCGTTGTAGCTACCGTGGGTGTACGTAATTTCATACGTGGAAGACTCATCAGCCTCCCACTCACCAGTGTTCGGGTTCAGGTTAATCGTGTTTGCATCGGTCGGGCTCGCAATATCCTCCCCCTCCTCACGAACGATGTTTACCGTAACCGACGCACCTTCCGTAGTATCCTGGGCCGTAATCTCGTGATTCGGCTGGACAGTCGGATCGAGTGCTGGAACGTTCGAAAAAGTTCCAGACGAAACCGTGTCAAACGTTTCAGTTTCTTCAGTCTCGCTGACGGGACACGCATATACCGTCGAGGTGTCGTTGCCAAATGCAAGCTTCACCTGTTCAGTAAGCTCGGATGTTTCACCGAACTGTGTTTCCGCGTCAGAAGACGAGTTAATACTAATGGTTTCACCAGTCGTGGCTTCACCATTATCAGTATCCATCACACCAACGAGTCCAGCGGTGTTAGAGAACGCAGCACTAATCGCAATCGTGCCACCACTCCGAACCGTAACTCGAGCAGATGGAATGTCAGTGTTTCCGTAAGTAATTGCCATATTTTTGTTACCTTGGTATATTTAACTAATAGTTCTTTGAACACTATCAATCGACTCAACGTCTTTGACGTGTTCCTTCGTGTATCCAATCCGAATAATCAGATTATCACCACGAACAGTGGGCGACCCATCGGTGTTATCCTCAGAATTCGAGTCGAGAACCTTGACCCACTTTACGTCCGTATGAATGTCAGTCTCGTCCCACGCTGGATGTTCATATTTCTCGAAATACGAATGGACAGCCTCGTACACATCTTCTCGAAGGTTCTCGTCCATTCCTTGAATCATCACCCCGAACGACCCCTCGTGAACATTGGTATAAATTTCCTGAATAACGTCTCCGTTAGAATCACGGACAAGATCAGATGGAGCACCACTACCCTCGTTCATCCGAACCTTTCGATGGTCATCGGAGTGGATAATCGCGGGATAGTCTTCCTCTTCGTTCGGCTCTTCTTCCCCGATGTTATCTGGGTCAACAAGACCGTTAGATGCAACTTCTAACCCGTCATAGAATGCCGTACGAATATTGCGCCTTGTTGCCATTATCGGAAGGTCTTCTTCACCGCACTACGGACTGCGCGTTTGAGATTTAGTTCATGTTTGAACCACGCTGGACGAAGGAACGGGTGTGCATACGTCCCCAGTTTCACAATCGTTTCAGATATCTTCCGTGCCGACGCCCAGATATTATCCGTCTCAATTGGCTTCGTCTTGATCCATTCGAGAATACTACCCATCAGTTCACTCGGACTCACATCGGGAGAATCATACGGGTAGCCTGGGGGATGTTCGTGGGGTTTACCAGTGAGAACTGACGTTGGCCCCTTCTCATCACTACGAGCGCCAGTACCAAATTCTACGAACGGTGCATACGGAGCAATCTTCTTATCTGTTCCAACGGAGAACATCATTTCACCCACACGCTGTTCGGTTTTTACACCATGAGAGCGGAGTGAAGCAGTAATACCACCACGCCAATATGCATCATCAGCAACGTGGGCAACAGCAGTGTCGAGGAGCAGTTTCATTGCACCCTCGAGTTTGGACATGAGATTCTGGCGAAGATCCTTCTTCACGTACTCAATGTCGCTAATCACACTACTGATATTATGTCCCATTATTGTCGCCTAATAAACGAAATGGTCCAGTAGTTTGGCTCTTCGTCGTCGGGAACACCAACGATCGTATCGACCTCGTACTCCACGCCGCCATGAACGATCCTGTCGTTACGCTCAACGGGTTCTTCGTAGTTGCCCGACCCATCCCCCTCAGCGATAATCAAACCGCCCAGATCGCCTCTGACGCGCTCACCAGCGACCTCAGATGTGGTGCGTTCCTCTGGATCAAACAACCACATATCCTCCGAGTATTCCGACGTGGTTTCATCGGTCTGGTCGAGGCTGTTCTTCGTCTGACTAACAGACGTGAATGTCTTTGCAGTTGCTCGAGCAGAAATGATGCGGGTGATACCACCCAATGCACGACCTCGAGAAAAGCCAGATGATCGCTGTGTCATCTATTACCCTATATATGAGGCTGTGTTGCTGAACGATGGTGACTCGCCACCATCAAAGTCCAGTTCGCTTTCCTCAATACCATCGTTCACTTCTCCAGACCACGAAATAATCTGCTGACTCGTTTCTGGATTAGCGTTAGAGAACGCCACTTGTTCATCACCAATACCATACGAAGTGATATTGACGTTTTCGACGGCCTCTTTCGCCTTCATTGCAGTGAGAGCGACAAGGGCTTGCCCATACGCTACATCAGAGTACCACTTTTGAGAGTGGGTCTTCATGTAGAGAACACGCTTCGCATCATCGATGTTGCCAGACGCTTGAGCAGACGGCCATTCGTCAACCGAGTCGTTGTAACTCGTCTTGTCACGGGCAGCCTCTTCAAGCTCTGCGTCAGACGTGATTGCGAAGTTGGGGAGGGGCATATGTTAGATGAACGCTATTACGGTATCTGCTATCTCATTTCCTTGAGCAACGAAGAAACCAAGAGCGATTAGAGATCCCTTTTCAAGTCGAGAAATACGAGCATCGTGCTCGTCAAGCCTTTCATCGGCTTGTTTGTCCCGAAATGAGGGATCATATGATTCTTCAGTTGCCATTCCCATTCACTCAATTAGAATAGGCTCGACACATTGTCGATTCGAACGAGGTCCTTGGCGGTGTAATCGTATTGATCGACACGCTGCGTACCGAATCCGTATGCCTGCCCACCACGCCAGTAGTATTCGTACTCAATCTTCCCACCGTTCTTACGGATGGGTTCCTGAACGAGCGTTGGTTCGGGCTGCTCGTAGGTCTGGAAGAAGTCGCCACCGTGGTCGGGGACCAGATACATCGTGTCGTCGGGGAACGGAATGTCGAAACTAAGCGAGTCGTCCGCTCCAGGCGCAGTCGTGAGCCCCATCTTTTCGGGAATTACGACAGCGTCATTGACGAGAGACTGGCCGACGTTCTGTGCGTCAGACCCAAGGTCAAGCCACTGGGACGACTGTCGAACGCCGCTGTTATTATCGATCTGGTTCCACTGCGCTCGAGTGGAGTGGTCCCACAGGACCATGTCCCACGCATCATCAACGTATTCGCCACTCGTGTTGGAATACGCCTCCTGAACGATGAGGTTGGCAGGAACGCCATTGAGGTCCGTATCAACGTCATACGTCGATGCGTCAATGACGTTATCAGGATTGATGTTGTTGTCCATCCATTCAAAGACCCCAGGCTGAACCGAGGTACCCTCTTCGTCAGTAATGCCGAGGAGGAACTGGAGATCGGCCTGAATGTCGAACGTCTCCATCAGAAGGTCCATCGAACGCTGAACCTTCTCTTCCGCACCGTCGATCTCGAGGTCTTCCGCGTCAACAGTGAGACCGTGAGTCATGCGGGGGATTCGAACGTTTTCACCGACGTGTCGGACGATGTCAACGTTCCCGAGAACTTCACCGACCGAAGTATCGGTCGTTGGCATGTCGGATTCGGGGGATGCGTAAACACCGTCACCCTCCTCGACATACCGAGTACCGCGCTCCATTTCGGTCGTTGGTGCAAGTTCACGTCGAATACCGCGGCGACTGCGGCCACGGCGCTCGAACATAAGATCCTCGTCGGGTTCGAGGAGAGTCTGTGCTTCTTCAGTCAGAAAGGAAGTAGTTGTCATTATAAGTTACCTCAGTTCTTCGCCTCAGAGAATAGAACAGTACGAACGACACCGTCGTAGTCCGTCACATTCTCGTTGTTCTGCTTTCCAGGTCGGTACGCCCGACCGATCGCAAGGAAGTTGCCATTCGCACGACTGAACGTCGTAGACGCGGCGTCGTCGTTCTCGTCGTTGGTGTACCCCTCCTCGACAATTCGGCCCGTCGAGGTAGGAGCGTCTGCATCGGATTCATCAACGATGCCGACGATATCACCATGTCCGATGTTCGGACTGGCTGTAATGCCCGCAGTGGCCTCTTCGATAGTACGAATCTTGACAACCGCCGAGTCCTCACTCGGATGGTATCGAACTCGGTCGTCAACGTCGTACGTCTCGTCAAAGGTGGTGCTACCGTGCTGAACGACGGTGTTATTATAGGCCGAGAGGTACTCGGGGTCGTATAGCGCAAGACCCGTGTATTCCCCATCAGCAAAGGCAAATCGGGTAACACCCGCGCCTTCGTCAGTAACGAGCGTACCAGGGGCAATCTCCTCGTTGGCGACCCCGCTCTGAGACGCTCGATCCGCACTTTCGATGTAAAATTGAACTGCCATAGTTTTATCTAAGTTTCTGTTGTAGTATCTGCTTCTTACTTAAAGTGTAATCTCGTATCAAACACTTAAAGAACCGTTACGCCTTGTACCCACGTCCGACAGTACGACGGCCGTTGTAGGTCGTATCGACGTTTTCGTCAGTCGTTTCTTCACCGCTATCCGTTTCAATGCCCTTCGCATCGACATTGATCCCGTCGAGAACCTCTTCTCGGCGGTCGATCTCTTCACGGATATCCTCGAGAGAGTCTTCATCCCAATCGTCTCGGTCTGCTCCGAGATCCTCAAGGTCGTCGAGCGCCTCTTCACGCTCACCCTTGCGATACTCGGCAAACGAGTCTGCCATCTCTTCGATAGCGTCCTCGAGCGAGTCAGCGTCCTTGAACGCTTCTGGAACAGCGTCCTCTACCGCCTCGACAGTCTCATCCTTCTCCTCATAGTCGTGGAGAACATCGTCAACAACTTCACACGGGCATTCGTCTTCATCAACTTCGAAGCCGTGCTCATCGAGGTCCTCCCGAATCTCGGTAACACTTTCAACAGCGGAATCACGCTCCTCTCGAAGATCGGCAACCGCGTCGAACTGTTCTGCGATACTATCAATCGTCATGTCGTCAAGATCAACGGAAATGTCGAACTTGTTGTCGTCAGTCATTGTTTGAGTACATGGGGTACATTCTTCCTCGCTATCCCCATCTGTAGCGTCATCAGCATTAATCGGCGTCTCTCCAGTTTCCAAGACCACTTCGCCATGTGCGTCAGACGAATCGTGATCTAATCCGCAACCCTCAGACTGGTCGCCAGTCTGCGATTCGTGGGATCGGTCGTGGTTGATCCCACAACCCTCAGATCCACTACAGCGTCCACGTTTGACGCCAGCAATGTGGTCGCCATACATGTTGACCTGGAAACCATCAACGTCGTCGTCAGTCAAATCCCCAGTATCACCATCGTATTCGCCGTGAACACGATTGTAGAATCCGATCGAAACGTCCTGATTTTCCTCAACGAACCGCTTCGCATCATCGTCGTTCGTCGGAACGTAGAGGTTTTCCTTTAGACGGTCTTCATCGTCGTCGTAACGCGGGTCTCGCCAGAATCCATGCACGTCAGCCGTGCGTTTCACCATCCCCGTGTCGGGATGCTCGAGCGTGTACGGTGCGTTATCGAGCGACCACGCCATTTGACGAAGCTCGTCTGCGGGTTTCTTGTACACCTCAATCTCATCACCAACGAGGTACGGCTGCTTGATCGGACGTGCGACAGTCGCATCCTCGATCTTGTAGTACTCGTCGGTGTCAAACGCTTCTGCGTGAGGCGGTTCATCAATCTCGACTACGGGAATCTCATTCCAGTCGAATGAAGCAGTCCCATCGTCGTCAACTGTAATCCCATCAACGTCACACGAGTCGTACGAGACCGTTGCAGCGTCGTGGGTGAAAATATAATCGTCAGTCATAATTAGTCCATCTTTGCAACCACTCTCTCAGCAATTGCGTCGAGAATATCATCATTCATTTCACTGTCTGTAGACGGATCTTCAGAGGCGGTGGTTTGGCCTTGTTCCATCCCACCACCGTTTTGCTGTTGTGTTGAACCATTGATTTCAGACCCTCCAGGCAACGCCCCTTCAGTACCCATCTGGGCGATATTGAGCGTTTTGAGGAAGTCTTCTTCCTCCGTCGAGAATTCATCATTCCAGTCGATATCAGCCTCAGCCCATTCCTCTTTCAGAATGGAGCGAGCCTCCATCGGCGTCATAATGAATCCGTCAATAGCCGCTTTAAGCGTCTGCATCGTCCGACTCAGCGTTTCAGCCTGATCCAGATCGGAGAGTTTGAACAGTGGCCCCCAATCGATCTCGAATTCGGCTTTATATCCGTATGAATCCGTCCGTCCGTCGATCATACGGTAATACCGCTGAATAAATTCCTTCAGATCCTCGTCCATGATGGACTGTCGAATGCGCTGGACCTGATTGAAATAGTTCTTAATGTCCGTCTCGGATCCGCTCACAACACCGCTCTGAGTGCCGAAGAGAACGGACTTGGTCATCTCCATCGACGCACAGACCTGATCGAACAGTACGTCGAAATACTCCCTCGGCTGTAGTTGCCCGTCAGTCTGGAAATCGTCTATCTCATACCCATGCGGAGTGAGCAACTCGCCTTTCGCATTAAGGTTCTGAAGTTGCTCCTCAGCGTTCTCCCGATCTTCTTCATCGGCGTCTTCGGGAAGCGCAACATGGTATAGCTTCGCTGCATATCGGAACAGCGTCTGCATGATCGACCAGTTGCCCTTTTTAATTCCTTTAAGAATGTGGTAGACGGTGACAAGTACCGAGTCGCCCTCGAAATTGCCGAGAGTGTCTTGGTCGAGATCACTGTCTACCTCTGTATTCCACGTGTAATGGAAGCATCTGTTTGCGTGAATGAAGTTTACGTCTTCAGCACCGCGGGCATTATCTTGTCCAACGATGTATCCGAGTGGTTCTTTATAAGTCCCCGAAGTCGGATCCATGTCCACAACCATCCCCGTCTCTCGAATCTCGTAATCATCACTGTCATACGGTATTTGAGAGGCGAGTTCGCCAGTTGGCGGAGAAGTGCCACCGTGGTATTTGGACATGTCATCCAGCGTAAGACACTGGAGCTTCTTAATGTTCTTTACAGACACATCTTCATCGAGGGGATCCTCGTAAACACCGTCCGAATCGTCTTCAAGGACCATGAACAGCAGAGAGAAGCCGTCCCGCCTCGCCTTCATCTGAGCTTGTTTATACTTCGGTACAAACTCAGTGTCCTCGTAAATTTCCTCCACATCATTAAGTCTCTTTGATGTGTTGTCGCTTGCCGTTCGCTTCACCTCAAACCCGTTCTTAAACGAGTCTTTGATCGGTTTATCAACAAGCGTCTTTGCAAACGATGTCCGATAGAGCCACCGAACGTCATTAATGTGGGGATCGGACATAAGCTTCCGAGGATCAACCTCGTCAGACGAGTCACCGTCGTGAGTGTCAATCCCCTTGGTCGCTCGAGCCCCAGATTCCGAATACGTCGTTGTAGAGGTTCGGGACGTAGTCCCGTCGTACGATTCTTGAGTAGAGTCAGTTTCGAATGCCATTTAAATCACTTAATATCCACGACGGGAGTTGGTCGAGATGCTTTTCAACGTCCGTTGCGACCCGAATCGGTTTGCTGCAATCCACATGTACGTGAATGCATGTGCAGCGTCGTCGTTACGATCGGAGAGTACTTTTAGTTTCTTTTTCCCGTCAGACGTTTCGACTCGGTCAGTATACGGGGCTGTGAGTTGATCCTTCAACATCGTCCCATCCCCGTTTCGATCGAAGGAGAGGTCCGCCGCAGGAATATCGATGTTCCCACTTTTAAAGTCGTCAACCATCCCCTCAATCATGTGGGTGCGTGCAACCGTACAGAACGCCGAGTCACGAGCGTTGTTATTGGAAAACTTCGGCTTGTCCTTGTCTTTGATGTTCCCGTAAATAACTCCACACACGTCATCCCACCCATCGTCGTTCCAGATGTTGTTACCGTCCTGAAGGTCCTCACGTTGCTTTGCACCGTATCCTTCGTCCACCGCGACCCGATCAACCTGATAGTCTCGAATCCGCTTCTCGACCTCCTCAAGCTCGTCCTGCTTGTTCAGATCAGAGTCGATAAATTCGATGTCACGGAGGACGATAGTATACTCATCGTCGTGTTCGATCTTTTCACCCACGACGATTACCGTATCAGATGCGTCTTCACCGCCACCACCACCCCAGTCAACCCCCATTACAACCGTACTATCGTCAAACTCGCGTTTGTTGGTAAAGCTCTTATCTGGGATGAGGCGCTCATCAACGTGCTTGTCGGACAGTAGGTCGTTCTCTGGCGTGTAAAACTCGGCCAGAACTTCGTTCTTAAACTTCTTCTTCGTGTATTTCTGACGCTTAAACTCGATCTTAGCGTCGTCGTGAAGCGGGGAAGCGTACTGATCGATGTGCCACCCAGTGACCTTATATCCCTCAATCGAATCAGCAGCAGCAGTTTTCTCTTCTATCTCACGACGGATGTCTTTGATCTCGTCCGTTTCAAACTCCGTATCGGCGGTGTGAGCGTCCTCACGGTGGAGAGTTTTATATTCATTCCACCGCTCACGAATCAACCCTTCAAGGTGTTTTTCCAACTCCTCTACTTCTCCTCGAAGTTCTTCTCGCTGCTCCTCGAGTGCAACAGGAATGAATTCGTCACCATCGGACTGGGAGATCCACGCCTCTTCGTCGGCGTCCCAAGACTTCTGGTCCGACATCTCCCACAACTCGTGGAAGAAAGAGTTAGCCATTTTCGGCGTTCCAATGACAACAATTGTCGGGAAGTATTCGACTTGAGGAACGGACTGGTCAACTGCTTCGAGGAATGTGGAGAACATCCCCTCGTCAACGTCCTGAAACTCGTCAATGACACCGACGTGACCGTGGAGACCACGCAGACCGTCACCATCTCCCCACGCCGATCGTGCCTTTACGTCGGCCTCGACGTGGACCTTGTCTCCATTGCTCTTCTCGAGTTGGCGCTCAAACTTCTGGTGTGAGACGTTGTTCTTGGTTCGAACCGATGTCAGTCCCGACTGTTTGACGTGAGACTTGAAACGGTCCATCACTTCACCGAACTGCTCCGTCCGTGGGGCAGTAACGTCAACCTCGACCATCGGATACTCTGAGACAGCCCACTCCGCTGCGGCTGTCGCGGTCGTCGTCTTCAGACAACCACGAGCGTAGAGCAGAACGACCACGTCTCCCCAGTTACCTGGGACGAGTGGCCCATCTTCGTGAGCCATGTACGACAGGAACGTCTCTCCGTCGTCGGCGTAAAAGTCGTAATCCCGCTCTGGGTCGTTTGGATGCTGCCAGAAGTTCCTGATATACAGTCTAATATCATGTGGGAGTCGCTGACGCAACTCGTCTGGAACGTTCTGGTGTACTGTCATCTATTCTAATTCGATTTCTGCGGCTTCACCGTCGTCCTCCATCTCTTGAGTGAACTGTTCAGCAGAAATTGGCTCAGGCGTCTCAGATTCGTCGTCAGTCGATTCTTCACCTGGCTTGACCGATAGGGTATAGTCGTTCTTCTGGAACGTCAGAACGCCGCCACCGTCGTCAGAATCGATCTCAACACCTCCGTTCTTGAGGTGTTCTTTGATGTCCTTCGTGACTCGGGAAATTGGGAGGTGAAGATGATGTTCAGTTTTCTCCGTTTTCGTGTCAGTAATCTTCCCCTCCATATCAGCCGACTGCGAAATCGTATCGACGGCGACACCGTCTTTGAACACGACCTCCTTCATGTTCTGCTGCATAACCTCGGTGAGAGCTGCATACCACAATTCTGTGGCCTGAAATTTGTATAAGGCGCTCTGCGGCATCGGCAATTCAACATTGACCGAATTTTCTTGAATAAGATCAGAACCAGACGTATCGAGGTTACGTTCGACACGCTCCACCTCGAGATCGAACTGAGAAAGTTCGGTCAGACCGTCAAACATCTCGACGGCGAAAAGGAACTTTTCAGGCGATAGGTGCTTTGCAAAATTGATAAAGTTCGTTGCAAAGTATCCATGTTCGAAAAGTTCGTCGGCACGTTCCATTAGATCATCCATTTGTTTGTGTGTTTTGCAGTAATCTGAACCGTCTTCTACAAACGTAGATTCGGGCATTTGCGTACAGAAGCGGACTTCGCCGTAGCGTCGTTCGTAATCACGAACTGGTGCGCCACAGCGACCATCTGTCGGTTCCGTACTTCCCGTCTCTAACGAGAACTCCTTTTCATCGTCAGTCCGACCCCACGGTTCATCTCCACGCCAAAACGTTTCCCAGGACTCTGGGTAATCGTCGTGTGGAGGTTCTGGAGGTTCCATGAGTGAAGTGATACACCAAAACGGTGTGGTCGGGGTGGCGTTCCTACCTATAAAGGGCAGAAACGAACGAGCCACGTTCGGTCCCAGCGAAATGACTCGAACAGAACGAGAGAACCAATCGGTTCACACTCGTTCTACTTAAAGTGTAATCTCGTATCCCGCTTATAAAAGATCGATTTTTGATTCAATATGTTTGTGGCAACTTGGGCAGAGCGAAATCAGATTATGGAGACTATGAGACTCATCTTCATTATCAAAACACCTTCGTGGCGTTCTATGGTGTACATGCAATCCTCTACCATGTTCTTCCTTCGATTCCTCGTCAGTTTTTCTACACAATCTACACGTGTAATAATCCCGTTCGAGAACTTTTTCTCTCATACCGTTGGGAAATATTACACTACTCCACCCACCTTTCCAATTATGGTGGTTTTCACCACTCATCCATTCACTTTGCCACTCGTGAAGACAATCTCTCGAACAGAATGTTCTTTCATATCGCCCCACTTGACCCTCGTTAATCAAATGATCGTCCTCACACCAGTGACATTCTACTTCTACTTTACTAACATTCCTTATCCCATGGGATCTTGATAAATGTCGCCTATACAATGTAGTGTCGTAAAATTCTTCATCACACTCATCACATTCTTCGTACTCCCCATCCACACCTCGAGTGTGAACCTTCGTATGATGAACTATTAGATCTTCGGCACTGTCAAAATCTTTTTCACACTTGTCACAAACCGTATCTATATTGGTATAAGATGCCGATGAACTTGAGACGCTCATTACTTACCATGTAATTACGTCTTACATGCTATTTAAACTTTCGAACTAATCCCAACGCTGTCGTTTCTTGTCACTCGGAATGCGCTCACGGACCATCGAGCGGAGTGTTTTCATCTGACCAGCAACCTCACCTTCTTCAAACCCAACGTCGATGCAGAGGTTCTGGAAACCTTTCTCGTCCTCAATCCAACGATCGTCCTCTCGAGCAACTCGGTTGATAATTCCAAGAACAATCTGTTCAATGGAAAAGTGACCGAACGAGTTGATATGCATCACATCGAGCGTGAGGTGCTTAACTCGCTGCTTCTGATATCGAGTTAGATCAAGATGAGACGTGTAGGTATCAACAATCCGTCGCTTCCATTCCTCTCGGTTCTGCTGCTCACGACTCTTCCGATTGGATGAGTAAGCGTCGTACGGATCCTCACCTTCCTGCCAACGGAGCATCCGCTTATACTCATTCTTCCGACGCTGACTAACCTGAAGACTATCTATATCGTATTCGATAAACGAAGTATCGGTATTAGATCGACTGTCACGGCTCTCATACCGCTGCTCGTCGTACCGATCATCCCTCATATCATCTCGACTACCGTCATTTGCCTTCCGAGACAGATTATGCGATTCGACTCCCATATCTATTACTTACAGTTATCCTTACGCACCACAGACACATAAATGTTGCGACTTAGTTACCAGTTAATTTCAGAGGGGATATTAGATTGGTGTAGCTTTTCCAGCCCCTCTTCCCGTTTTAAGTGGGGGACTAATAGTGTCCGTAAGCTAACAACACGTCTCACAGAACACAACTAATATATAAAACAGTTGCGAGAATTGAGACAGTCGTGACAATCGTAGGTCTGTAATCGGAACATTAAAGTGCAAGTAACACGTAAGTAGTATAAGGAGGAGAGTATGGACTATTGGACTGATATACTCACTGAGAATGTTGGTGTAACATACTTCGAGGACCTTGATACTGGGGAGTATCAGGCTATTGTCTTCGCTGTGGGTGAAGCAAACGAAGATGATATCCCATTCGGATATCTCGACCATCGAGCAGCACAAATGCGCTTCATCAGAGAGTCTCGTAAGATGCGAGAGAGTGTTGACCGCAGACAACGAGTCCGTGACCGCATCGCTGAAGCGGGCTACGATCGTGACGAGATTCCACTGTGACTCGAACAATCCACGTTCCTGAAGGAGAAGAGGGGGATGAGGTTGTGATGCGATTGATTCCGAACCTATACAAGATGTCTCGAGGTCGCCAAAATTCGTGATGAACTACGCAAGTCAGTTTTGGACGGGCGAACACCGATATCAGGCTCTTGTACGGGAATATGAGAACAACATTGTCGTGACGCATCCTAATATCGTTACTGGGCGGAGCAAATGTGGATACTGCTACGGGTGTCCGTACCATGCAACTGATGTGAAATACTACGAGTACCAAGGACCATCAATATGACTGAATTACTATCAGATAGTTCGAGGGATGTAGAGATCGAAACAATTGACGTGTCTGATGTAGACGAGCTATACGTCGAATACGACGGCTACATCTACGTGGAAGGATGAGCCACGAAGAAATACCCCCATCGGAATGGGACGGGAGACACATTGATTTCGACGGGGAAGAAACGTGTAAAATATGTGGTGCTGAAGCAGAGACATTTGGATGTCCTAAATGTGGGGGATGGGAGTGTAGCGAATCTGGAGAGGTGTTATTTCAAGCGTGAGTCAGCACATCCGTATCGGTAATTATTACTGGCACAAGACTCGTGATGAGAACATACTTGTTACGCATCACGACTCTGCAAACTACGTCTGGTATAGAGGCGTCAAATCGAAGGACAACGCTGGAGTGATCGCCACAACCGACTGGATCGAGCAACAGCCGTATGACGAGCTACTCGGCTGTATTCAGATGGCTGACTACCCAGAGGAGAGCGAATGGCGTGAGATGCGTGTTGCGGTCCTCGAGCGGGACGACTACACGTGCCAGGGCTGTGGAACGAACGTGAATAGTTCAGCGCCGATCCACCACATCGTTCCATTAGGGTGTGGAGGAACCAACACGTTTCGCAACCTAATCACCCTCTGCGAGTCGTGTCACGGTAGGGTGCATGGCGGACCAATTTGATGGATACAACCGTGACTTTTATCAGTCTGTAGTACGTAGTAAGTATATGGGGAGTAAAAGATATGAAGATGAGGAGTTGCTTCGTAAAATGTATATTGATGATGAGATGAGTCAAAGTGAGATTGGTGATGAACTTGACTGTAGTGCCAGAACTATTGGGAGGAAATTGGATAAATACGATATAGAGGCTCGAGGACCAGGCGGTGCTGGAGTTCCGATAGCATCATATGTTCGAGATCCACGTGGATATCGTAAAGCATGGTGTAGAGATGATAACAAGGGAGTTTATATTCATCAACTCCTTGTGATTGCAAACGGAGAAGACCCCCATGCTGTCTTTGCAGATGGAACTGAAGTACATCATATAAATAAACATAAGCAAGATAATAGACCCTCAAACGTTAAATTGATGGTTGACATGGAACATCAAGCAGAACACATCATCGGTTGTAATTGGACTGGTGTATCGGTATGAAAGTTGAATGCACAAACTGCAATCGAGTGTGGTACGATAGAATGGAGTTAGAACAGCCTAACTATAGGAATTGGCGTTACTGTCCGTACTGTGGAGGTACGCTATGACATTCATTGCAGATGAATACACTGTAGAAGTATCTGGATTCAATATCGACTCTGATGAGCTAACAGAGGCTATAATGTCTGTAGATGGTGTTTATAAGTGTCCCATCAGACTACCTGAAAATGAGTGGTGGTGTAATGAAAGTGACATTCCCCGATGATGCATCTGATCGGTTTCATGCTCGTTCATGAATGAGCGTAACCCCTCCTAATCATATTTCTGGAACTTTTAAGCGGTAGGAAGGGCGCGGAAATTTGGGTGCAACTCGTCTCACAAAAATAATAATTTTTACAGTCATGGTGGCGGTTTCCATATATCTGCTATCGTTTTACAACACAGAGGGGGAATTAATGGACCCCAGTGGAACGAGCGTGCGACACCCCACCGAAGCTAATCTTGATGGGGGCCTTTCACTCGAGTTAGTGCCTGAATTAACTCGAGTTAGTCATTGAATGCATGTCTCATCATGGTACGCAGATAACACGGAGCGAACAGTGCCTTTTGTGTGAAACGGGGATACCCGAAACCATCGTAGTAGGATGCGGCCGCTCGTTGACCGACTATCTCAGTGAACAATAGCGGGCGAACGAAACGGGGATAGCGCCCCTTGATGTGTTCAAATTTCTTATACTCTCCCTCGAGCGAAAAGTCGGTATCACACTCGAGATGCCCAAACCAATCATGCACTGCTCGAGCCTTCACGTTATCTTCCCATGACATGTGTTCTGGAGTGGAACCACCACTGAACACCCGAAGCTCATTATCTCGAGCGACTGACTCTTTCATATCAGCGAAACTATCATAGGGATCCTCATCGGTCCATATGACTGGAACAGGAATGCGGTCGTACCAAACCGAATTCACTCGAGCGATCGTATCGTACGCACCTTGCACGAATGACTCGACATGATTCGGGTTGGTTGTGGCGTACCATCGTCCCAACACATCGCATAGGTCGGATTCAGTCAGATGTGTGTCCTCTCGAGCGATATCGTTGTTTCCTTCGAGATTCGTCGGTTTTACCGTCGTGTGTGCTTTGTACATTGGTGAATCACTGTGTTTTTGGTGGCTTGTTTAGGCTATCTTACGCGGATGTGCTTACCAGATAGCCCGCGACGAGTTGCCTCGTACTTACCACTTAGTGCATACACACATAAGGCTTTCGTTTCCCGCGTACGCAAGGCATGGCAGTCACTCGAGACAAGAGGATATTACTCGAGATAATAATTTGCGGATAAGAGTACACACCCATTGAACACTGTATTACACTCGTTGAGCCACTGCTACACACTCATAGAAAGCCATAGAATGCCCGTGGGTCAGTTTCTCCAGTCGATCCGACTGATTCCCTACGTTACGTGCATACCGCATACAAGCACATCGAATGAATCATGCACATTGTAGGGCGGTATAACTCACAGTTATATTCTCGAGACAAATAAAAAAGTCTCAGTTATCCCAGATATTCGTTTGGATTGTTAGAATAGTTTTCCACAACTTTCTTAGCTTCTTTGACAGTATCACATGCGCTTTGATCTAACACGTTCGTTTTTGCGTATCCATCCATTCCCGTATCTTCACCACTTGGATGATGAAGTGAAATTTCATAACAATTCGTTTTCTGAATCGACAGTGCAAATTTATCACGTTCGTATTCGGCAGAGTATGGCGGGAGCCCGTCAAATTCGTTCCAACCATCGGCGACTGCGTTTATTATCTGTCGTACGTCCGTATCTTTGTCTTGAGACATACATACCACTTACTTATACACACATATAAACTTACCGATTTCCTGGGAATGCGCCACAGTAATAACTCGGAGCCAAAAAATAACTGACTCTCCGCTACGGTTTCGGAATGTCGATCGATCCTGAATGAGAATAGTTACCGACTTGAAACGTACCACCGAATGATATTATGTCACTCGAGTGTTCAATATCAACCGTGTGTTGTATTATCATGTTAGTGCAAGACCGATGAGTAATAACGCTGTTACAACGACCGCGGTCACTTCCGCAGCCCAGTATGGTTTGATCGTCATTGATCCGTCTTTCTCTCGTTCACTTCCCGCTGTTTCTCACGGCGTTTACGCGCTTCAACGAACTTTTCAGGGAGTTGGCTTCTACTCATGTTACACTTACCACTTAGTTACCATCGCACATAAAGGTGGCGGTATGCACAAGAGTAATAATCGAAGGTCAAAAAATAACTGACTTTATTTCAAACCGTTTTATAGCTCAATCCAAATCTCCGTACCACCACAATAGGGACAGTATTCGACATCATTCTTGTGGTTATCAGGGACTTTAAATTCACGCTTACAACCGCTGTGGCAAGCAACAGTTTTCATTGTTCTTTTCCCTCCGCACAATCGTAATATCCTTCACGGAATGCGGTGGAAACATCTTCGTTATAGATGTCATGCACGACATCAATCGGTAACTCTTGATAGGTACCATACCCACTATCTTCGTATCCAGCGATCGAACGGAGCTTAGGGGCAAGAATGTTAGCCCAACGAGCGGAGTCCGTTGGAACCTCGGGTTTTGAATCGGCGAATTCGCCACCTTCACCGTATTCACCTTCAATGGGACTTGCCTCCGCATATCCCATTTCATAGGCCTTTTCTTTCGCTTTCTCAGCGATTTGTTCAATGGTTAGACACTCGTTATACTCGCCCAATTCTTCAGACATTCGTAGCCTGAAGAAAAGCTTCGGATCTTGTGACTTGTAGACAAGAATGTGAGTGTCGAGCGGTTTTTCACAATCGGCGCAAAGGGTGCCAGGATAGTCACTTTCCGCATCACCGAACATTACGCTGTTATCTTCGTTGTGCCATTCTTCGTCGCTCACACAGCCCGCGCATACGATATGTGCATCATCAACGAACATACCAGCAACACCATAGGGTGCGTGTCCGTTCGGTGTTTGACTCTTACTCACAGCGGTCTCACGGTCGAGAGTATCGTTATCCGTTACGATTATATCGCTCATATCCAATTACCACTTACATACCGACCCACATAAACCCACCGATATCGACGCACCACACACGTGTAACAGGATATGGAAAATACGATCATTGGATATTACTCTCACGAATGGATTGAGTGACAAATATTACCGACATGGTCTCTTTTATGTCGATCGCTCCATTACTTGAGTGTATGAAATCACACCGCCGCATAACCCACAGTTATGCTCGCCGATATTACTCAGATGTATTTCTCACACCATCAGTATTACTCAGGATAATATTACCACCAGTTATGTGGACCGAAGGGAACGAGGGGATAATATCAGATTAGTGAAATAGACCCTAATTGAAAATCTGCGATTTTCGGCGAGGATTGTGATCTGCTTTGCAGATCGCGTCCTAATAATATTTCTGGCGATTTTTTCAGCAACCTCGAAATAGGCCCTAATAATATTTCTGGCGATTTTTGGGGAAAGTTAAAAACGGTTCTAATTATAATTCTGGCTCGAGCGCAACTCACCCACAGATCTCTCCTCACGTGGCTGTGGCACCCACCACACTGTTTTTAGAAAAGACACGTGGTTTCCACCAAACCAATTGAAAAACCGCTCAGAAAACGACTATGCTCCTCTCAGTAACCGTCGTCGGGGAACTGTCCCTCCTCCGCATCGAACGCCACAGCAACCGCCTCTTGATCGTACACTACCCCCCATTCATTTTCGTTCTCACCGCCAGAGAACATGCGACCCCCACCGATGCATTCGACGGCTACAATATTTTCCATCCCCAACTCACGGGATACTTTTTCACGGACGATCTCGCCGTACTTGTGTTCGTACGACGGATCATAGAGCAGTCGATCTCCCTCGATGCGTAGCTGTTCATCGATCCACTGGGTCCACGACTTGTCAAGACCGTCTTCAACTTGCTCAACGTAGATGTGATGTAGTCCAGACCATTCTGGATCTCGCATTTGCTCACGCCGCCGTTGCATCTCCTCCTCGGTCACGGGAACCATGCGCGTACCAGTCGCACCATGAAAGTCACGTTCATCATCTGGATACACGAACGTATCATCGAGGAACGTGAACACACAGTCGTCTCGAGCTATTAGCGTATTGTATTTGCGTCGAACAGATCCGTTCGTATCTTCGGTCACTTCGTAGTTGGCTTCACTTGCCATACTACATCCATGTACTTACCACACCATAAAGTTTGTGGTATCTACTCAGCACACAGTTGGTAAGTAAGAAGAAAATCTTACTCGTCTGAGAATTCAAACGACGGTTCGACACGTCCGAACATGATCTTTCCGTAACCACACTCGAGGATCGCGTACCCATTCTCGAGGAATTTCTTTGTAACGTGTTTTCCGAGCCCCATCGCCTCATTATTTTTCATCACTGTGATGATTTCTTCATCATCGCGGACGTGGACTTTGTCGATATCACCGTACTCTCTGAGTTGCTCGATGTATTGTTGTAGTTCTCCGTTCATTATTGATATTGGTTATTTCCTTCGAGATCGAATTCTTCGAGATCGTTACGAACCATTGTCATTCCGACCTCGAGCTTGTCCTTATCGACACCATCGACGTAGCCCACACGTTCTTCCATTGAACGTGATTTATACAACACCAATCGGCTCCCTCGCTTCTCACACCGTTTGAACCAGATACCGACCCCTGGTCCTTGAAGCAAGTACATGTGGCTGTCGTCGTCGTATGCTACTCTCATTTGAGTCCTTCCGCCTCTTTCTTCCGCTCTTCCGCAGCCGCTTTCGTCGTGTTTTGCATGGTTCGTTGTAGGGCGTAGAGGCGTTGTGTAACCTCGTCTGGTAGTCCATTGGTGATATCCACACCCTCGACAGATGCATCGATCGTCGCACCAACGTTGCCCGTCTCATACTCGCCTGTCGAGACGGTCTCGTTCGCACGGATCTGCACGCCTTCCGCGGTTATTATTATGTCCTCTGCCTCTTCGGAGGTGGCTTCACTTGCCATACTCGTACAATATGGCTACCACATAATAAAGCTTCTGTTTTACAACTCTTCGTCAACGATGAACACACCGAACCCACCGCAACATGCGATCATGACGCCTATGATCCCGAGTAATACTGGATCGTAGAAGTTTTGTTCACCCGTAGCAGCCCAATACAAACCATCACCTACAGCAGCGCAGAACGCAAGGGTGCCAACGAGGGTGATGAGCACAACGACGGCCATGCTAATTTGTTTCATCATTGTTTCTCCTCCACGCTCCACCCTTCATCGAGTTTTTCGTATAGCTCTTCTTTGGTCTTTCCAACGTGTCTGTTGCCGTCTCGAAGGCGAATTACTGTCGTCCCCTCCCCATCAATGAAGATATTGGACACGTTGTACGTGAATCGTCCAGCATCGATCAACACACGGTCGTCAATGATCGGACGCTCGTCGTTCATTCTTCCGCCTCCATACTCTTCCAGTACTGAATGATGATGTTACCGTCTGGACCGACATCGAGATCATACTCAACACCATCAGCGAAAGCGATCTCGACTTCCGCCTCCCCCGTAATGGTGTTTGGATGATCGTCTGGTTTATCAGGATAGGTTTCGAGGTGTTCTTCGGCTACACCAATTTTGATCTGTTCAACGTGGTCGGCATCGGGTGTCTCGCTGACTACCATACACCAACCATGTACTTACCACATAATAAGTGTACCGATTTACAGTTTGATAGGTGAGACCATGAACCAGTAGTCCTCACCACCATCGATTACGACTGGATAGACGTTGCCTCGATCAAACCGAGATTCGGAATTGTTATTGAGATATTCGCGTTCCTCACCTAACACGTCGAGAATGCGATCGACGTATTCGGCTGTGACGTAATGACGCACACCCTCTTTTTCGAAACGCCAGGTCCGTGTCATATTACCATCGACATCGAGAGTGTCTGTCTGCGACCACCCCACACTCTCAAGTTCGGTGAGATCGACAACACCGAATTTGATTTCGGTTTTTGGAATGAGGGCGACAATACCGTCTTCACCGACGTATGTATCGTCAGCGGTTGCGTGTGCTACTATGTCGTATGCCTCTTCCGCATTAAATTCCTCTTTGAACCGTTCGACAAGGTCGCTTACCATACCACAACCATGTACTTACCACATAATAAGTGTGCCGATTACTGGATGACGTTGTTCTCCCAGTAGCTTTGATGTAGGTCGGCGAGGTGACTGAGTAGCGTTTCGGTATCTTCGTCCATGATCGAAGCGGTGTGTTCATCACCGCCCCACCATCCATCGACTCGACCCGCGTATAACGCAACCTCGATATGCGGACCGCCCGTAGTGAGTACGGCGATAATTTCACTGATATCACCGTCGATAGACGCTTCCACTTTTATCTCAAACGGATCAAGCTCTTCACTTGGGTCGTCCATCGCTTCAATGCGTTTTGCTGTCGCAACCACTTCATCAACGATCAGATCTTCACTTCCCATACTACTACCATATGGCTACCTCATAATAACTCTATCGGTTTCGATCAACCGATGAGTTAGCTGTCGAGATTATCGACAGAGAAGTCTACCGAAAAGAATCGATATAGCGAACTACGCTTTACGGAGTGAAGGGCAGATCCGACTCGCGGAGGGTCTCGAGATTTCGAACATTCCACGCTTCATTATACTCCCCTCGGTACGGCATTGGGATGGTACTATCAACACCCCATCCACTATTCTCCTGACCATCGCTACCGTACATATTATTTGAAACGACTGTTCTATTCATAGCACCCTCATCGTTCACAATTACAGCCGACTCGTTCGATCGAGAGAATTTGTCGTATCCACCATCACTGAATTTATACCACAACTCATCATCCATTTCTGGTTGTTCACTCCCCTTCAACTCCTCGACGGTCTCCTCAAGGCCACTGATACGCGCCTCAATCTCGTCCAGGCGAGCGCCTATGTCAGTGGTCTCGTAGTCAGCGAAGTCGATGAGCGCCTCAATGAGATCGTTAAGTGTCCCGTCCCAACTTCCGAAACAACCACCAACCTCTGATTTAGTCAACCCATCCCGATAAAACCAGACATCCCCGTCTTGATCTTCGAGTGCGTAATCACACCCACTCTTGTGAACTACAGACTCAATTCGAAAACCGTGGACATCGTCGGTGGGGAGGGTTGGTTCGCTATTCGTTGGCACCGCCGTACTGTGGGTATCTGCTCCCATATACATACATAGTAGTTACCAGATAATAAGGCTTGCGAAATCAGCTATGACCGTAATTCGTGAAGCTCGACACGAGCGTTTTCACGGTCAGCCGCGCTCATACAGTGGTGAGCGTACAACTCGAGCGCATCACAATCCTCGAACGTCGTTCGGACACGCTCGTGGGGTTCGTTAAATTCGTCCTGCAAAAGCACGATAATTTGTCCGTCGTCAATCCGTTCTTGAATGGCTTCAACTGGTTGCATTACATGAATGTGTTATTCATGTGGGTATATAGTTGTTATGGAATGGTAACTACTCCTCAACTATCTCGATCTTGAGCCGACCGTCAGACAGTGACGTAATGTCACTGATGAGCACGTCTCTCCCGTGAACTGCGAGGATCTTATCCATGTGTTGAAATCGGGATGTGCGTGACTCGATCGCAACCGCATCACGACCGTGCAACGTCGAGATCTCGTAGATGTCGCCTTTGTTGTACTCCTCACCGAGATATGAAAAGGCATGTATTATGCCCTGAACACTGTCGAGAGCGTGTCCATTGACTGTTGGCGCTGTTCCCGAATCACTGTTGTTGGCTGCTTTCGACATCACATCCACTTCTTTACCATGTGGGGTAATAAATATTCCGATGTAGTTACCAGATAATGTTTAACGACAGTGTATACGACATTGTAACTACAGCAACACAACAGCCACCGCTCCGCATACAAGAAGTCTCTCCGCCACAACCATACCGCAACAGCCTCCGCTACAGCACTTCAGTGCGGTTAATATACAACACAGTAATTAGCACAGTTATACCCCACAAACCGACCACACTCCCCCCTACTACAGTATAGTAGTTGTATACATATAACTGTTACTATTTGGTATGTGGATGGTAGGTATCATGCAGTTACCTGTTTCTTCGCTTCTTCCCAGATCGCCTCACCTTCGTCAGTGAGCCCGTAGACTCGTCCTTTCTTCCGCTCCTCTGGGACGAGCAGTTCTACAAGATCCTTTTCACGGAGGTTAGTGAGTGCTCGAGAGACGTGTGCAATGGGAATGTCACTGTTTGGTTTCGCCATTGCAGACGGAGTCTTTGGCCCTTCGTCCAGCCGCTTCATAATTTCAATTCTGTACTGCGAACTAATAACATATCCGACGTTGTCCCAATTCATTGTTTTTGTCTTCACTCATCTCTTTGACGGGAGATAATAAAAAGGTTATGGTGTGGTAACAATATCGTCAGAAGCCCACAAGATTCATACCATAGGAATGTTCGTTCTCGAATGGTTATGCTTCATTGGCTTTTACATGATAGTGGGTATCAGGCCTGTTACCGCTTTCTATCCACAAATTCCCGTTGAGAATATCGTTTGGGTTATCAGACACTTTTTCAACGAAATCATCAGACTCCTTTGCTACATACTGTTTCCTACGGCCCTTTGTAGTAGACGATTTTACAAATTCCTCACGATCTATGGCGTAAACTGCGTGTCGAGATGCGTCAGCAACCAAGATTGTTTTAATTGACACACTGATCTTTTTCTCAACCGACACATCCATCGTCCACTTACCTTTGCGAGCACGCCGCAGCCCCTCGTTATACCAGACGAAGACGCCCTTTCTCCCCGATGCATGGAGATCTCGAGCACATCGACCGATCTGGTTTCCTTCATGATACACGCTCACACCGTTTGTTACGATGTTCATACCCAGTACTTACCACCTATATGCCTTAAAGTTTTCGGGTATGTTTTACACGACTGTATTTTGTATTCCGCATACGTGTGTTATCAGTGGTAAGTAAAACGCAAGTTTTTTGTACCTATGTGTTGAATAGTGGTGTATGAAGGTAGGTACCGCGATTCCGAAGGGGCAGCGTTGTCCACACCACAACTCCATCATGGAGTTTGCAGTAACAACAATGGATGAGCCGACATGGACGTGTGACGAGTGTGAGTGTGATTACACGGTTCCAGATCTCATTCGAGAGGGCGATATCAAACCATCGTTCGTTACCCTCTAATAACATGACAGAGAGTATGGAGCTTTCGAAAAGTGAGATTGCAGAGGCGGAGAACGTCTCATCACTTCAAGACCTTGCAGCAATGGCATATGAGCAAGGTGCGAGGAATGTGGAAGTGTATGAACATAATGATGAAGGGACGGTTGAAATTGAAGTAACTGATCTAAGTCCCGTAGAATGTAATAACTTATCAAGGGAGTGTAACAAACACACTCGTGCTGGTGTTAAAGTTTGTATATCTTCCGTCGATAACAGTGGTGTAGATTACGGGAATGTCCAGTACCAGACCACGTACCAGGGAGTAGAGATCAAGATGGATAACGACCGTCTGTTGGTCGATAACCATGATATCACTGATCAGTACGCTGGAACGCCTCACTCTGGTAGTTTAGCTAACAGCCCCCTTCTGGGTGAGTTGAAAGAGCGTATTGATGCGGGTGAACTACCACCAGAGCCGATGTTGACTGAGACCGAACACCTCCCGCTTGCTGTTGAGTTAGACGAGGCAGACAGTTTTTCTGATATCGATGAGGATGTGATACAGCCGTATATTGAGAAATACGGTAGTTTCGAGAACGTTCTCGAGGTGTTCGAACGCAGCACCGTAGACACATCACAGAACGACGATTGTAGTGATAATATTTTAGAGTGGGGTTGTGGCACTCCCAATGACCCGCAGAATGATTACGCGGAGAAAACGACCGTAACCACTGACTCGCTTGAGGAAGCGAAAGAGGCGTACGTGCGTGGCGACATAGACATTCTCGAGTGCGAGGAACGTCTCGAGGATTTGATCGAGATTGAGCCGTGGTTGTAGAACTTCGATAGTTTTATGTATGTACGTGGTAAGTATACGATAGGGTAGAAGCCATGACCATTACAACAACCGATGTCCGTCAATGGACGCAGGACGAGTTTGAGGAGATCAAGGAGATGTTGCCAGAGGAGGCCGATTTCGCTGGCATTTCAAGTTCGTTCAACCCGTCTGTGGAAGCGTCGATCGGACGTGGAAGCACGCTCGATGAAATTGAGCGAATCGCAGACGAGATCGAATCAGAATTCTGGGCGAACAACATCCCAGTTGAAGAGATAAAAGTGAAGGCTGGATACGCGGGGACGACCAGTTCTGTTCTAATCCTCGACGTGTGCCTGGAGTGGGACGATGAGTAAGTACGAAATGAGTCAGTGCCCAGAGGATGGGTGTCTCGGTCTTGTGACCGAACTTCATGTCCGAGATGGTGTGGATGCGAAGTGTACCACATGCGGAACGCGGTTCGAAGAAAAATTGGTGAGGGTAGAACGATGAATAATGATATTCCAGACGGATTCGAGGAGCATGGAGTAGATGCGGAGGCGGTGAAAGAACAACTTGGGTTATCAGGACACCCACTTGATGTGAAGATGGTGGGGAGACACGTGGTGTTCACGGTTCCAGAGGAGAGAGATCAATGACACGAAACAACCTACAGAAACGAATTAACGAGTTGCTCGATTACCACGAGGAGCATCGCCACGGCAGTACCGCATTCCAACTGGGAGTGCTTATGAGGGCGAGAGAGCAGCGTGATGATGGTGGAGATTCAATGATGGTAGAAGAGGTCAAAGCCATTGAAAAAACCGCTCTCGCGCTGCACAGACTTGTCACTAACGACGCATTCCCGTTCGAGGCGCTCGAAGACGCACTCGATAATATGGGAGTCGTGTACGATGAGCAGATGGAGATGTTAAAGATGAGGGAAAACGATGATTAAGACAATTCAATCATACAACAATAAACTGATTCGGAAAGTGGTTAAATCGTGGAAGAGTATCTGGAATAAAGACGACCGTGGGATCTTAAAACTGGTGAAGGTAATGGTCTTACTCACAGTCCACGGTTCGTTGATACTAACCTGGGTGATGGTAGAGTGCCTAATTGGAATTTTAGGCTGGCTGTTGTTGCCAAACGACGAGTTTGAAGAGTTAGAAGATCCGATTGAAGAGGTGTTAGCAGAATGAATAACAAACGAGAGTACATCGAATCACTCGATATCGGTGAACGAGACGTGTACGCAGACATGGTCATGCGGAGCCTTAGAGGATCGTGGGGCTCGCCTATACCGCGGGTCGAGATCCTTAAAACGATCGCTGACGTGGGTGGTCTCGTCGTTTATGACGATGATGAGTTAGCAGTAAAGGCAAGTTCATATCTGGAGACACATTACCGAGACGGGCGGTTCTTTAGATCGTATTATCAGAATGCGGATATCAACATTCCCGAGTTGGCTGGAGAGGGCAAAGTTCATCAAATGGCGTCCCACATCCCTAATGACTTGACGTGGGACGACTGGAAAATCAACAAGGTGTTCAACGACGAATGACGGTAGAAAACGACCGTATGAGCGACGAAGAGTACGCTTATACCTTCGATCCTATGCATGACCTTGCAGAGCGGTGGGATATTACAATGGATGATGCTGAAGTGTTTCTCGAACGTGTGGGATACTTCAATACCGAACAGTACCACGATATAGCAGAGAAGTTCAGTCCAACGGATCCAGAGCACCACGAAAACAGGCTTGATTAGAAAGATAATCATGAGCATTCGCTGTAAACTGTTCGGTCATAAGTACCCGTGGGATGCACATCAGGAGAAGAAAGCGGAGAACAAAGCAGCCCAATACGTCTGCCAGAGGTGTAGAAGTATTATCACCCGAGACGTAGAAAATGCACTGTTCACGCCAAACGAAGGCGCTTGATTACCTGAATAATCATGAGTGAACACGAAACGGATTGGGGAAAACGCGCACGTATAGCCCTACTATTGGGCAATGTGGAAGACGCACGGTTATACTACTACCGTAAGGCGAACGCCGAACAGATTTGATTATTTTACTAATTCAGAGTGCGGCTGAAGATCGAGCGTCGTTCTAATTTTTAACCAACACTCGCCACGCAGACTCATCTCCGTTGGTTAACCCCCTAATCGAAAATCTGCGATTTTCACCCCTAATTACATTTCTGGCGATTTTTGTGTCATTCATTTGTTGTTACCATATCCATACCAGAAGGTTTATTAACAACCCCGCATTATAGTGGGATGTAGATGGTAACTAACGTGCAAGCCACGTCGGATGGAAACGCCTACCGTCGCGCAGACCCGCAAGAACCCGAAGTCGATGTCGAGAAACAAATCGAGATCTCGCGTGACGATCTGCTCTACGATGGAGACCGCCTACTCGAGATGCGAGACGAGTTTGGTCCAGCCACCGAGATCAAGCGACACGTCCAGACGACGGCGATGATATACGAAATTCGGACGGCGCTCAAGTACTGGAGTGGGGAGAGTCAGACACACCGCACGTGTGGGGCTGTGTGGCGTCGATGCGAACTGGTAGAGGAAGGCGTCGATCGATCTGTTGTTTCCGAACTATGAATGCGTCAAAAATGGGAACTGTAAAGAAGATACAGTACACGACCGCCGCGCTGTTCGAAGATCCAATGCGGGATCAGAAGAACGGTCCTACGGGTGCGGGTACGAACGTCCTACGGGTAACGTTCCGTGGACCGAGTGGTGATATCCATATCCACGATCTTCCGAACGGGGATTTCACGCTCCTCAACCCAACGCTCCAATTCCTGGCCTACATCGGACGACGCCCGTCCGACCTCAATGGAACGAAACTCGAGATGTCTGGCGTGCAAATCCCAGTTGTACGGACTGGGAAAGACGATTATTCGGTGGCTAAAGGTGTTCTCGAGGTCGGTGAAGAGAGGCTCGAGGAATGTGTTTGGGGGCCGCTTGTGGGCGCTGAAACAGAGCCGATTGAGGATGGAGCGGCTGTCGAGGGGGGTAATGACGACAACGATACGGACTCTGATGTGGCTGAAATTACGGTGGAGAACGACCCAGATAGGCGTGGATTGACGATACACACCAGTTAATCACGAATTAAAGATAGTAGCTTACCACTAACATACCATAACGAAACACTTTAGTATGCACGTAAACTATACTCAGATGGACATGGTCGGTAACAATTTCGGAAGCAACTTGCAACATATGGCTGAACCAGACATGCCTTCAAAGCGGGAGGAGGCTGTTCACACAACGCTTCAGGACTATGAGGCGCTGTATCTCTGTCAGATGTTGCGTGAGTGGGCTGCGTACCACAGTGATGATGTGGAATCTTCGATAGCGAAGGGGTATATCGAGTGGATGCAAAAGAACGTGCGAAAACTCGAGAACAACGCCGTCGATATCTACGCGCACACGCCGAAAGCCGCCGAGACGTTGAACAAGGCGATCGAACAGTGGGCAAACGACTATCGAGAGCAACTGAAACGGGACGTATACTCGGATATATCGTCCGCTCTCATAGATCTCTGGGGGCGACACCACAGCGAGACCGTCAATGCGGATGCGGGGAGGCAGGAGTACGATCCTGCGCCGAGTCTCGACATTTAACCGCTGTCACCTCCATATTTATAATGTCAGTTCAAGTCCCTAAGAAAGTGGTATCGGCATATGGATCGGATGAGTTAGTCCAGATCGTTGAATCTAACGAGTTTGGTCCAGAAATTAACAGCGACATGGCAGAGCGTCTCATCGAGTTAGCGAAACAACGGACGCAATCCCGTGGAAATCCGCTCGAAGTGACAAAGGACTACCTCCTTTGTACGACGTGGGAGAACTTCTGTTGGGACACGTTCGGCGGGTCCGAAAAGGGGGATGAGACCGTTCCAAACCGCTTCGCACTCGTCACACCGAACTTTGGTGTTTCGGGTGATGCATGGCTCTGCAAAAACGCAGTCACGGTCGATCAGTGGTGGCTCGAGGAGGAGGACGACCGACGCAGCCAGATCGAGGAGATTGACCAGAGCGATTCCGAATTCCATGACGAATCGGGTGTCTTCTGGGCACCGAAGGATTACACCGCACTGATTGGTTTCGGAGACGGTCTCGTACAAGAATCCGCTACGGTGGCCGATGCAATGTGAGTCACCGAGTAACTGCGTGGACGTTTGAGCACGCCGATGTCCTGCTGTTGTTTATCGGGATGTTCGTCGCGTTCACGTATGGTGCGGTCAACCTCTCCCTCCGTGGTGCGGTGTTCCTTACCGTATTCACGGGGTTGTTTACGTTGTTCATCCAGCGTATTGAGCGGATCTAACTTTTGTGATTGTGGCGGTCTCGTTTGACGTTACCACCGTGAGCACTGTTCTTTTTTAGTTCCGTTCCGCAGTCTGGACATTCGAGCATTCCACGATAGTTTTCTTTCAATTCGTCTTCCTTTCTTCCCGATTGACATACGTTGCAATATTCCACGTCCCTACCACAGCCCAACAGGATAATGAATGTTTTGGCCTCACACAGTTGCGTGTTACTTACCAGATGCGTACCGAAAGGCTTTTTAATATATACCACCTACTAATGAGTGTGAAGTGCCCAATGAGGTTCAAAGCATGAGCAACGAAGACAATAACGCGGACGACGACGGGTACACGACGTATCCCCAGGTCACTCAGCACCCCCACTCGATCGTTGTGGGAGATGAGATTGTGGATATCGTCACGAGCGCGACGATTGACAGCAACACCGAGGATACTGGAACTGGTATTGGTGTTGTTTTCAAAAACCCGACCGTTCCGAAAGGTTCTGTCTGGAAGCAGCGAGACATTCCAGGCGATTATCACGATTCGGCTGCGGAATTCAACGCCGATCTCAAGGTTGCATTCGCGGACGATGGTGACTACGTGAACGGTGTCGAGGTAGACGAGGTCGATATTGGCGATGCGGTAGTTCGAATCGACGCTGCACTCGGTGAAGGTAACGAACTGGATACTGAGAACGACCAGTTCCGTGATTATCGTCTCCCCGTTGATTACAAGATTGCCGATAAGAACGACCGTGATGTGGAGGTTCAAACGGTAGAATTCGACGGTGAAACAAAGACGACGGGTATCGATGTTGGTGGGGGTTCGTTCCAATCCACCGAAGTTGAATCGTTCGACCACGATGAAGTGATGGTTTGGTACGGGGGAATGGCAGGTCAGTTCATCCTTCGAGCGCTGGATATTAACGGCCTCCCATCCGCTCGTTACAAGGACGACGGATATCTGGTCAAAGGCGTTCTTCAACACCCACTCGGTTGGTTCGACCGAGATACGGAGAACTACAACGTCGATAGTACCGACCGCTCGAAACTCGCTCGTGATGCGTCGAACGGTGGTCTCGGTCGTCCACCGCGTGTTGTTCGTCCGCTTATTCTCCAGAAAGATCTCGAGGGAGAATCGGTATTCATCGGAATCGATCGGTATAACGGTGGTCGGATGTTGGAAGCGACGACCGCCTACAACGATTTCGAAGGTGACGACTACGAGAGCGCCACCGACATCGACCTTCATTACGAACCAGAGATCGATGATATCATCTGTGAAGAATTCGACGTAGATGATCCGACCGAAGTCTACGAACTGTACCACGGTGATGGTTGGCAGCCGAAGATCGACGGTGGTGATGAAGGTAACGACACTGACACGTCTGGTGCCTCGTTCGACGTGAGTATGGGTGACGACGAGGATGAGTCAGACGACAGCGGTGTTGACCATCCCACTGAAGACGAGCAGCAGTTCGGTCAGATGATATCGGAGCAGATCGCTGGCCGTACGGACGCTGATCCAGACGATGATATCTTCGAGGGCGCGGATGGAAAGACCGATCTCGAGGGGCTCGTCGGACTCAACGCCGAACAGTTCTCCGTAACTCCCGACGTGGACGCGATTCGAACTGTCGTGTATTCAAACACCGATCATCTGAACACTGGGGACTTATAGGAAGATACCGTTTCTATTAGTATAGTTTATGAAATGCGATTTTTGTAGCTCGGATTATGAGAACCTTGGTCAACACTGGGCCATGTCTTCATGTCCATATCCAGACATTTCTCATTTAGATGATTTCTTTACAGGATGTTTGATGGGGGATGGATGGATTGACCATAGCGGTAGCAACCCATCTTTTGGGGTGGGTTCTAAAGAAAAAGAATATGTTAATTATGTAGATGGGATGTTGGGGAACGTTTCAACTAACATTCGAGTGAGAGATCTGGATGATGGGGGAGGATATGGGAATGGGACATTCTATGTACTAACCACCCGCCGACACCCACATTTAGATAAATTTGCGGGCTGGTATGATAGTGGTGAGAAGGTTTGGCCTGATAGTGTTGATCTGACACCAACAACGCTGAAACACTGGTTTGTTGGGGACGGGACTTTTGATAATACCAACACTGCGTTTAGGGTTTCCATCGCATGTTACAATGAGAGAAAAAACGTGGACAAAATATCATCTTACTTTAGAGATGTAAGCTTACCAGAACCAAATTATTACCATGAGTCGGAGAACGCATTTAAAGTAGTCTGGTCGGCTGACGCCACTCGAGAGTTGTTTGAGTATATGGGGGACCCGTTACCTGGGTTTGAATACAAGTGGCCTGACGGGTATTAATTGGACTGGGGTTGGGTTGTTACCATAACCTTTTTATTTACTTACCACGTATGTACATACGGAGAAGCCCAACCCATGAACGAAGAAGACAAGAACGACGCTCAACGCCAACTCGACAGCGCGGTAATGGCATTCAGCAACGATGACGAGGAGTACGGCATGTTCAACATCGGTCGGGCGTACGAAAAACTCAACTAACACAACAATGACGCTAACTATTCCAGCAGAAGACGGCGAGCACAGTATCGAAGACTATGACGTGACGGTTGAACTCGACTACCAGTACGAACTCGGTGGTGGGGGCTACGACGCTGCAAAGGTCTCCACCAGAGGAGGGGTCGATATCTATCTGGATGAAGATGGGGATTACTGGATTTCGAAGAGCCACTGTTCCGAGGATGCGATTCTCCCGCTAACCAACGGTGAGTTTGCAGACGTACTTGCCGAATTCGATGCGGAAGAGGATATCGAGGTTCCTGAAGAAGAGGGGACGTATTATCGACAGGGTCGTGAGATTACTGTCGAGGAAACTGAACCAGAGTACGAAACCGAACTGCGCGGATATCCCGCCACGCTGATTTGGGAAGACAATCCTATCGAAGTATATGAGGATTCTGACGGGGATTACTGGATCAAGCAGTATCATCGGGATGATGATTGCGCCACTCTCATCATGGAATCGAATCCCATCTACGACGCCATTAACGATGTCGTCACGGAAAGCGAGGAAGATGGTGTGACAGCAGACGGTTGTAGCGGGTCTGACGGTCTGTTTGCATAGCGTAGTATAACGTCTCTTTTCGGTTATTGTTTGGTATGGAAAGTTTTATAGTGTGGTAGGTACTTGGTAGTGGTATGGGACGAAGCCATACCCACGAATGGAGACCATTGGACGAAGATGATCCAGTCTTCGAAGATGGTGCAGCCATTTTTCGCCAACAGTGTGACCACGTCGAAATTCTGGGCTCACAGACCAGTTCTCGTCACGATGAGACGTTCTATGAGGAAGGCGCACAGTGCCCAGAGACGCAACACATTCGCATGGACATGCGAACCCTCGGTATTGGAGACGACACGTTCACGTTCGCTAAATGCGTGAATGACTGGTTCTCGCGGAACGAAGACCACGAGGATTTTGAGACGGTTGAGAGCGCCGTCATGGAGATCGAACAAGCAATGAGGGATGGGGAAGGGGAGATCGATGAGATCGATCCAGACGCCACTCACGGGCGTGTAGTTGCTGAGTATAACGACATTACAGCGATTTACACTCCCAACGGGGTTGAAGAATAATGGAACTAACCATTAAACACGCCTATAGTCAAGGCTACGAACCTATCTCAAACATCAAGTACTTCGAAGTTCTTGATGATCCAGACGAGCCTGGAGAATCGCTATACTGTGAGTTTAAAGACGGACATGAAGAGACGTTTAAAGATGTGGATATTGCGGGAGGTGACGCCGAATGAACGATTCGGACCACAAACTCCAGATCGGCGCACTCGAGTTAGCGTTAGAAATTCAGAAAGAGAACCACGATCTTGTCGAGCGAGTGGACGCTCATAACCAGAGCATCCACATTGTTCCGAAGGGCAACCTCACCCAAACCGAGCGAGAGATGTTGGAAGATGCAGCCGAGGAGTGGGTCGATGGGTACCCGTATACGGTTAGCGAATGGTGGCCTGATCGACAGAACAACGAAATACCGCTCGTCATTGGGTCGTATTGGCCGACTGGCGGTCAACTGTCTGCCGAACAACTCGAAACGTATGACGAATTCGTACACTCAGAAACATGAATAAAGCCTATTGTCCAACTTGCCAGCGAACGGTCGTACCGAGTGAACACAACTGCGATTCGCCGCTGCTGACGGAGAGTGGGGGCGATCTTCATCCATCTGGCGATGTCCGAATTACCGAATCGGACGTTCGTCCGAACGGTAAGGGGGTGAATACAGCAGTATGAGCGAGGTTGAGCAGCACGGATCGTTGTACTGTCAGTCATGTCGATGTAAGCGGTATCACCACAACCACCAGTGTCAACACTGTGGAAAAACCAATCACCGTTCGAAAAATGCAGTTATCGGACAATGACAAAATACACCCTAAATCTAATTGAGGCCGAGGTCGGTGAAGAGATCGACGTTCCAGACGATGCTGAGGAAGTGGAACTGGAATATTACACGATCAATCCGAGTATCGACGGGGAGTGGGTACGAAAGCAGATGGTTCGTATCAAATTCCTCACTCCTATAGAATAGATAGGAAGCTTTTTATTTGCGTACCACTTACTTACCATCGGATGGAAACGATAGACGATTTCGAAGTGGTTCACCACGATGGAAAACTCGGCATTCGGGTTAAAGGGACCAATAACCCGAACACGTGGGTGGCACTACACAGTCTTCGGGTTTTGAAGGCGCGTACGAATTACGAAATTTCGAGCAAACTACCATGAATGTTCAACAGAGCCAAGATGAGACAAGTGTCGAGATCGAGCAGATTCAAACGGTCAATGGGGAACCAAGCAAGATCGATGCGAACGTGTTCCTCTTTATCGGTCTGCCTGGAACGGGGAAGACGTACGCCGCTGAGGTAGCAGCAGAGACCCTCGACGGTACGTCACACGAGTTTTCGGACTACGTTCGGTATGCGTATGAAGCCGAGACGGGTGGCGAGACGGATGATAATTCCCTTGGCGAGTGGGCCGCACAGAAGAAGGCTGAAGAAGGCGCAGACCACTTCGCTCGAGGACTTTGTACGTCTCTGTCTCAAGGCGGGATTCCGCGTTCGAAGAACATGTGCGTGGCGGGTGTGCGGTCGCCAGAAGAGGCTGAAGCGTTTCGAGAGCGGTTCACGAACGTTACTGCCGTGAGTATCTGGACGCTTCCAGACATCCGTTACGATCGTCTTGAGGAACGTGAGGGTGACTACTCCTATACGACGTTCCATGAGCGGAAGCAGCGAGAACTATGGGAGTGGAACTGTATCAAATTCTTCACGGACGACGATTATTACGACTATATCATTCCGAACAATTTCGAGAAGGATCTGTTCGAGAACAAGGTTAATTCGGTTTGTAACTTCGTTGCAGACGGGTTCGAGTACGAACCGTACACCGAAGACCCGTTCCCAGACGGACTCAGCAGCCAACACATCGCGCAGTATCTATGAACGAACACGATCAATTCATTTACGACCGTCGAGTTGATGAGGCCGTTCGACAGTGGCTTGAGAAAAGCACGTCGAACGTGGCAAAGTGGGGACTTCAGGACGTTGGAACCATGCTTCTCGCCACGCAAGAGGAACTTGCGGAGGTGGTTGAAGAGGCCGATCCTCACCTTCAACCCAGTGAATTTGGACTTAAGGCGGGGCTGAAGGAAATAGAACGATTGGGTTTTAATATTCGAGATGTCCACGAAAATATCTACGAGGATGAGGATGGTAATCCAGTAGACGACCCACCTTCGTTCGAATTCGATCCATATGAAGATGATCTCGATCGGATTGAAGATGAGTTAGCCGATACAGCCGCGCTCCTCATCCAGATCCAGGCCGCTATTGTTCGGGCTCGAGAACAGTAAGCGTCACAAGTCTTTTCATTCAGTTCTACGTACCAGTAGCCATGCGACGTAGAACATTCGTTACATGTATCGCAGTAGCATTGAGTGGTTGTTCAGCATCTGGGGACGAAGGTGACGACGAAAAAGATGTCGAGAAACAAGAGCCAGATGTAGCAGAGAACCTTGGTGTTCACAACGATCATGAAGGTCCACCAATCGTAGATAGTACCCTTGGGAGAGGTAATGCTTTGAACGTCAAAGTGTACGTCAAGCCCGAAGAAGAACCGAAAAATAAGGATCTGTGGGTCTATTTTTACGAAGGTGATGAAATGGTACAAGAAACTGGACCAATTAGTTTCGAACTTACTGATGAAGGCGACATCCTCGAGACGTTGCAACCGACTGACGTGCCGACGTACGACGGGTATAAAGTCGCCCTCCGATCTCAGTAATTGCTTAGTACTTACCAGATAGGAACCTTTTTATTGCAGCAGCGCCTATTATCTGGTGAGAATGGACGGTAAGCAGTACCAGAAAAAATCGGTACTTCAGAGATTATATGTGGGGTGTGGAATGTCTGACCGTGAGATTGCCGAGAAATATGACGTTTCACGCACTCTGATTGGACATTGGAGGCGGAGACATGGCATTGAGGGTAGAAGTATGGAGGAGTATGCGGCTCTTCGTCCAGCCACCTTTGAAACCAGTGAGCAAGGCTATGAGTGGTGGAGGGCGGACACATCAGACGATGTGCTTCGTGTATATGTACACCGTCTTCTCGCGGTTTCAGAGCATGGCTTTGACGAGGTGACAAGTTCCGACATTCACCACAAAAATGGAATTAGGTGGGACAATAGGCCAGACAATATTGATGTGAAGGGTGTGAGTGAGCACCGACGCCACCATTCTGAACAGGATCGTGAGAGAAATGAAAGCGGTCAGTATATTTAAACATGGATTTCGAAATTGAAGTAAGTGACGAGACGGAGCCCGATTATAGTGTCGCAGATAACTTCGCAGAGAATTTGGTCGATGCGATTCGGAGTGATATGGTCGGTAACGAGGGTCAGTTCCTTGCACTCAACGCAGCCTACGCGAGTGGACTTTCACGAAACCCAGATGAGTATCTTCAGATCATCGTTCGAGGAAAGAGCGGTGAGGGGAAAACAGAACTGAAGCAGAACGTTGACAAGGGTTATCCGAACCATTGGCTTCTGCGGACTGGTTCTACGTCTGACATGGGTCTTGTTGACTCGGGTGGTATGTGGGACGGGGTCTACATCGGTGCCTTTGCTGAATTTCAGCAGATGCAAGGGAAGATGTTGGAAATGGTCAAGTCGAGTGCGGGCGACGACGCTGACGAGCGTGGTGTTGGGTTTAGCCACACACGTAACGTTGACGAAGGTGAGGATGGACGTGGGGCGGACGAGATCGAAAAGCAGGCAATGCCCACCGTTTTCCTTTTCGCTGACGAGAATAACGCCGAAATCCCTCGGGAGTTGCGCACTCGCCAAATGACCGTGCGTGTCGAGGCAGACAAGGACATCAATCGGGCCGTCGCCAAGATGATGTTCGATTACCAAAAGGTCGAGGCGGGCGAACGGGAGTTCGAATACAACTTCAACTTCGAAGAGGGGAAGAACGCAATTCAGAACCACATTGCGAGCATTCCTCGACCGCTCGACCCGCTATGGGAAGATGATCCAAAGACCTACTCCTACCCCGTTGCAATCCCGTATGACGAGGATATCGAGTGGCCTGTGAACGACCATCCAACGATCGACTCGTATGGGTGGGCTGCATTCAAGGTCCTCGACCCAATCCTCAATTACAATAAAACCGACAGCAAGCGTGGGGCGAAGGCGATTGCAAACCACATTCGGGCTCACGCTCGACTGAATTATCACAACCGTGAGTTGATGGAGATTAACGGTGTAGACCACATCGTTGCGGAGCCGCAAGACATCGGGAACGTCATTTCGTATCGAGATCTGCTCCTCAATCTCACTCACGGGATGGATGAAAAGAAGTTCGCTGTAATCGAGGCGCTCACTGACCCACATAACGGGGTTGGCGGAACGGGACCAAACGGTGGTGTCCAGGCCACGCTGAAGGATATCGCAAAGTACATCGATGAGCACGCCGACATCACGGCGATTTCTAAGTCCCAACTCCATAATGCGACCACCAACAATGGTGTTCTCAATCAAATGGAGGAGGACTATCTCATCGAGATTCACAAGGGAGATGGGCCGAACGGGGCGCACATGTTCGAATTCCTTGGCGGGAGCACGTTCGGACACCCCAATATCGGACAGTACGCCGAACTGTTCGAGCACGTCACCGATCCGATTCGAGACCAGCCTATCTCGGATACGATATCGATGTTCAAGAAGGAACTGGCAACTGAGACGACTGAAGACCTTCTGGACAGTAACAACTCGATGATCCAGAGCGACGATGGTGACGACGAGTCAGAGACCGATGAGAGCAATGAGGATGGTCTCTCAGCGTTCGGAGGTGGGGTATCCGCTGGCAGTCGCGCCAGCGACTCCACTGACCCGCAGGGACGCGGTCCCGATGGAGGCGATGGTGACGACGTGGAGTTTTCTGAAGCCGAGCACGCTGTCGCTGACGCCCTTAGAGAGACACTGGATGATTGCAGAGTTGAACCGCAGTATCTCGATGAAGACGCTGACGGTGGTCTCGCCACGTCTCACATGCTTGGTGCGAGCCCCGTTGAGAAATATACCGACGATCGTGGTCTCCCTTACGTTCGTGCGGAGCGACCGTACCAGAGTGGTGATAAGGACGATAGCCCGCTCGACCCAGACAGTCCACTGTGGGGCGATATCTCGAGTGGGCAGGCACAGAGCAACGTCGAGAACGCGATCAAGAAACTACGATCTGAGGAGGTGTTCGAATCGCACGACGAGCCCGAGGGTGAAGGCATGTATCTCGTCGTCCACGACATCGAATAAAGCGTTGTTGTGGTGTAGTTACCAGTTAGTAACCTTTTTATATCCACGACTATTATTTGTTGGTATGGGAGATGTTTGTGTCACATGTGGGAATGAGTACGCGAGTTTATATCAACATTATCATACATCATTTCCCTCACACAAACCTCAGTCGTGGGATGAATGTCATTCATGTGGTGAAAGATACAAATCGATTTCAAAACATTGGTCCAAATCCGAATGTCAACACCCTCCTTTAACCCAACGACAGTATGAAATAATTACAGGACTTGTCATGGGTGACGGTTGTGTGGGTAGGGAGGATGGTAAATCGCCCCGACTACACGTTAGGATGATTACTAAGGAGTATCTCGAGTTTCTTGATAGTGAGTTTGAGATTCTTGGAACTGGAGTATCACTGTATAGAACGGCGGAAGAGGGGGCTAAATTGAATCGCAAATATGATTTTCGCCCGAACGCCGATTCGAAAAACTATCATGATTGTTATTATTGGGGGGTGTCCAATACACCCCATCTCAACGAATTCGCATCATGGTATGACAGTGGTAAAAAGGTGTGGTCTGAAGGCATTGAATTAACACCAACTGTATTAAAACATTGGTATGTAGGTGATGGGTGTTATGTGGATCACGATAGCAATGATTATATTAAAATATCTCTTTCCAACGAAGTAGATAGTGAGGAAAAGGTCGGGGGGTATTTTGAAGACGTAGGGCTACCACGACCGAATAGATGGGGAGTTGGTGAGCGAAGGGACGGAGGTGTGATATGTGATGCAGTTTGGAATATAGAAGAATCATATGAGTTGTTAGAATATATGCTTGAAGATGAGTACGGTATACCTCCTGGGTTCAAATATAAATGGCCTGAAGAATTCCACGAAGATAACATTATTGAATCGAGTCGAACCCCCGTCGAAGCTACTATTTAGTTACCAAGTAGAAACCAAATAGCAACCTTTTTCTTATTCCAGTTCGTAGTATACGTTGATGACGAAAGGTTTTGTCAGTGACGTGGTGAACGACGATACCGTAATGAGCAGCCCAGACGCAACTGTTTCTATCGACGTTTCAGACCTACCACCCGAACAAGCGTTAGCTATCGCTCGAGAGGGAGATATTGAGAATCAAGATCCATATGTAGTGGGTGAGGTGATGTGTGGAAACGAGTCGGCTGTGAGCGAACTGTATGACGTGGAGTTTCACCTTCCTCTCGGTGTGGCGCTCACTGTCCTCTCGAACGCGGGTGTGATCGATCTCCCGCAAGAGCCACCGCAAGAAGCACCGCCAGAGCCCGCAGAATAGATACACACCAACAACTTTTTACGTACTTACCACTTACTAACAGATAGATGGGAGACAACGAAGACGACCCACTGACCTTTGCAAAGATCATGGATGTGGCGGAGATTACCGTCGAAAACAATCGAGAGGAATTCGACGGTGAAATGCCCGATCATGGCGCTCGCCTCATCGTTCAGCGGGCGGCTGACATCCTTGGCACCCAGACCAATGTTGAGTTGGCCGAAGGTATGGATCAGCCGTTCGAAGACGAGGAGCGGAAAGAGGGACTTGAGGAGGACGTTATCGACGTAATCCTCGCTATTGGTGCATTCGTCCATGAAAACGATCTCGACGTTGAGAGTGCGTTCGAGGAGCGCATTGAACTGATGGAAGCGTACAACGAGGCTGAAGACATGCAAGCCTTCATGGAGGAAATGTTCCCAGAGGAGATGGAGGAGATGGGGGTTGACGTTGGTGACAACGTCGATGCGGAGGGGTATGAGCCCGAAAATGTCGATCGAACTTTCTCATGAACAGTAACACACCAGACATCATCAGCAATCCCGTACAGCCAGGAACGAACGTAGACGCCGAGTGGTATCGACACGACCAAGTCGATCGGTCGTTCCAGTAGCCCGATAGTCTCAGACCATCAACTGATGGTCTGTGAATTGTGGAATTGATGTTTGATTCCGCAACCTTTTTACTTACGTACCTCTTACTTACCATGTAGACATGGGAGACGATACAGACAAAACCGATGAGATACGTCAACAGATTGAAGACAGCGACTCGGTTCGTGAAGACCGTGACGCTGATCGTAGCGACAGTCCCCTACTTACTCTCGATCAAAATGAAGGAGAAATTGAAGAATGAGTAACACAGTTGAGTTTAGTGAGTCCGAACTGGAACGAGTAAAAGAAAGTGAAGTAGTTAAAAAAGGTGGGTATAGTTTTTCCAAAATGGGTGCTGGAAATTATGAGATTAATTCACGATATATTAGTTCATCGGGTATGGACAAACTCGAGGAGGAGGGGGTGTTGGATTTCGGTCCCGATAATGTTACGGTCGTGTTAGAACAGACCGACGACCGTCCAGAGGCAGCCCACGTCCTTGAAGAGACCGCCGATACGGTCACGAACAAGATGGGGGATTACGGTAATTCCTGGGAGAAGGTGGGTGTTCTCAAACGGGTCATGGCCGATGAAGATGGACCGCAGATCGTTTATCTCTACCCCGATGGGTGGTCTGAGTCTAAACGCAGTGATGACGACGTGGAGCCGTTTGAAGCGGTTATTCTTGCGGACACGCCCCAGAAGACTTCCACGTTCGAAGAAAACGCTGACGACGTGATTACGCGCCTTCTCGACAAACTCGTACGGGCGTACAACCTCCTCTTCCTCAAGGACGAACCAGACGTGGAGAACGAGAGTACCGAAGACGCAGGCAAGGATCTGACTGGCTACTCGAGTATGCTAACTTCGCTGATCCGACGAGCATGACTGAAGAAAACAACATGTGGCCGTTTGAAATTGGAACGATTATCAAATTTGCCACCCCGTGTCAAGGAGATCTCTACGCCGAAGTGAAAGCGCACACTGGTGGTGTGGCTGTGGTGTGGTGGCACCCAGATTCGGTGGCTCACACGCTTGATGCGTTGGAAGGGCGTTTATTCCTCAAAGGAATTGAGGTTGAAGATAACTACCGAGTTATTCGACACCCATCTGAGTAGAACCAAATAGTTACCCCTACGGTCAACAAGTTGACCGTTGATTTGTGGGTCCGCTGCGTTTTACTTACCGAACCCACACCGAAAACCTTTTACTTACTTACCACCTACTAACGTAGTAGATGGGAGAAACTGAACTGGATCGTGAAGAGGTATTACGACGATTTCCAGAGATCGAGGACATTGACGGTTCCGAGTGTAATCCGCACTCGGAAATTGATGGGGACTCCACCGACTCCCCATCAGATTCTGACCTCGCCGACGAGGTGGTCAACGTCCTTACTGAAGCACCAAATTACTTCTGGACGGCTCCAGCGGCGAGCAACCACCATCAAGTTGAGCACCAGTCTCGTCACGGACTCTGGCTGCATACCAAGCGGGTGTGTACCGCGTTCGACGGACTGTATCAATCGATGGTGAATCAGGGTTTCATGTCCGATGAAGACGTGGAATGCGGGCGAGCGGCGTGTATCATCCATGATATCCTGAAGTATGGTGAGCCGCCTACGTCCGTCGATGGGACGGTTAACAACCATGATGTTATCGCAGCAGAGTGGCTCGAGGCAAACTTCGATTTGCCAGACAAGGTCGTTGACGCTGTCGAGAGTCACATGGGTCCGTGGGGGAAGGGAGATAATCCGACTACCCACCTCGAGCAGATGGTACACATTGCGGACATGACTGCGAGTCGTGAGGGTTGGCGCATTCCCGTTAAAGACCCACATGAAACGCTCGAAGACGCATTTCCTCGAGTTGGTTCACGATGACAGTAGTAAACCTATTCGAATGTAATGTCAGTGGTTATCGGTTTGGTGCAAAGAACGACGTAGTGGAATTTGACATCATTCGACAGCGGAGTGGATACCCGTTCGAAACGTACAATGAAACAGTTCACATCAGTCTCGATGTACTTGATGAGAATGGCTTCATGTACCCAAGTGGGGTTGAATACGTCGCGGTTGAGCGGGATGAGGAGAGCGAAGAAATTGTTGGGATGAAAGCAGATCTCGGGTCCACTGGTGGGCACGAGTATTTCGAGCGAGATAGTGTCTTGATTGACCACTACGAATCGTTCTTTCGATTCGTTGAAGAGGAGATGCTATACTAATGACAAAAATAAAATATCACGCCCCACGTCTGCCCGATGAACATGATGTGTACGAGGTTTATTTCACAAGTCACAGCAGTAGAACTGAAACCCACGATGGTAGCATCTTCTTTAAGCCGCTGGATATCGGCTTCAAGGAGGTGGCATGTCGAATGCACGGCACTCGAGAACGTGAGGAATACTTGTCGAGTGCGGCAAAACGGTTGATCCGTGAGAAAAAGGAACCTGTGGTATACGATGCTGATGGAAACATTGTAGCAGAGTTAGCAGTAAGTGAACGATACGATGGGGATAAACAATGAACACTGTCGAAAAACACGAGACTGACGAGACGTGCAACGTTTGTGGACGAGATAACGTGGTTAATGAATACGGTCGGAGATCGTGCAATAATCTATCCACGTGTCCAGCCGCAAAGAACAGTGCTGATATCAGTTGGAACAGCACTGACGAGGAGATAGAGGAGTGGAAAGAAGAGCAGATTAACGATTCGGTAGATAACATGGATACTGGTACGATCAACGGTGTTGACGATCTCGAGAAGGACGATGTGGTGACAATCGATCATGATGAGATTCAAGGTCTCTGGGATGTGAGTGATACCGACGAAATCGATATCGGTTTTTCGCAAATCTATGTTGCTACAATCGTAAAGGCTGGACGACCACGCGCACTCGTTGGACCATGCACCAACGGGGATGGGAATACAATTGAAGTTCGTAATATCGACACGGATGAAGTTCTGTTCAATATATCCCCAGACGATATCGAACATCCGTAGTAATTCACAAGACTTTTATTACCAGATGTCGTAGAGATTATTGCCGTGAAAGCGGCGTTCCAACGCATTGGACGAATCACTGTAACGGGAATGGCTTCACTGTTCTGGTCCCTGGAAAGGGATCAGGCTCCGTTACTTCGCGGGGTGGCTCTACCTCTCAATACTGTGTGGTTACAGGAATGTGTACGTAGATGTGGTTAAACCCCACACCACTCCAGTTACCAAATTACGACCAGATAGAAACCTTTTAGTATACACAGTCCCTATGTATAGATGGGCAAAGCACTGACCCAAACCCGCACCAGATTCGTGCCAGTCGCGGGGGCCTCGACACCATACGAGGTTAGCACGGATCAATTTGGGGAGATAGTGTAGTGGCAGCACGGTGGTCCCGACTCGTCTGAAAAAGCGAGCGGTCAACGGATAAAATTCGTTGGAGAATCTAACCACAAACGTGGGTTCGAATCCCACTCTTTCCATTCGGGAGAACGAGCTTGCAAGCATAATAGAGAACTCAAAAAGGGTGTGGGTGCAACTCCCACCATCTCCCACTCGCGCCTTTGGGCAGCGTGTACTAAGTATCGCTCACGCCACGAAAGTGGGGCAAGGTCGATGCGTAAATCCATGATTCTTTGTAATCCTCTGGTCGCCTCGAGCAGCCCCCACGGACGTGGTTGTTACCGCCGTGTAAGACAATGATCCCTCACTGAAGGGCTCTGAGACTTACATAGTCGGATTGTGTCAACACACACGGAACACATGCTAACTGTGAATGGAGAAGGCTGACATCCTACTGTTCATCTGAGCAAGAGTATGAGCCGTTTGACAGTTTCGGCTTGAAGCCCACATGACCATGTCTGCTAACGCTGTAGGGAGGTAGTAGCTCACAACAGTATGGCGGATCAAATCATGGCCCTGGCGGATGCGACGATCCTGAAGGTGAAACTTCAGATAGTCCTCCGTATTAAGGGACGTGAGACAGAGAACGCCCTCGACTAACGGACGTGGGTGTGGGAACCAAACTGTACCAGAAGTGAGATAGGATCCAATCATATATCGCGGGGTGATGATCGTGGCGTACTTTTCACGTGGTTGAAGCCTCTACACTATGCTGATTCCACTTTTTTAGAAAACATTATAATACTCGAGTAGCAACACCCACGTGCTCCTTTCGAGGAGCGTACATGGCTTCGTAGTCCCGCGACAACGGGGATTCGGAGTGCGGGAGTGCCATTCACACTCCCTTTGAATTAAACCAACAAGCTTTCTCTATCCCCACGTACTTACCAGATGGTAACGTTTTTGTAGCCAGAGTACCTATCAATAGACGTGACTCGAATACCAATTAGACTTCGTTCTAATGAGGAGAATCAACTCGATGAGTTTGTTCCGCAAGCCATTGAGAATCTTCGAGAGATCGAACTGGAGGATGAAGCGGACGACCTTTCGAACGTTGATATCATCGACAACGAGGATGGGACGTTCTCGGCTGAAGTGGGTGAGTGGGCGACAATTATCAGCGCCCTCCGAACGCTTCGAGAGGATGAGTCGCTACGGTCGTGGTGGCTTCGAAAGAAGTTGGCCCGTCGTCTGTCCAAAGCGACCGAACATCTCGACCTCGATGGAGAAGAGGAGGGTTCTGAAGACTCAACCCCCACCCCTCGAGCCGAAGAAAGTGGTATCCAAACGGAGGCAACAGCATGATGCACGCCGAAGAGGAGATTAAACAGGAATCTGTCGAACAGATGGAGATGGTAGCTGAAGTTCTGGAAGAATCAGCACCGTCGCTCGCCCAGGCATGTTACACGCTCTACGAAGAATTCATGGAGGCTGGCTTCAGTAAGAAACAGGCGACGATGTTGGTCGCTGAGATGGAGGCAATGGAATTAGAATGAGCGAGATCAAAACGCCCAACTTCCGTCTTACGACGTGTATGCCTGTATCAACTGGACACCACTACTGTTTCAAAGACCGTCGAACGGACATGGTGGTTTACTTCGATGAGGTGAAGGTTTACGACGGTGTCGTGGACCAGATCAAATTCTACGATTCTAACGGCGATCGGGCGGGGCACATTGATGATATCGATCCGCTCCCCCAAATCGTGATTGACACCCTCGAGCACATCGAAGAGCACGACGAGTTTCTAAAAACGGCAAGTATCGTTCCGTCGAATATCATCATCCCAGACGCCGAATACAGCATATGAACGAGAGTGAATACCTCGAGCAGTATGGCGATAAGACGTATAGCGAACTGGCTGAATTGAACGACGACAATATCAACGACGATATGCAAGAAGATCTCGAGGAAGATCGGGCTGAATTCTTCGAGATGTCGCAGATCATGATGACCATGTTCACGCTTACCGAGATGTTCATGGCCGATCAGATCACCCTTGAGCAGTATTTTCGAATCTTGGACATCCTTGACGAGCGGGAGACGGAAGTAGACGCCACAATGATGTGGTAGCATTCGGCGCTAAGCGCCTCTTACTTCTCAGACAAAATTAGAGATTGTGTCTTAGAAACCACTTGGTAACTAAACGGAAAGTACATCGCAACCTTTTTGTATGTATCTCCCGTATATAGAAGTGTAGATGGGAAGAATTGCAAACGGCCTCAAGGCGCTATTCGGTATCGGTGGAACGGAGACACAGAGCGGACTCGAACAACTCGCAGACATCCTCAACAAGCGTGAATCCACGCTTGCGCTTTCGGCGGTGTACCGAGAACCACAACCCGATCAGATGGGTGAGGAGACCATCGTTTTCCCCGCTACTCTCTACCACGACGGTGAGATCTACGGGACGACGCAACGCGAATTTACCATTCCAGACGACGGGCTCGATGAGGCTGACAGTCCGCTCGCGGCCTTCGTTGCGGAGGCAAACGGTGTTGATGCGGCTGAAGTGACGTTCGACCACGTCGCCAACATCGAGGGAATGACCGCGGACGCAGACATCGATTCGTTCGGTCAGGTCGTCGTCAACACGCCAAACAGCGAAGAAGAGGAAAGCTAACATGATCGAAAACGCATCAATCATTGGCGGGGGAGTAGTCGTTGGTGGAATTGCACTAATCGCAGCCGCAGCCCGATTCTACCGTAAGGGCGGTACTGTCGAGGGTGACGTTGATGGGGACGGCGAGACCGAAGTTACGTTCAGTTCGCCGCCAGAAAACGACTGTCAAGCAGAAGAGGCGACTGAAGACGATGGGGCGGAAGAAGACAGTCCCGTTCCAGACGCTATCCTCGAGATTGAGGATATCGAAACTATCACTGGAATCGGTCCTACTCGAGCAGAAACCCTCGTTGAGAACGGCTTCGAGACCGCTGAGGATCTCTACAACGCCGCTGACGAAGACCTTCTCGACGTTGATGGGTTCGGCGAACACGCCGTTTCCCAGATCCGTGGTGACATCGGGAGTGTTGAAGAGGGAAATGGAGAATCTGACTCGGATGAGGGAAATGGAGAATCGAACGAATCCACCGAGACCGAATCCACTTCCACCGAAACGGACGAATCGAATACGTCGGAAGACGATACGGATGGGGATGGGAGTACTGGGGATGAGGAAACTGAAACCGAAGACGACGCTGAAGACCCCGAGTCTGAAGCGGAAGCAGATTCTGAGACTGAATCGGACTCAGAAGTTGACGGAGACTCCGCTGACTCTCCGTCAGAAGCGGTAGCAGCGGAGTAAGCAGATAAAAAATTTTGGCTATAAGATTACAACAATGTTAGGACTTGCACGTAGTTCGACGGTCGCTGAATTGAAAGACGAACTTGAAGAGACGGAACAGGAACTTAGTCGAGCAGAACGACGAAAGAGCACGCTGCGGCGGATGCGCGATTCGCAGCGAGAGAGGGAGCAAGACGCAGTTGAGTCGCTTAAAGCGGCACTCGAGGCAGGCGAGTTTGACAACCTCGAAGACGAGAGTTGTAAGGTTGAAGAACTGGACGAACCTCGAGTTGTCTGGAAGAAAGGCCAGTTTTATATTATCGAACTGGTGATCCCCGCTGGTGAGACGGTCGTCCATACCACAGACTCGAAAAAGCGGGTTAGCAAAGCCTATGTCCGTGAATTCTACCACAAACACGATGGTCCAGTGGTTGAAAAAGAAACTGAAGACCGATCTATCCACGACCATTCCTTCACTTACCGTCGTGGGAGATTCGTTGAACCAGATGGAACGCTGGATACACAGACGTGGCGTGCATGTACTCGAGGAATTCACTGTTTCGCCACTCGAGAAGAGGCAGCGGACTACTTCAACTGAAATGGTCCGAATCAGTCTCGACGTGGAGGGCGTGCTGTCGAACACTCACAAAGCCGTCTGTGCCCGCAGTGAGCAAGTTACTGAAGAGATGATGCAGGAGTGGGGTTTCCCCACTGAAGACGATTACAAGGAGTTTATGCATGTCTCACAGAACCTCTGGCACAACCACCATGAAGAAATCCCACCAATGGAGAGTGGGGCAACATTCCGTGAGGTGACGAGCGGGCTTCGGGACTACGGACACACTGTCGATATCGTCACCCATCGCCACAATCTCACGGGCGAATTGGCCGATTCGTTCGAGAGTGAGTACGGGTACTCACCCGTCGAAGTCGATGAGCAAGTGAAGGCGTGGTTGGACTACTACACTGTCGAGTACGACAATTTCCTGGCCCCATCGGAGGAAAAGGACGAATTGGACTATGACGTGTATGTGGACGACAAACCCGCCCTCGCAGAGCGCATTGCCAATGATCCAGAGCGAGTTATCGCACTGCGAGACCGCCCGTACAATCAGGATGTAGACGACAGTAGCATCCGTGTGGAACGGATCAACTCTCTCGATGAGTTGTTGTTCCAACTGACCGACCACTACACTGTCGAGGCTGTTCGAGATCTCTGCGCCCCACCACAGAAAGTAAAATGAGTGGAAAATTTGAAGAATTAGAGACGTTCATTCAAGAGAACGAGTTGGCATTGGAAATATATGCCGAAAACGGGAATGAAAGATCGGATCTCGTTGCCACGCTCCTACGGTGTCATAGGAGTTAGTTGCCCATCATCCTCTCTTGAATAAACTCCATTAGTTCGTCTTCGCTGAACTGGTCTAATTTTTCCTCAATATCGTCCTTATCCGCATCGATATCTACTTTTGACCCACAGTCTGGACAGAATTGTTCTGATCCTTCCAGTGGTTTCTGACACGCTGGACAGTTGTCTGGAACAAACGGACTATCGTCCTCTTCTTCGATTAGTCCTACAGCCTGCTCAGCATTTTTCATCATATCCTCGTCAGTGAGATGGGCGTATGTTGTCTCCATGACGGTGGAATCGGGGTCATGACCAATGATATGCTTAATCGTATCATTGTCCATTCCTTTATCTCTCTTCGCCCACGTAACAAACGTGTGTCTGAAGTTATGGGGGTTGGTAGGTTTGTCCACCCCCGCTCTCTCACCAATATTTTGAAGCAATCTGTATATGGATGAATGGTCCATCTTGTCCCCTAAGTCCTGACCATTGTTCTGATCGACATTCTTTTTACAAATAAAGTGAGCTTCTGGGTCGTCAGTACACGGGTGATTATTCTTCCACTTTCTTACAGAGTGCTCCGCCAAGAGCAATGATCTGGCCCCCTCAGCCCCCTTCATGTCACCATCACTTGTATTGAGATAAAACACTCCATCTTCGGGTTTCATGTCCTTAAGTCGGAGGTTGAGAATGGCTGCTATTCGCTGTCCCGTATATCCCAACAATTCGACTAACGCTTTGTCTCGAGGGTGTTGTGCGGCTTTCCGTATCGCATTGAATTCGTCTCGGGTGAGGATATCCCTCTCGTCAACGGAGCTATCATTCGGTTCGAAGAGCATGATCTCTTCAGGATCGACGTTAAAATCATCATGGTATTTGTAGAACTTCCGTATTGTGGACTGGTGGTTCCGCACCGATCCAGATGTGAGACCGCCCTCTTTCACACCATCGACATTCCCACGTCGTATATCATCCATGATCTTGTTTATTTTGTACTCCGATGCATCACTCAAATTAAAGTCAGATAGCTCAGGGATACGTTTTAGTGTATATGCGTACCTTGCTAATGTACCATCAGACATGGAATCACCATTGATTAACGCACTTTCTGGATCGGCAGAATCGAGAAACTCGAGTATGGCTTCACAGTCCTCTGAGGACATGACACCGTCTTGTTCTAACGACTGGATTCTATCTCTGTATTTCTCGTATCTCTCTCGGTTTGACTTTGCCATGTTGAGTGACATTGCGGGGGAAGAATAAATGTATTTGGATCATGCTTACTGCCAGTATCTGTGAAATAGATACAATTATTCTTGAAAGTAAGTGGGGTCGGGTGGACATGGGTGAAGATGATCCGACCCCAGTTCCGTATAGATCATGTTTACAGAAAAGTCTTTCACAATACGAAATACTTATAAGTAGTCGGTACGTACTTGGTAAGTAAGAGGATGTCTGGATTAGGTGATTTTGTCGAGGAGAATACTGAAGAACTCCACTTGATGAATATCGAGCACGAGGATGAGTTTGGTAAGCCAATTATCCACACGCTGACTCGAGACAAAGAAGGTGAACAGAGACACGTTGAAATTGTCGGTCATAAACCCTCTTTTTATATCCCTGAAGACGCCTACTCGAAACGAGTAGCAAACAACGATTGGGTAGACTACGCCGAAGAAGGCCACCAATCGATTAAAGGCCAGTCACTCGTCAAAGTATACTGCAACCTCCCAGGCCAGATCAATGGGAAAAACGACAAGAAGGGGCTTCGAGAATACTTTGATAAAACGTGGGAAGCAGACGTATTTTACGTCAATCGTTTTCTTATCGATACTGGGATCAAAACCCACTTCGAAGTCGATCTCGATGAGACGTGGGAACCACAATCGTGTCAAGGAGACTACCGAGTCAACGTCGATGATGTCACACCCGTCGAGGAACCAACGTGGAAAGCCGACCCACGTACGGTCACGATAGACATCGAGGTGGAGTCGCCAGACGGTTTTCCAGACCCATCTGATGCAGATCATCCAGTCACCGCAATCACCGCTCACGACAGTCACACGGACGCCTATACGGTGTGGGTCCTACGACATCCCGATTGGGACTACAGCGACGTTGAAGTAGAAAACCTCGTTATCGATCATCGGCCAGAAACTATCTCCGTCGAAATCGATGAGGACGACGATGGAGAGCCGATTTACGAAGATCTCACAGTCCCGATTGAGGATGTCAAAGTCTTCAGTGACGAGGGCGACATGCGTCATAACTTCAACAAGTACGTTGAAGCACGACGCCCAGACCTATTGAGCGGATGGAATTCGAGTTGTACGGACAAAGGCAAGCCGTTCGACTTTCCGTACCTCATCAACCGTTGTCAGTCCAAGAACGATCTGTCCTACCGAGATTGGTCTCCGTTTGGGGAGGTGTGGGACAGCCATTGGGGTCCTCGAGCCAAGGGTGTAGAGTTTCATGACCAGATGAAAGCGTATAAGAAAACACGCTGGTCGAAACCCAAGGGCGGATACGGGCTCAAGAACATCTCCTCCGAAGAATTGCCGATAGGTAAGTTGGAAATGGAGGATATTGACGACGCCTGGAAGCGGGATCCAGCCGCGTTCATCGAATACAACATTCGTGACGTTCAGGCCGTCCTCGGAATCGACGTAGCAGCGGGCGTCACCGATCTGTTCCAGAACCTCCGAAAGCTTACTGGGGCGCAGTGGGGTGACTGTCACAACAATATCGACCTTCTCGATCACTACATCCTTCGCTTTGCACACGAGCGTAACGTCGCTCTCCCCACGAACGAGAAACCAGAACGTGGGTGGTTCTACGGCGGCTACGTCTTCGAACCAGAGTTAGGGCGACACCCGAACGCCGTTTACCCCGACGTGTGGTCGGAATATCCGAACGCTTTCCGTACGTGCAACCTCTCCCCAGAGACGATTATTGGCACCGCAGAGGATCTCGAGGCGTCTGAGTACACCGAAGAAGACTGTCGGTGGTCGTATATCGACACCCGTCCAGACAACGTGAAGAACCCACCAGATATGGACGGGGCTGCGGAACCAGAGTACGAGAAATGTTACTACCTCAAGCCTGAAATTAAGGAGGGGTTCATGAACAAGGTCGTGGACCACGTTATGGGTCTGAAGGACGACTACGATGGAACCGACCTCTACGGTCCTGTCAAACAGGTCGTCAACTCCGTGTGGGGCGTCTACGGCGACAGCGATTCCTACGGGAAAGGATACCGCCTGTTCGATTGGCGTGTCGCTGAGTCGATTACGCTCTACGGTCGAAAGGTCATTCAACACTCCGCAGAGAAGTACGTCAACTCGCTCAACGAACTGAAGGACAAGTACGACTACGACGGTCGGAACGCCTATCAGGTCGGTGGAGACACGGACAGTGTCATGACAAGCATTCCGTTCATGAACGCTTCCAATCGGGATGAGCAGCAACAGATCGTTGATCTCGCTATCGAGGCGTGTGACATGGTCAACGATAGTTACGATGAGTTTGCCGCTGAAGAATTCAACAGTGATGGGACGTATATCGAACTGGAGATTGAGTCTTACTCTCCTTGGTTGTTCGTTCCAGAAGGCGTCACGAAGGAAAAAGCGAAGAAGCGATATGCAGAGATCACCGCCTGGGACGAAGGTGAGTGGCTCGACCCACCAGAATTGAGCTTCACTGGAATCGACGTGGTTCGGTCTGATCGGGCTGTCGTTACTCGGGAGATGGTCAGTGATGTTATCGAGACCATCCTCCGTATCGATGATGGTGAAGAGGCCCGTCGTGAAGCGTATGACGCGATACAAAACACAGTCGAGCAGATCAAAGACGGTGAGAAACCGCTGTCGTATATCGCCCGTCCGAAGGGGATGGGGCAGGACCCAAGCGAGTACGGTAGCGCCTCTAAACGCCCCTCGAGCACCTACAGAGGTGCTAAGTACGCCAACGAGAATTTCGATTGGGAGCAGATGGGTGAGGGTTCGAAGCCACAGTTCCTTGCGATAGACAAGGTCCGTGGCGATTGGCCGAAGACCTACAGCGCCGAGACCGCAGAAGACGGCGATGTCGTTGATGCGCTGTCCGTAGAGCATCCTGAGAGGGTGCCAGACGAGTTCATCGTTGACTACGATACGATGATCGAGAAGACGCTTCGAGATCCTTTGCGGCCGATCATGGGACCGCTGAATTGGTCATTTGACGAAGCGTTGAGTGACAGCGAACAGTCGGACATCACATCGTTCATGTAGTTGCATAGTTGTTACCAAGTAGTAACCTTTTTATGACCACAGTCCCTCTATTGATGTGTAATGGTCGGAACCATCATTCATGGGGACGCGCTCTCCATTGCCAACGGTGATGAATTAGACGATAACAGCGTCGATGCGATTATCACATCTCCACCGTACTGGAAGATGCGGAAGTACCCCGACGCCCGTATGGAGTGGCCTGACGGATGGTATGGTGAATTGGGTCAAGAGCCGTTTCCGCAGAACTATGTTTCCCACCTCACTGAGATTTTCAGTTCCTATCAAGATGCGCTGAAGGACAGCGGGTCCATGTGGGTGAACATTGACGACAAATACTCTGGAAGTGGCAACGGTGCGTGGAAAGACCCATCTGAGGATGTTAAAGAATCGTTTGTCCCAGAGGAGAACTACTGGAACAACGATGTGTCTATTCCACGAAAATCCCGTTGTCTCGTGCCAGAACGATTTGTAATAGAGATGGTTGACGACTACGATTTCATTCTACGAAACGATAAGGTGTGGCACAAGTCCAACCCTGTCCCACACCCAGTTCGAGATCGACTGAACACGTCGTGGGAACACTTCTACTTCTTCACCGTCGATCAGGATTACTACTTTGATCTCGACAGCATTAAGGTGGAGGCAAAGACTGGTGGGAAGAAGAACCCAGGTGATGTGGTGAAGACACCGACATCGAGCAGCACCGATGGTCACAATGCAACGTTCTCAGAGGAACTTGTAAAACCGATCATCGAATCATGTGTCCCCGAAGGTGGAACTGTTCTGGACCCCTTCTCTGGATCTGGTACCGTGGGTAAAGTTGCAGACGAATTGGATAGAAATTATATCGGTGTTGAAATTGGTGAGGAATACGCCCAGACATCTGAGGCAGAAGTGGCTGCCGCGTAGTTACCAAGTAGTAACCTTTTTGTAGCCAGACGCCCTACTACTGGGTATGCAAAGTCCAACTTGGCCTGTATTACCAGTTAACTTCCCGAACGCATTCCACGGAGGGAAGTACTATGCGTACTGACGAGGAGATCGAGGGCGGTATCTCGATCATCGAGAACCGCATCGAACGTGATGCGGAATCTGAGCACGCTGTGAAACCACTCGTCTTGTCCATCTGGCAGGCAAAGCGGGCTGGACTACTCCTCATCCGAGATAGTGAGAACGGTGAGTATTGGCAAGTCCGTGACGAACTGGAATACGACCTTCTAAAAGACATCAACCTCCTCGAGTACACCCAACTCCAGGCAATGAAGAATGCGATGGACTGGGCTGAAGGAGATACTGATTCACTGTAACAATGACATTCGAAGTAACTCAGAAGACAAGGGCGAACCTCTACGGTGAACGATGTACAGAGCAGTACGAGTTTCACTTCAATGAAATTACTGGAACTCTCTACAAGATAAGTGTAAAGATATACGAGAATGGAGACTTGGTGTTTGAACGCGACAACATTGGTCTGGATCATGTTCCAGATGAGATCAGCGAAAGGGTGGCAGAACGCCTACTCAACGCAGCAGAGGAATTGTAATGGAACGAAGAGAACGATTGGACCCCGAAGATCTGCAACGTGAAGAGTGGAACAGTCTCGTCAATAACTACGATAAGCACGATATCGGTGAAGCATACCTCACTGGGCGGCTCCACCAGATTGGTCTCGAGGTAGAAAACTGGGGCATCGACCAGCGCCACGACGATGGAGACGGGCTCATATTCGACAATAAGATGGACCTACGGCTGTGGGAACCGCAAGGGGATTACGGAGCGCCAACGTTCTGGCCCTCTGATGCGTCCATTGCAAAGTCGTCTGAAGAAGGCGTGGCGGCGGATGGTGGTCTAATCAGTGAACACGTCGAGGGAGAACGAGAGTACGATCTCAAGGGCGTGTGCGACATCAAGACAAAAGCTAACCCCGACTGGCTTGGGAAGTTCAACCTCCGTCACCTCACCCACTACTCCTACTGGGCTGAGGCGTACGACGTTCCTGTGTTCCTGTACTTTACACTCGTAGATTTGGAAAGCGAGGAGGTGGGTGAGCGGAACATCATCATGGAAGTTCCACACGACTGGTACTGGGGAGAACTGGCTCGCCACTACGACAGTGATGATGATCTCCGACTCACGTACGGCGAGTGTAAAGACGCAGCACGTGACTGCCCGCTTGTTGATCGAACGTTTCGAGCACCAGACGGCAATCTCGTCGTGAGTACTAACGAGGATCTATACGACAACCTCGATTACATCACAGAAAAGGTGTTATGAGTGACCAAATTTTTATTGCTTTAATTTACTTCACCCCAGTCGTATTATTTGTGTGGGCGGCACTCAATCTGTTGTAGTCACGTAGTTACCATTTCGATACCTTTTTATTGCTTGATACCCTACTATAGAGTGTAAACAATGTTCTTTGACCAAGACGATATCCGTGTGACTCGGATCAAAGCAGAAGCGTCAAACGGTGTTGGTGTGCGATTCGTTCCACAAAACGATGGTGTAGAACTATACGGATATTCGTGGCCCTCGGCGTGGTCTCATACCGACACCGCCGACGACGAGTTTGGAATGGGGCAGACGATCGATGATGAAGACCTTCAACAGCGAAAACAAGCAGCCTACGACGAAGTGAAAGATGACGTTCACAACGCTGTCGAGGAGGCACGATAATAATGGGACTACTGGTTACGTCGTACGATATCAACTCCGAAGACATCATTGAAGCGCTTCACACCCTTGCAAATGATATCGAAGATGGTGAAGCACTCATTGATTCTGCCGCAGATTCCGTAATTGTAGAATCAGATGATGTGGTGAAGATTGGATTTGAACTTGAAACAAAAATCACTCAAGACGCTGAAACAACTCGGCTCATCGATCTCGAGGAGATTCAAGAATGAACGACCACAACAAAAATATCGCTGACATCCTTCGAGATACGGCTGACGATATCGAGAACAACGAGGAAAATGTGACGTACTTCAACATCCGTGATGGTACGACGCCAAATGGTGAAACAGAACAGGCTGTTGAAGTTCGATACAAGGAATGAGTTACACCTCAGACGAGTTAAAAGAACGTATTGGTGAGAGCCCCACAGCGACGTTCGAATGTAAACGAGTGTTCGACATGGAATACGTCGAAACGGAGCCCGAGAACGTGTTCTACGGTGAGGTTCACCGTGAACAGGTCATGCCACTCGTCATATTCGAATTCAACAAACACAATGCGTTCCTCCCACCGTGGGACAAGATGGTGTCGTTCACGCTTGAGGGAGATGAAACAGCAACGTTCGGCAATCCAGAACTGCGGGAGACGAAGGTGACTGGAGAATTTAAGACCGTTCACATCTTCTCCCCAGTGGTCAAATTCAACGTATGAATCGAATACAAAAGATCGTGTTCGGAGTGATGGTTGTACTGACCTTCATCATGCTAACAAATGGGTGATGAGATATACCGATCTGAACGAGCGGAAATGAGCCAGGAGAGTAGTACAGGACCGAAGTGGTTATCATCGTTCTTCGGTCCAGACGGTGGTGTTGAGGAGTTTGTAAAAGCGCTCTTCTACATCACAATTGGTGCAGCACTAATGGCAATGGTATTGCACGAACCAACATCGACAAACGAGATCGCAGAGAGTGTTAGTTGTTATGAAAGCAACTGTTAAACTATACCACGATAGACAAGACGATTACAGCGACGTAGAGCCCGATCAGACGAAGGAGATCGAAGTAACTGAAGAGTGTCTCAGCGACCGCCCTATGTTCGCTGATGAAGAGTGGATTGAGGCAGACGACGTATACAACCACAAGTACTACGCAATCGACTGTGAGTGCGATGAAGCGGTCACGCTCTACGTCCACACCAACGACAGTGTTCACGACCCAGACGATTGGGGTCGAGCAGCGGAGGGGGGTCTAATCTACGATCCTGAAGACGATTACCCGCCCTTTGGGTGTGAGATGTGGGGGCGAACGTGTTTCTGGGTGAAGAGTAATGCATAGGGGAGAATACAAGAAACTGGGTCCGTCTGAATACGCCAATACAGTAGACGGGGAACTTAAAGCGTCAAAACCGAATGGAAGTACCCACCTCGACCTCGGCGGGGACACAGAAGTACGAGTGAAGGAAAATGACGGATACACCCTAATAGAATTTAAGGCCGACGACGGAACCCGAGGAGAGTTGACAATTCCAATTGAGGCATTCGAATGAGCGATAGGGCAGCAGAGTTGTTTAAACAAGCGAAGAACGGTTCAAAAACAGCAGAAGAGGCGTGGGAGGAACTAAAAGAAATGAGAGAAGAAGTTGACTGGGATGTGGATGCGATTCGGGCAGATAGTGAGGTGAGTGAAGAATGATTATTGACTTAACACTTGGAGCGGTAATGACTGGAGTCGGTGGTTACAGTGCTGTAGAATTCGCAAAGGCTTGGTTCGAAGACCGAGAAAAGTACGAATATGAAGACAAATACTACACAGCAATGATGTTGGTGGGGATCCTCATCCTGTCTGACGGTCTTAGACATCTCACCCAACTACTCTGATAATGGCGAATAAAGGACGCACATTCGAACTGGATACAGTTCACGATATCGTCGTTGATACCGATCAGCGGTTCGTCCATGCAGCCGTTCCAGACCACTCTGGCAACGCTCGAGACACGTACTATGATCTCGAGGTAATATGGCCCCAAGATTATCACGGTCATTGTCACGGTGCTTTCATCGAACTGAAAAAACGTAGCGGTGACGAAGGAAAGCGTGTCAGCGTTATGAGCGGTGGGAATGACGATGAAACTGGGAAAGAGGAACTTGAACGACTGATTGAGGGGACACCCAACTGGGGAGACGCATACGTCTGTATCAAATTCGACCACCGTGAGATCATCGTCCTTCACGCTGAATATCTACTCAAGCGTCTTGAGGGCGACGTGGGCGGCTTTGACGACGCATGGTCTACTATCACCAAGGCGGAGGAGAAAACGCATGGCGCTCGTCTCACGCCCTCTGACAGTATCTCTATGGTGAAGCCGTGTCTATCCTACTGGGAGTCAAGTACCGCTGGCCTGGACGACCATCGAAAGATCTTATACGAGACTGGGGTTCCAGACCACTGCATCCAACCATTCGAACTGGATTCGGCGGAGGCTGCAACAGCATGAACGAGATAGAAACACGAGTGGTGATGGATCTCCAAATTGCCGCTATGGTGGGGTGTTTTGCAGTCGAAACCCCAAGGGTCCACCTCGAACAAGACGATATCGACGGTCTGTGTGTCGGTCTAAATACCCCATATGAAGGGGTGGACACACTCAAGATAGAATTTGACTTCGTTGAAAATAGCTACACATCCATCTATAAAGAATTTGAGCGATGTGGTATAGAAGAAGAAACTGTAGTTCTATACGGATATAAGTATCTCTGGTACTGTAGAGACATATACTACGATATTGATCTGGGTAGTTTTGCAGAAGGAGAAAAGTTGGCTGGAACGGTCAACTACGAATTCACAGACGTTACGTTTGCAGAAAAGCGTTAGATCGCTAACTCTCCTTCATCCGAAAACCAGGGCGATAAAAATCCGCCGACCATAGTGATTCTGTCTTTTCCGAACCAACCGCTAATGTCATCATCGTTTCGACGGTAGTCCCACCACTCTTCCCACGGGTTTTGGCTTTCAGTACGTGATACTGTGGTATATCCGTTGATGAGACCACAGTCAGAACACCGCTTATCATCCCCATCTAAGATAAGCTCTCCTTCACACTCGCTACACTCGAACGGTTCGTGAATTGGCTTCTCTGTCATTATTCTGAATACTCGAAGTCGTCTGCAAGGTCCATGAAGTCGCTGAGTAGGTCGTCAAACGACTTCCTCCACCAGTTGGACGTATGTATCTCGGTCGGTTCATCATGGCAGTGAACGGCCCACTGTCCGCTATCAGGATGAATGCGCCACACCTCTAATCGGTCAACGTCAAGACCGAGTAGTTTCTCCACCGAATTCCCGTAGGCAGAGCCTTGGATTTTGTGTTTTGCATAACAGCCAGAGGAGGTCTTCAGGTCAGCGACCACAACATCCCCCGTCTCAGGACACTCGTACACCAGATCGACCTGTCCAGCGTATCCGTCCTCGATGTTGAACAGGAATTCCTCGACGGCAAGTACATGCTCGTCCTCAATTCCAAGCTTCGTGACGATCTCGTCAAAGACATCCTCGAAGTGTTCTCGATCTCGCTTACACTGTGCTGTGAGGGCGTCCGAATAATGGTCGTGGGTTCCGTACGCCCCATACTCATCATAAAACTCACCCCACGTCTCGACAGCGTGTTGTGATTTGAGGACCGAGTAAAGAACGTCTCGAGGAGAACTGTCGTGAATCTCCTCGTGGTCAGACCCGTCGATAACAAACTCACCGAGTTGACTATCTTCTACGAAGATGTCAGAATCGTCATTGATCTTATCGATGTTATTGAGAACCCAGAATGAGTCTGCTTCGTCTTCAGACCACTCGAGATTCACATCGAGTTTCTTTAGGGCATACCAGTGGCACAATGTACCCCGATTGCGCTTGTACCAAAAGAGATGCTCGTGGTGGGCGTTGTCACCCTCACCATCGTTACGATCCTGCCAAGCATATAGATTGGACTTATCGTCGTCTCGAGTCTTCAAGACAGTAGTAACAGACGGTAGTTTGACACCATTATCAGGATCTGTATATTGACGGACATCAATTCCGTCTGGCCCAACTCCGTCCAGAACTTTCCTACTTACACTCATCTTATAATATACTTACGTACTGCGTACACTTTAATGTTCTGTTATACATCATCTGAGATAGACTCCGCTGTCTCGTTAATTGTCTCCTCGACATCGTCACCAAAATAGTACCACAACACGCCAGAAACGACGGCGAGTGACAGCATCTTCTGTGCTTCGATCGGAAAACCGATTTTTGGCGGTAGCACTGACGAGGCATACGCCATTTCTTCAACCGCCTTGCTGCTAAACAATAAGGTCAACCACGGCTCTCCGATAAACTTCTTTGTTAAGGTCTTTATTCCCATGTAAAATTGGAACCATTAGACCCCAAACCACACCGCACTCCCCCCTATACGTTAATAAGAACTGTACTTACTTAACTGTTACGTACTACTTGCGTGTTACTTCGATTGGTGGCCCACCCCCGTCACGATAACTACCAAATTCCAAATATACTTTCTTTCAGGTGTGATTGGCGTGTCGAACGGCGGCAACAGGGCGTCAGAACATTACGAATAACTCGCCTCGACAGCGACACTGCCCCCGTCGAAGAACGACCCATATCGCATATCGAGTCTGACGGGGGAAGATGCGTTAGCCTGAAGCAGTAGATCCGTCCCCCCGTTACCGTAGGCTGCCCCACTAATCTGGAGGTCTGAGCCGTTGAGTTGGGTTCCGTCGCCGCCGTTGTTCATCGTATGAAGTGTGATGTCGAGGTTGCTGACTCTTTGTGTGGTCAAAAACCCGTCTGCTCCGCAGTCGTGAACATACACGGACCCCCTGATATTTTCAAACGACTCAATCGAAATCCCACTCTGGTTCGGAGCTGTGATATCGAGGTCGAGAGTCAGACCACTTGACAGCCCAGATCCGCGTAGTTGCACCGCAGCCTTTCCCGTGGACTGGTGGCTGACGGCCCCTTCGATCTTCAGCCCGTTGCACATGTCGGTGTGAGCACTATTGATGTCGATGGTGCGGACATCGTTTGTGGATTCGGTCTGCTCGATGTCAATCCCCAGCAGTTTGAGGTCCTGCACTGTGTTGTTATTCGTATCGTTGACGAAGATCGCGTTGCCACCGCAATCCCCCTTGATCCCGTCTACGGTGATGCCGTCTCCGTTTTCGATGTACCGACTGCTGAAGCGCCCATTCCCTCCGCCACCACTGATGTCAACGAGTTTACTTACATTTCGTCCAATGACATTATGAATCTCCGTTTTCCGTGCGTCGATGTCCAAGACTTCGTTGCACTCCATCCCGATTACAGTGTCAACCTTACAGTACTCGTTGGCAGCGTTGAGGTCAAGCGCCTCGCCGTCAGATGCGTCTTTCTTGATGTTTTTGAACGTCGTTCCACGGCACCCTTCCGCTCCGATAGTTGCCTGTGAAACACCTGCATAGGTACTTAGCCAGTTCTTCACTGTACCAGAGTCACAATCGGTCAAGAATCCGACGCCACCAAGGATCTCACCGCCTTGGCCATCGAGTGTAGATCCGTGTGACGAACCCCAGTAAAATGCCTTCGGAGTGGTGTGGCTCGTTGGATTTCCGTCTAACTCTCCACGGCAGATGAGATCAACCCTATCGTAGCCATTGTTATAGAGGAGGAGATCGTGCTCGTCTCCCTGTACGTCCATGAGCGTCGTCGGTGTAGCGTCGTCGGCCAACTCAACGGTTGCCCCGTCCTCGATGACGATTGTGAGGTTTTCCGTTCCCACGGAGACAGTCCCACTAAGCGAGTATGTGCCTTGCTTGAACCAGACCACTCCAGGGGTGGAGAGTTCGCTGTTGATATCGGACAGCGAATCATCGGGAGAGACGAACCGAGCGATGTTCGATAGCTCACCTGTACTTACCGAATCGAATTGCTCATGATCCCCCAATCCAGTTGAGTTTAGACCACTCACAGAAGGTCACCCATAACTGTAAAGTCCCCCACACCCGAGCCAGTATTTACAATTCTAACACGCGAATTCTTATACTCATTAACAGGTATGGAATTATTGCTTGATATTCCAGAAGATAGTGAATCGAGTTTCACCGATATTTCGAATTCACCATCCTCGTCAACATCACGTTCCCAAAACACATCAACCGATTCGCTTAAAATCAGCGTGTCGATAATGAACACATCTTCTTCATCATCGTGTCTGGTTGGGATGAAACTACTACCACTTTCTACGTCAACTTTTGAACTTATAAAACTAAATTCTGACATTATTTAACTGTTTTTACTTCTACATTATCTATCGGATGTAGCGCCTCGGTCGCTTTCTCGACACCCTTCTCGGGGCTGAAGTCTTTCTCATTGAGGTGAGCCCACCAATCAGCACGCCAGTCATGCTCGTAATGGGCGTAGATTCCCATACCCCCATTATCATTGAACAGCGTAACGTGTAGTTGCATCCCCTCAGCGACGATCTGAGGCGCTTCATTGTGGTAGAGGACCCACGACCCTTCCGATTTTCGACCGTCCTCAAGAGTCTTGTAGCACGCTATAGGATTGCGTACGAAACCGAGATCAACCAATTCCACCTCGAGTGGTTCTTCACTAATCTCGGTTGTCATAACGTACTGATTTTCACCAACAGTTCCGATACCATATCCACCGATCTTTTTCAGATATGGGTGTAGCTTAGGATAAAGCCAACGACGTGTCGATTCAATCCAGTCGTCGTCAGCGTTAAGCAGATTCATAATCTTGAAGATGCTCGCCTGCTTTTTGGCAGTATTCACATATTTTGTCTGGTCTATCGAGGTTTTTTGTATATTGTATGCTATTTAGATATTTGATAGGCGGCATTTCACCCGCTTCCGTTTCGTTATTTTCGGTAATCAGTCGAATCAATGCATTTAATCGTTTATACGTAAGTTGATCTCTTGTTGGCATTATTATATTCCGTGTTTGTGTGGGTATCCCACGATGTGAAATGATTCAGATTGCATTGCAGCACGGTCTCCACTAACATTGGTTGTCTCAATAGTTGTACCAGTAAGATTGTCTGATGGGTCTATAATACCAGTAAGTGTTACTGATTCATTTTCTTGTAGAGTTCCCGTTAGTACAATATCTGTCCTACTTTCAAAGGACATTGTATATCGGTAATTGGCATCATAATTGGAATCTGTATTGACTACTGTAACGTCATATTCATCAATTATTTCATTTAGTGATTCAGATTTGTTGGCCCACCCCGATTGTGTTGCGGTTACTTGTGTTTCTGATGGGATTGATTGAATATATCTTGAATCAGATTCATTTTCAGTATAATACCTCCCATCATGGTTATGACTTGCTGGAGCGAAGTTAGAATCTGCTTGTGTCGTAGAATACGTCTCACTCGTAGAATACGCATCTAACTGACCAACAGTAACGTTGTGAGGGTTGCCTTCATCGGCTGCGTGGGTATTAAATTCCGATTGGATACCATTATTTACCCACGTTTCAGTGGCGAAGTTACGCCATGCACCTCCGACACGACCTTTAAATTTGTCAGATAGGAGGTCGTACCAGAGATCCCCATCGGACTGATTACTGGGATTATTCTCAGATGCGAATGTGTGGACACGATCTCGACCCACATTCCGAACCGCTGAAACACTGTCGTTAGTTGCAACATCCACTTCAGCAATCTTCATTCGATCGGTAGCAACAGACGTAGCTCCGTCAGTTTTCCCGACACTCCCATTGGTGTTAACCCACACCGAATCCGTTCGAGTGGAGGTACCACCATTAGAAGACAGTGTGACGGTCGTGGAGCCGATCGATCCAGTTTTTTGCCCATCAACATAGGCTCCCTCAGAAGACGCACTCACGTCGATCTCGAGCGTTCCAGTGCCTTCTGAAGAGACAAGCCCGCTGTCGAGGATTACATCACCTTCGATATCCCTAATCCGATCTCGAATAGCGGTGTTTGTCGAGTCGAAATGGGTCTTGATGTTATACCATAGCGCATCAAGGTGTTTTTCATTCACCTGATCTCCCTTTTCATAATACGTCCCAGACGTGGGGAGTTCGCCCGTTTCACCCCAACTTGGGAATTCGTTTTCTAAATCACTCATACGTTTGCTCTATAGTAAGATAAATCACGAATGACTCTAAACAATATCTCCTGCAAGTGTTCCATTATCATCACCGCTATCGCCCCCTAATCCTAATTCTGGGTCGTTTGGCTCATCATCTCCCTTGAGAATGAACGTTCCTTGCTCAGATGCGTTAACATCGTGTCCAGCAGGAACGCCACGAGAGAGGAAGTCTTGAACCTCTTGGCGGGTGAGGGCCGCGTTGTCATAGACATTCGACTGGGCAGAAAATTCAACTGTGGCTGGATTGATATCGAAACTAAAACCGATGCTTATCTCGTCTACTGTCGTTTCAAGGACCGACGCAGCAAACTCCACAAACTCATTAAACGTCGTTCCGATATTCCCAACACGGAACTGGACTTTGAGACGGGCTCTATACTTTGCATCTGCTTCTCCACTACGCCGATCGAGGTTAACGAGTTGGCCGATTTTGTCAAGCTCCTCACCAACAGCAGTATCGATGTGTTTGGCACGTTTGATGTCGTAAAGAGCCTGATCCTGCCTATCTCGGATGGAAAGGAGGGCTCGCATCAACTTGTAGGAGTTAGACCCCTCACCAAACGTGAGACCACCATTATCCCACTCGCTTGATGCCTCGCTTATATTCCTCGTAGTGAGTGTGTTTAATTTAACATTATCAACGTACTGTGCGGATGCATTGTCAGATCCAGTACGACCGCCAAACCCGAATCTCGAATGTTCGGTGTCTGGCGATTCAATTGTCGTTTCGAATGCGTTTTGTGAATTGACCAACACACTCACATTCCCGTAATCGTAGGAAATACGGATGTGGTGTTTCTCCTCATTGCTGTTCCCGCTAATCTCAAACCCTCCCGATCGGGTTATATTGTCCTCCCCATCAACTCGATGAACGAGGCGAACTTCATTGTCGGCATGGTCAAACGAGACGTAGTATCCGTTATCTGGCTGCCATAACTCTCCTACACCATCATGGAAGAAGAGTATCGCCACTTCTCGTTCAGATCCAGAGTCATCATTTTCTATGTCGAGTCTGAAATCACACCTCCATACATTTTCAGTGAGATGGTTTCTGAGAGTGATATTGCCTTCAGACTCAACACTCTCTGGAGTGATGCGGGCTCGCCCATTCCGTATGGCTGCATCGCCGCCAATAGTCCAGTTATCAGAACTATCGAAATTGGAATCGATTATTTCGTCTATATACTCACTCATTATTAGATTTCTGTGACGTTAATTTGAATACTACCGTCAGTAGCATCAGTCTGAGCTACCTCATTTTCACCAACGCTAACCACCTCAAGACCGTAGCTATTGGTGGTCGTACTTGGCGTAAACGTGATGTCGTTCGCAGATGCATCGTTATTGAATCCGATAACACCCGTCTCATCTTCCCCGAGAATGATATCTTCTATCTCATTAGCGTGAACATCTTCACCCGATTCAAGTCCAACAACGTCGGTGTCGTCAGAGCTAACACCGCCAACATAGCTAACAATCTCGTCTCTGAGAGTCTCACTTCCAACATACGTATCATTGACGACAATATCCATCTCCATATCGATATTGACAGAACTGGGGCGGGAGTAGGAGATGTCGAACTGTTGTCCATTAGATTCAGATGTAACGGTTATAATCTGTTCCGTACCGTGAGCACCACCGTGGTCTCGGGAAGTAATTGCCTTTTTATCAAAGATTGCTCCAGCCACCTCACGATCGTCACCACCGAACACTACTGCTTCGAATGAATACGGTGGTAACCCATCTACATCTGTTGAATTGGTTTTATTTTCGTATAGAGTGACGGAACGAACGCCACTAACTTCATTCAACAGTTCGGATGTGAGGGCAGCGACAGTTGCGTCACCACCGCTGGAAACACTGTCCCTGGCACGTTCTCGTAGACTATCATCGTCCTCCTCCCCACGCCCGACGACGAACGGATCTCCGTTGATGTCGTTGTAGCTCTGATCGGATGTTGGGTAGAGGTTAGACGTACCATCGACGCCAGCGGGTGGGGAAGGAAGGACGTTAATCGATTCGGCACCAACATTCCCGTGAGAACCCCCGTTAATTGCACGGATGTTCACACTTACAGCACTCATGCTGATTTCATCGATGTATTTGTTCCCACTACTATCGAGACTTTTGAATCCGACATATCCGTTTCGCCAAATGGTATTACTCGAGTCAACACCACCAGCGGTATACTTATTTCCACTCTGGTCAGTTATTTCAACACCGATATTTCCAGTAATAGACCAATCAACGACAAGATGGACGTGTTCTCCAGTTGGAACAGTCTCATTCTGTGTGTCAATAGTATTAACTACAACACCATCCTCCACTCTCTCAATTCGCACTTCTCCTAAATTGGTATCGATAGCAACCTGATAGTGGTTGTCAATGCTTTGAACACCGAATGTGAAGGTCGGAACAGTATTGCTTTCTGCATAGATATCGGATTCGATAGTGGATCCAATATCGACAAGCTCATCCGATTTGTAGATGTGGTCTCCATTCGTTGCATTTGCCTCGAGAGAGATTGAACCCTCGCTCGCGTTCATTGCAACAGTATCGAACGTACCGCTTCCAACGTCACCTCCCCAGTCGGATAGCGCATCGCTTTCAAACCCGTCTATATATCGGAGATACGTGGTCTCACTGGTCTCAAACTGCGCAGACGAGTTTCCTTGAGTTTGGATAACCGTTCCACGCTGGATGTTATACGACGTTGTGACTGGATCATCACTTCGGAACTGCTGGACACCAGTTGCGTGGATAGCAGATCGGCGTTGGATGCCGACAATTGCGACTACGCGATCAAGATCCTCTCCAGTTGCGGTATCGAGAAAACCACTCTCGTATACTTCACCAAGACTCTGTTCTTGGTTGCCGTTACTAACAGCCGCCATAACCTCAGCGAATGTTGAGAAAACTGACGACTCTGTTAGGTCGATGTTATTCCCAAATTCACTTTGCAATTCGCTCTCGAGTGCGTTAACAATCTCGTTCTCCGTTAGTTCAACATATTCTCCGTCTTCAACAGGCATGTAATTTTAAACCTCAATTGTGAAATCTTCGTCTTCAACAAGTTCGACACCGATTTCAATTGTGTCATTCCGCTTATCAAATTCAAGAATGGTTACGTCGAGAACTTCACCGACTTGTGGATCGTCCTCAAGCGCATCTTCAACTCGCTTCTCGAGAAGACTGATATTAGTTCCAGTAATGCGGCTCCCAACAAACTTCGAAATGGAATCGCTCGTCGCAATGGAGATCGATTGTTCGACGTTTGCTTGCCCACTTACAACAGCAATATCATTCGAATGACCGATTTCAATATCTCTGTTACCGTCTATTCGTATATCTGTTAATTCGTTAGTTGACATTATTGCTTGGTCTCGTTAATATATACGTCCCCATCGTTAGAATTGATGTGAATATCTCCGTCGTTATCAATTCGAATGTTAGACCCAGTGTGATTTCCGAGAACGACCTCTCCAGGCTCGTAATCGGGGAGGTTGGCACGTTCATCAGCAATCTTTTCAGACGAATACCACGGTCCTACGATCCACGCAGAATCGTTGACACCATACATGACGGAGACATCATCGTCCTGCCGAGGAACGTACGCAGACCCAATTGTGAACGGTAAAACCCTCGCCATTTGGGTCGAATTCTCACCTCGAACCTTGATCTTCACCGCATGATAGCCGTCTTCATCGGGGTGACTATCCGCAGACATCACCGTCGCCTTCGAAAGCGGTGGTGCTATGTCATGTTGGATGTGCTGTTCGTCTCTTGTATGTGGGTTTTTAGGATTGTTCTTCGCCATTATGCCTCTCTGTATTCGGAGTTGATTTCGAGCTTTGATTCGTCAAACACAAGGCTCACACCAAGTTCAGTTTTGTATTGTTCTGTTGCACTCCGAGTATGTTTCACGGAGTTAACTTCGTACGTAATGGGGGCGAGATTTTGATTGGGGTACGTCTCATTACACACTGGAATGGTTCTAATATAATCGTATGGGGCGATGTATGGTTCCCCTTTCAGCAGAATGCTGCCCTCGGTCTCCTCCTCGAGATGTTGGCGAAACTCGTTTATCGCCGTCTTCTCTGCTTGCTTCGGGGTGAGATCGTCCGAATTAACTACTGGTGCAGTATACTCGTATCCTCCAGCGTTATCCACAAGCGGTGGATATTTCAGTTCTGCATACGGGTAATATTCGTTATTGACGTTCGGTAAGATAGTGGCTTTCAGATCGCCTGGAACCTCACCATGTACGTGCATCGTGTTGAACGGTTTAATGTCGTAGAGTGCTTGGTTATCCAACACGGTGACATCTTCAAACGAATCTTTGTCTATATTATCAGTGTAATTTCCCTCGAAATCTTCACCGATGTATTTATCATTAAACAAGCGTCGAGCGAACTGATCGTCGTTATCTCGAGTGTCACCAGTGTTATCGAAGAATAGAACTGGGCGGTATGGAGTTGGCTCGAAATGCCATTTCCCCCCTATACGGCCAGCAAACCAGTCCATCACATCGACAAGGTTGTGTCTATTTCGACGGAAGGATTTCTCCCCACCAACGAGATCGTCAATGATATCGGAAACGTTGGGGAGCATAAATTCGAAGATGTCATCGATAACATCATCGATATTGAGTTGGAAAGAACCAACAATCGGAAGGCTTCCCTCAATCGTAAAGTCTTCCCCACCTCCAACATCTGGGTCCGTTGGATCGATATGATCCTTTATCACCCGAACGTTCTGGAAGCCTGCGATATACATTCCAACATCGTCAAAGATGGTTCGATGCTCTAATCCGACTGGGGCACCGTTATCATCATATCCTCGAACAACGAAATTGAGGAGCTGTTGTATGGTGACATCATCGAACGATTTAGAAACGGGAATTCCACGCATAAGATCGGCTGCGTCATACACCCAGAACTTCATTTGACCGTTCTCTGCTGCGGGTCCGACACCACCGATGTATCCGAAATGCTCTACCTGATAGTATTCATCCTGAAAGTCGTAGAACCAGATTCTGCACTGATCGAAGGGCGAATTCGGAGTGTCGGACTGGGGGTCAAATCCGTTAATGTACTGTGTCATATCTTCCCCACCCCATTCAACTGGGATCTTCACCTTCGCAGTTCGAGTGAGGTCGGACGGACCATCTTTGTTTAGCCAAAGCTCACAAAGCGTGACGGGGAGTCTAACCCACTCATCACCGTTACGTACGTCTACTCGCACCTCAGCCTCGTGTGCTGTATCTGGGGACTTACACGACAAGTCCCGAACCATATACGTATCTTCAACAGTTGAGACACTCATGCTTCAGGATACTGGAGTTGTAGTTGGAACGGGAATGCAAGTTGCGGCTCTTCACCATTCGGAATAATGTGGATGATATCGGTGTTCATTTCGATGGTCGTTCGTTTGACCGTAACGTCGTTCTTATCAATTGGCGATATAACCTCTAATTCGGTCGCTCGCTTGAGCCCCTTCAGATCGCTCAGTTCGTCTTCTACGACGATTCCTTCAACCGTGATGTCTGGGCCTTCCTCACCCCCTCGACGGTTCTCAGTCTCCCCACAGACGGTTTTGGTGCTGTCCATAGTACCTTCATCGTCATACTCAATTCGCTCCACAACAGTGGGACTAAATTCTTCACCGTCAACGATCAGCGTGACATCACGAGACTCAATCTGTTGTGTGTCACGTTCCCCCGCTTCATTAATGATATTAATTTCATACATTTATGCTTGTCCTCCACTCGTCCTCCCCATTCTCCACTGCGATACAGAGAGGTTCGAATTGTCCTTATTCCGATTTCCAGTAGATTCGACAGTGTAGTTAGTGACACTCGAGCCGCTACTGGTACTGAACGAAGATCCAGCACCACTTCGAGGTGCGCCACCGTCTCGGTAGGGATTCATTCCGTCCCCACCACGTCCCGCAACACTGTCGTATTCTTTCAACGATTTTGTTGCAGAATCAATCCCGTCTGCAAGACCTAACCACTTCTCTGCCGCCCCCATTGCAAGTGCCCCAAGACCGACGAGAACGCCGAGTGAGGCGACTGTAAGGAATGCGGCCAATGCTCCCGTCGCAGTGAACGCGCTTGCTGCAAACGATATCAGCGACGTTTGACCGACGATGAGAGACTTAACGAATGCGACCATCGATGTGACCGCTCTCCCTATATTCGTCACTGCAAGATAGCCAAGCGCGTTGTTAGTAGCGATAAGACCAGCCCAGAAGTTCCACATAGCCACTACACCAGCGCCGAGAGCGCCGACAAATGCATTCCCAACAAGGAAACTAAGAATTCCTACGATCGACGCAAGGGAGAGGAGGCTTCCCACAATAACCCCCAACATCTCGTTCGTGATACCGAACAGGTTGAAGATAGATGCGATAGCACCGAAGAGTTGTAGGACCGCGTTCGTCACGATGACGAATCCGACAGAGGTCTTCGTAAGAGCGTATGCAACATCGATCAGCATACCAGCAAGTGCCTTCAACTGTGGCATCGATTCCATTGCCAGATTGACGAAGGTACGGAGAATCTGTGTGTCCTGAAGGTACTCCCCAATCGCCCCGAAGACGGGTGCCATTGCCTTCACAGTGCCAGCCATTGAAGAGAGGGCTCCAGGGATGTAGTCGATAAGGAACCGCCCAAACTCCCGTGAAGAGTCTCTCAGCGCCATAAGAGAGTCGCCTTCCGCAGCGACCTCGTTGAAGAACTTCTCGAGACCGTCAAGACCGTCTTCAAACAGCGGTGCGAGACGCTCGGCGAGTGGGGCAAACGCCTCGAATAGATCATCACGGACCTCCTCGAACATTTCCGTGAAGTCTTCCATTTCGGGCATTCCACCACTGTCGCCCATTGCACTACCGACAGCGCCAAGAATGCCGATTGCACCGAATGCAGCGGCGGCAGAGATAGCAGCGGCGGCAAGCGTCATAAGAGCCGTAATAGCAGCGGGCATGGCCATGATGAACGTGAACATCAACGGCATGATGTTGGCAAGGAGATTATGCATGTCAGACATATTGAGTCTGAAATCCTTTACACTCTTAAGGGTGTCACGCACCCCATCTCCCAGACTATCTATGATCTTGGAAAGACGGCTGCCCCTCTTTCGATTGAATTTTGGACTGTCGAGTGCTGCATTGATATCGGCAGACATCTGAGCGTTCATATCTTCGCTCATCTTGGCGATATTAGGTTGGATATCATCGATGTCAAAATCCCCACGACCCATGATTTCCAGCGGTCCCCTATCATGAGCGCCAAATAGATCGGGTAGATTACCGCCGTCTGCCATAATCTCAACCTCGTTAGACTTTTCAAACGCCTCCATCTGGGCTTTAAGCTTCGCTAACTCGGTGTCAAGGTTATCGACGCTCGTATTGATATCAATTCCCTCAGATCCTTGAGCGTCAACGGCTTCAATCTGTGCTGCAAGGTCTCTGAGTTCGTCTTGTAGTTCCGAAAGAGCGGCAATGGCCTTTTTAATATTAACGTCAACAGTAACTTCGAGATTTTGAATTGCTGCGATAGTTTAACCCCCGTTTTAAGATGTCGATGAATTTGAAATTATCTGAATGATACTCATCGGTTGTCTCTATAGTAAGGTAAATCACGAATGGAGATAGATATGTCTACGACGTGTTGTACCGCATAAAAAAGTGCTTAGTCAGAACTTCGATGTCGCATTCTGGAAGTCCTGACCCTTCTCATATCCGCTTGGGTCGCCCTTCTTCGGATCGTCTGTGTGATGGTTCTTCGCCATTACGTAGACAAACCGTTGCATTGGCGTGCAATCTCGTGCCGAGGTGAACAACTTACGCCCGTTGTCATGAAGGGCGAATATCTCGTTTCCCTGGTCTGACTCGGCTAATTCTCTAAGTTTCCCGTGTCACCGATAGACTCGGTAAGACACTTGATGCCAATAGAGAACGAAGCGAATCCAGTTGCCCGATCGATCATAGGATGGATAACCTGATTGTTGATGTACTTCGCAGCCTCTTCTTGAGTGGTTCGACCATACTGCTCTTCGATCTTATCACCAAACTCGATCAGAGCCTCCCGCTTGTCGTCATTGTCGGGTTCAACTCCATACTTCGCGGCCTTCTGAATGCCTTTGAAAGTATCCGAGGAGATGATTTCGAACATATTGACCTCACCATCCTCAAGTTCATCCTGAAGGGAATCGAGGCGAGACTGTTCCTCGTCAGTTAGTTCCTCGGAATCTCGCAGTTCACGAAAGTCTTCCATCTTCTCTTCGGGAAGACTATCCTGAAGTTCTTCAAGTTCGTCAGTATCGACCAACGACATCACTTCCCAGAATTCCGTGTCACGTAGCTGTCGGACACAAAGATTCTGTTGCTCGTCGTCAATCGAAATCGTAATGTTTCCACGCCACTCCGCACCTTTTTCTACCTTTTCTCGTGTTTTAAAAAGATCGCTCATTGTTAGGACTTATTAATAGTGTCATGACAGGTGACGAAGTGTCACCCGACCAACCGATTAGTTAGACTGCTCTATACTCTACGTATTGTCACCAGGATCACGCCCAGTTGCAAGACCCTCAACCTCGAATTCAACTGCATCACCGCTCGATCCAGAGAGGTTGCGAGTACCAGCACGTGCCCCAGTAAGCTTGTCCCGATAGTCTTCAAGTCGGACGACGATCTCAAGCTCAACTGCACGACCGTTATCGGAGGCAAGACCCTTGAATAGCTCAGCGTCTTCGCCCTGCACAGTAAACGAGAACGTGTCTTCCACGTCACCAGACGAAACGCCCAGTGCTCGAGGGTTTCCAACTCCCGACAGCCCAGAGAGGTCTTCCTCCGTTCCGATGGAGAATTCGTCTACGACAATGCGTGCCGTATTAGCCAGTTCCGTCGCACCAGTACGAGAACCAGAATTGTCCCGTTCGACCTGACTGACGATTAGTTCAACGTCGTTTGCGTTAGTAGGATTCCATGTCATAATAAATCACCTTAGCTTGCCCCTCCGTTCCGAATGACATCTCCAACAGTAATCGTCACGTCAACCGTGTCAATCACGTCAACAATGTCGAGTGCGATATCGAGATCGACCTGATTGTCTCCCCCTTCAGACACCCCAACATCGAAATTATCGAGAAGGGCATCGTCCTCCATCTCACTGTAAGAACTGTCGTGAGATTCTCCGAGAGACTTCTGGTTGGTGAGAGTGTTCGCTTCACCCACGTATCCCTGGCTAATCTGGTGACTAATTTCAGTGGCCTCGTCCGTAATCTCGGAAGCAAAGATACGCTCGAATCGAGGATCGGTGGAGGTAGTCATATCCTTGACAATCTTAATTCCACCTCCTTGGCGGAGAGTTAGAACTTGCTCATCGATGAGTGTGCCAAGCTCCGAATTGGTGTACTTCGTGTGAAGATCAGCAAATCCAGCAACAGTCTCATACGTCGTGCTATCACCCAGATCCTTGGACGCCTGCTTCCCAACAACTGCACCAACTGTCCGAACCATGTTCTCGTTCGCAGCATCGAGGTACGCTCGAGACGGTGCGATAGCGATCAGACGACGGTCGTCATACGAATTCGTGTACGTTGCGGAATCAACCTCTGGATTGAGACCGAACGCACCGTGCATGAAGCCGAAATCGTTTGCATAGTCGCTAAGTTGCGTTCCAAGCTCGCCAACGATCTGGTTATTTTCGGTACAAACACCTACTTGACGTGGAACTTTGCTCACAACACCCCGAATTGCCTCGTTGTAGCTACCGTGGGTGTACGTAATTTCATACGTGGAAGACTCATCAGCCTCCCACTCACCAGTGTTCGGGTTCAGGTTAATCGTGTTTGCATCGGTCGGGCTCGCAATATCCTCCCCCTCCTCACGAACGATGTTTACCGTAACCGACGCACCTTCCGTAGTATCCTGGGCCGTAATCTCGTGATTCGGCTGGACAGTCGGATCGAGTGCTGGAACGTTCGAAAAAGTTCCAGACGAAACCGTGTCAAACGTTTCAGTTTCTTCAGTCTCGCTGACGGGACACGCATATACCGTCGAGGTGTCGTTGCCAAATGCAAGCTTCACCTGTTCAGTAAGCTCGGATGTTTCACCGAACTGTGTTTCCGCGTCAGAAGACGAGTTAATACTAATGGTTTCACCAGTCGTGGCTTCACCATTATCAGTATCCATCACACCAACGAGTCCAGCGGTGTTAGAGAACGCAGCACTAATCGCAATCGTGCCACCACTCCGAACCGTAACTCGAGCAGATGGAATGTCAGTGTTTCCGTAAGTAATTGCCATATTTTTGTTACCTTGGTATATTTAACTAATAGTTCTTTGAACACTATCAATCGACTCAACGTCTTTGACGTGTTCCTTCGTGTATCCAATCCGAATAATCAGATTATCACCACGAACAGTGGGCGACCCATCGGTGTTATCCTCAGAATTCGAGTCGAGAACCTTGACCCACTTTACGTCCGTATGAATGTCAGTCTCGTCCCACGCTGGATGTTCATATTTCTCGAAATACGAATGGACAGCCTCGTACACATCTTCTCGAAGGTTCTCGTCCATTCCTTGAATCATCACCCCGAACGACCCCTCGTGAACATTGGTATAAATTTCCTGAATAACGTCTCCGTTAGAATCACGGACAAGATCAGATGGAGCACCACTACCCTCGTTCATCCGAACCTTTCGATGGTCATCGGAGTGGATAATCGCGGGATAGTCTTCCTCTTCGTTCGGCTCTTCTTCCCCGATGTTATCTGGGTCAACAAGACCGTTAGATGCAACTTCTAACCCGTCATAGAATGCCGTACGAATATTGCGCCTTGTTGCCATTATCGGAAGGTCTTCTTCACCGCACTACGGACTGCGCGTTTGAGATTTAGTTCATGTTTGAACCACGCTGGACGAAGGAACGGGTGTGCATACGTCCCCAGTTTCACAATCGTTTCAGATATCTTCCGTGCCGACGCCCAGATATTATCCGTCTCAATTGGCTTCGTCTTGATCCATTCGAGAATACTACCCATCAGTTCACTCGGACTCACATCGGGAGAATCATACGGGTAGCCTGGGGGATGTTCGTGGGGTTTACCAGTGAGAACTGACGTTGGCCCCTTCTCATCACTACGAGCGCCAGTACCAAATTCTACGAACGGTGCATACGGAGCAATCTTCTTATCTGTTCCAACGGAGAACATCATTTCACCCACACGCTGTTCGGTTTTTACACCATGAGAGCGGAGTGAAGCAGTAATACCACCACGCCAATATGCATCATCAGCAACGTGGGCAACAGCAGTGTCGAGGAGCAGTTTCATTGCACCCTCGAGTTTGGACATGAGATTCTGGCGAAGATCCTTCTTCACGTACTCAATGTCGCTAATCACACTACTGATATTATGTCCCATTATTGTCGCCTAATAAACGAAATGGTCCAGTAGTTTGGCTCTTCGTCGTCGGGAACACCAACGATCGTATCGACCTCGTACTCCACGCCGCCATGAACGATCCTGTCGTTACGCTCAACGGGTTCTTCGTAGTTGCCCGACCCATCCCCCTCAGCGATAATCAAACCGCCCAGATCGCCTCTGACGCGCTCACCAGCGACCTCAGATGTGGTGCGTTCCTCTGGATCAAACAACCACATATCCTCCGAGTATTCCGACGTGGTTTCATCGGTCTGGTCGAGGCTGTTCTTCGTCTGACTAACAGACGTGAATGTCTTTGCAGTTGCTCGAGCAGAAATGATGCGGGTGATACCACCCAATGCACGACCTCGAGAAAAGCCAGATGATCGCTGTGTCATCTATTACCCTATATATGAGGCTGTGTTGCTGAACGATGGTGACTCGCCACCATCAAAGTCCAGTTCGCTTTCCTCAATACCATCGTTCACTTCTCCAGACCACGAAATAATCTGCTGACTCGTTTCTGGATTAGCGTTAGAGAACGCCACTTGTTCATCACCAATACCATACGAAGTGATATTGACGTTTTCGACGGCCTCTTTCGCCTTCATTGCAGTGAGAGCGACAAGGGCTTGCCCATACGCTACATCAGAGTACCACTTTTGAGAGTGGGTCTTCATGTAGAGAACACGCTTCGCATCATCGATGTTGCCAGACGCTTGAGCAGACGGCCATTCGTCAACCGAGTCGTTGTAACTCGTCTTGTCACGGGCAGCCTCTTCAAGCTCTGCGTCAGACGTGATTGCGAAGTTGGGGAGGGGCATATGTTAGATGAACGCTATTACGGTATCTGCTATCTCATTTCCTTGAGCAACGAAGAAACCAAGAGCGATTAGAGATCCCTTTTCAAGTCGAGAAATACGAGCATCGTGCTCGTCAAGCCTTTCATCGGCTTGTTTGTCCCGAAATGAGGGATCATATGATTCTTCAGTTGCCATTCCCATTCACTCAATTAGAATAGGCTCGACACATTGTCGATTCGAACGAGGTCCTTGGCGGTGTAATCGTATTGATCGACACGCTGCGTACCGAATCCGTATGCCTGCCCACCACGCCAGTAGTATTCGTACTCAATCTTCCCACCGTTCTTACGGATGGGTTCCTGAACGAGCGTTGGTTCGGGCTGCTCGTAGGTCTGGAAGAAGTCGCCACCGTGGTCGGGGACCAGATACATCGTGTCGTCGGGGAACGGAATGTCGAAACTAAGCGAGTCGTCCGCTCCAGGCGCAGTCGTGAGCCCCATCTTTTCGGGAATTACGACAGCGTCATTGACGAGAGACTGGCCGACGTTCTGTGCGTCAGACCCAAGGTCAAGCCACTGGGACGACTGTCGAACGCCGCTGTTATTATCGATCTGGTTCCACTGCGCTCGAGTGGAGTGGTCCCACAGGACCATGTCCCACGCATCATCAACGTATTCGCCACTCGTGTTGGAATACGCCTCCTGAACGATGAGGTTGGCAGGAACGCCATTGAGGTCCGTATCAACGTCATACGTCGATGCGTCAATGACGTTATCAGGATTGATGTTGTTGTCCATCCATTCAAAGACCCCAGGCTGAACCGAGGTACCCTCTTCGTCAGTAATGCCGAGGAGGAACTGGAGATCGGCCTGAATGTCGAACGTCTCCATCAGAAGGTCCATCGAACGCTGAACCTTCTCTTCCGCACCGTCGATCTCGAGGTCTTCCGCGTCAACAGTGAGACCGTGAGTCATGCGGGGGATTCGAACGTTTTCACCGACGTGTCGGACGATGTCAACGTTCCCGAGAACTTCACCGACCGAAGTATCGGTCGTTGGCATGTCGGATTCGGGGGATGCGTAAACACCGTCACCCTCCTCGACATACCGAGTACCGCGCTCCATTTCGGTCGTTGGTGCAAGTTCACGTCGAATACCGCGGCGACTGCGGCCACGGCGCTCGAACATAAGATCCTCGTCGGGTTCGAGGAGAGTCTGTGCTTCTTCAGTCAGAAAGGAAGTAGTTGTCATTATAAGTTACCTCAGTTCTTCGCCTCAGAGAATAGAACAGTACGAACGACACCGTCGTAGTCCGTCACATTCTCGTTGTTCTGCTTTCCAGGTCGGTACGCCCGACCGATCGCAAGGAAGTTGCCATTCGCACGACTGAACGTCGTAGACGCGGCGTCGTCGTTCTCGTCGTTGGTGTACCCCTCCTCGACAATTCGGCCCGTCGAGGTAGGAGCGTCTGCATCGGATTCATCAACGATGCCGACGATATCACCATGTCCGATGTTCGGACTGGCTGTAATGCCCGCAGTGGCCTCTTCGATAGTACGAATCTTGACAACCGCCGAGTCCTCACTCGGATGGTATCGAACTCGGTCGTCAACGTCGTACGTCTCGTCAAAGGTGGTGCTACCGTGCTGAACGACGGTGTTATTATAGGCCGAGAGGTACTCGGGGTCGTATAGCGCAAGACCCGTGTATTCCCCATCAGCAAAGGCAAATCGGGTAACACCCGCGCCTTCGTCAGTAACGAGCGTACCAGGGGCAATCTCCTCGTTGGCGACCCCGCTCTGAGACGCTCGATCCGCACTTTCGATGTAAAATTGAACTGCCATAGTTTTATCTAAGTTTCTGTTGTAGTATCTGCTTCTTACTTAAAGTGTAATCTCGTATCAAACACTTAAAGAACCGTTACGCCTTGTACCCACGTCCGACAGTACGACGGCCGTTGTAGGTCGTATCGACGTTTTCGTCAGTCGTTTCTTCACCGCTATCCGTTTCAATGCCCTTCGCATCGACATTGATCCCGTCGAGAACCTCTTCTCGGCGGTCGATCTCTTCACGGATATCCTCGAGAGAGTCTTCATCCCAATCGTCTCGGTCTGCTCCGAGATCCTCAAGGTCGTCGAGCGCCTCTTCACGCTCACCCTTGCGATACTCGGCAAACGAGTCTGCCATCTCTTCGATAGCGTCCTCGAGCGAGTCAGCGTCCTTGAACGCTTCTGGAACAGCGTCCTCTACCGCCTCGACAGTCTCATCCTTCTCCTCATAGTCGTGGAGAACATCGTCAACAACTTCACACGGGCATTCGTCTTCATCAACTTCGAAGCCGTGCTCATCGAGGTCCTCCCGAATCTCGGTAACACTTTCAACAGCGGAATCACGCTCCTCTCGAAGATCGGCAACCGCGTCGAACTGTTCTGCGATACTATCAATCGTCATGTCGTCAAGATCAACGGAAATGTCGAACTTGTTGTCGTCAGTCATTGTTTGAGTACATGGGGTACATTCTTCCTCGCTATCCCCATCTGTAGCGTCATCAGCATTAATCGGCGTCTCTCCAGTTTCCAAGACCACTTCGCCATGTGCGTCAGACGAATCGTGATCTAATCCGCAACCCTCAGACTGGTCGCCAGTCTGCGATTCGTGGGATCGGTCGTGGTTGATCCCACAACCCTCAGATCCACTACAGCGTCCACGTTTGACGCCAGCAATGTGGTCGCCATACATGTTGACCTGGAAACCATCAACGTCGTCGTCAGTCAAATCCCCAGTATCACCATCGTATTCGCCGTGAACACGATTGTAGAATCCGATCGAAACGTCCTGATTTTCCTCAACGAACCGCTTCGCATCATCGTCGTTCGTCGGAACGTAGAGGTTTTCCTTTAGACGGTCTTCATCGTCGTCGTAACGCGGGTCTCGCCAGAATCCATGCACGTCAGCCGTGCGTTTCACCATCCCCGTGTCGGGATGCTCGAGCGTGTACGGTGCGTTATCGAGCGACCACGCCATTTGACGAAGCTCGTCTGCGGGTTTCTTGTACACCTCAATCTCATCACCAACGAGGTACGGCTGCTTGATCGGACGTGCGACAGTCGCATCCTCGATCTTGTAGTACTCGTCGGTGTCAAACGCTTCTGCGTGAGGCGGTTCATCAATCTCGACTACGGGAATCTCATTCCAGTCGAATGAAGCAGTCCCATCGTCGTCAACTGTAATCCCATCAACGTCACACGAGTCGTACGAGACCGTTGCAGCGTCGTGGGTGAAAATATAATCGTCAGTCATAATTAGTCCATCTTTGCAACCACTCTCTCAGCAATTGCGTCGAGAATATCATCATTCATTTCACTGTCTGTAGACGGATCTTCAGAGGCGGTGGTTTGGCCTTGTTCCATCCCACCACCGTTTTGCTGTTGTGTTGAACCATTGATTTCAGACCCTCCAGGCAACGCCCCTTCAGTACCCATCTGGGCGATATTGAGCGTTTTGAGGAAGTCTTCTTCCTCCGTCGAGAATTCATCATTCCAGTCGATATCAGCCTCAGCCCATTCCTCTTTCAGAATGGAGCGAGCCTCCATCGGCGTCATAATGAATCCGTCAATAGCCGCTTTAAGCGTCTGCATCGTCCGACTCAGCGTTTCAGCCTGATCCAGATCGGAGAGTTTGAACAGTGGCCCCCAATCGATCTCGAATTCGGCTTTATATCCGTATGAATCCGTCCGTCCGTCGATCATACGGTAATACCGCTGAATAAATTCCTTCAGATCCTCGTCCATGATGGACTGTCGAATGCGCTGGACCTGATTGAAATAGTTCTTAATGTCCGTCTCGGATCCGCTCACAACACCGCTCTGAGTGCCGAAGAGAACGGACTTGGTCATCTCCATCGACGCACAGACCTGATCGAACAGTACGTCGAAATACTCCCTCGGCTGTAGTTGCCCGTCAGTCTGGAAATCGTCTATCTCATACCCATGCGGAGTGAGCAACTCGCCTTTCGCATTAAGGTTCTGAAGTTGCTCCTCAGCGTTCTCCCGATCTTCTTCATCGGCGTCTTCGGGAAGCGCAACATGGTATAGCTTCGCTGCATATCGGAACAGCGTCTGCATGATCGACCAGTTGCCCTTTTTAATTCCTTTAAGAATGTGGTAGACGGTGACAAGTACCGAGTCGCCCTCGAAATTGCCGAGAGTGTCTTGGTCGAGATCACTGTCTACCTCTGTATTCCACGTGTAATGGAAGCATCTGTTTGCGTGAATGAAGTTTACGTCTTCAGCACCGCGGGCATTATCTTGTCCAACGATGTATCCGAGTGGTTCTTTATAAGTCCCCGAAGTCGGATCCATGTCCACAACCATCCCCGTCTCTCGAATCTCGTAATCATCACTGTCATACGGTATTTGAGAGGCGAGTTCGCCAGTTGGCGGAGAAGTGCCACCGTGGTATTTGGACATGTCATCCAGCGTAAGACACTGGAGCTTCTTAATGTTCTTTACAGACACATCTTCATCGAGGGGATCCTCGTAAACACCGTCCGAATCGTCTTCAAGGACCATGAACAGCAGAGAGAAGCCGTCCCGCCTCGCCTTCATCTGAGCTTGTTTATACTTCGGTACAAACTCAGTGTCCTCGTAAATTTCCTCCACATCATTAAGTCTCTTTGATGTGTTGTCGCTTGCCGTTCGCTTCACCTCAAACCCGTTCTTAAACGAGTCTTTGATCGGTTTATCAACAAGCGTCTTTGCAAACGATGTCCGATAGAGCCACCGAACGTCATTAATGTGGGGATCGGACATAAGCTTCCGAGGATCAACCTCGTCAGACGAGTCACCGTCGTGAGTGTCAATCCCCTTGGTCGCTCGAGCCCCAGATTCCGAATACGTCGTTGTAGAGGTTCGGGACGTAGTCCCGTCGTACGATTCTTGAGTAGAGTCAGTTTCGAATGCCATTTAAATCACTTAATATCCACGACGGGAGTTGGTCGAGATGCTTTTCAACGTCCGTTGCGACCCGAATCGGTTTGCTGCAATCCACATGTACGTGAATGCATGTGCAGCGTCGTCGTTACGATCGGAGAGTACTTTTAGTTTCTTTTTCCCGTCAGACGTTTCGACTCGGTCAGTATACGGGGCTGTGAGTTGATCCTTCAACATCGTCCCATCCCCGTTTCGATCGAAGGAGAGGTCCGCCGCAGGAATATCGATGTTCCCACTTTTAAAGTCGTCAACCATCCCCTCAATCATGTGGGTGCGTGCAACCGTACAGAACGCCGAGTCACGAGCGTTGTTATTGGAAAACTTCGGCTTGTCCTTGTCTTTGATGTTCCCGTAAATAACTCCACACACGTCATCCCACCCATCGTCGTTCCAGATGTTGTTACCGTCCTGAAGGTCCTCACGTTGCTTTGCACCGTATCCTTCGTCCACCGCGACCCGATCAACCTGATAGTCTCGAATCCGCTTCTCGACCTCCTCAAGCTCGTCCTGCTTGTTCAGATCAGAGTCGATAAATTCGATGTCACGGAGGACGATAGTATACTCATCGTCGTGTTCGATCTTTTCACCCACGACGATTACCGTATCAGATGCGTCTTCACCGCCACCACCACCCCAGTCAACCCCCATTACAACCGTACTATCGTCAAACTCGCGTTTGTTGGTAAAGCTCTTATCTGGGATGAGGCGCTCATCAACGTGCTTGTCGGACAGTAGGTCGTTCTCTGGCGTGTAAAACTCGGCCAGAACTTCGTTCTTAAACTTCTTCTTCGTGTATTTCTGACGCTTAAACTCGATCTTAGCGTCGTCGTGAAGCGGGGAAGCGTACTGATCGATGTGCCACCCAGTGACCTTATATCCCTCAATCGAATCAGCAGCAGCAGTTTTCTCTTCTATCTCACGACGGATGTCTTTGATCTCGTCCGTTTCAAACTCCGTATCGGCGGTGTGAGCGTCCTCACGGTGGAGAGTTTTATATTCATTCCACCGCTCACGAATCAACCCTTCAAGGTGTTTTTCCAACTCCTCTACTTCTCCTCGAAGTTCTTCTCGCTGCTCCTCGAGTGCAACAGGAATGAATTCGTCACCATCGGACTGGGAGATCCACGCCTCTTCGTCGGCGTCCCAAGACTTCTGGTCCGACATCTCCCACAACTCGTGGAAGAAAGAGTTAGCCATTTTCGGCGTTCCAATGACAACAATTGTCGGGAAGTATTCGACTTGAGGAACGGACTGGTCAACTGCTTCGAGGAATGTGGAGAACATCCCCTCGTCAACGTCCTGAAACTCGTCAATGACACCGACGTGACCGTGGAGACCACGCAGACCGTCACCATCTCCCCACGCCGATCGTGCCTTTACGTCGGCCTCGACGTGGACCTTGTCTCCATTGCTCTTCTCGAGTTGGCGCTCAAACTTCTGGTGTGAGACGTTGTTCTTGGTTCGAACCGATGTCAGTCCCGACTGTTTGACGTGAGACTTGAAACGGTCCATCACTTCACCGAACTGCTCCGTCCGTGGGGCAGTAACGTCAACCTCGACCATCGGATACTCTGAGACAGCCCACTCCGCTGCGGCTGTCGCGGTCGTCGTCTTCAGACAACCACGAGCGTAGAGCAGAACGACCACGTCTCCCCAGTTACCTGGGACGAGTGGCCCATCTTCGTGAGCCATGTACGACAGGAACGTCTCTCCGTCGTCGGCGTAAAAGTCGTAATCCCGCTCTGGGTCGTTTGGATGCTGCCAGAAGTTCCTGATATACAGTCTAATATCATGTGGGAGTCGCTGACGCAACTCGTCTGGAACGTTCTGGTGTACTGTCATCTATTCTAATTCGATTTCTGCGGCTTCACCGTCGTCCTCCATCTCTTGAGTGAACTGTTCAGCAGAAATTGGCTCAGGCGTCTCAGATTCGTCGTCAGTCGATTCTTCACCTGGCTTGACCGATAGGGTATAGTCGTTCTTCTGGAACGTCAGAACGCCGCCACCGTCGTCAGAATCGATCTCAACACCTCCGTTCTTGAGGTGTTCTTTGATGTCCTTCGTGACTCGGGAAATTGGGAGGTGAAGATGATGTTCAGTTTTCTCCGTTTTCGTGTCAGTAATCTTCCCCTCCATATCAGCCGACTGCGAAATCGTATCGACGGCGACACCGTCTTTGAACACGACCTCCTTCATGTTCTGCTGCATAACCTCGGTGAGAGCTGCATACCACAATTCTGTGGCCTGAAATTTGTATAAGGCGCTCTGCGGCATCGGCAATTCAACATTGACCGAATTTTCTTGAATAAGATCAGAACCAGACGTATCGAGGTTACGTTCGACACGCTCCACCTCGAGATCGAACTGAGAAAGTTCGGTCAGACCGTCAAACATCTCGACGGCGAAAAGGAACTTTTCAGGCGATAGGTGCTTTGCAAAATTGATAAAGTTCGTTGCAAAGTATCCATGTTCGAAAAGTTCGTCGGCACGTTCCATTAGATCATCCATTTGTTTGTGTGTTTTGCAGTAATCTGAACCGTCTTCTACAAACGTAGATTCGGGCATTTGCGTACAGAAGCGGACTTCGCCGTAGCGTCGTTCGTAATCACGAACTGGTGCGCCACAGCGACCATCTGTCGGTTCCGTACTTCCCGTCTCTAACGAGAACTCCTTTTCATCGTCAGTCCGACCCCACGGTTCATCTCCACGCCAAAACGTTTCCCAGGACTCTGGGTAATCGTCGTGTGGAGGTTCTGGAGGTTCCATGAGTGAAGTGATACACCAAAACGGTGTGGTCGGGGTGGCGTTCCTACCTATAAAGGGCAGAAACGAACGAGCCACGTTCGGTCCCAGCGAAATGACTCGAACAGAACGAGAGAACCAATCGGTTCACACTCGTTCTACTTAAAGTGTAATCTCGTATCCCGCTTATAAAAGATCGATTTTTGATTCAATATGTTTGTGGCAACTTGGGCAGAGCGAAATCAGATTATGGAGACTATGAGACTCATCTTCATTATCAAAACACCTTCGTGGCGTTCTATGGTGTACATGCAATCCTCTACCATGTTCTTCCTTCGATTCCTCGTCAGTTTTTCTACACAATCTACACGTGTAATAATCCCGTTCGAGAACTTTTTCTCTCATACCGTTGGGAAATATTACACTACTCCACCCACCTTTCCAATTATGGTGGTTTTCACCACTCATCCATTCACTTTGCCACTCGTGAAGACAATCTCTCGAACAGAATGTTCTTTCATATCGCCCCACTTGACCCTCGTTAATCAAATGATCGTCCTCACACCAGTGACATTCTACTTCTACTTTACTAACATTCCTTATCCCATGGGATCTTGATAAATGTCGCCTATACAATGTAGTGTCGTAAAATTCTTCATCACACTCATCACATTCTTCGTACTCCCCATCCACACCTCGAGTGTGAACCTTCGTATGATGAACTATTAGATCTTCGGCACTGTCAAAATCTTTTTCACACTTGTCACAAACCGTATCTATATTGGTATAAGATGCCGATGAACTTGAGACGCTCATTACTTACCATGTAATTACGTCTTACATGCTATTTAAACTTTCGAACTAATCCCAACGCTGTCGTTTCTTGTCACTCGGAATGCGCTCACGGACCATCGAGCGGAGTGTTTTCATCTGACCAGCAACCTCACCTTCTTCAAACCCAACGTCGATGCAGAGGTTCTGGAAACCTTTCTCGTCCTCAATCCAACGATCGTCCTCTCGAGCAACTCGGTTGATAATTCCAAGAACAATCTGTTCAATGGAAAAGTGACCGAACGAGTTGATATGCATCACATCGAGCGTGAGGTGCTTAACTCGCTGCTTCTGATATCGAGTTAGATCAAGATGAGACGTGTAGGTATCAACAATCCGTCGCTTCCATTCCTCTCGGTTCTGCTGCTCACGACTCTTCCGATTGGATGAGTAAGCGTCGTACGGATCCTCACCTTCCTGCCAACGGAGCATCCGCTTATACTCATTCTTCCGACGCTGACTAACCTGAAGACTATCTATATCGTATTCGATAAACGAAGTATCGGTATTAGATCGACTGTCACGGCTCTCATACCGCTGCTCGTCGTACCGATCATCCCTCATATCATCTCGACTACCGTCATTTGCCTTCCGAGACAGATTATGCGATTCGACTCCCATATCTATTACTTACAGTTATCCTTACGCACCACAGACACATAAATGTTGCGACTTAGTTACCAGTTAATTTCAGAGGGGATATTAGATTGGTGTAGCTTTTCCAGCCCCTCTTCCCGTTTTAAGTGGGGGACTAATAGTGTCCGTAAGCTAACAACACGTCTCACAGAACACAACTAATATATAAAACAGTTGCGAGAATTGAGACAGTCGTGACAATCGTAGGTCTGTAATCGGAACATTAAAGTGCAAGTAACACGTAAGTAGTATAAGGAGGAGAGTATGGACTATTGGACTGATATACTCACTGAGAATGTTGGTGTAACATACTTCGAGGACCTTGATACTGGGGAGTATCAGGCTATTGTCTTCGCTGTGGGTGAAGCAAACGAAGATGATATCCCATTCGGATATCTCGACCATCGAGCAGCACAAATGCGCTTCATCAGAGAGTCTCGTAAGATGCGAGAGAGTGTTGACCGCAGACAACGAGTCCGTGACCGCATCGCTGAAGCGGGCTACGATCGTGACGAGATTCCACTGTGACTCGAACAATCCACGTTCCTGAAGGAGAAGAGGGGGATGAGGTTGTGATGCGATTGATTCCGAACCTATACAAGATGTCTCGAGGTCGCCAAAATTCGTGATGAACTACGCAAGTCAGTTTTGGACGGGCGAACACCGATATCAGGCTCTTGTACGGGAATATGAGAACAACATTGTCGTGACGCATCCTAATATCGTTACTGGGCGGAGCAAATGTGGATACTGCTACGGGTGTCCGTACCATGCAACTGATGTGAAATACTACGAGTACCAAGGACCATCAATATGACTGAATTACTATCAGATAGTTCGAGGGATGTAGAGATCGAAACAATTGACGTGTCTGATGTAGACGAGCTATACGTCGAATACGACGGCTACATCTACGTGGAAGGATGAGCCACGAAGAAATACCCCCATCGGAATGGGACGGGAGACACATTGATTTCGACGGGGAAGAAACGTGTAAAATATGTGGTGCTGAAGCAGAGACATTTGGATGTCCTAAATGTGGGGGATGGGAGTGTAGCGAATCTGGAGAGGTGTTATTTCAAGCGTGAGTCAGCACATCCGTATCGGTAATTATTACTGGCACAAGACTCGTGATGAGAACATACTTGTTACGCATCACGACTCTGCAAACTACGTCTGGTATAGAGGCGTCAAATCGAAGGACAACGCTGGAGTGATCGCCACAACCGACTGGATCGAGCAACAGCCGTATGACGAGCTACTCGGCTGTATTCAGATGGCTGACTACCCAGAGGAGAGCGAATGGCGTGAGATGCGTGTTGCGGTCCTCGAGCGGGACGACTACACGTGCCAGGGCTGTGGAACGAACGTGAATAGTTCAGCGCCGATCCACCACATCGTTCCATTAGGGTGTGGAGGAACCAACACGTTTCGCAACCTAATCACCCTCTGCGAGTCGTGTCACGGTAGGGTGCATGGCGGACCAATTTGATGGATACAACCGTGACTTTTATCAGTCTGTAGTACGTAGTAAGTATATGGGGAGTAAAAGATATGAAGATGAGGAGTTGCTTCGTAAAATGTATATTGATGATGAGATGAGTCAAAGTGAGATTGGTGATGAACTTGACTGTAGTGCCAGAACTATTGGGAGGAAATTGGATAAATACGATATAGAGGCTCGAGGACCAGGCGGTGCTGGAGTTCCGATAGCATCATATGTTCGAGATCCACGTGGATATCGTAAAGCATGGTGTAGAGATGATAACAAGGGAGTTTATATTCATCAACTCCTTGTGATTGCAAACGGAGAAGACCCCCATGCTGTCTTTGCAGATGGAACTGAAGTACATCATATAAATAAACATAAGCAAGATAATAGACCCTCAAACGTTAAATTGATGGTTGACATGGAACATCAAGCAGAACACATCATCGGTTGTAATTGGACTGGTGTATCGGTATGAAAGTTGAATGCACAAACTGCAATCGAGTGTGGTACGATAGAATGGAGTTAGAACAGCCTAACTATAGGAATTGGCGTTACTGTCCGTACTGTGGAGGTACGCTATGACATTCATTGCAGATGAATACACTGTAGAAGTATCTGGATTCAATATCGACTCTGATGAGCTAACAGAGGCTATAATGTCTGTAGATGGTGTTTATAAGTGTCCCATCAGACTACCTGAAAATGAGTGGTGGTGTAATGAAAGTGACATTCCCCGATGATGCATCTGATCGGTTTCATGCTCGTTCATGAATGAGCGTAACCCCTCCTAATCATATTTCTGGAACTTTTAAGCGGTAGGAAGGGCGCGGAAATTTGGGTGCAACTCGTCTCACAAAAATAATAATTTTTACAGTCATGGTGGCGGTTTCCATATATCTGCTATCGTTTTACAACACAGAGGGGGAATTAATGGACCCCAGTGGAACGAGCGTGCGACACCCCACCGAAGCTAATCTTGATGGGGGCCTTTCACTCGAGTTAGTGCCTGAATTAACTCGAGTTAGTCATTGAATGCATGTCTCATCATGGTACGCAGATAACACGGAGCGAACAGTGCCTTTTGTGTGAAACGGGGATACCCGAAACCATCGTAGTAGGATGCGGCCGCTCGTTGACCGACTATCTCAGTGAACAATAGCGGGCGAACGAAACGGGGATAGCGCCCCTTGATGTGTTCAAATTTCTTATACTCTCCCTCGAGCGAAAAGTCGGTATCACACTCGAGATGCCCAAACCAATCATGCACTGCTCGAGCCTTCACGTTATCTTCCCATGACATGTGTTCTGGAGTGGAACCACCACTGAACACCCGAAGCTCATTATCTCGAGCGACTGACTCTTTCATATCAGCGAAACTATCATAGGGATCCTCATCGGTCCATATGACTGGAACAGGAATGCGGTCGTACCAAACCGAATTCACTCGAGCGATCGTATCGTACGCACCTTGCACGAATGACTCGACATGATTCGGGTTGGTTGTGGCGTACCATCGTCCCAACACATCGCATAGGTCGGATTCAGTCAGATGTGTGTCCTCTCGAGCGATATCGTTGTTTCCTTCGAGATTCGTCGGTTTTACCGTCGTGTGTGCTTTGTACATTGGTGAATCACTGTGTTTTTGGTGGCTTGTTTAGGCTATCTTACGCGGATGTGCTTACCAGATAGCCCGCGACGAGTTGCCTCGTACTTACCACTTAGTGCATACACACATAAGGCTTTCGTTTCCCGCGTACGCAAGGCATGGCAGTCACTCGAGACAAGAGGATATTACTCGAGATAATAATTTGCGGATAAGAGTACACACCCATTGAACACTGTATTACACTCGTTGAGCCACTGCTACACACTCATAGAAAGCCATAGAATGCCCGTGGGTCAGTTTCTCCAGTCGATCCGACTGATTCCCTACGTTACGTGCATACCGCATACAAGCACATCGAATGAATCATGCACATTGTAGGGCGGTATAACTCACAGTTATATTCTCGAGACAAATAAAAAAGTCTCAGTTATCCCAGATATTCGTTTGGATTGTTAGAATAGTTTTCCACAACTTTCTTAGCTTCTTTGACAGTATCACATGCGCTTTGATCTAACACGTTCGTTTTTGCGTATCCATCCATTCCCGTATCTTCACCACTTGGATGATGAAGTGAAATTTCATAACAATTCGTTTTCTGAATCGACAGTGCAAATTTATCACGTTCGTATTCGGCAGAGTATGGCGGGAGCCCGTCAAATTCGTTCCAACCATCGGCGACTGCGTTTATTATCTGTCGTACGTCCGTATCTTTGTCTTGAGACATACATACCACTTACTTATACACACATATAAACTTACCGATTTCCTGGGAATGCGCCACAGTAATAACTCGGAGCCAAAAAATAACTGACTCTCCGCTACGGTTTCGGAATGTCGATCGATCCTGAATGAGAATAGTTACCGACTTGAAACGTACCACCGAATGATATTATGTCACTCGAGTGTTCAATATCAACCGTGTGTTGTATTATCATGTTAGTGCAAGACCGATGAGTAATAACGCTGTTACAACGACCGCGGTCACTTCCGCAGCCCAGTATGGTTTGATCGTCATTGATCCGTCTTTCTCTCGTTCACTTCCCGCTGTTTCTCACGGCGTTTACGCGCTTCAACGAACTTTTCAGGGAGTTGGCTTCTACTCATGTTACACTTACCACTTAGTTACCATCGCACATAAAGGTGGCGGTATGCACAAGAGTAATAATCGAAGGTCAAAAAATAACTGACTTTATTTCAAACCGTTTTATAGCTCAATCCAAATCTCCGTACCACCACAATAGGGACAGTATTCGACATCATTCTTGTGGTTATCAGGGACTTTAAATTCACGCTTACAACCGCTGTGGCAAGCAACAGTTTTCATTGTTCTTTTCCCTCCGCACAATCGTAATATCCTTCACGGAATGCGGTGGAAACATCTTCGTTATAGATGTCATGCACGACATCAATCGGTAACTCTTGATAGGTACCATACCCACTATCTTCGTATCCAGCGATCGAACGGAGCTTAGGGGCAAGAATGTTAGCCCAACGAGCGGAGTCCGTTGGAACCTCGGGTTTTGAATCGGCGAATTCGCCACCTTCACCGTATTCACCTTCAATGGGACTTGCCTCCGCATATCCCATTTCATAGGCCTTTTCTTTCGCTTTCTCAGCGATTTGTTCAATGGTTAGACACTCGTTATACTCGCCCAATTCTTCAGACATTCGTAGCCTGAAGAAAAGCTTCGGATCTTGTGACTTGTAGACAAGAATGTGAGTGTCGAGCGGTTTTTCACAATCGGCGCAAAGGGTGCCAGGATAGTCACTTTCCGCATCACCGAACATTACGCTGTTATCTTCGTTGTGCCATTCTTCGTCGCTCACACAGCCCGCGCATACGATATGTGCATCATCAACGAACATACCAGCAACACCATAGGGTGCGTGTCCGTTCGGTGTTTGACTCTTACTCACAGCGGTCTCACGGTCGAGAGTATCGTTATCCGTTACGATTATATCGCTCATATCCAATTACCACTTACATACCGACCCACATAAACCCACCGATATCGACGCACCACACACGTGTAACAGGATATGGAAAATACGATCATTGGATATTACTCTCACGAATGGATTGAGTGACAAATATTACCGACATGGTCTCTTTTATGTCGATCGCTCCATTACTTGAGTGTATGAAATCACACCGCCGCATAACCCACAGTTATGCTCGCCGATATTACTCAGATGTATTTCTCACACCATCAGTATTACTCAGGATAATATTACCACCAGTTATGTGGACCGAAGGGAACGAGGGGATAATATCAGATTAGTGAAATAGACCCTAATTGAAAATCTGCGATTTTCGGCGAGGATTGTGATCTGCTTTGCAGATCGCGTCCTAATAATATTTCTGGCGATTTTTTCAGCAACCTCGAAATAGGCCCTAATAATATTTCTGGCGATTTTTGGGGAAAGTTAAAAACGGTTCTAATTATAATTCTGGCTCGAGCGCAACTCACCCACAGATCTCTCCTCACGTGGCTGTGGCACCCACCACACTGTTTTTAGAAAAGACACGTGGTTTCCACCAAACCAATTGAAAAACCGCTCAGAAAACGACTATGCTCCTCTCAGTAACCGTCGTCGGGGAACTGTCCCTCCTCCGCATCGAACGCCACAGCAACCGCCTCTTGATCGTACACTACCCCCCATTCATTTTCGTTCTCACCGCCAGAGAACATGCGACCCCCACCGATGCATTCGACGGCTACAATATTTTCCATCCCCAACTCACGGGATACTTTTTCACGGACGATCTCGCCGTACTTGTGTTCGTACGACGGATCATAGAGCAGTCGATCTCCCTCGATGCGTAGCTGTTCATCGATCCACTGGGTCCACGACTTGTCAAGACCGTCTTCAACTTGCTCAACGTAGATGTGATGTAGTCCAGACCATTCTGGATCTCGCATTTGCTCACGCCGCCGTTGCATCTCCTCCTCGGTCACGGGAACCATGCGCGTACCAGTCGCACCATGAAAGTCACGTTCATCATCTGGATACACGAACGTATCATCGAGGAACGTGAACACACAGTCGTCTCGAGCTATTAGCGTATTGTATTTGCGTCGAACAGATCCGTTCGTATCTTCGGTCACTTCGTAGTTGGCTTCACTTGCCATACTACATCCATGTACTTACCACACCATAAAGTTTGTGGTATCTACTCAGCACACAGTTGGTAAGTAAGAAGAAAATCTTACTCGTCTGAGAATTCAAACGACGGTTCGACACGTCCGAACATGATCTTTCCGTAACCACACTCGAGGATCGCGTACCCATTCTCGAGGAATTTCTTTGTAACGTGTTTTCCGAGCCCCATCGCCTCATTATTTTTCATCACTGTGATGATTTCTTCATCATCGCGGACGTGGACTTTGTCGATATCACCGTACTCTCTGAGTTGCTCGATGTATTGTTGTAGTTCTCCGTTCATTATTGATATTGGTTATTTCCTTCGAGATCGAATTCTTCGAGATCGTTACGAACCATTGTCATTCCGACCTCGAGCTTGTCCTTATCGACACCATCGACGTAGCCCACACGTTCTTCCATTGAACGTGATTTATACAACACCAATCGGCTCCCTCGCTTCTCACACCGTTTGAACCAGATACCGACCCCTGGTCCTTGAAGCAAGTACATGTGGCTGTCGTCGTCGTATGCTACTCTCATTTGAGTCCTTCCGCCTCTTTCTTCCGCTCTTCCGCAGCCGCTTTCGTCGTGTTTTGCATGGTTCGTTGTAGGGCGTAGAGGCGTTGTGTAACCTCGTCTGGTAGTCCATTGGTGATATCCACACCCTCGACAGATGCATCGATCGTCGCACCAACGTTGCCCGTCTCATACTCGCCTGTCGAGACGGTCTCGTTCGCACGGATCTGCACGCCTTCCGCGGTTATTATTATGTCCTCTGCCTCTTCGGAGGTGGCTTCACTTGCCATACTCGTACAATATGGCTACCACATAATAAAGCTTCTGTTTTACAACTCTTCGTCAACGATGAACACACCGAACCCACCGCAACATGCGATCATGACGCCTATGATCCCGAGTAATACTGGATCGTAGAAGTTTTGTTCACCCGTAGCAGCCCAATACAAACCATCACCTACAGCAGCGCAGAACGCAAGGGTGCCAACGAGGGTGATGAGCACAACGACGGCCATGCTAATTTGTTTCATCATTGTTTCTCCTCCACGCTCCACCCTTCATCGAGTTTTTCGTATAGCTCTTCTTTGGTCTTTCCAACGTGTCTGTTGCCGTCTCGAAGGCGAATTACTGTCGTCCCCTCCCCATCAATGAAGATATTGGACACGTTGTACGTGAATCGTCCAGCATCGATCAACACACGGTCGTCAATGATCGGACGCTCGTCGTTCATTCTTCCGCCTCCATACTCTTCCAGTACTGAATGATGATGTTACCGTCTGGACCGACATCGAGATCATACTCAACACCATCAGCGAAAGCGATCTCGACTTCCGCCTCCCCCGTAATGGTGTTTGGATGATCGTCTGGTTTATCAGGATAGGTTTCGAGGTGTTCTTCGGCTACACCAATTTTGATCTGTTCAACGTGGTCGGCATCGGGTGTCTCGCTGACTACCATACACCAACCATGTACTTACCACATAATAAGTGTACCGATTTACAGTTTGATAGGTGAGACCATGAACCAGTAGTCCTCACCACCATCGATTACGACTGGATAGACGTTGCCTCGATCAAACCGAGATTCGGAATTGTTATTGAGATATTCGCGTTCCTCACCTAACACGTCGAGAATGCGATCGACGTATTCGGCTGTGACGTAATGACGCACACCCTCTTTTTCGAAACGCCAGGTCCGTGTCATATTACCATCGACATCGAGAGTGTCTGTCTGCGACCACCCCACACTCTCAAGTTCGGTGAGATCGACAACACCGAATTTGATTTCGGTTTTTGGAATGAGGGCGACAATACCGTCTTCACCGACGTATGTATCGTCAGCGGTTGCGTGTGCTACTATGTCGTATGCCTCTTCCGCATTAAATTCCTCTTTGAACCGTTCGACAAGGTCGCTTACCATACCACAACCATGTACTTACCACATAATAAGTGTGCCGATTACTGGATGACGTTGTTCTCCCAGTAGCTTTGATGTAGGTCGGCGAGGTGACTGAGTAGCGTTTCGGTATCTTCGTCCATGATCGAAGCGGTGTGTTCATCACCGCCCCACCATCCATCGACTCGACCCGCGTATAACGCAACCTCGATATGCGGACCGCCCGTAGTGAGTACGGCGATAATTTCACTGATATCACCGTCGATAGACGCTTCCACTTTTATCTCAAACGGATCAAGCTCTTCACTTGGGTCGTCCATCGCTTCAATGCGTTTTGCTGTCGCAACCACTTCATCAACGATCAGATCTTCACTTCCCATACTACTACCATATGGCTACCTCATAATAACTCTATCGGTTTCGATCAACCGATGAGTTAGCTGTCGAGATTATCGACAGAGAAGTCTACCGAAAAGAATCGATATAGCGAACTACGCTTTACGGAGTGAAGGGCAGATCCGACTCGCGGAGGGTCTCGAGATTTCGAACATTCCACGCTTCATTATACTCCCCTCGGTACGGCATTGGGATGGTACTATCAACACCCCATCCACTATTCTCCTGACCATCGCTACCGTACATATTATTTGAAACGACTGTTCTATTCATAGCACCCTCATCGTTCACAATTACAGCCGACTCGTTCGATCGAGAGAATTTGTCGTATCCACCATCACTGAATTTATACCACAACTCATCATCCATTTCTGGTTGTTCACTCCCCTTCAACTCCTCGACGGTCTCCTCAAGGCCACTGATACGCGCCTCAATCTCGTCCAGGCGAGCGCCTATGTCAGTGGTCTCGTAGTCAGCGAAGTCGATGAGCGCCTCAATGAGATCGTTAAGTGTCCCGTCCCAACTTCCGAAACAACCACCAACCTCTGATTTAGTCAACCCATCCCGATAAAACCAGACATCCCCGTCTTGATCTTCGAGTGCGTAATCACACCCACTCTTGTGAACTACAGACTCAATTCGAAAACCGTGGACATCGTCGGTGGGGAGGGTTGGTTCGCTATTCGTTGGCACCGCCGTACTGTGGGTATCTGCTCCCATATACATACATAGTAGTTACCAGATAATAAGGCTTGCGAAATCAGCTATGACCGTAATTCGTGAAGCTCGACACGAGCGTTTTCACGGTCAGCCGCGCTCATACAGTGGTGAGCGTACAACTCGAGCGCATCACAATCCTCGAACGTCGTTCGGACACGCTCGTGGGGTTCGTTAAATTCGTCCTGCAAAAGCACGATAATTTGTCCGTCGTCAATCCGTTCTTGAATGGCTTCAACTGGTTGCATTACATGAATGTGTTATTCATGTGGGTATATAGTTGTTATGGAATGGTAACTACTCCTCAACTATCTCGATCTTGAGCCGACCGTCAGACAGTGACGTAATGTCACTGATGAGCACGTCTCTCCCGTGAACTGCGAGGATCTTATCCATGTGTTGAAATCGGGATGTGCGTGACTCGATCGCAACCGCATCACGACCGTGCAACGTCGAGATCTCGTAGATGTCGCCTTTGTTGTACTCCTCACCGAGATATGAAAAGGCATGTATTATGCCCTGAACACTGTCGAGAGCGTGTCCATTGACTGTTGGCGCTGTTCCCGAATCACTGTTGTTGGCTGCTTTCGACATCACATCCACTTCTTTACCATGTGGGGTAATAAATATTCCGATGTAGTTACCAGATAATGTTTAACGACAGTGTATACGACATTGTAACTACAGCAACACAACAGCCACCGCTCCGCATACAAGAAGTCTCTCCGCCACAACCATACCGCAACAGCCTCCGCTACAGCACTTCAGTGCGGTTAATATACAACACAGTAATTAGCACAGTTATACCCCACAAACCGACCACACTCCCCCCTACTACAGTATAGTAGTTGTATACATATAACTGTTACTATTTGGTATGTGGATGGTAGGTATCATGCAGTTACCTGTTTCTTCGCTTCTTCCCAGATCGCCTCACCTTCGTCAGTGAGCCCGTAGACTCGTCCTTTCTTCCGCTCCTCTGGGACGAGCAGTTCTACAAGATCCTTTTCACGGAGGTTAGTGAGTGCTCGAGAGACGTGTGCAATGGGAATGTCACTGTTTGGTTTCGCCATTGCAGACGGAGTCTTTGGCCCTTCGTCCAGCCGCTTCATAATTTCAATTCTGTACTGCGAACTAATAACATATCCGACGTTGTCCCAATTCATTGTTTTTGTCTTCACTCATCTCTTTGACGGGAGATAATAAAAAGGTTATGGTGTGGTAACAATATCGTCAGAAGCCCACAAGATTCATACCATAGGAATGTTCGTTCTCGAATGGTTATGCTTCATTGGCTTTTACATGATAGTGGGTATCAGGCCTGTTACCGCTTTCTATCCACAAATTCCCGTTGAGAATATCGTTTGGGTTATCAGACACTTTTTCAACGAAATCATCAGACTCCTTTGCTACATACTGTTTCCTACGGCCCTTTGTAGTAGACGATTTTACAAATTCCTCACGATCTATGGCGTAAACTGCGTGTCGAGATGCGTCAGCAACCAAGATTGTTTTAATTGACACACTGATCTTTTTCTCAACCGACACATCCATCGTCCACTTACCTTTGCGAGCACGCCGCAGCCCCTCGTTATACCAGACGAAGACGCCCTTTCTCCCCGATGCATGGAGATCTCGAGCACATCGACCGATCTGGTTTCCTTCATGATACACGCTCACACCGTTTGTTACGATGTTCATACCCAGTACTTACCACCTATATGCCTTAAAGTTTTCGGGTATGTTTTACACGACTGTATTTTGTATTCCGCATACGTGTGTTATCAGTGGTAAGTAAAACGCAAGTTTTTTGTACCTATGTGTTGAATAGTGGTGTATGAAGGTAGGTACCGCGATTCCGAAGGGGCAGCGTTGTCCACACCACAACTCCATCATGGAGTTTGCAGTAACAACAATGGATGAGCCGACATGGACGTGTGACGAGTGTGAGTGTGATTACACGGTTCCAGATCTCATTCGAGAGGGCGATATCAAACCATCGTTCGTTACCCTCTAATAACATGACAGAGAGTATGGAGCTTTCGAAAAGTGAGATTGCAGAGGCGGAGAACGTCTCATCACTTCAAGACCTTGCAGCAATGGCATATGAGCAAGGTGCGAGGAATGTGGAAGTGTATGAACATAATGATGAAGGGACGGTTGAAATTGAAGTAACTGATCTAAGTCCCGTAGAATGTAATAACTTATCAAGGGAGTGTAACAAACACACTCGTGCTGGTGTTAAAGTTTGTATATCTTCCGTCGATAACAGTGGTGTAGATTACGGGAATGTCCAGTACCAGACCACGTACCAGGGAGTAGAGATCAAGATGGATAACGACCGTCTGTTGGTCGATAACCATGATATCACTGATCAGTACGCTGGAACGCCTCACTCTGGTAGTTTAGCTAACAGCCCCCTTCTGGGTGAGTTGAAAGAGCGTATTGATGCGGGTGAACTACCACCAGAGCCGATGTTGACTGAGACCGAACACCTCCCGCTTGCTGTTGAGTTAGACGAGGCAGACAGTTTTTCTGATATCGATGAGGATGTGATACAGCCGTATATTGAGAAATACGGTAGTTTCGAGAACGTTCTCGAGGTGTTCGAACGCAGCACCGTAGACACATCACAGAACGACGATTGTAGTGATAATATTTTAGAGTGGGGTTGTGGCACTCCCAATGACCCGCAGAATGATTACGCGGAGAAAACGACCGTAACCACTGACTCGCTTGAGGAAGCGAAAGAGGCGTACGTGCGTGGCGACATAGACATTCTCGAGTGCGAGGAACGTCTCGAGGATTTGATCGAGATTGAGCCGTGGTTGTAGAACTTCGATAGTTTTATGTATGTACGTGGTAAGTATACGATAGGGTAGAAGCCATGACCATTACAACAACCGATGTCCGTCAATGGACGCAGGACGAGTTTGAGGAGATCAAGGAGATGTTGCCAGAGGAGGCCGATTTCGCTGGCATTTCAAGTTCGTTCAACCCGTCTGTGGAAGCGTCGATCGGACGTGGAAGCACGCTCGATGAAATTGAGCGAATCGCAGACGAGATCGAATCAGAATTCTGGGCGAACAACATCCCAGTTGAAGAGATAAAAGTGAAGGCTGGATACGCGGGGACGACCAGTTCTGTTCTAATCCTCGACGTGTGCCTGGAGTGGGACGATGAGTAAGTACGAAATGAGTCAGTGCCCAGAGGATGGGTGTCTCGGTCTTGTGACCGAACTTCATGTCCGAGATGGTGTGGATGCGAAGTGTACCACATGCGGAACGCGGTTCGAAGAAAAATTGGTGAGGGTAGAACGATGAATAATGATATTCCAGACGGATTCGAGGAGCATGGAGTAGATGCGGAGGCGGTGAAAGAACAACTTGGGTTATCAGGACACCCACTTGATGTGAAGATGGTGGGGAGACACGTGGTGTTCACGGTTCCAGAGGAGAGAGATCAATGACACGAAACAACCTACAGAAACGAATTAACGAGTTGCTCGATTACCACGAGGAGCATCGCCACGGCAGTACCGCATTCCAACTGGGAGTGCTTATGAGGGCGAGAGAGCAGCGTGATGATGGTGGAGATTCAATGATGGTAGAAGAGGTCAAAGCCATTGAAAAAACCGCTCTCGCGCTGCACAGACTTGTCACTAACGACGCATTCCCGTTCGAGGCGCTCGAAGACGCACTCGATAATATGGGAGTCGTGTACGATGAGCAGATGGAGATGTTAAAGATGAGGGAAAACGATGATTAAGACAATTCAATCATACAACAATAAACTGATTCGGAAAGTGGTTAAATCGTGGAAGAGTATCTGGAATAAAGACGACCGTGGGATCTTAAAACTGGTGAAGGTAATGGTCTTACTCACAGTCCACGGTTCGTTGATACTAACCTGGGTGATGGTAGAGTGCCTAATTGGAATTTTAGGCTGGCTGTTGTTGCCAAACGACGAGTTTGAAGAGTTAGAAGATCCGATTGAAGAGGTGTTAGCAGAATGAATAACAAACGAGAGTACATCGAATCACTCGATATCGGTGAACGAGACGTGTACGCAGACATGGTCATGCGGAGCCTTAGAGGATCGTGGGGCTCGCCTATACCGCGGGTCGAGATCCTTAAAACGATCGCTGACGTGGGTGGTCTCGTCGTTTATGACGATGATGAGTTAGCAGTAAAGGCAAGTTCATATCTGGAGACACATTACCGAGACGGGCGGTTCTTTAGATCGTATTATCAGAATGCGGATATCAACATTCCCGAGTTGGCTGGAGAGGGCAAAGTTCATCAAATGGCGTCCCACATCCCTAATGACTTGACGTGGGACGACTGGAAAATCAACAAGGTGTTCAACGACGAATGACGGTAGAAAACGACCGTATGAGCGACGAAGAGTACGCTTATACCTTCGATCCTATGCATGACCTTGCAGAGCGGTGGGATATTACAATGGATGATGCTGAAGTGTTTCTCGAACGTGTGGGATACTTCAATACCGAACAGTACCACGATATAGCAGAGAAGTTCAGTCCAACGGATC